>DASVCS010000123.1:0-175173 GCA_036381495.1 Longimicrobiales bacterium
GTCGCCTGCTCGGGGCCGAGCGCGAGCGCGGCCGCGACCTGCGCGACCGTAACCGGCACGGTGTCTGCCAGCGCCCCGGCGCTGGCTACGACGCGGGTCGTGCCGTTCGCCCGCGCCACGACCCGGCCGGTCGCGTTCACCTTCGCCACGCCGGACTCAAG
This sequence comes from Longimicrobiales bacterium, assembly GCA_036381495.1. Lineage (GTDB taxonomy): Bacteria > Gemmatimonadota > Gemmatimonadetes > Longimicrobiales > RSA9 > DASVCS01. The sequence continues at coordinate 162 of DASVCS010000123.1, forward strand.
GCTTCTCCAGGAGATGGTCACGCCCGCGACCGGGTCGCCCCCGGCGTCCCGCACCACTGCGGCGAGCTGCGCCGAGTCGCCGAGCGCGGCGAAGGCGAGCGAGTCCGGGTTCACGACCAGCGTCGCGGGCTCGGTCGTGCCACCCGTGCCGTCCGGCGGATCGGTCGGCGAATCGGCGTTGCAGGCGAGCACGCCGAACAGCGCGAAGCTCATGGCCACGCTCGAACGAAGAAAGAGCTGCCCGTGTAGGCGGGCTACCGCCACACGGCCCCGCTGGGCGGCGCACCGCCGCGACCGGAAATCCACAATGCCCATTCAGACTCCTGCGAGGAATGATCGCACGCCGGTCGGCTCGCCCGGGTTCGGTCCCAGACCACGGTTCCCGCGTCGGACCGCGCGCGCAGGTCCGGGCTGCCGACTCATGAAAGCGACATCCCGGTGCGGAGGGGCCACGGCGCGTGGTCCGCGTTCGCCGGAGACGGGCACCGGCTACAGCCGCGGCCGCCAACGGCGCGTGGTGCACCAAGCGCGGTGACGCCGGCCACCGGCGAATGCCGGCGGAGGGCCGTCGCCTCCCGCGCAACGTGCTCGGCGGGGGCAGGATCATCCACCCGGCTGCATGCCGGCTACGGCCGGGGCCGCCAGGCGGGGAAGACGTCGTCCCCGGGAGCGTCCGTGAGCCGGGTCAACCCACTGCCGTCGGCGTGCACCACGTAGATTTCGTAGTCGCCGTCGCGGTCGCTGGCGAACGCGATCCTCTCCCCATCCGGCGACCACACGGGGAGTGCGTCCTGACCGGGATGGTTCGTGAGATTCGTCTCGCTGCTGCCGTCCGCGTTCACCACATGAATCTCGTAGTTGCCGTCCCGGTAGGTCGTGAGCGCGATCCGGCTGCCGTCCGGCGACCAGACGGCGGCGTTGTCGATGTCATCATTGTCGGTGAGTTTGTCCAGCCCGCTCCCGTCGCTGTTCATCACGTAGATCTCGTAGTCGCCATCTCGGTTGCTGACGAACGCGATCCTCGTCCCGTCCGGCGACCACCTCGGGAGGACATTGTCGCCATCACCACCGTCGTTCGTGAGGTTCATCAGCTCGCTGCCATCCGCAGCCATCACGTGGATATCGAAGTCGCCGTCCCGGTGGCTGTAGAACGCGATCCTCTTCCCGTCCGGCGACCATACGGGCTCGAAGTCGGCTCCTGGATCGTTCGTGAGGTTCTGCAACCCGCTCCCGTCCGCGTTCACCACGTAGACCTCGTAGTTGCCGTCCCGCGTGCTCTCGAACGCGATCTTCATCCCGTCCGGCGACCACGAGGGCCGGTAGTCGTCGCCGGCATCGTTCGTGACGTTCGTCGGGTCGCTGCCATCCGCATTCATCACGTAGATCTCCTCATTCGCATCCCGGGAGGTGCGGAACGCGATCCGACCGCCGTCCGGCGACCACGTGGGCCAGGCATCGTCGCCCGCCGCGAACGTGAGCCGGGTCAGGCCGCTGCCGTCCGCGTTGATCCGGTAGATGTCGACATTGTCATCACCGGCGTGGAACACGAGCTGGTCCGGCACCGACACGGTGACCTGACCGCTGAGGCCGGCCGCCGTCGCCGTGATCCGCGTCTCGCCGCCCCACCCCACCCCGGTCACCAGCCCCGAGCCGTCCACCGTGGCCACGCCCTCGTCCTCGCTCACCCACTCGACGGCCGCGCCCTCGACCGCCACGCCGTTCGAGTCGGCCGCCGCCGCCACCAGCCGCACCGTGTCCCCCTCGCCCACGCTCACGGCCGAGGGGCTCACCTCGAGCGCGGCCACGACCTGCGCGACCGTGATCGGCACCGTGTCGGCCAGCGACCCGGCGCTCGCCACGACCGCGGCCGTGCCGTTGCTCTGCGCTACCACCCACCCCGCGGCATTCACGGTGGCTACGGCGGCGTCCGTGTTCGTCCACGCGACGACCGCGCCCGGGATCTCGTTGCCGGCGGCATCGCGTACGACGGCCGCGAGCTGCGCGGAATCGCCGAGCGCGGTGAACGAGACGGTCGCCGGCGTCGCTTCGAGCGAGACAGCCCGGCCCGTGCCGCCCCCGCCGCCCGTCGGATCGGTCGGCGATTCATCGCCGCAGGCGGCGGTCGCCACGAGCGCGAACGCGCCGAACGGCGCGAGCACCAGGGCGAGACTCGTACGGAGAAGGATTTGTCTGCGCATATCGTGTTGCGTGGCCCGGCTCCAATGGTCGTGGGCGAATGGCGTAAGCGGGGCGGCCCCGCCGGCCGCCCTGCCCATCATGAAGGCGACATCCCGGCGCGGCGGGGCCACGGAGCCGGGTCCGCACCCGGCGGAGACGCCGGCCGCCGCCTACGGCCGCGGCCGCCAGGCGGGGGCGACGTTCTCCCCGGGATCATCCGTGAGCCGCGTCAACCCGCTGCCGTCCGGGTCGATCACGTAGATCTCCCAGGCATCGGGGCCGTCCCGGTCACTGTAGAACGCGATCCGACTCCCGTCCGGCGACCACACGGGGAGGACATCGTTGCTGTCTTCGTTCGTGAGCCTGGCCAGCTCGCTGCCGTCCGCAGCCATCACGTAGATCTCGGAGTTGCCATGACGGAAAGTGTAGAACGCGATCTTCGTCCCGTCCGGCGACCATGCGGGGACGACGTCGCGACCGGCATCGTTCGTCAGGTTCGTCTGGCCGCTGCCGTCCGCAGCCATCACGTAGATCTCGTAGTTCCCGTCACGGATGCTGGAGAACGCGATCCGGCTGCCGTCCGGCGACCACACGGGGCGGGAGTCGTCGCCGGCATCGTTCGTGAGGTTCGTCGGGTCGCTGCCATCCGCAGCCATCACGTAGATCTCGTAGTTGCCGTCACGATTGCTCCGGAACGCGATCTTCGTCCCGTCCGGCGACCACGAGGGCTCGAAGTCGTATCCTGGATCGTTCGTGAGGTTCTCCAACCCGCTCCCGTCCGCGTTCACGGCGTAGATCTCGCTGGGACCGTCACGGTCGCTCACGAATGCGATCTTCGTCCCGTCCGGCGACCATGCGGGCATGTCGTCTCTGCCGGCATCGTTCGTGACGTTCGTCAGATCGCTGCCATCCGCGTTCAGCACGTAGACCTCGTCGTTGGCTTCCCGGTTGCTGGAGAACGCGATCCGGCTCCCGTCCGGCGACCACACGGGGCGGGTGTCCTCGCCCAGGTCGAACGTGAGCCGGGTCCGGCCGCTGCCGTCCGCGTTCACCAGGTAGATGTCGAAGTTGTCATCACCGCCTTGGAACGCGAGCTGGTCCGGCACCGACACGGCCACCTCGTCGCTCTGGCCGCCGGCCGCCGCCGTGATCCGCGTCTCGCCGCCCCGCCGAACGCCGGTCACCAGCCCCGAGCCGTCCACCGTGGCCACGCCCTCATCCGCACTCATCCAGTCGACGGCCGCGCCCTCGACCGCCACGCCGTTCGAGTCGGCCGCCACCGCCACCAGCCGCGCCGTGTCCCCCTCGCCCACGCTCACGGCCGAGCGGCTCACCTCGAGCGCGGCCACGACCTGCGCGACCGTGACGGACACCGTGTCGGCCAGCGACCCGGCGCTCGCCACGACCGCGGCCGTGCCGTTGCCCGATGCCACCACCCAGCCGGTCGAGCCGACCACCGCCACCGCGGAATCCAGGCTCGCCCACGCCACGCTCACACCCGCGATCTCGTTGCCGGCGCTGTCACGCACGAGCGCGGTGAGTTCCACCGAATCGCCGACCGCGTGGAACGAGACGGTCTCGGGCGTCGCTTCGAGCGAGGCGGGCCCGCCCGTGCCGTCCGGTGGCTCGGTCGGCGAGTCGCCGTCGCAGGCGACCGCCGCGCACAGCGCGAGGCCAAGGGCGATGCTCGAACGGAAAAGGAACGGCCTGCAACAATGGGATACCGCCACCCGGCCCCACTCGGCGGCGCACCGCCACGACCGGACGTCCACGATGCTCATGAGCGACTCCTGCGAACAATGATCACGCGCAGGTCGGCTCGCCCCGGTCCGGTCCCACACCGCGACCGCGGCGTCGGACCGCGAGCGCGTGTCGCCGGCCTGCCGACTTTGAAAGCGACATCCCGGCGCGGAGGGGCCATCTGGGCGGACGCCATCTGGGCCGACCAGGCCCCGTTTCTCGGTTTCGCTACAAACCGCTATGATCTGGGCGGACCAGGCCCCGTTCCCCGGTGTTGCTACGAATCGCTATGGGGGGAGCGATGGGCTGGGCGGGCGGAGATGCCGGACATCAGCCGGCGGCGGCGGAATCGGTCGCCGGCACGTCCGGAAGGGACAAAACGCGAATGTGGAACGCGAGACACACGCGGCTGATCCGCATGCGCATGGAAAAGCGGGCGGCAGACCAGCGCGTCGCTATGCGAGATTGGGCCAATTCCGGGAAACGGGGCCTGGTCCGCCCAAGATAGAGAAACGGGGCCTGGTCCGCCCAAGATAGAGTCTTCTGAATTGGTTGGGCGCACGGATGGTATGGACGCCGGATGGGATCGCTGCCCTATTGGCGCTCCCCCGATCCGTCCGCCACTTGTCCACCAATATCGTGCTAGATGCAGGAGCCTGGGTCGAGTCCATACCAGCACCGTCAACAACCTTGACCTGCTCCTCTCGCTCGCGCTATCTTCGCACCGCCAGCGCCGTGCTTTGTTCCAATTCGTGCAATCGCGTTAGGCGCAAGATGGTGACGCTCGGTGATCCGTCGACGAAGCTCCTCCGGTAGGACGTCCAAGAGGCCGAGAAGACGATGGCGAAAGCGGATCACATCAAGGCGCTCATCAAGAGCCACGCGGCAGGCGACGACGCCCGTTTCTACGCCATCGCCATGCAGGTGGCGGCAAAGGCGGCGCGCAGCGGGCACGGCAAGTTCGCCCAAGAACTCCGCGAGCTTGTCGACCAGGCCAAATCCCGGGCGAGTACAGCTAAGCCACGCAAGCCCGTCCCTATAGCCCAGCCCCGCGGTGAGCTTGCGGGTCTGCTCACGGTTGGGTACCCGACCACGCGTCTAGCCGAAATGGCCCTCGGTCCGGAGGTTCAGCGACGCATCGAGCGTTCCCTCGTCGAGCAACGCCAGCGCGAGCGCATCAAGGAGCACGGATTCTCTCCGATTCGGAAACTGCTCCTAGTCGGTCCGCCGGGCACCGGCAAGACGATGACCGCCGCGGCGTTGTCGGGTGAGTTGGGCCTGCCCCTCTTTTCTATTCAGCTCCACGGTCTCATCACCAAGTACATGGGCGAGACGGCCGCCAAGCTCCGCGTCATTTTCGACGCGATCGGTGAAACGCGCGGCGTCTATCTTTTCGACGAGTTCGATGCGCTGGGGAGCGAGCGGGCGTCTCGCAATGACGTGGGAGAAATCCGTCGCGTGCTCAACTCATTCCTACAATTCCTTGAGCAGGACGACTCGGATAGTTTGATCATCGCCGCCACCAATCATTCCCGACTCCTCGATCGCGCGCTTTTCCGACGATTCGATTCCGTCGTCGAATACTTCCTGCCAACGGCCGAGATCGCCGAGCACGTCATGCGCCACAGACTCGCGTCGCTGGATACACAAAGCGTTCAGTGGAGTGCAGCCGTAGCGGCGGCAGAGGGGTTGAGCCACGCGGAAATCGCCCGTGCGTGCGAGCAAGCGGCAAAGAACGCCATCCTGGAGCATTCGACGGTCGTCGATACGGAGGGTCTCGTCGAGGCCCTCAAGGAACGACGCGCCACGCAAGGCTGACAAAGGAAATGAGCCATGGCGGCTCCTCGTAACCGCAAGCACATCCTCGTGCCGACAGCTCCTCGGGTTGAGGCGTATCAATCACACCCCCGGAAAATTTCACCCCCGCGTCCTCCCGCGCCGACAAGCAGAGCTGCACATGCCGCTGCCCTAACCAACGCCCTCGACGTGGCGGAGGCCGAGGCCAAGGAGCGGCGTTCGACAACGGGGATCGACGTCCACGGAGCCAAGCCCGGCATATATATCCAATTCGACAGCCAGCCTGGCTACGAGCTCAACCTCGGCAGCCTGGAGGACAGGAGGCAGGGGATCGAGCTGGTCGCGGTCACCGAGGCGTCCACCGATGAGGCCGAACCGAGACGGATCCAGCGTGCTACCGTCTTCGTCCCGGACGGCAAGCTGAAACATTTCGTTGCTCGCTTCCAGAAGTACGCCCGCGAGACTCCGAAGAAGAAGGGGGAGCGACGGCATGAAGACATGGTTGATCGGATCGCTGCCCTCCGTCTTGCCACGCTACGCGCGCTGTGGACCGACGCTCCGGAAGCGTACCCGAATGAAGACGAGACGATCTGGTGGGAAGTGTGGCTGCGGCGCCAAGACGGCAACGAGCTGGAACGGCTGCTCGAGTTCGCGGACCAATCGGGCATTACGGTGTCCGAGCGACGCTTGGGGTTCGACGAACGCACCGTCGTGCTCGTTCGGGCACATCCGAACCGGCTCGCCGCTTCCCTGGATGTCCTGAGCGACATCGCAGAAGTGCGCCGTGCCAAGGAGACGGCGGTCGAGTTCGTGGACATGGGCCCAGCCGAGCAGGCTGACTGGGCAGCCGAGCTGAAGCAACGAACGCAGTGGCCGCCGGACAATGCGCCGGTGGTATGCATCCTCGATACCGGCGTGACCCGGGGGCACCCACTGCTCGATCCGGTAGTTCGCCCCGAGGACGTTCACGCGATCGACCCGGCATGGGGGACGCACGACGACGGTGGCGGCCCCGGCGCAATGGGCCACGGGACCCAGATGGCGGGCCTCGCGATCTATGGCGACCTGGCGCCGCTTCTCGTGGATTCCGCGCCCCTGATCATTCGGCATCGGCTCGAGTCCGTGAAGATCCTACCTCCCCGGGGTGCAAACCCGCCCGAGCTGTACGGAACCATTACCGCGGAGGCTGCAGCTCGCGTCGAGGTTCAAGCGCCAGGTCGCCATCGATGTTTCTCACTTGCTGTAACTGCCACGGACAAGCGCGACCGCGGCGAACCGACGTCATGGTCCGCAGCCGTCGATGCGCTCGCGGCCGGAAGAAGCTTCGATTCCACGACCCAAGGGCTCGCTTACTTGGATAATGCCGAAGATGCGGCGCGACGCCTGTTCGTTGTCAGCGCAGGCAACGTCACCACCCTTGAAGTCGATCACCTGAGCCGCAGCGACACCGAGCCGGTGCAGGATCCGGCGCACGCATGGAATGCTCTCACCGTCGGAGCCTTCACCGAGAAGGCAACCATTCGTGATCCAGGACGCGACGGCTGGGCACCGGTCGCGTCTCCGGGCGATCTCTCGCCATGGAGCACGACTTCGGTGACATTCGAAAGAAACAAGTGGCCGCTCAAGCCCGACGTGGTCTTCGAAGGTGGCAACGTCGCCTGCAACGGAACGGGCGATGTCGACTTTCCAGTGCCCGATCTGTGCCTGCTCTCCACGCACCACAAGCCCGCCGAAAAGCTGCTGGTGCTGTCATGGGCCACGAGCGCCGCGTGTGCTCAGGCAGCTCGGCTGGCGGCGATCATCTCGGCGGAATACCCAACGCCCTGGCCTGAGACTATCCGCGCTCTCATCGTGCACTCGGCCGAATGGACACCCGCGATGAGCGCGTACCTGCGCGGCGCCAGCGGAAAGCGAAAACGCGAAGTGCTCGTGCGGCGGTACGGTTTCGGCGTGCCGAGCCTGCCTCGCGCTCTCCGGAGCGCGAGCGACGCCCTGACACTGGTCCTACAGAGTACCATCCGTCCCTTCGAACGCGGCAAGATGCGGGAAATCCACATCCACGAGCTGCCGTGGCCGGAGGATGTGCTGGCGAGTCTTGGCGCAACACCCGTCCGACTCCGTGTCACGTTATCCTACTTTATCGAGCCCAACCCGGGACGCCGCGGGTGGAAGAAACGCCATCGATACGCGTCGCATGGACTCCGCTTCGAGGTCAGAGGGGCCGCCGAGTCGACCGACGAGTTCCGCAAACGCCTCAACCGGAAGGCCTTGGACGAGGAGGAGGAAAAACCTGCAGCCACGAGCGACGCCTCGGAGTGGTTCTTGGGCGAACAGGCGCGCAATCGGGGGTCTCTGCATTCGGACATTTGGGCCGGCACGGCTGCCGACCTAGCGGATCGTGGCGTCATCGGCGTCTACCCGGTGACAGGGTGGTGGAAGGAGCAGCCCGCCCGCGACCGAAGCGACCACGGGGCGCGGTATGCGCTGGTCGTTTCGATCGAGACGAAGGAAGCTGAGGTCGACATTTGGACGCCGGTCGCCGCCGAGGTGGGCATACCGGTCGAGGTTGCGGACGAGATCCTCGTCTGAATCCGGGTGTAGGAAGTCCGGGGTGGTAAACGTGGTGACGCGGGACGACCTAATACCACTATGTCAGATCCGGCCGCTCCTCGGAGACGGCCGCATGCAACAACGTCGCTTTCGCCGGCTGGGCCGGTTCGGAGTCGCCACGGGCAAGCCCCTCCGTATGACGGCCTTAGAGAACGTGACAGAGTAGTACAACTAAGCGAAGCTTGCCTACACCCCCACCCCCACCGCCGCCAGCCGCTCGATCGGCCGCCCCGGCACCCACTCGACGATGCGCCCCGCGATCGCCGATGCCGCGACCGTGTAAGGCGAGGCGAGGTAGAGCTGGCCGGGCCCGGAGCGCCCCGGGAAGTTGCGGTTCTGCGAACTGATCGTGACCTCGTCCGGCCCCTTGCTCGTTCCGGGCCCCGCGGCGATGCACGCGCCGCACCCCGGCTCGATGAACTCGGCGCCAACCGCGTCGAACAGATCGAGGTAGCCATGACGCTCGCAGTATTCGCGCACCTCCTGCGAGCCGCACTGGATGTACATCTTCACGTCGGGGTGCACGCCGAGACCCTGCGCGCGGGCCTCCTTCAGCACCGCGGCGTACATGTCCATGTCCTCCTTCTTCCCCGCCGTGCACGAGCCGGCGTAGGCGACGTCGATGCGGACCGGCTCCGCGCCGAGCTCGTCGATATACAGCCCGTTGCCAGGGTCGCCGGGGAGCGCGACCATCGGCCGGATCATCGAGGCGTCGATCTCGATGACCTTGACGTACTCGGCGTCGGGGTCCGAGAACAGCCCCTCGCACAGCTTCTCGGCCACGGCACGCTCCATCCCCCGCTCGGCGACGAGGTACTCGACCGCCTTCGCGTCCGGCGCGACGATCCCCGTGAACGCGCCGACCTCCGCGGCCATGTTCGTCATGGTCGCGCGCTCGTCGATCGAGAGCGCCTCGACCGCCTCACCCGCGTACTCGATGATCTGCCCGATCGCGTGGCCGTCCCGGATATAGGGGTGGCGCAGGATCTCCAGCATGAAGTCCTTCGCCGTCACGTTCTCCGGCTTCTTCCCCCTGATCACGACCTTGAACGACGGCGGCACGCTGACGCGCACGTCCTTCGTGATCCACGAATTGAAGATCGCCGTCGTGCCGACGCCGAACGCGATGCAGCCGATCGCGCCCGAATGCGGCGTATGCGAGTCCGTACCGACGATGAGCTGGCCCGGCTCCGCATACTCCTCGAGCATCTTCGAATGGCAGATCGCCTCGCTGCCGAGCCGGTAACCCAGCCGTTCGCCGTAATAGATCACGCCCTGCTTCTTCGCGAACGCCTCCTGCTTGTCCTTGAGCTGCCGCGCGACGTCGAGCAGCCCGAGCTGCACGCGCTCCGGCGGCATGACCTGGTGCAGGTACGTCAGGTGATCGCGGAACATGAGGATCGTGGACGGATCGTTCACCTTCGCGTCCGGCCCGAGCTTCTCCTCGAAGAAGATCGCCGCCATGGGCGAGACGTATTCGTGCGAGAAGCGCCAGTCCGTGCGGAAGAAGCCGCTGTCGCCCGGCTTCACCCACGGCACGCCGGTCTCGCCCTTCGCGGCGTCCACGACGAGTTTGCGCGCGAAGATCTTCTCGGCGATGGTCATGGGGCGACGCGTTGGGGTAGGGCTGGGGCTGGGGCTAGGGCTGGGGCTGGGGGCGGTCGAGCCGGCCTTCGTCGGTGGGACCTCCGCCGTTCCGTCGGGGCCGGCTTCCGCAGCCTCAGCGCCAGCGGGGCCTTGTGTCGCCGCGACGCCGGCGCTGGCATCCCCAGCCCCAGCCCTAGCCCCAGCCCTAGCCCGGCTTGCCGCCCCGGAATCCACCGCGACCTGTGACTCCAGCAGCGGCAAGCTGACCTTCCCCTGCAACCGTGCCACGTTGTACTCGAAGAGACCGCCGTATTCGATGATCTCCTTCGTGATCGGGTCGACGCCGGCGGTGAACGCTTCGAGCTCGATCTCCTCGCCGCGCCGGATCCGCTCGATCAGGCCGAAGTCCGTCGACGTCAGGATCCCGAGGTTCTGGCAGTTCTCGTTGTAGATCCGCTCGATGTTCTCCGCGATGACGACGCGGATCCCGGCCATCATCTCGGCGTACGGCGACTGCTCGCGCGAGCTGCCCTTGCCGCGCCGCTTGCCGCTCACCGAGCAGACGAAGCCGCCGTTCTTCACGCTGCCGCGCGTGACGGGGAACTCGCCGCCGGCCTTCAGACCCAGGTACGGGAACTGGCCGAGCGTCTCGTCGAAGTAGTAGCAGATGTAGGCGGGCGTGATCTCGTCCGTCGAGATCTGGTCACGCAGCTTCTCGCGCAGCGCATCCGTCCACTCGAGGTCGTCGCCTTCGAGCTGACGGCGGACCAGGTCGGCATCATCGACCAGGAAGAGGACGCGGCCGTCGAAGCGGAGCTTCGCGAGTCGCTTCTCGACGCTCAGGCGGAGGAGATCGGTTTCCATGATTCCCGTCGGTTGTAGGACGAACGCTCGTTCCAACGGAATATGTATCAGGGTGCGGGGCGGGGCAAGGGTAATCGGCGCGGGTCGGAGCGTCACCAGGGTTGCGCCGGACAGCGGACCTGCGCCGGACAGCGGACCAGGTTTTACTTTTTCGATTCGTCGCATCCTGACGGTGGGATGACCGATCCCGTGATGTGCCAGCGCGGTTCACCCGCGGGTTCGGAGCCGCGCGGCCGCTCCCTGCGCTAGATGCGGTTCACCCGCGCGTTCGAAGTCGCGTGGCGGCTCGCTGCGCTCGGTTCGCGGACACGTACGGCTCCGAAGTGATGCGACAGCCGCTCCGATGCCGCGGGTGCGCGCGACTCCAAAGGTGACGCGACGACGGCTCCAAGGAAGCAGCACGACGGCACGAGCGCGCGTATTGCGTTCCCCGGTCCGAGCGCCGAGGGTGTGGCCGAGGGTGTGAGAGTGGAAGGGCGTGGCCTGCGCACGAGATGGCGGCCCGCATCCCCGCAGCTCGACGCTGCGGCCTCCGGAGCGTACGTTGGATAGCAGCTTGGGAAGAATCGAAAAAGTAAAACCTGGTCCGCCTGGACAGGAGGAGCCATGCCGATCGAGAGCATCAACCCCACCACGGGCGAGGTTGTCGAGCGCTTCGCCGAGCTGTCGGATGCCGATCTGGATGCGCGCCTGGCGCGTGCGGAGGCCGCGTTCCAGCGGCACCGTCGCACGCCGTTCGCCGAGCGCGCCGAGCGGATGATGCGCGTCGCGGCGATCTTCGAGGAGGAGGCGGAGGCGCTCGGCCGCCTGATGACGGAGGAGATGGGCAAGCCGATCGGCGCGGCGGTGGCGGAGGCGAAGAAGTGTGCGTGGGCGTGTCGCTACTACGCGGAGCACGCGGAGCGCCACCTGGCCGATGAGGTGATCGAGACGGACGCGGAGCGCAGCTTCGTGCGTTATCTCCCGCTCGGCCCCGTACTTGCCGTGATGCCGTGGAACTTCCCGTTCTGGCAGGTGATCCGTTTCGCGGCGCCCGCGCTGATGGCGGGCAACGTGGGGCTGCTCAAGCATGCGTCGAACGTGCCGCGGTGCGCGCTGGCGCTCGAGGATCTGTTCCTCCGCGCCGGATTCGAGGAGGGCGTGTTCCAGACGCTGTTGGTCGGCGTGGAGAAGGTCCCGACGATCCTGGATGACCCGCGCGTGCGCGCGGCGACGTTGACGGGGAGCACGGGGGCGGGGAGCGCCGTCGCGAGCCGGGCCGGAAAGCGCGTGAAGAAGACCGTGCTCGAGCTGGGTGGCAGCGATCCGTTCATCGTGATGCCGAGCGTGGACCTGGATGCCGCGGTCCGCACCGCGGTCCAGGCGCGGGTGATCAACAACGGCCAGTCGTGCATTGCGGCCAAGCGGTTCATCGTGCACGAAGACGTCGCCGACGCGTTCGAGGAACGCTACGTCGCCGGGATGGAGGCGTTGCGCGTCGGTGATCCGATGGATCCGGAGACCGATGTCGGACCGCTCGCGACCGCCGAGATCGTGGAGGGCGTGGACCGGCAGGTGCGCGAGAGCGTGGCGGCCGGTGCGCGCGTCCTCACGGGCGGGCGCCGGCTCGACCGGCCCGGCTTCTTCTATGCGCCCACGGTGCTCGTCGACGTGCCGCCGGGCTCTCCGGCCTACGCCGACGAGGTCTTCGGCCCCGTCGCCGCGCTCTTCCGCGTACGCGACGCGGCCGAAGCGATCCGCCTCGCGAACGACTCGCCGTTCGGCCTCGGCAGCAGCGCGTGGACGAACGATGCCGTGGAACGCGAGCGCTTCATCGACGAGATCGAGGCCGGGCTCACCTTCATCAACGCCATGGTCGCCTCCGATCCGCGGCTGCCGTTCGGCGGGGTGAAGCAGTCCGGCTACGGCCGCGAGCTCAGCCGCGAAGGGATCCGCGAGTTCACGAACATCAAGACGATCTACGTGAAGGAAGGCGCCGCCGGCGGCGGAGCGGAGACCGAGTAGACGCCCCGTCGGCGCCGGCGCCCGCCGCCGCGCGGGATCGCGGCGCCGCCGGAACGGTATACGAGCGGACGATCGCCGCCCCGAAACAGGAGTGAAGATGCCCCAGCGCTACGCCCGCGCCCCCGGCGTGATCGAGACGGACCTCGAGCACGAGCTGGTCCTGCTGGACCCCGAGACGCAGGAGATGTTCAGCCTGAACGCGACGGGCCGCTGTGTCTGGCGCGCGCTGCCGGCGGAAGGCGAGGCGCCGCTGGTCGCGGCGGTGGTCGCGGCGTACGACGTCTCGCCGGAGGCCGCGGAGGCGGATGTGCGCCGGCTCCTCGCCGAGCTGCTCGAGGCCGGCCTGATCGAAGCGCGCGCCGATGGCGCCGGCGGCTGACGACGTCGTCTTCCCGATCCTCGGTCGCCCGTTCCGCGCGCGCGGCGCCTCAGCGCCGCTCCGCGCCTGGCTGGACGAGCAGTGGCGCCGTCCCGAGCACGCGCCGCCGCCGCACCCGTTCGCGATCGCGCTCGAGTGCGTGGAGGCCGGCCGCGCGCCGGCCGCGCTCGAGGGCGTGGCCGTGCGGGCGACCGGGCCGGGCGTGGACCTGGACTGGCGCCACCGCGACGCGACGTGGGAGTGGCGAGGCGGCGACGGCGCGGGCGTGCGCCTGACGCTCGAGCCGGAGCGCGCGCGGATCCGGGCCTGGGGCACGGATGCGCCGGGCGCCGACCTCTTCGCCGCGCTCTACGTCGCGATGTGCGAGGCGCTGCGCGCGAGCGGCCTCGTGTCGCTGCACGCGGCGGTCGCCGTGCCGCCGGACGCGGCCGAGGGAGCGCGCGCGACCGGCAGGCGTGCCGCCTCACCCGACCCGGACACGGCGCCGCACGCGCCGGACCGGCGCTCGACCTCGCTCGGAGCCGCCGCCCTCGATGCGGCCGCGGACGCGGCGTCGGCGGCGTCGGGCGCCGGCACGGCGGAGAGCGGTCGCGCACCCCGTGCCGAGCGGCCGGCGCCGCCTGAGCGCGCCGTCGCCGCCGCCCGCCTGGACGGCGCCATTGCCTTCCTCGGGCCGAGCGGCACCGGCAAGAGCACGACGCTGCTCCGCCTGGCCCGCGCGGGTTGGACACCCCTCGCCGAGGACCTCTCCTGGGTCGAACCCCACACGCTCACCCTCTACGGCTGGGATCGCGGCGTGCGCCTCTGGCCCGGGACGCTCGAGGCGTTCCTCCCCGAGCTGCTTGGCGCGGGGTGGACGACGGGGCCCGACGGCAAGCTCTTCCTCGGTTACGATGCGCTCGCGCGGCGCAACGCCGGCCGCGCCGCCGCCCGGCAATGTGTCGATGACGCGGTCACCGGCTCCGACGTCGGCGCGAGCGCCCCGGACGTCGATCGCACCGACCGCCGCTGCGGCGATCCCCGCGGCCATGGTCGCGGCGATTCCGACGGCCGCGAAGGTTTCGGCGAGCGCACTCCGGGCACGGCCATGCCCCGTTGCGCTATGCTCGCCGGGATCGCGCTCCTGGAACGCGCGCCGGCCGGCGAATCGGGATGGGAGCCGCTGTCACCGCGCGACGCCGTGCGCGCGCTCTGGGAGGCGGTCGGCGTACCGTTCGCGCCGGCGTCCCGGGGCGCCGCGGCGACGTGGATCGCCGCGGCGCCGGAGCGGTTCGCGTTGCACCGCCTGCGACTCGGGACGGAGATGGTGCCGGGGCCACCCGCGACTCCGAAGTGACGCGACGACAGCCCTACTGCCGCTCGTACGCGCCGAGGTCGACGGCCGCGGCGCCATCATCGCCGGCCCAGTCGACCGCCCGCGGCCGGCCGGCCAGGTCCAGTGGCAGCGGCTCGGCGATGTCGCCGTCGCCGTCCAGGTCGAAGATATCGGTTGGGAGCAGGTCCGTATCGCCCGCATCCACGGCCGGCGAGGAGCCGGCCAGCCGCAGGTCGCCGGCATCCAGATCCGCGAATTGCGGATTCGCATCGATCAGGTTGGTGCAGGTGAGGCCGGTCGGGCAGCCGTGCTGGATCAGAACGTTCTGCGCGGAGCCGCTGCCGCTGCCGAGATAGATCGGAGGCAGCGACTCGTCGAACTGCGAATTGCCCCAGACGATGGTGTTCGTCAGATTCGCGTCGTCCGTCCCGGAAATGTCGATCGCGAAACCGCCCTGGGCCTCGTTTCCGGCGACGGTCACGCCGGTCAGCGTGACCTCCGTGGCACCCCCAACCATGATGGCACCCCCGTTGTCCGCCGCTTCGTTGTTCCAGAACTCGGTATCGACGAAGCGGAGCGTCGTCGGGGATGATGACACGCCGGACACGTCGACGGCCCCGCCGCTGCCGTCCGTCCTGTTTTCCCGGAAGATGACGTCGACGAAATCGATCTCGATCGTCCCGCCGATATCCCGGAGAACGCTCACGGCGCCGCCGTCGCCTTGCGCGGAATCTCCCGTGAACGTCGTCCGAATCACCACCGGCGATGCGGTGGCGGCCGAGGCGGTCACGAACAGCGCGCCTCCTCGAAACAACGCACCGTTGTCCGTGAAAGTCACGTCTCGCAGCAAGGGGGAGACATCGCCACCGCTGAACGCTCCGAGGTAGAAGGCCCCGCCGGACGCGCCGGTGTTCCCCGATGCCACGACGTTGCGCAGCGTCGGGGAGCACGTGCTGCCCGCGCCTGTCGCGACGCAGTAGAAGGCGCCACCGCCAAGACCGAAATCGGTGCCACTACGGATCGTGAAGCCATCCACGACGGTCGCGCGCGTGATCTTTCCGGCATCCATCGCCCCGTAGATGACGTGGGTGGCGTTACCGTTGATGTCCCCGCTCTGATCGATGTCCCCGTCCAACACGGTCGGGTTCGCCGTCCAGTCGCGCTGTTCGCGTGCGTACTCGACCCCCGCGAAGCCGCCGTAGAGTGAGACGCCCTCGATCAACTCGAAGCGCGCATCTAAATCGTTGTTGGTCTGACCGTCGCCCTCATCGGGGTAGTAGGTTCCTGCGGCCACCCAGATCTCGTCCACGCCCTCACAGGCCTCGCCGCCCCCGTTCTCGTCGCGGGCGCAGGTGAGCGCGTCCTGAAGCGTGTTGAACGCCGTCGCCCAGGTGCGGCCGTCGCCGCCGGCCGCGGCGTCGTCGTCGACCACGATCACGTTGTCGGGGAGCGAGACCGCGCCCTCGGTGCACGAGGCGCCCGCATCCACGAGCGCCGCCAGCGGCGCGCTCGGGTCCGTGCCCGCCGTGCGCACGCGGCAGATGCGGCGGATGCCGTGGCCGGGGACCAGGGTCGTGCTGTTGCCGAGCAGTGTGACGCTGGCCGCAGGGCCCAGCGCGTCCGCGCCCACCGCCACGCTCGTCGTACCCTGCTCCTCGAGCGATTCGGTGATGCGCATCTCGGAATCATCCACGGCGAGGACGACGACCGAGACGGTGAACGGGTCGTCGGCCGGATCCGTCTGGAGCGGCACCTTGAATGCGAAGGTGACGACACCGTCGAACTGATCGGCCGCCGGACTCTCCTGGAGCGTGCGGCCGCCGATGCAGTTGGCGACGCAGCGCGTGACGAAGCCGTAGGGGAAGACCGTGGTGACGCCGGTGGGTGCGGCGGCCAGCACGTCGGCGGCTTCGGCCTCGGTCAGCACCTGGAGCACGTCGGCGCCGTTCGGCTCGATTTCGCCCGAGGCCGCGTTTCGGGCCACGCCGCCGGTCGGCAGGAACTCGGGGGCGAGAGTGGACTCCGCCGGGCTGCCCTCGAAATGTTGCATCGACGAGATCGCGGTCTCGCCGATCGTGCCGTCCGTGTCCACGGCCAGGAACGTCAGGTTGTGCCGCGGCGTGTCGTAGGGCGTGCCATTCGCCTGCGCGTTGCGCACCCGGAAGGTCGCATAGAGGTAGCGCACGCCGCCGCTTCCGCGCTCGCCGTCGGTGAAGCTGCCGGTCGCGAGCGGGTCGAGCTGGATCGTGCCATCGCCCGAGTCATCGATGTTCGCGACGGGTGCGAGCGACTGGAGCGCAAGGCCGCCGGGTGCGGCGGCGGCGCGCGCGGCGTGGAGCGCACCGAGCTCGGCGAGGCTCGGGGCGCTCAGCGCGCTCGCGCTGGCGTTGCCCGTGCCGATGCCGGTGATGGTCACCTCGACCAGCCCCAGGGACACCGGGTCATCGCTGCGCGCGCGCTCGTGCGCGTCCGGCGTCGTCACGTCATTGTCCGCGCACGCCCCGGCGAGGAGCGCCAGGAGACCGGCCGCGGCAAGCGCTCCGGTCATCGACCGCTTCGGTGACCGCTTCTTCGGTGACCGCCTCGCTGTCGTCCGCCTCGTGGATGTTCTGTCGATGGACCGATCCGTTCGCATGATTTCGCCTCCACGTTCGATACACCGGTCTTCCGTGCGCGCGGGCGCGCGGCACGGCCGTCCGCCTCCGCAATACGACGTGGGGCCGCAAACACTGTCATCCGTCGGATCAGGGTGGCTCGGCGCGCGTCCGGTTCGCGAAGCGGAGGTCGGCTGCCCGGCGGGCGCGCGCGGCAGCACGAGCGGTGCTTCCGCCGCGGCGGAACGCCGGTTGCCGCCGCGGCGGATAATGCGGAAGATCGTCGCCATCACGCCCTCCTTCTCGCTCGTCTGTGTGGTCGTGACGGCGTTCGGCCGCAGTCCCGTCACGGGATACGACAAACCGCGCCGGATCCGATCATCGCGTCTCGCGCCGCGGGCTTGATCTGCCGGTGGCGACTGCGTATCATGGACGCACAGTCCACTCTCCCCCGCCGGCCGTGTCCGGCGCCTTCTCCGAACCCCTTGGGTTCAGCGATGCGCTTCGACGTCGATGCTGCGAGCGTACCACGCGGGTCCGTGACGGCGCTGCTGCACGCAGCCGCCGGCGGCGACCACGCCGTCCTGGACGCGCTCTTTCACCACGTCTACGACGAGTTGCGACGCCTCGCCTCGAAGGTCCGTGGCGATGCGGCCGTACAGACGCTGAACACCACGGCGCTCGTCCACGAGGCGTATCTCAAGCTCGTGCCGTCGGCGGACATCGATTGGCGCGGCCGCGCGCACTTCTTCGGCGTCGCCGCGCGGGCGATGCGTCAGATCCTGGTCGACGCGGCCAGGCGGCGCGCGCGGCTGAAGCGCGGCGGCCCCGGCTCCTGGACGGTCACGTTCGACGAGTCGCTGCACGCCGCGCCGGTCCGCGCAGCCGAGCTGCTCGCGTTGGATGAAGCGCTCGAGGAGCTCGCGGCGCTCGACGAACGCCAGGCGCAGGTGGTCGAGCAGCGCTTCTTCGCGGGGCTATCCGCGCGTGAGACGGCCGCGGTGCTCGGCATCTCGGAGGCGACCGTGCACCGCGACTGGCGCGCGGCCCGGGCGTGGCTCCGCCGGCGGCTCGATGCGCGGGAGGTGCCGGGTGGAGGCTGAGCGCTGGGCGCGGATCCAGGCGATCTTCCACGACGCGCTCGAGCGACCCGCCACGGAGCGCGAGGCCTTCCTCCACAACGCGTGCGGCGACGACGACGAGTTGCGCCGCGAGGTCGAGGCGCTGCTCGCGGCGGACGCGGCCGAAGGCGACATCTTCGACACCCCGCGGGAGGCGTTGCTCGAGCCGCTGGCGGAGGACGTGCTCCACCAGGAGGCCGACGCGACGTCGTTCGTGGGGCGGCGGGTCGGTCCCTACACGATCCGCTGGCTGCTCGGCCGCGGCGGCATGGGCTCCGTCTACTTCGCCGAGCGGCCGGACGTGGGGCTGCGCTGTGCGCTCAAGCTGGTGCGCGGCGGCCTCGCCGCGCCCGAGGCCGTGAACCGGTTCCTGTTCGAGCGGCGGATCCTGGCGCGGCTCGATCATCCGAACATCGCGCGACTGCTGGATGCGGGGATCGATGAGGATGGCACGCCCTGGTTCGCGATGGAGCTGGTCGACGGCGTGCCGATCGACCGCTACTGCGACGCGCGCCGGTTGTCCGTGGCCGAGCGGCTGCACCTCTTCGAGGCGGTCTGCGAGGCCGTCGCCTACGCGCACCGCCATCTGATCGTCCATCGGGATCTGAAGCCCAGCAACATCCTGGTCACGAAGGACGGCGTGCCGAAGCTGCTGGACTTCGGCATTGCGAAGCTGCTGGAAGGCGAGGAGGACGCCGGTCTGACGCGGACGGGGCTGCGGCTGCTCACGCCGGAGTATGCGGCGCCGGAGCAGCTCGGCGTCGCGCCGGTGACGACGGCCACGGACGTCTACACGCTGGGCCTCGTCCTCTACGAGCTGCTGTGCGGCCACCGCGCGATCCGGCTCGAGGGCGGCACCCTGGCCGAGGTCGAGCGCCGGCTGACGAGCCCGATCCGACAGCCGCCGTCCGCGGCGGCCATGAAGACGGAGCGGATCACTGCGCCGGATGGCGACGCGATCGAGCTGACGCCCGCGGCCACCGCGGCGGCGCGCGACACGAATCCCGCGCAGCTCCGACGGCGCCTGGCGGGTGATCTCGACGCGATCGTGATGCGCGCGCTCGCGCCGGAGCCCGAGCGGCGCTACCCGTCCGCCACCGCACTCCTCGAAGACCTGCGGCGCCACCGGCAGGGGCTGCCGGTGCGCGCCCGGCCGGACACCCGGGCGTACCGGACGCAGCGCTTCATCCGGCGCCACAAGCTGCCGATCGCTGCGGCGACGGCGTTCGTGCTCCTGCTTTCCGGCTTCGCGGTCGCAGTGACCTTCCAGCAGGCGGCCACGGCGCGCGAGCGAGACCGCGCCGAACGAGCCGCCGCCCGCGCGAGCCGCGTCAGCGAGTTCCTCGTCGAGCTGTTCGACGTCGCGGACCCCTTCTCGGCCGATGCGGTGCGCGCGGACTCGATCAGCGTCCGCGACTTCCTCATCCAACGCGGCGAGAAGGTGACCGAACTGGATGATCAGCCGGAGGTCCAGCTCGAAGTCCTGAACGTCGTGGGCCAGATGTACGCCAGTCTGGGGTTGTACGACCGTGCGGAGCCGCTCTACGACCAGGCGCTTGCGATCGGCCGCGAACTCTACCCGGACGGCGCCGATCCCGTGGTCACGACGCTCAACAAGCGCGGCGAACTCTACCGCATCCGGGGCGACCTCGCCGCATCGGAACGCGATCACCGCGAGGCGCTGCGCATGGCGCGGGCACTGCACGCAGAGCCGCACGTGAGCCGCATCGCTGGGCTGAACGGGCTCGGCCAGACGCTCCGGCAGGCGGGCCGCTACGCCGATGCCGAACCGGTGCTCCGGGATGCACTGCTCGAACGCCGTGCCGTCTACGGCGAGCGGAGCGTGGAAGCCGCTGACGGCCTCAACAACCTCGGACTGCTCCTGTGGGCCAAAGGCGCCGCCGCCGCCGCCGAGCCGCTCCTCGAAGAGGCCCTCGCCATCGAGCGCGAGCGCCTGCCGCCCGTGCACCCCACGATCAGCGCGGCGCTGAACAACCTCGGCCTGGTGCGCAAGGAACTCGGCGACCTCGACAGCGCCGAGGTGCTGCTCCGCGAGGCGCTCGACATCAAACGCCAGCTCTTCGGCGCACACCATTGGCGCGTTGCCAACGGCCTGATCAATCTGGCGACCGTGCTGCTGGACCTGGACCGACCCGCGGAGGCCGAGCCACTCCTGCAGGAAGCGCTCACGACCGTGCAAGATGCGTTCGGCGAGGAGCACCAGTTGGTCGGCATCGCGCTGGCGCGACTGAGCGGCGTCCGGCAACGGCAGGGGAACCTGGTGGCGGCGGAGCGACTCCTGCGCCGCAGCCTCGCCGTGCTCGAAGCGGTGCTCCCCGCGACTCACCCCACGATCGCGTCGACGCGCGTCCGGCTCGGCCGGCTGCTCCTGGATCGCGGCCGCGCCGACGAGGCACGGCCGCTCCTCCGCGAGGCGCTGGAAGTCTACGAGGCGCGCGGCGACACGGTGCGCGCCGACGAAGTCCGGGAGTTGCTCGGGGAGTGACCCGGGGGCGACCATCGAACCGGGTCCGGATGTGCCGCGGCGCCGCCCCGGTCCGGCTCGTCTCAGGCAAGCCGGCAGACGCCTTCGAAGCGGTTCGGCAACCGCTTCAGAAGTTGCCGGGCCCGATCGGCACGCTCTGCTGAAGCGTCAGCGCGCTCCAGGCGCCGAGCGCTTCGAGGCGCGGCGGGACGTACGGCGCGCGCGTGGGTGCGGCGGCCTGTGCGCCGCCGGGCAGCGGGATCGGGGAGCCGCGCCGTTCGGCCGGGAGCGTCGCCGGCCCACCGAATCCGGCGAGCCGGCGGTCATCGGTGCGCCGGGCGGTTCGTGAGTTCGTCATCATGATTCGTCTCCATCTCGTTCGTGAACCGCGGCCGTGCCGCGCCGCGGTCCGTTCCCATTCCTGCTATACGCCGTGAGGCCGCCGACACTGTCATCCCGGACGCGGCGCAGCCTCGGGTCAGCGTTGTTTCTCGTACGCGCCCATGTCCACGATGGCCGCTCCTGTTCCGCTGTCGCCACCCCAGTCGAAGAAGCGCGACCGGCCGTCCAGGTCGAAGGGCACGAACTCGTTGGTCTCGCCGTCGCCATCCAGATCGACGGCATCGAGGAGGACGAACTCGTTGTCCCCCGCGTCCAGGGCCGGCGACAACTGGTCGAGCCGCAGGTCGCCGCCCGCGGCGTCGATGAAGAGCGGGTCCTGGTCCAGCACATCGGTGCACGCGATGTTCGCCGGGCACCCGCCCTCGATGATGCTGTTATGGGCGGTATTGCCCGAAGCGCCGACCACCGGGTTCGGGCCGTTGCCCCAGGCGATGATGTTGGCAATGGTGAAGTTGCCGAGGATCGCCCCTGCAGAGCCCGATCCCGTGTTCCCCGAGAAGGTGGCGTTTGCGATGATGAACTTGCCCAGGCCGGCGCCGCGGACGGCGCCGCCCGCGCCGGAGGCGCTGGTGTTGTCACGGAACACCACGTTTACGAGCGTGGGCGTGCCGCCCGCGATGTACATGGCGCCGCCGTCGCTGTTCGCGCTGTTCCCCTGGAAGACCACGTTGACATAGAGGGGCTCGACGGTCCCGCCGGATTGGCTGTTGACGAACACGGCCCCGCCATTGCCGAGGGCGACCACTTCATTGTCCAGGAAGGTGACACGCACGAATTCGGGGGAGGCGGTCCCGCCGCTGCTGGTAATGTAGACCGCTCCACCATCCAGGTTCGCGGCGCTGTTGCCGCGGAACACCGCATCGACGAACAGTGGGGAGCTTTCCCCGCCGGAGCCGGCGCTCAGATATGCGGCGCGGTAGATGTTTCCGGTGAACGTCACCTGCCGGAATGTCGGGCTGCACGCTCCGCCGCTGCCGGAGCCGTTGCAGTACAGTCCGGCGCCGTCACTCCCCGCCCCGGTCCCGCCGCCCGTGATGGTGAAGCCGTCCACCACGGTGGCCCGGGTGAGCGGCGTCACCGAGCCGTCCACGTAAAAGACGCGGGCGTTGGAGCCCTCCTGGTCGTCCCAGTCCACCGTCACGCCGTTGACATCCACGGTGTCGTCACGGCCGACATCGCCGCTCAGGACGGTCGGGTGCAGCGTCGGGTCGCGCTGGTCGCGCACGGACTCGTTCCCCGCAAACCCGCCGTAGAGGCCGACGCCCTCGATCAGCTCGAAGCTCGCGGTCGCATCTCCTAGCGTGTAGCCTTCGCCCTCGTCCGGGTAGTAGACGCCCTCGGCCACCCAGATCTCGTCCACCCCCTCGCACGGCTCGCCTGAGCCGGCCTGATCCCGCACGCAGGTGAGCGCATCCTGAAGCGTCTTGAACGCCGTCGCCCAGGTCTCGCCGCTTCCGCCGGCCGCGGCGTCCCGATCCACGACCCGCACGTTGTCCGGCAGCGCATCACCGTCCAGGCACGGCGCGCCCGCATCCACCAGCGTGGCCAGCGGGCTTGCGGGATTCGTCCCCGCCGTGCGCACCCGGCAGATGCGGCGCAGGGTGTGGCCGGAGACCAGGGTCGTACTGTTGCCGAGCAGGGTGACGACGGTGGTGGGGCCGAGTTCGGCGGCACGCGCCGCGAGCGCGGCCGCACCCGCCAAGTTCGCCTCCTCGGGCGACTCGGTCAGGCGCACCTGGGAGTCGTCGACCGCAAGGAAGACGATGCTGATCTCGAACGGATCATCGCTCGCATCCGCCTGGAGCGGCAGCTTGAAGGCGAAGGTGACGACCCCATCGAACTCATCGTCTGCGGGGCTCGCCGGCAACTCGCGGCTGCCGGGCGTCACGTTCGGGCTCCGCACCACGAAGCCGTAAGGGAAGACCGCATTCACGCCGTCATGGCCCGTCAGGTCGATGCCCGCCGCCTCCGTCTCGGTCAGCACCTGGAGCACATCGGGCGCCTGGCTTGCGATCTCGCCGTCCGTCGTGCGCACGGCTGCGCCGGTGGGCAGCACCTCGAGCGCGAGCGCCGCCGCATTCGCGACGGGGTTGCCGTCGAAGCCGGTGAGCTCGGTGACCGCCGTCTCGCCCAGCGAGCCATCGGTGTCCACGGCTAGGAACGTCAGGTTGTGCCGCGGCGTGTCGTAGGGCGTACTGTCCGCCTGCGCGTTGCGCACGCGGAAGGTGGCGCGCAGGTAGCGCACGCCGCCGGCGCCGCGCTCGCCGTCGGTGAACGAGCCGACCGAGATGGGCTCGAGCTGGATCGTGCCATCGCCCGAGGCATCGCCGTTCGCCGGCGGGGCGAGCGACTGGAGCGCGAGGCCGGCGGCCGCGCTCGAGTGCCGAGCCGCCCGCAGCGCTTCGAGCTCGCCGACGCTGGAGGCGCTCAGCACGCTCGCCACGGGCTGTGTGCCCTGGCCCAGCCCGGTGATCGTGACCTCGACCAGGCCGAGCGGAGTGGGGCCGACCCGGCCCGCCGGCTCGTGCGCGTCGGGCGCCGTGATCCGGTCATCGGCGCAGGCCGCCAGGAGCAGTGCGAGGACCGCGACCGGGCGTCGCCACGTCGCGGCCGTCCTGTTGCCGTACATCTCCATGAGCGTGTCTTCCTTTCGTGTCGATCCGGTCCCGGGCGCCTCGGATCTCGAGCCTGTGTCGAGCCACCGGGGACGATGCCGGATCATCGTCGTCGCATACCGGTGCGCTCCGACCACGCTATACGACGAACCTCCGCGAATTCGATCATCGCGGACTGCTCGATCCGGCGGGCGAAGTCGTGGGGAAGATCCTCGTGCCGCGCGGCGGTAGGATCGTCGCGGCGCAGGGCTGTACGGTCTGGGCTATGGAGTCGGACGAGTACGGAATCCCGAGCCCCGTCCGGTATGCGGTGAGTCTTCCCGACTGATCGCCGGGAGGACCCCGATGCCTGAACTGGTGTCAGAGCACGCGGTCGTACACCTCCCCGAGCGAGGCCGAGCAACCGATGGCCGGCAGCGCCAGCGTCGCGTCCAACCCGCGAACCACGTTGCGCGTCCACACGCCGTCCTCGCCCCGCGCCCAGCGCTCGATCGCCGGCGCGTCCTGCGCCACGAGGAGGTACGCGGCCAGGGAATCCAGCCGGCGATAGTGCTCGACGGTCTTGACCTCACGGTCGAACCGCTCCGTCGCGGGCGAGAGCACTTCCACGAGCAGCGTCGGGTTGAGGAGCGTGTCCTTCCACTCATCCTCGAGTTCGGGCGCGCCGCAGACCACGGCCAGGTCCGGGTAGGCGTAGAGCCCCGTCCGGCGCACGTGCACGCGCATGTCGCTCGCGTAGACCTCGCACGGGCGGCTCTTGAGTTGCACGCTCAGCTCTCTCGCGAGATTGATGACGATCAGGTTGTGTGCGCGCGTCGCGCCGCTCATCGCGCGGATGCGGCCGTCCAGGTATTCGTGTTTGTACTCGGCCGCGCGCTCGCGGATGAGATACGCCTGCGGCGAGACCCGCTCGGCATCGATGCTTCCTCCTGGCCGCTCCATTGCCGCCCTCCCGGATCATGAATCGGTGGCGCCGCCAATGCACCCGGCACGAGACCGTGTCCGTGCGCGGACCATCGGCCGCCGCCTCGGGCTGCACGGTCCGGCCCGGGGGATGCCACGGCTCGTGGCGGGTCGCAAGAAAAGGTAGCCGCACGTAAACGACGAATCCATAGCAGGATGGGAATGTCGCGCGCCCCTGGCGCGACCGGCCGGCGTGCAAGACGTGGATGGCTGCAAGGTCGAACGAGACCACGACGGCTTGCGCGGCGGGCCGGCGCCCGGGCGAGCTGCGTCGGCAACGGTGCGGCTCGCCGGTTCCCGGCGGCGGTGCGCGTGAACCGCACGCGCGACCGGACCGTGCTACGGCGCGAAGATCGCCGCGACGGGCAGGCGAAAGCCCGGCACGACGTCGTCGCCGTCCAGCGCATCGCCCGCGCCGGTGACGCGGACGTCTCGCGGCGAGCGGTACTCGGCGACGGTGCGCTTGGTCGGGTGGACCACCCACACCAGTCGGGTGCCGGCGCCCAGGTACTCGAGCACCTTCTCGTGGACCCCGGCCGCCGTGTTCGACGGCGAGACGATCTCGACGCACAGGTCCGGCGCAAGGTCCAGGAACCCCCGCGGCGGCGGGCCGGAGGGGAGCCGTTCGGCGGCGACGAACACCAGGTCCCGGCCGCGCACGGTGGCCGGCTCCCTCGACAGGATCACGCCGATGTCGATGAAGAAGAAGCCGAGGCGGTGTTCGTCGATGTGTGTGCCCAGGCGTCTCGCGAGTTGCCAGAGCACCCAGCCGTGCAGGGCCGCGGGTCTCGGCTCCCGCACCATCCTGCCCCGCACCAGCTCGATGCGGTAGGCGTCCTCTTCCGGCAGCCGCTCGAACTCCTCGATCGTGAGCGGCCGTTCCCGCGGCTCGGCGTGGTAGGCGTTCATACGGCATGCTCCTCTGGAGTCGTCCGCCTGCACTCGCCGGAGCCTACGCCTGCGGCGCAGGGAGCGCCATAGCAGCATGGGACGACCGGAGAGCGTGCGGATTGCCGGGCCCGAGCTACCGCGGGTACCGGAAATTCTCCGCGTAGTACATGCGGTTCATCGGCTCGACGAGTTCGGGGAGCACTTCGTCGTCGAGTTCGACCCAGGCGTGGCCTCCGATGGCGCCGGCGCTGCGGCGCACGCCGCTGACGAAGACGACGGGCCATCCCTGGTGCCGCAGTGCGCGGTAGAGCGCGAGCGAGCGGACCAGGCACGCGCCGTGGGGCCGAATACGCAGGAGCCAGACGGCCCAGCGCACGCCGCGCACGGTGCGGGCCCGGCGCACGGGGTCGGTGCGGCGCGTCCGGGGTCGGGCCGGCGTGAGCGAGGCGAGGAGGTCGGCGAGTGGGCGGTAGCGGCGGAGCGCGAGCCACACGCGCAGAACGGTCGGGAGTGCGCGCACGGCGTCGAGCAGTGCGGCGGGCGCGCGCGGCAGCCGGGCCACCCGGGTCTCGAAGGCGAGCATGGGGCGCTCGCGGAAGACGGCGAGGGTGGACCGCAGTGCGGTGAGCCGCGACGGCGGTGCGAGGTCGAGCCGGCCGGTCTCGGGATCGCACCGTTCGAGGAAGATGCGGAGTGTACGCGTGCAGCGCAGTTCTCGCGCCCGTGTCCAGAGCGCGGTCCGGCGGATCCCGTGGCGCTCGACGAGCAGACGGAAGTCCAGGGCGTCGGACGACTTGAGGCGCCAGCGATCGCCCCAGCAGCGCTGGAGGATGAGTCCGACGAGCAGCGCGTCCACCGGGTCGGGCTCGAAGATCGTGATCCCTTCCCACGCCCGCTCCCGCGCGCGCGCCCACACCGCCTCGGTGATGCGGCGTTGCGTGGCGTTCCAGCGGATCCGGCTGTGGAGGATGAAGCGGTGCGCGTCGATCCGCGTCGCGCCGCCGGGGCGCACGAGCACGAACGCCTCGTGCGAGTACGGCCGCCGCCCTTCGATGGGATGGACGACTTCGCGCCACCCGAGCGTGCGCCCGATCTCGGCCGCCGCGGCGACCTGGCCGGGGCGCAGCAGGACGTCGACATCGCCGTGGAATCGCAGTCCGGGCGCGGGGTAGGCGAATTCGGCCAGCCAGAAGCCCTTGAAGAGGAGCGCGTCGATCCCGGCCTCGCGCCAGGCGGCGAGCAGCGGCACGAGTTCGATCAGGATCCGGTGGTGCCGGGCGAGCGAGGCGAGGAAATCGTCGCGTAGCTCCTGTCGCTGCGGGTGCTCGGGCGGGAGCACGGCGTAGGTGTACGCCCCCAGTGCAGCCGCGCGGAGCGTCTCCGACGGCGGTGGCGCGCCCCGGCCGAGCAGGAACGCGGAAAGCGGCCGATCGGGCGATTCGGCGCTCTGGGTGCGCGACCCGGAGGACCGGACGCGCTGGGCATTGCGGGGAGAGGACGGCATCACGGCTCAACCGACGGGATCCACGACAACGGACGGCGACGGCGCGAGCGGGCGTCGTCCGGATCCGGAGCACGCCACGGATCCGACGTTCCGGCGCGACCACCGCGGATGGACGCGCGAACCGCTCGAACACCTCGTCCACTCGAGATCACGGCCGCACACTTCGCCGCGCTCCGGGCCTGCTCCTGTCGAGAGACGGCCACACCCCGGCCCGCGTCACCGGGGGCACCGGGCGTTGCGCGGAACGCGTCCGTC
This sequence comes from Longimicrobiales bacterium, assembly GCA_036381495.1. Lineage (GTDB taxonomy): Bacteria > Gemmatimonadota > Gemmatimonadetes > Longimicrobiales > RSA9 > DASVCS01. The sequence goes on from DASVCS010000123.1 coordinate 27,466, forward strand.
GCTTATTCATGATCCTATCTTCCGACACGTCCATGCGTTCCAGGTTGATTCTCGGCGAGGTGCACATGCGGACCATCACGCTTCTCCGGCCGGCGCTGCTCATCCTCCTCCTCGCGCCGGCCGCGCTGGCGCAGGCGCCCCGGGACCGGCTCACGCTGGATCTCTACCTCGATTGGGAGCGCGTCTCCGACCCGCAGCTCTCGCCCGACGGCGAAGAGATCGTATTCGGCCGGCGCTGGGTGGACAAGATCAACGATCGCTGGGAGTCGTCGCTGTGGATCATGAACGCGGACGGCAGTCGGCCGCGCTTCCTGGTCGACGGCTCCTCGCCCGCGTGGTCGCCGGACGGCACGCGGATCGCGTTCACGGCGCGCGGCGAGCCGCGCGGCTCGCAGATCTTCGTGCGCTGGATGGATGCGGAAGGCGCGGTCACGCAGATCACGCGCCTCGACGAGTCGCCCGGCAACATCGCGTGGTCGCCCGACGGGAAGTGGATCGCGTTCACCATGCGCGTCCCCGAGAAGGACACCTGGCGCGTAGACCTGCCGGCACGACCGGAGGGCGCGCAGTGGACGCCGGCGCCCCGCGTGATCGACCGCTTGGACTACCGTCAGGATCGCGTCGGCTTCACCGAGGCGGGGTACGAGCACATCTTCATCGTCCCCGCGGATGGCGGCACGCCGCGCCAGATCACGAGCGGGGACTGGGACCACAACGGCGTCGAGTGGACGCCGGACGGCCGCGAGATCCTGTTCACCTCGCTGCGCGTGCCGGATGCCGAGTACCAGTGGCGCGAGTCCGAGATCTACGCCGTGGACGTCGCGACCGGCCGGATCCGCCAGCTCACGACGCGGCACGGCCCGGACCGCGGCCCCGTCGTCTCGCCCGATGGACGCCTCGTCGCCTACACCGGCTACGACTGGACCGACGACACCTACATCGAGTCGAAGCTCTACGTCATGGAGATCGACGGCTCGAACCCCCGCCGCATCGCCAAGAACCTCGACCGCTCGCCCTCGGGCATCCGCTGGGCGGAGGACGGCAGCGGCGTCTACTTCACGGCCAACGACAGCGGCACGCGCAACCTCTGGTTCGCGCCACTCGACGGCGATGCCCGCCAGGTCACGGAGGGTGACCACATGCTCTCCGTCTCCGACATCGGCCGCGGCGGCCTGGCGGTCGGGGTCCGGGAAGCGCCGCACGAGCCCGGCGACGTCGTGGCGTTCCGCCTCGACTCGCCCAACGACCTCCGCGAGCTGACCCACGTCAACGACGACGTCCTGGCCGGCATCAAACTGGGCGAGGTCGAGGAGATCCGGTACAAGTCGGTCGATGACTTCGACATCCAGGGGTGGATCATCAAGCCGCCCGACTTCGACCCGTCGCGCAAGTACCCGCTGATCCTGGTCATCCACGGCGGTCCCCACGGGATGTACGACGTCGGCTTCAATTTCTCCTGGCAGGAACACGCCGCCAACGGCTACGTCGTGCTCTACACCAACCCCCGCGGCTCGAGCGGCTACGGCAGCGCGTTCGGCAACGCCATCAAGAACGCGTACCCCGGCAAGGACTTCAACGACCTGATGGCCGGCGTGGACGCGGTCATTGACCGCGGCTACATTGACGAGCGCAACCTCTTCGTCTACGGCTGTAGCGGGGGCGGCGTGCTGACGGCGTGGGTGGTGGGACACACGGACCGCTTTGCCGCCGCCGCCTCCCAGTGCCCGGTCATCAACTGGCTCAGCTTCGTGGGCACCACGGACAGCCCCAACTGGTACCGCAACTTCGAGAAGCTGCCGTGGGAGGACCCGAGCGAGTACCTGCGCCGCTCGCCGCTCATGTACGTCGGCAACGTCAAGACGCCGACCATGCTGATGACCGGCGTGAACGACCGGCGCACGCCGATCTCGCAGACGGAAGAGTTCTACGAAGCGCTCAAGATCCTCAAGGTGCCGACCGTCATGATCCGTTTCAACGACGAGTGGCACGGGACCAGCTCGAAGCCCTCGAACTTCCTGCGGACGCAGCGCTATCTTCAGGCATGGTTCGAGCGCTATTCCACGCCCTCGGCGACCACGACGGCGGCGGCATCGGCGCCGGGCGCGCGCTGAGGCGGCCGGCGCCGGTGCCCGATCCCCCGACGCAACGACGATCCACGAACCCGGCCGGACCCCCCGCGCTGAACGCGGGCGGTCCGGCCGCATCCGTCGGCGCGCTCGCGCGGTCGAGCGGAGCCGAGCCGCCGCCGTCCACCGACACGGCAACGGTACCCTGACCGAGGTCACGTAGACATGTGGCGGATCGCTCGAAGCTTCCTCCGGTGGGCACGTGCCACGGCACGGGAAATCCTGATCTGGTGCGCGTTCAAGCCCCTCGAGACTTTTCTGCCCGTCGACCGCGACCTCTGGTGCTTCTGCACGTGGGACCGCTACGCCCACACGCTCGACAACCCGCGCGCGGTGTTCGAGGAGGTCAAGCACGATCCTGCGATCCGAAAGGTCGTGCTCTACCGCGGGAACCGCCCGCCGGCCGAGCCGATCGAGGGGACGAACGTCCGGTTCATCGAGGCCGAATCGCTCCTCGGCATGGTCTACGCCGCCCGCGCGGGGGTCATCCTCCTCGGATACGCGCTCCGCGTCATGTCCAGCTACAGCCGGTATCTCACGACGAAGCACCATCTCATCCAACTCTGGCACGGCGTCCCGCTCAAGCGGATCGGCCGGCTCTTCCCCGGCGAGCTCTGGTGGGAAGCCGAGACGCCGCGCTACGCCGCGACCGTGAGCTCCTCCGAGCGGGACCGGAGCATCATGCAGCAGGCGTTCGCGCCCATCCCCCTCGAACGGGTGTGGCTCACCGGCCTCCCGCGCAACGACCTGATCCTGAAGGATGAAGCCGCGCTCCCCGGCGACTACCGCGACCAGCTCCGCGAGCTGCGCGACCGCATCGGCGACCGCCGCTTCGTGCTCTACGCACCCACGTGGCGCGCCGAGAGCGAGAGTCTCTACGCGTTCTCCCGTGAGGAGATCGCCGCGCTCGAGGAACTGCTCGAAGCCCACCACGCGGTCCTCGGCGTGCGCGGACACTCGAACGTCCGCTCGCACGCGGCGTATACGAGCGACTATCGGTCCGAGGCGTTCCTGAACGTCAACGACGTACCGGACGTGAACGTCATGCTCCGCATCACCGATGTGCTCATCACCGACTATTCCAGCATCTACATCGACTTCCTCCTGACCGACCGGCCGATCATCCACTTCGTCTACGATCTCGAGGCGTACCAGTCCGAGCGCGGCGTGTTGTACGACATACCGGACGCGTTCGGCGGCCCGGCGGCCCGCACCTTCGACGATCTCCTCTCGTGCCTCGAACAGGCGCTCGACGAACCGGATGCCGGGCTCGAACGGCGGCACGAGGCGCGGCGGCTGTTCCACACGCACCCCGACCATTCCGCGCGGCTGGTGGCGGACAACATCCGCCGGCTCACGGGCACGATCGCGCACGGTGGGCGCGGTACCACCGGACCCGCCGCCGCGACCGACGCATCCGGCCTCCCCGCGCACGATCGCGCGGCAATCAACGCCTCCGGCAGGGAGCGCTGACATGAAGAAAGTGATCACCTTCGGCACGTTCGACGTCCTGCACGTCGGCCACGTCAACATCCTCGAACGCGCGCGCGCGCTCGGTGACTACCTCGTCGTCGGCGTGTCCTCGGACGAACTGAACCGGAAGAAGAAGGGGCGGACTCCGGTCTACTGCCAGGAACACCGGCTCCGCATCATCTCCGCGCTGCGGTGCGTCGACGAGGTCTTCGTCGAAGAGTCCCTCGAAAAGAAGGCCGAGTACATCCTCGCCCACAAGGCCGACATCCTCGTCATGGGGAACGATTGGGCCGGACGGTTCGATGACATGAAGAAATTCTGCGAAGTCGTGTACCTCGAACGGACGCCGTCGATCTCGACCACCGAGGTCATCGAAGTCGTCAAGCGCGTCGCGGCGCCGTAGCCACGCGCGCGAAGGGGTCGCGCGTGCCCGCGCGACCCCTTCATCGAACCCGCCATCGTCTCGGGTCCGGCACGGGCCGCCAGAGCGGCTGGCGCCGCCGCCGGTCCGCACCGCAACGCCGCTACTGGCGTCCGAGCTGCCCCCGGATCTCGCCAGCCGGGTGCGCGGTCGTGTGTACGTTCACGTACGCACCGCCGTTGCCCATCAGCACCAGCAGCGAGTCCATGCTGATCTCCTCATCGACGATGTCCTCGGCCGTGAAGCTGCCCTCGACGAGCGTGCCGTCGGCCACGTCGACCGGCGAATCGGAGCTGTTGAACAGCGGGACGATCACGCCCCCGTTCACGCCCGCGCCACCCTCGTGAATGTGCGCGAGCGTCACATCCGTGCCGTTGGCCACCGTGATCGTGTACTGGATCGTCGTGCCATCGCTCTCGAACGTGGCCGTGCCGGTCATGTCCGTATCGATGGCGGGCTCTTCGCCCTGGCCGCTGAGCGAAGCCACGAACGTCACCGTGTCGGGACCCGTCTCCTCCTCGCCGTCATCGCTGCACGCCACGAGCGCCGCGAGTCCGAGCACCGGCAGTATCAGCCGGACCGTTGAGATTCGCATGACTACCTCCAACCAGCGGTGAACCGGACACCGGCGCCGCGCCGATGTCACTCCTCACACGGTGACCCCACGAGACGGCGACCGGAGCGCCGCACCGACTTCATTCCTCCACGATCACGGCACCCCGCATCGACGGGTGCGGGATGCAGTGGTAGCCGAACGCGCCCGCCTCCTCGAAGGTGAACGCGTAGACATCGCCCGGCGCCAGGAGATCCGAACTCCAGAGTTCGCCATCCGCAGTCGTCGTGTGCGAATCGATGCCCCTCTCCTCGCAGTTCACCCAGACGACCGTCATCCCCGGCGTGATCGTCACCGTGTCCGGGTGGAACGCAAAGTTCCGGATCGCAACGACCCGCGCGCTCCCGGTCGCCGCCGCGGGCGTGAGTCCCGATGCCGATCGCGCCGCGGCCGCCAGCACCGCCGCGGACGGCTGGATCCCGCCGCACTCGATCAACTCGCCGTCATCCGTACCGGCAATCGTCGAGCGCTCCGAGAAACACGAGACCAGGCCCACCGCAGCCAGCGCGAGCAGACCGGCCGCACCCAGGAACCACCTCTGCGTGCTCATGGCTCCCTCACCACGACGACGGCCGTCATGAACGGATGCGGCGTGCAGTGATAGGCGTAGCGGCCGGGCTCCGTGAACGTGTGGGACCAACTCGCGCCCGGCTCGATGTTGCCCGAGTCGAACGTGCCGTCATCCGCCGTGACCGTATGGGCGAGCGGGTCGTTGTTGGTCCAGACCACGGTGGTGCCCGGCGCGACCTGGATCTCGGCCGGTGCGAAGGCCAGGTTCTTGATCGTGGCCGTGGTCGTGTCGGCGCCGGCCGCGGCGCCCGCCGGGGAGGCCACGCGCCGGGTCGGCGGCGGCGGCGTGGCGGCGACCGGTTCGGAGGTGCCGAAATACCGACTCAAGGTCACCGGGATCGTGAACTCGAAACCGTAGCGGACCTGGTCGGAGCCGATGGATGCGCCCTGGAGCGTGGCGGTATTCGTGTTCGTGGCGTGCAGCGAGAAGGTGTGGGGGGTGTAGGGGAGCCCGATCTGGACGCCGACGCCCCACGCGAGATCCTCGCCTTCGTCGCGGTCGAGGAGTGAGCCGACGTCACCCGCGAGCGCGACGTGGTCGCTGACGCGGACGGTCGCGCCGCCGGCCACGCCGAAGCGCGACTCTCCCGTGCCGAAGGCGTCGCTCAACGCGCGGCCCGCGGCCAGTAGTCGAACCGGGCCGACGCGGCGCGCGAGAGACAGCTCGCCGTCCACGCTCTCTGCCGCCACGTTGTAGCCGGCCTGGAGTCGGACGTCCAGGGGGGCGCCGGTCTCTTCCGTCAGCGGCGCGTACCGGCCGAACACCGCCCACTCGTTCGGATAGTTCGGCACGACCTGCGAGTTCGTCGCGTAGACGATCCCCACCAGCGTCCGCGCCGGCAGGCCGGCCGCCAGGAAGAACGTCGGTGAGCTGGTCACCTTGTGCGCCGGCGCGCCGCTCTGGGTGAAGCGGTGCAGGAAATGGAAGTTCAGCACCCCCGGCGCACCGGTCCAGCCGCCCGACAGGTTCGGCGACCGATCGAGCAGCGATTGCGCGTCCACCGGCCGGGCCGGGATGACGGAAGCGCCGATGGCGAACAACAACGTCCATAACGAAGCGTGCATGGGATCTCCTCCCGAACCGGTCCGGGTCATGACGCGTCGGTCCGCAAGACCAATCGTAACATATGAAGTTGCAGAAAAAGGGTACAACCCCGGCCCGTCCGGGCGCAAGGGTCGCGGTGTTCCGGGCGGTGCGGCGGGATCGGGCGCGCCGGCCCATCTACAAGTTTGACAATGGGAAAGCGGAATTAGGCGTCACACGGTCGCGAATGGCGCGAAGGGGCGCGGCCGCCGTCAGTCGGAGCCGGCGTCAGTCGGAGCCGCCGTCGGCGGCGGCGATGCGCGGGGTGGTGGGGGGCGCGATGCGCACGAGCTGGCGGTGGCCGAGGTCGAGTGCGTAGAGGAAGCCGTCGTCGAGGGCGAGGCCGTAGTAGGCGGCGCCGGGCTGGCGGCCGACCTCGGTCACCGTGCCGTCGGGGTCGAAGTGGAGGATCCGGCCCGCGCCGCCGCGCTCGGCGGCGAAGAGCTGTCCGTCGGGCGTCGCGGCAATGGCGACGAGGCGGCCCGGACCGAAGCCGGTTTCGAGCGTGGTGACCCGTCCGTCGGCGCCGATGCGGAGGACGTCGCCTTCGTAGGTGGCGACGTAGACGCGGTTCGTGCTGTCCGCGGCGATCTGGTAGACGTGGGCGTCGACGCGGGTCCACGGCCGGACGTCGCCATCGGCGGTGATCCAGTGGATGCTGCCGCTCCAGTCGGCGACGAGGAGGCTGCCGTCGCGGAGTGCGGCGGCGCCGTACGCCGGCGCGTCGCTGAACCCCGCGGCCACGACCTCCGCGCGGCCGTCCGGGGCGACGCGGTAGAGATAGTTCTCGCCGCCCGCCTGTCCGAGCACGTACGCGCCGCCGTCGGGCGTGGCGACGGGCGCGTACAGCGATTCGACCGGGAGGCGCGCCGTCGTCTGCGGCTCGAAGCCGGCCTCGGCCAGGCGGATCAGTCGCGGCCGCGGCCGGAGCCCCAGTGCATCCCAGCCGTAACCGGCCTGGAAGATTCGCCCGTCCCGGGCCGCCAGCCCCCAGCTCCACGCGACCTCGCGCGCGACCACCTCCGCCACGCCCGGCGCGGCCACGTCGAGACGCACCGGGATCCGGCCGGCCACGGCGCCGCCGGCGCTGTCGGCCGCACTCCCCCCGGCGCTGTCGGCCACCGCCAGCTCGACCGTGTCGCGGTACACCCCGGGCTCGAGGCCCGCCGGGTCCGCTTCCACCACCAACGTGTCGCCCACGCGATTCGCGCGGAGCCACGGCGCATCCGCTCGCGGCTGCCACTGCCGATCCGCACCGCCTTGCGGCCGGATCGACACGATCTCCCGGAGCGCGCCCTCCCCGGCGCTCGCCGTCAGCTCGACCTCCGCCGGCGTGCTCGCCAGCGTCGGGCGGGCGTAGCCGATGGCGACATCGGCCGTGATCACGCCGCCCGCCTCGACGATCCCGGTGAGACGGAACGGCGGCGAACCGCGTAGCTCGAAGACCTGCCGGTGCCATGCGCCCGGGAACGGATCACTCGCATCCGCCAGACGCCCCTGCCGGAGGTCGGCCCGCCCATCCGCCTCGATCAGCCGGACCGCCTCGTGCCGCTCGTCGCCGCTCCACGCGCCCAGCTCGCCGCGATCCATGTCGATCCGCCAGATCAGTAGACCGGACCCCGGCAGTTCCGAGTCGGACCCCTCCCGCTGCCGGTTCTCCAGCAACAGGTACTCGCCGCCCGTGTTCGGCAGGTCGTAGCGGTACACCGTGCGGCTCTCGAGGACCGGCTCGATGACCAGCCCGGGCCGGTCCTCTCTCAGCCATTCGACGCGGATCCAGCCGAGTTGCTCCTTCTCCCACGCACTCGGGTGCGCCGGCGAGAAACTCGCGCTGTGGCTCCCCGTCCCCATGAGCCCCCACGCACCGATCCCCTGCGAGGGGCCGTCGTAGTCGTAGAGATCCGGCAGCCCCAGCGCGTGCCCGGTCTCGTGCGCGAGCACCCCGATCTGCATGGGCGAGCACGTGCCCGGCTCGACCGCCGGCAGGATCACGTAGTCGGTCACCTGAATCGCGCCGCCGCCCGCCGCCGCATCGTTCGTCTGGAACGGCGCCATCGCCCCACGATGCGGCCAGATCGCGCCCTCCCGCCACTCACCGCCACAGTCCGTGGCGTACACCAGCGCCACGAAGTCGACGTAGCCATCGTCGTCCCCCGAATTCGGAACGCCATCCGGCCCGTCATTGTCGAAATCGCCGAAATCGAGGTACCGGTCCGCGGCTCTGAGCGCGCCATCCCGGAACTCCGACATCCGCCCGAAACTCGCCCAGCCATACGCCTCGCGCGGCAGGTAATGACGCGCCGGCCGGTCCAGCCGCACCCACGGCGCCACCACCCCCTCCACCTCGAGCAACCCCCCGGACACCTCCCGCCAGTACGCCGCATAGCTCATCGTGTCGCCCCGCACCGGCCCGAACAGCCGGTCCGACAACTCCGCCTCCCCGAACGGCGCCGCCACGTCCGCGTACCGCACCGGAATCACCGGCACCCGCAACACCCCGCTCAACGCCGCACCCAACGCCGCAAGCGAATCCGGCGCCGCCCCGTCCAGCCGACCCGCCGCCCGCAACTCCGCACGCCGCCGCCGCACCCGCTCCACCTTCCCCAGCCACGCATGACTGAACTCGAGCGGCATCGAGGGCCGCGCCTCGAGCCCCTCGATCCGCGAGGGCGGCGAGAGCCGCGTCACCACCCGCGGCGAGGCGCCCGGCGATTGCGTGGCAAGCGACCTCGGCGCCAGGCCGCAGGCCGCGAACAGGATACAGAGCGCCCACGGCGCCCGGAAACGGCAAAGACGACGACGCTCGGCTCGATGCTTTATGATTCGCTCCTTCGCGGGCCGGGCCGCGCGACGACGCGGCACCGGGGGTTCGGTCCTGATTCGGCTGATCGGCGAGGGGTACGGGTCACCCGCCTCTCGCGGCGGTCTCGTAACCCGCAATCTCAGCGTATCTTACGCGCACGTCAAGTGTTTCGTTCCGACGCCGCGCACCCCGCCTCACGGCCTTGACCCGCACGCCAACCCCGCTATATTTAAACATCTGCGGACCGAGCCCCCGCCGGTCCGCAACCCGCAGGGTCGCATAGCTCAGTTGGTTAGAGCGCACGGTTCACATCCGTGAGGTCGTAGGTTCGAGTCCTACTGCGACCATACCCAACCGCAAGCCCCGCCTCGGCTTCCGAGCGCGGGGCTTCGTGCATCCGGCACGCTCCTCGCCGCCGTCCCCTCACTCCTCTTGACAGCGATAGAAGCGCCGCTCTACTTTCCTCTCGACCGCTAGAGAAACCGATACTGGAGTCGATCGTGGCACCGAACACACAGACGGATGCCCTGCGGGGCTCGATCGATCTACTGATTCTGAAGACGCTGTCGCTCGGGCCGATGCACGGGTGGGGGATCGGCCAGCACGTGCAGCAGATCTCGGACGGCGTGCTCGAGATGAACCAGGGTTCGCTGTACCCGGCGTTGCAACGGCTGGAGAAGGCGGGTCTGATCCGGAGCGCGTGGGGGACGACGGAGAACAACCGTCGGGCGCGCTACTACGAGCTGACGGCGGCGGGGCGCCGGGCGTTGGGCGAGGAGCTGGAGCGATGGCGGCGTTTCGCGGCGGCGCTCGAAGCGGTGCTCGACGCGGGCTGACGCGCGGCCGCTACACGATCCGATGGTCCGCGGCGCCTGGCGCGCCGTGCTCACGTGAACGGGAGCGACTTCGATGCACTGGTCTGGTTGGCCCGAAGCCATCCGCGCGCGCCTGCGCCTGCTGTTCGCCCGCGGCGCCGCGGAAGCGCGGATGGACGAGGAGTTCCGCTTTCACATCGAGATGGAGACGGAGCGCCTGGTGCGCGAGGCGGGGCTGGATCCGGCGGAGGCGCGGCGTCGCGCGCTCGTCGCCTTCGGCGGGGTCGAGCGGCACCGCGCGGCGATGCGTGACGGCCGCGGCCTGCGCTGGCTGGCGGAGCTGTGGCAGGATGCGCGGCTGACGTTCCGTTGGCTCCGGCGGAGCCCACTGTTCGCGTCGAGCGCGGTGGTCACGATCGCGCTCGGCATCGGCGTGACGACGGCGCTCTTCAGCGTGACGAACGCGTTCCTGCTGCGGCCGCTCCCGGTCTCCGACCCGGACGCGCTCTTCGTCCTGCAGGAGGTCCGGTGGGGCGCCGTGTCGATCGGCAACGAGGGCCGGCGGATCCCGTACAACCGCTACGAGGCGTACCGGGAGGCGACGTCGGACGTCTTCGCCGGCCTTGCTGCGCACACGTTCCAGTCGTTTTCGATGCGTACGGCCGATGGCGCCGTCGCGATCGGGGGGGTGCTGGCTTCGGGCAACTACTTCGACGTGCTCGGGATCCGGCCGGCGCTGGGCGCGTTCTTCCACACCGATGACGAGCCGGTCGTGGTGCTCGGGCACCGCTTCTGGCGCCGCCGCTTCGGTGCCGACCCCTCGGTCATCGGCCGTACGGTGTACCTCGACGGGCGCCCGTACACCGTCGTGGGCGTCGGGCCGGAGGGCTTCGGCGGGACCGCGGTCGGCGTGGCCATGGACGTGTGGGTCCCGTTCCGCGCGCACGTAGACGACGTCGCCGACATGGGCCGCTGGGTCGGGATGTTCGGACGGCTCGCCGCGCCGGACCGGGTCGGGCGCGCGACGGAAGTGGTCGACGCCGTCGCGAAGCGGATTCCGCCGGACGAGCCGCAGACGCGCATCGAGCGGGCGTACCTGGCGCCGCTGACCGGGTTGGCGGAGCAGAGCCGAGGCGATGTCGGGGCGTTTCTCGGGTTGCTCCTCGGGACTGCTTTTCTCGTGCTCCTGATTGCCGGCGCGAACATCGCGGGGATGCTGCTCGCCCGATCGGTGACGCGGCGGCGCGAGGTCGCGATCCGCGCCGCCCTGGGCGCCGGTCGTGGCCGTCTCGTCCGGCAGCACATGACGGAGAGTGTGGTCCTCTTCCTGCTCGGCGGCCTCGCGGGCATCATCCTGGCGGTCGGCGCGACGAAGCTTCTGAGCCGGATCCCGTTTCCCGAGTCGGTGCCGCTCGTGATCGACGTCGCGCCCGACCTGCGAGTCCTCTCCTTCGCGCTCTCCGTTGCACTGACGATCGGCCTCGTCTTCGGCCTCGTCCCGGCGTTGCGCGCGTCCCACCCCGTGCTCGTCCCGGCACTGAAGGAGGGCGGCGGTGCGGGCGGCAGTGCGCGAACCCGTGCCCGCGGTCTCTTCGTCGCCGGGCAGGTGGCGATGGCGGTGCTGCTCCTCGCGTGCGCCGGGCTCTTCGTGCGCGGGCTGCGTCGCGCGATCGGCGTCGATCCGGGCTTCCGGCCGGCGGGCGTCGTGGTCGGGACGGTCAACCTCGATCTCCACGGCTACGGCGAGGAGCGGGGCAGGGCGTTCTACCGGCAACTCCTGGACGCCGTACGCGCGCTGCCCGGGGTCGAGAGCGCGGCACTCGCCCGCACCATCCTGCTGACGGGGAGCCGGAGCTCGAACGACGTGGCGGCCGCGGGCTCCGATGGGCCCATGGTGCACGGCGTCGCCCAGAACGTGGTCGACACGGCGTACTTCGGGACCATGGGGATCGACCTCGTCGCCGGGCGGGGGTTCACGGGACGCGACGTGGCTGGTGCGCCGCGCGTCGTCATCATCAATGAGACGCTGGCGGCGCGGCTCTGGCCGGGGCAGAACCCGCTCGGCCGGCGGATCCGGCGCGGCAGCGACGAGTTCGAGGTCATCGGCGTCGCCCGCGATGGCAAGTACGTGGAGCCGGGCGAGGCGCCGATGCCGTTCGCGTTCTACGCATTCGCGCAGGAGTACCGCGGCCGCATGGCGTTGCACGTCCGTGCGCGCGGCGCGCCGGCGCAGACGATCCGGGCGATCCGTCGCGCAGTGGGCGAGATCGACGCCGACATCGCGCTCGAGGACGCCATGCCGCTGCCGCTCATGCTCGATTTCCAGCTCTTTCCGCAGCGCTTCGCCACCGTGCTGGTCGGCCTCTTCGGGGTGCTCGGGCTGCTGCTGGCCGCGATCGGCGTCTACGGCGTGATGGCGTTCCACGTCGCCAGCCGGATGCGCGAGTTCGGTATCCGCATCGCGCTCGGCGCCCGCGCATCCAACCTGGTCCGGTCCGTGCTCAGACGCGGCATCGCGCTGGCCGGGATCGGTGCCGCCGTCGGCCTGACGATCGCCGCGGCCGTGGCCCCGTTCCTACGGGCGATGCTCTTCGGCCTGAGCCCGTTCGACCCGGTGACCTTCGCCGCCGTCGCCCTCATCCTTGCCGCGGTCGCCATCCTCGCCAGCCTCATCCCGGCCCGGCGCGCGCTCCGCGCCGACCCGATGGCGGCGTTGCGGGTGGAGTAGGGTCTGGCGCACGCGCACGAATCTTCTCGTCGCCTACAACCCTACAGCCGCGCCGGCTGTCCAACCCGGGGGCAACCATCCAGCACACGCCACGGAGCCAGCCATGCGAAACCTGAAGTTCGCGTTCCGGATGCTGCGCAAGACCCCGTTCGTCACGGCGGTCGCGGTCCTCTCCCTCGCGCTCGGGATCGGCGCGAACGCGGCGATCTTCTCGCTCTTCGACCAGTTGCTGCTGCGGCCGCTTCCGGTCCCGGAGCCGGAACGGCTGGTGAACCTGGCCGCGCCGGGGCCGAAGCCCGGCTCGCAGTCGTCCAACATGGCGGGCGGAGTCGACGCGGTCTTCAGCTACCCCATGTTCCGGGACCTGGAGCGCGAGCAGGAGGTGTTCACCGGCATTGCGGCGCACCGCGCGTTCGCCGCGAACCTGGCCTACGGCAATGAGACGCTGAGCGGCGTGGGGATGCTCATCTCGGGCTCCTACTTCCCGGTGCTCGGGATCCGGCCGGCACTCGGGCGGCTGCTCGGTCCGGCGGATGACGAGACGATCGGCGCGCACTTCGTCGCGGTGCTCAGCCACACCTACTGGCGCACGCACCTCGGCGCCGATCCCGGTGTGGTGGGCGAGACGATCATCATCAACGGCACTCCCATGACGATCGTCGGCGTGGCGCCCCGCGGCTTCGAGGGGACCACGATCGGAATCCAGGCGGACGTGTTCGTGCCGATCACGATGCGCGCCCAGATGACGGCGGGCTTCGACGACTTCGACAACCGCCGCAGCTACTGGGTGTACCTCTTCGCGCGCCTGAAGCCGGGAGTGTCGATCGAACAGGCGGCCACGGCCATCAATACCGTGTACCGGCCGATCATCAACGATGTCGAGGCGCCGCTCCAGACGGGGATGAGCGACCAGACCATGGCGCGGTTCCGGGCGAAGGAGATCACGCTCGAGGAGGGGCGGCGCGGGCAGAGCTCGATTCACCGCGAGGCGCGCGTTCCGCTGATCTTCCTCCTCTCGGTCACCGGGATCGTGCTCCTGATCGCGTGCGCGAACATCGCGAACCTGCTGCTGGCCCGCTCCGCGAACCGCGCCATGGAGATGGCCGTGCGGCTGTCGCTCGGCGCCGGCCGGCGGCACCTCATGGTGCAGCTTCTGCTGGAATCGAGTCTGCTGGCGGTGTTCGGCGGCGTGGCGAGCCTCGTCGTCGCCCGGTGGACGCTGGGTCTCATCGGCGCGATGATGCCGCCGGAACTCGTGCCCACGATTCGACTCGAACTCGACCCCAGGGTCATCATCTTCGCCGCGGCGCTCTCGATCGGGACCGGTCTGCTCTTCGGCATATTCCCCGCACTCCACGGCACGCGGCCGGACCTGATCACGACCATCCGCGGCAATGCCGGACATCCCGCGGGCGCCCGCGCGGCCGCGCGCTTCCGTACATGGCTCGTCACGGCGCAGGTCGCGCTCTCCATGGCGCTGCTCATCTCGGCGGGGCTGTTCATCAGGAGCCTCATGAACGTGAGTCGCATCGACCTCGGCCTACAGACCGACCAACTGGTCACGTTCGGGATCTCGCCCGTTCTGAACGGCTACGACCCCGCACGCTCCCGCGCGCTCTTCGAACGCGTGGAAGAGGAACTCGCCGCGATCCCCGGCGTGACCGGCGTCGCCGCAGCACGCATCATGCTCCTCGCCGGCGACAGCTGGGGAAACGACGTCTCGGTCCAGGGATTCGAGGCCGGCCCGGACACCGATACCAACGCCCGAACCAACGAGGTCGGTCCCGGCTTCTTCCGCACGCTCGGCATTCCACTCCTCGCGGGTCGCGAGTTCACGTCCGCCGACATCGCCTCGGCGCCCCGCGTCGCGATCGTCAACGAGGCGTTCGCCCGCAAGTTCGGCCTGGGACGCGACGCGGTCGGCAAGTACATGGCGGTCGGTCGCCGCGAAGAGCTCGACATCCAGATCGTCGGCCTGGTGCAGGATGCGAAGTACAGCGAAGTGAAGCAGGACGTGCCGCCGCAGTATTTCACGCCATACCGGCAGGACGAACGGATCGGCGAGATGAATTTCTACGTGCGGACTGCGCTCGCCCCCGAGCAGGTCCTGCGCGCGATACCGGACGTGATCTCGAGGCTGGATCCGAACCTGCCGGTCGAGGACCTGAAGACCATGCCGCAGCAGGTGCGAGAGAGCGTGTTCGTCGACCGGATGATCAGCACACTGGCGGCGGCGTTCGCGGCGCTGGCGACGCTCCTTGCCGCGGTCGGCCTCTACGGCGTGCTGGCGTACACGGTGGCGCAGCGGACCCGGGAGATCGGGGTGCGCATGGCGCTCGGCGCCGACGCGGCGCGGGTGCGGCGGATGGTGCTCCGGCAGGTGGGCATCATGACCGTCATCGGCGGGGTCATCGGCATTGGGGCGGCGCTCGGGCTGGGCCGCGCCGCGCGCTCGCTCCTCTTCGAGCTCGAAGGCCACGATCCGCTGGCGATCGGAGCCGCCGCCATCGTGCTCACCCTTGTGGCCTTCGGCGCCGGCTACCTGCCCGCGCGCCGCGCATCGCAGGTGGACCCGATGCAGGCGATGCGGTATGAGTAGGGCTGGGGCTGGGGCTGGGGATTGCCCGGGAGGGGGTGCGGTGGAGGGGCGGACGGCCCTGGTAAGGCCGGCAGCGGCTGTGAGCTGGATGGGAACGGCCGGGAGCGGGAGCGGCGGCTGCGCCGCCTGGAGCGGGAACGTTTACGCTTACGGGATGGGGGGCGGCCGGGAAGGGGATCGGGGGCGGGATCGGGAGCGGGCCGCGCACCCGCACGCGCTCGCGCACGCCCCGGGCACGTCGGCAGCGGAGGCGGTGGGCTCTGCCGGAGGGAGCGGAGCCGGGGGAGCGGCGGTGGTGGGCGGTGCGGTGGACGGGGGCCTGGTGGGCGGATTCGGCGCAGCGGACGGAGGCAGAGCCCACCGCCGGAGCGGACGCCATGCGCACGCGCACCCGCACGCGCACGCCAGGGACCGGGGGGAGCGGGGGCCGCCAGCCGTGCGCCCCGCGGCTGGACGTTCGCCCTCCCCTCGGATACATTGATGGCGGTGCGGCCGCCGGTGCGGGGGCGGCCGCGGGATCCGGCGGGCGGCAGGCCTCGGGTTCCGGTGGTCGCCCGGTGCCTTTCGACCCCGATCCTCATCCCGATCCCGTCGGCGCTTAGGGCGCCGATACGAACTGTGGAAACGATGCGGCGCATCCTGGTCACGGGAGCCGCGGGGCAGATCGGCGCGGAGCTGGTCCCCGCCCTGCGAGAGCGATACGGTGCGGACAATGTCGTTGCAACGGACATCCGGGATCCGACGGGTGCGCTGGTGGACGCGGGTCCGTTCGAGCGGCTGGATTGCCGGGATGGTGCCGCGATGGCGACGGTGGTCGGCCGCCACCGGATCGACACGATCTACCACCTCGCCGCGATCCTCTCGGCCTCCGCGGAGGCGAATCCACAGAAGGCATACGACGTCAACATGGGCGGCCTCTACGCGGTGCTGGAAGTGGCCCGCGAGCGCGGGTGCGCTGTCTTCACGCCCAGCTCGATCGGCGCGTTCGGGCCGGGCACGCCGCGGGATCCGGCGCCGCAGGACACGATCCAGCGGCCGACGACGCTCTACGGCGTCACGAAGGTGGCTGGCGAACTGCTCTGCGACTACTACCACTCACGCTGGGGCGTGGACACGCGCGGCGTCCGCTACCCCGGCCTGATCTCGTTCGTTGCGCCGCCCGGCGGAGGGACGACCGACTACGCGGTCGACATCTTCTACCAGGCACTCGAAACCCGTCGCTACGCCAGCTTCCTCTCCGCAGACACCCGACTCGACATGATGTACATGCCGGACGCGATCCGGGCGGCCATCGAGTTGATGGAGGCCGATCCGGCGCGGCTCCGGCACCGCAACGCATTCAATGTGACCGCCATGCAGCTCACGCCCGCGATGCTCGCCGATGCCATCCGCCGGCGGATCCCCGACTTCGTGATCGAGTACGATGTCGATCCGGTGCGCCAGGCGATCGCGGACTCGTGGCCGGACCGCATCGATGACACGGCCGCGCGCGAGGAGTGGGGGTGGGAGCCGGCCTACGACCTCGAGGCCATGACCGACGACATGCTGGCCCACCTCGCGGAGCGGCTGGGCCTGCCGCTGGCGCCGGCACGCTGAATACAACCTCGAAACACCAGGAGATTCGACATGCCGCTCGACCGCATCGGCGAGGTGCTCCGGGACCATGTGACCGACCTGGAGCGGAAGGGGACGGCGAAGGGCGCGGAGGCGGTGGTCACCGCCGTGCGGGCGCCGGAAGGCGGGCGCGGGCCGCGCTTCCTGCTCGAGGGCGAGGGCGAGCGCGAGTTCATCCGGATGAACTCGAACTCGTACCTCGGGATGGGGCTCCGCCCCGAGATCATTGCCGCCGAGGAGGAGGCCGCGCGCAGCTTCGGCGCCGGCCCGGGCGCGGTCCGCTTCATCAGC
The DNA here is from genome assembly GCA_036381495.1 of Longimicrobiales bacterium. Lineage (GTDB taxonomy): Bacteria > Gemmatimonadota > Gemmatimonadetes > Longimicrobiales > RSA9 > DASVCS01. The sequence goes on from DASVCS010000123.1 coordinate 44,603, forward strand.
GGGACGTATTCCGCCCACGTCGAGCTCGAACGCCGCCTCGCCGGCTTCCACGGCCGCGAAGCGGCGATGATCTTCTCCTCCGCCTATGCGACGGTCATGGGCGTGCTCACGCCGCTGATCACCGGCGAGACGATCGTCATCAGCGATGAGCTGAACCACAACTGCATCATCAACGCGATCCGGCTCTCGCGGCCGCTCGACAAGGCCGTCTACCCGCACCTCGACATGGCCGCACTGGATGCCGCGATCGGGGCCGCGGCCGGACGCGCGCGCCGCGTCGTCGTCGTCACCGACGGCATCTTCAGCATGCGCGGCGACCACGCGCCGCTCGACCGCATCATGGAGATCGCGCGGAAGTGGGACGCCGAGTTCCCGGAGAACGTGGTCGTCGTGGTCGACGACTCGCACGGCGTGGGCGCGTTCGGCGCGACGGGCCGCGGCACCGAGGAATACACGGGCGCGCCGCCGGTCGACGTCCTCATCGCCACGCTCGGCAAGGCGCTCGGCGTGAACGGCGGTTACGTCGTCTCCACCGCGCCGGTCATCCGTTACCTGCGCGAGACCGCGCCATTCTACATCTACTCGAACCCGATCACGCCGGCCGAAGCGAAGGCCGCGCTCGCGGCACTCACGATCCTGGACAGTCCGCGCGGCCGGGAACTGCTCGAGCGGCTGCGCGCGCTCACCCGCCGCTTCGAGCGTGGGCTCGTCGAGCTGGGCTTCGAGGTCATCCCGGGCGAGCACCCCGTCGTCCCGCTCATGGTGCGCGACACGGCGCGCACACGCGCGCTCGTCGATGCCCTCTACGAGAACGGCGTCCTCGTCACCGGCCTCGCCTACCCCGTCGTCCCCCGCGGCGATGAGGAGATCCGCTTCCAGGTCAACGCCGACCACACCGAGGCGGACATCGACCATGTGCTCGAAGTCCTCGCGGCGCAGCGGGTGACGACGTGATGCGCAATCGGGGTCGGAGCGGCGGGCGTCGGCCCGGCGGCGGGTGAGCGGCTCACCGACCTCCGCCGCCGATCGACCGCGCCGCAAACATCCGCCGGACCACGCCGTCCGATCCCGATCCCCGACTCCATCCCCATCCCGGTGCGGACGGCGTCGAGCGCGGAACCACGATCTACGACCGTGAACGATTTGAGCCACCCGAATCGGAGGAGTCCCGCATGCCCCCCATCACGATCTACCTGGCCGGCGAGATCCACAGCCCGTGGCGTGAGGAGTTGCGTCGTGAGCTCGAACGGCGGAACCTCCCCGTCGAGCTCGTCGGTCCGCAGGAGGTGCACGGCCGTTCGGATTCCGTGGGTGAGGACATCCTGGGCGAGCAGCCGGGCGCGCGCTACCGGGACCTCATGGGCGCGCGTGTCAACACCCTGCGCACCCGCGTGCTGCTGCGCCGTGCCGACCTCGTCGTCGCGTACTTCGGCGAGCAGTACAAGCAGTGGAACACCGCCGCGGATGCCGGTGCGGCCGTTGCCAGCGGCATTCCGCTCCTGCTGGTGCGTCAGCCGGGGCTCACGCACGCGCTCAAGGAGTTGGACGCGCTCGCGACGCTGACGGTCGAGACGCTCGAGCAGGCGGCGGAGGCGATCGCGTACATCTGGGAGTGAAGGGGCGGAGCGGCATCCCGTTCCCCGGACTTTCGCGGCGCGACTGGTCCCTTTCCTGCGTCGGAGCGGGGTGTGGGGCACGTCGACCGCATCCTCGACCTCCCGGCCACGGCGGCAATCCGCATCGCGCTGGCGCTGTGCGTCGCGCTGTGCGCAGCCGGCTGCCGGACTCCCGTTCCGCGATACGAACAGGGGAGTGCCGCGCAGGGGAGCGCTGCGCAGGGCGGTGCCACGCGCTGGGGCGATGACCTGATCGCCGGCGGCTCGATCGTGACCCTGTCGGACACCATCCCCGGGGACGTCATGGTCGCCGGCGGGGACCTCAGGTTCGCGGGCATGGCGGGCGGGGATTACCTGGGCGCGGGGGGTGGGCAGGAGATCGGCGGGCGGGTGTTGGGGGACGTCCGCGCGGCGGGCGGCCAGGTCCTGCTGACGGGCGACGTCGCGAACAACGCGACGGTCGCCGGCGGTCAGGTCACATTGGGTGAGGGCGCGGTGGTCCGCCGGAACGCGTATCTGGCCGGTGGCAGCGTGCGGGTGGATGGGACGGTGATGGGGCTGCTGCGCGCCGCGGGCAGCGACGTCGTGCTCGACGGGACGGTCGGCGGCGATGTACGCGTTGAAGCGGAGCATCTCCGGGTCGGTCCCGGCGCACACATCGCGGGTGAGCTGCGTTATCGCGTCTCCCCGGAGAACGTGACGATCGATCCCGGCGCCGAGGTCACCGGGCGGGTCGTCGCGCTCCCGCCGCGGCCGCGTCCGCCCATCGAGCTGTTCCACGTGCTCTGGCTCATCGGTTTCCTCGTGGCCGGCACAATCGCCGTCCTGCTCTTCGCGGGGGTGACGAGGGCGGCGGAGGCCGCGCTGCGTCGCCGACCGGCCGCAGCGCTCGGGTTCGGACTCGTCTGGGTGATCGCCGTGCCGATCGCGGTGATCATTGTCGGGCTGACCGGCATCGGGGTGCCGCTGGCCCTGATCACGGGGGCGCTCTACGTGATCTCGCTGTACCTCGGACGGGTGGTGGTCGCCGTCTGGCTCGGGCGCCTGGTGTTGCGCGGGCGCGCAGCGCCGGGGCGCGGCCGGCTCGTCCTGGCCTTCCTCATCGGCGGGGTCATCCTGCTCCTGCTCGGCCGGATCCCCGTGCTCGGCCCGATCGTGATGATCGCCGCCACGGTACTGGGGCTGGGCTCGCTCGTGACGGCGTTCCAGGCACGGGGAACAGAGCCGGCGGCCGGTTGAGCGCGGAGGCGCGGCGGCGGCCTCCAGCACGACCCTGCCACGTTCTCGGGGGTGCGACGGACGTGTTCGGCTTCACCGCGCCATTCGCACTTGCGTGAGTCCCCGGGATCGGCGGCGAGAAATGGCGTGATCGCAGGCTGTACACGGACCTGGCAGCGTCGTGCTGGAGCGGCGGTCGCGTGATTTCGGCGTCGTCCGCGCCCGCGAACCGAGCCCGGCGAGCGGCGGCGCGGCTCCGAACCCGCGAGTGAACCGCTCTCGAGCGTTTCCTCCGCCGGTTCGGAGCTGCGTGCCCGCCATGCACTTGCGACGGCAGTGCGCGACTCCGAAGCGACGGGGCAACCGCTCCAGCCGCGCGCACGTGCGTCCTCAGCGCGGCATGGCGGTGACCGTCCGCCGGCCGGGTGCGGGCGCCGGAACCGGCCTTGTTCTGCTCCCGTATGAGCATGTGCGGCGTCCGCTTCTCCGCCATGCAGTGCGCCCTGCTCTCGAGCCTGATGGGCGCGAGCCGCGACTCCTGGTCGCGCCCTCGGGTGGCATCGCGGCCGCGACCGGGTGGCCGACCTGCACCCTGATCACGCTGGTCGCGGCCGTTCCAGGGTTCGCCATGCTCCCGGTCTTCGCGCCCTGGAGCCGCGCGAGCCCGCTGGCCGCGGCGCGCCACTCGGGCGAGACGGTGGAGGCCGGCGCCGCCGGGACGGCCGCGGGCGATCGGCGGACCGGCCGAAGCACGGCGGGCGCTCCTCTTGCCGGGGAACGTCCCACCGGCGGGTGCCGCCGGCGGATCGGGCGCCGGTATCCGTTCGCCCGGTCGTCGTATCGGGGGCGGGGAGCACCGCGGGGGGATCCGGTGTAGGCGTGACGGAGGCGATCAGATGAAGGGAGCCACGGCGGGGGCGGACCAACATCCGGTCCTGTTCAACCATCTCTTTGCGAGCGGGCCGGCAACGGATCGGGGCGGCACCGTCCGGGCACTGGTGGCGTCGCTGCTCGTCCACGCGACCGTCCTCGCGGTCCTCCTCTGGATGGGGTACGCCACGCAGCGTGCGCGCGCCGCGAGCGAGGGCGACGGCCTCTGGGCCGGTGCGGCGGGTGGTGGGGGCGGTGGCAGCGGCAGTGAGGGAGAACAGATCACGCTCATCGAGTTGCCGGCCCCCGCGGCGCCCGCCGCGGCCGAGCCCGTGCCGGCCGAGCCCACACCGCCCGAGGCGGTGACGACTCCGCCACCGATCCCCGAGCCCCCGGTCCTGGATGTCCCGCTGCCGGAACTGTCTCTACCCGCTCCGCCGAAAATCCCCGCGATGGCGCCCCCTGCGCCGGTCCTGGCCGGCGTGGGCCGCGGCAATGGCGCCGGTGCCGGTACGGGTGCCGGCACCGGGCCCGGCTCGGGTGGGGGAATGGGGGGTGGGGAAGGGGGCGGCATCGGCAGTGGCACCGGGCCCGGCGCGGGCAGTGGGCGGGTCGTGGCGCCGACTCCGGCGGTGCTGCTGATCCCACCGCAACCGCCCGATCACCTCCGTGGGAAGAGCATCGTCCTGCGACTGATCATCGACGCGGCGGGCGAGGTGCGCGATGTCGACCTGGTGCCCCCGACCGGCGATCGGGAGTACGATGACAAGCTCCGCCGCATGGCCGCCGACTGGCGGTTCCGGCCGGCGCGGAACGCGGCGAACCAGCCGGTCGCGGCGACGTTCGAGGTGACGATCACATTCTGATCCCGCGCACGGCGCATGGCAGCGCTGGAGCGGCTGCCGCACCGTTTCGGAGTCGTACGCGCCCGCGAACCGAGCGCGGCGAGCGGCTGCGCGGCTCCGAACCCGCGGGCGGGCCGCGCTACCGATCCGGGGTCACTCCACCTGGAACACGATCGGGATCGACACCCAGACGGGGACCGGCTGACGATCGTCCCGCGCAGGGGTGAACTCCATCACGTCGATCACATCCTCCGCCGCCTTGTCCAGAGCGTCCTGGCCGCTCGACTCCTTGATCTGGTACTTTCGGACGTTCCCGGCCTCGTCGATGAGCAGCCAGACGAGCACTCGGCCCCCGATCCGCGATTCCAGGAGGAACCGCGGGTACGACCTCTCCAGAACGCGTCTCACCTGGTCGCGGTTCTTCAGTTCCGGCGCGATCCGGTAGGGCGTGAAGACCGGACCTGCCTCGATGTCCTCGACCGTCAGCGCCTTCCCCTCGCCGCCCGGCTTCCCGCCCACGAACCCTGCGGCGATCGAATCGGTCTCCGCGATGATCCGGTCGAGGATGTCGCGGCCGCCGGTCAGCGCCATGCCGACCGGAGGCGGGATCTCAGGGATCGCGAGGTCCGGCGGCGGTGGTGGCGGTGGCGGCATCCGCAGCGCCGGGGAGACATCCGGGTCCTCCTCCGCCGCGACCGGGGGTGCTGCCGCGGAGGCCGGATCGGGCTTCGCGGTCGAGCCCGCGGGCGCCGGCTCGGGAGGGCGCGGGACCGGCAGGGCCACCAGGTCCGGCACGATCTCCACGTAGGTGATGTGCTCCCCCAGCCCCCGGTCGCCCGCCGCGCCCAGCGTCGCCCAGACCAGGCCCGCGAAGATGGCGGCGTGAAAGAGAACCGCCGCGACGAAGGCCGCGGCGGTCGCCCGCTTCTCCCGGGGCGGCTTGCTTGCGACGAGAAGACTGAACAACTCGGAGCGCGCCGCGGGTGCGCGCATCGTGCGATCATCCATGAACCACCTGCAATCGACAGCCCTGCGTAACGGAAGGGCCGGTCGCGCATCCCGCTGGCACCCGCAGACGTGTCCCGCACCGAGACCGCGCGAGCCCGGACCAGCAGCGCCAGCGCAACGGAGCCCTTCGCGTTCAGCAGGCGCATGGGTCGTACCACCACTTCGGGAACGGCCGGGCCGGCTGGTCCATTCCGCGGCGGGTCGGCGTGTTCACGGAGCCTACGGTCGAGGCGGCGGTCGGGTCGGGCGGGGGCACGGCCCGAATCCGGACGCGCCGTTCGGTGGAAGGGATGGAGGTCTCGAACGCTGGGCGCGGCGCGCCGCGTCGCACCCGATGACCGGGTCGTGCAGGCGTCGCAGGCGAAAACGCGCGGGCGCCGGCACGGGCCCCGCTACGGGGGCGCGCCGGCGCCTCTCGCGCCTCGATGTCGGACTGCTCCGGGACGAGGATCGGGCGCGGCCCGATCATTCGCCCGCCAGAGCGCTCCGCCCGCGCGTTTGGAATCGTGCGCGCTCGCTACCCGCGGTTCACGAACGCGGACGACCCCGAAATGACGCGACGACCGCCAGAGCCGCTGCCTCATCACTTCGGAGTCGTCCACTGCGGCCGCAAGTCCATCGCGGGCGGCCGCGCGCCTCCGGACCCGCGGAGGGAATGCGCTAGGTGGCTGCGCGCTCGTTGATCCAGACGACCGACGCGATCGGCGGGGGCGGCGGCCGCCGGCGATCGCCGTCGCCCGCCGCACTCTCCGCCGGGCGCGGGGGCGGCGGGGGCTCGCGGTTCATGCGCGCGTAGTTCGGGATCGCGATCATCGGGCTCCCGTCCGCGAACGTGCCCTTGATCACCACGACGCCGCCGAGCAGGTCGCCCCGCCACTCCGTGGTCAGCGGCGCATCGGGCGGGAGCACCTTGCCGATGTCGCCCACATCCACCTTCTCGATGTTGTAGACCAGCGGGCCGTACCGGAGCGCGACCTTCCCCCGGTCCGCCTCGATCTTGTCGATCGCGCGGACTCGCTGGATCTTCATCGGCAGCTCGAACTCGATCCGGTCGCCGGGCTCCCAGGTCCGGTCGATCACGGCATACCCGTTCTCGATCTTCTGCTCGACCGGCGAACCGTTCACCGCGAGCGAGAGGATGCCGTTCGCCTCGGGTTCACTCGTGTACAACTCGCTGACACTCCGGTTCGGCACCCGGATCCGAACACGCATCCGCTTCCGCGTCTCCGGGTTCACCGTGATCGCAACCTTGCCATCCCACGGATAGTCCGTCTTCTGGACCATCTGCACCGGCGTGCCACCCACCTCGCCGACGTCGACCGTGCTCCCGATGAACAGGTTCACGTAGATGCCATCGGCATCCTTCGCGTAGATCCACGTCGGCAGCGCGAGCAGCGTGCGCGGGATGTTGCCCGTACAGCACGGCACGCTGTGCCACGAAGTCCGCACCCGCCGCGCATCCAGCGGATTCGGGTAGTAGAACGTCTTCCCGTCCAGCGACAACCCGCCGAGCAACGCGTTGTACAGCGTCTCCTCGTAGAGGTCCGCGAACTTCGCGTCGTGGTAAATCAGGTTCAGCTTCCACTGGAAGAAGATCTCGCCGCAGCTCGAACAGGACTCGCAGTACGAATCGTTCCGCAGCGAGTAATTCGGACCGAAGCCCTCGGACGACTCGCCGCTCGCGATCCCACCCGTGACGTAGTACTTCCGGTGGACGATGTTGTCCCAGAGCGACTTCACCGCGCTGCGGTAGTCCGGGTCCTGCGTCTCGACCGCAATGTCCGCCATCCCCGAGTAGCAGTAGACCGCGCGTACCGCGTGGCCGACCGCCTCGTACTGCTCCTTCACCGGCAGGTGGCTCTGGTCGTACGGCGAACGCTCCCGCTCGCTCGTCGCGGCGTAGTAGCGGTTGTCGAGGAGGAACTTGGCCAGCGCGATGTAGCGGTCGCCCTTGCCCTTGCCTTCGGTGTCGTTGACGAAGCGGCCGAAGCGGACCAGCGCCTGCTCCATCTCCTCGTGGCCGTCGTACCACGCCTTCTTGGGCGGTGGCCCGAGATGATCGCACCAGCAGTCGGCGAGCCGCTTGGCCGCGTCGTAGAGGCGCGAGTCCGTGCGGTTCGTCATGCTGTAGTGGGCGATCGCCGCCTCGAGGAAGTAGCCGGCCGTGTAGCCCTCGTGGTCGCCCCGCCGGGTCCAGCGCTCGAACGGGCCGGGATCCGGCGGCCCGCGCCGGCGCGCACGCGGCAGCGTGAACGCCGTCTGCATGTAGCCGTCCGGCTCCTGCGCGGCGAGGATGATCGGGATCCACCGCTCGAGGGTCGCGCGCATGTGGTCCTGCGCACGGATGATCTCCGGATCGCCCCGCGGATCCACCATGAGCGCGATGCCCATCGCCTCGACCGCGTTGTGGACGTACGCGTCCGCGAAGACGTACCCCTTGTGCGCACCGTGCGGCTCGCCGCGCAGCGCCTTGCCCGCCTCGATGAAGTTGTCGAGTCCGCCCGCCGGGACGTTCGGATCCTCGAGCATCTCGATGCAGTGCGGGATCCAACTCACGATCAGCGCCTTGGCGCGATGGTTCCACAGCGGGCTGTCGATCGAGTACCTGCGTGTGTGGACCACGTCGAGGGGCTTGTCCGGCGGAGGCAGCTCCACCTTGACCGTCAGCTCGGACGACGCCGTGCTCTCCCCGTTGTCCGCCGTCAGCCGCAGCACGTAGACGCCGGGCGCCGTGAACGACGCCGTCGTCACGAGCGACGTCGGGTCCTCGAACGTGACGCGTCCCGGACCCGACGTCTTGCTCCAGCGCACCGTGGGCGTGGGGCCCGTCGGCGCGGGCGTCGAATCCGCCTCCTCGCGCCGCCGCCGGCGGCGATGCAGGTTCGGCGGCTCACCGTAGCCGGCCCAGCCGCGCAGATACGTCCGGCCCGGGAGCACGACCACGCGGTCCACGCCGGCCGCACCCTTCACCGGAACCCCCGCTCCGCCCCGGCGCGGCAGGCCCGCGGCATCGGCTTCACCGAAGATCACCGTCTGGAGTACCGGCGGGAGCACCGCCGCGCCGAGCGCGGCCTTGCCCATCGTGCCGAGCAGCTCGCGACGACTGAGGTGGGATGGCGACTCACTCATGGCGTCTCCCGGGTGGGTGGTCGTTGCACGGAGTCCGGCGGCGTAAGCGGCGATGCGCTGGCCGGGATGGCTCCGGATATTATATCCGATCGCTCGGCCCGCGCAAGAACGACAGGAGGCGATGCCCAAGGACGACGAGCCCGCGGAAGGCGCGCCACTCGGCGGCGGCCGCCCCTCCCGCGGCGGCGCGGATGGTAGGTCCCCTATCGCCATGGCGGTGCCCGCCGATGACGACAGGATCATGAAGGAGCTACGGACACCTGCGGCTCGCGGCGGCAGCCGTGCGGGCTCGCTTGTCATAACCTAAGGCCTTGGGTTATTGTACGGATGGCGACGATCCACGTTGAACGCGGGATCGGCTTTCGAGTCTAATCCAGAGACCACGAACCCGCGCACGTTCACGCGTTCGTGGGCCGGGCGTATGCCAAGATCGCGTTGCCCACGGAGTCGGAGCCGCCGGCGCTGGTGCGGATCGTCGGTCTGATGAAGGACGCCGACGTCGCCTGGGCCGTCGGGATCGTGCAGGAGCGGAGTTCACTCATGTGGGAAGGATGGAACCGGTTTCATGGTCAGGAAGCTCGGGCGAGCAGAGATCCTGGCCCAGATCCCGGCCGCCCGTGCGGCCGGGCGCGAGGCGCAGCGGGAACCGTGGTGGCCGGTGGCCGTGCGGTACGACCCTGTATCCGACGACGTGGTCATCGGCATGCGTGGCGGCAAGTCGCTGATCGTGCCGCGCGCGCACATCCCGGAGCTGCGGGAGGCGACGGTTGAGCAGCTCGGGCGGGTCCAACCGGCAGGCGAGGCGATCCGCTGGGATGAGTTGGACGTGGACGTCTCCGTGCCGGGCCTGCTGAGCGAGTTGCTCGGGCCGCACCTCTCGACGCGCGCTTCGGGCCGGCGGGGCGGCGCCGTACGCTCGCCCGCCAAGGCGGCGGCGGCCCGGGCGAACGGGAAAAAGGGCGGGCGGCCGCGCAAGTAGGTCGCGGCGTTCAGCGCCGCGCCGGGACCCCGCCGGTCACTGCGACGGCACGTCGACGATGGTCGCGCGGATGATGCGGTCGAGCAGGGGGAACTCCCGGTCCAGGTAGGCGTTGCCGCCCTCGATGATCGGGCCCTGGCGGCCCTGTCGCAGGCCGCCGCCGGAGCGCTCGCCGTAGCCCGCGTAGAGCCGGTCGAGCACGTCCATCCCCTCGACGACGCGGCCGAAGATCGCGAACGGCTCCCGGTCGTTCCGGGTGTTGTCGCCGAGGTTGATGTAGACCTGGGTGTTGCGCGTGTTGGGCTCGGGCGTCATCGCGAAGGCGAGCGTGCCACGCACGTTGCTGCCGTGCCGTGGGTCGTCCGGGATCTGCTGGTGCATCCAGGCGCGGTTGACGGCGGGGTCACCGTGCAGGCCGAACTGCGCGATGTAGCCGCGCGACACGCGGTGGAAGCGGGCGTCGTCGTAGTAGCAGAGGCGCACGAGGTTGTAGAAGCGGTCGGCGCCGATCGGCGCGTACGCCCGCACGGCTTCCACCACGAACACGCCCTTGGTCGTCTCGAAGCGCGCGCGGTAGACGTCCGGCGCGCGCCGACGCCACTCGGGGTTGGTCGGGTCGAGCAGCAGGCGCTTCTGCTCCGGTGTGCATCCCTCGATCGCGGTGGTGCCGGACGGGGCACGGCCGGACGCGGCAGCGCCGGACGCGTGCGGCCCGGACGGCGCGGCCGTTCTCGACCCCGGCGCCGCGGCCGTCGGACCGCCGCCGGGTGCGTGTGCGTTCCACGCGCCCAGAAACACTGCGGCCGCGCAGCAAATCATCCATTTCATGGTGGCCCCTCCCGCGAGCGGAATGGATCGGCGTGGCGCCCGCGCGCGTGGATATCGTATACAAAACGACAGGGTCGGGCAATACGGGGCGCCGGGCTACGTGCCCGCGCCCGTCGTGCGGATCGCCTTCAGCACCTCGCGGGTGAGGTCCCACTGATTGAAGCCCTGGCGGCCGTAGTCGAGCCCGCGCCGCACGATCACGAGATCGTGGGACGGCGCCACGACCACGTACTGGCCGCGGTTGCCGGCGGTCGAATAGGCGTCGGCCGGCACGTCGGTGCGATCATCGGGCACGAGCCACCACTGGCCGCCGTAGAAGTTGCCGCGCTCCGCCGTGGCCGGTGCGGGCGTCCGCACGAAGTCGATCCACTTCTCGGAGAGCAGTCGCTCGCCGTTCCACATACCGCCCTGCTCGTACAGCATGCCGAATCGGGCGAGGTCGCGGGCGTTGGTGTAGATCTGGCTGCTCATGATGAAGTCGCCGAAGCGGTCCACGCCCAGGAGCGTGTTGCGCATGCCGATGCGGTCGAGCAGTGCGCGCCGCGGGAACTCGAGGTACGCCTGGTCGTCGCCGATCGCACGCTTCATGGCCAGCACGCCCAGCAGTGTGTCGTAGTTCTCGTAATCCCAGTTGGTGCCCGGCTCGCGGACCAGCGCGCGGCGCAGCGCGCCGCGGACGGAGCTCGCGCCCGCCCAGTACGCGAGGCCCGAACCGGTCGCGTACTCGAGGCCCTGGTTGTCCACAGGGTACAGCCCGCTCGACATGTTCAGCAGGTGGCGCAGCGTGATCGCGTTGCGGGGATCGGTCTCCGGCGACCTCGCCCGCGGCAGCCACTCGAAGCCGAGCGGCTCGTCCAGCCGCAGCCGCCCCTGATCGACGAGCATGCCGATCAGCGTCACCGCGATGCTCTTCGCGGTCGACCAGGTGCGGGTGCGGGTCGTGACGTCGAAGCCGGGCGCGTAGCGTTCGTGGATGATCCGGCCCTTGTAGACGACGAGCAGGCTCACCGTGACCTGCTCCGGCGACTCGCGGTCGAAGGCCCAGTCCGATGCGGCTTCGAGTGCGGCCGCGTCGACTTCCGGCGGGAGGGGCGCATCCGGCACGAGGTCGCCGTCCGGCCAGGGGATCGTGTCCGGATCGCCCGCGAGCGGCGGCATGCGGAGGACCGGCAGGCTCTCGATGTCCTCGAACGTCTGGTCCGGCGCCAGGATCACGCAGCCGAGCCCCTCGCGGTACGCGGCGCGCATGGTCGGCACGTAGCCGTCCGCCCCGACGGCGACGGCGCGGAGCTCCGGGTCGACGACGTAGTCGCCGCCGCTCGGCGTCCCGATCGGCTCGGGGAGGTAGGCCAGCTCCTGCGCGAAGATCTGCTCGAGCGTCCGGTGCGACGTGAACAGGCCGTTGCACATGAAGATGGCCTGCTGGCCGCGCCGGATGATCTCGCGGTCGAACTTCCAGTAGTCGTAGTTCTCCTCCTGCTGTGCGACGCCCGGCGCGGGGAGGAGCAGCAAGAGGAGGACGAGCGGGGCAAGGCGGTCGACGAGGCGCTTCATGGATTTTTCTCCTGTGGTGCGACGCGGTGATGCATCGGGCCCCTGGACATGGTTGGCGGCAAGCGAGGGGCTGGGGGGAGCCCATCGTGCAGAGATTTCATCGGTATAGCGTTTCCAACCCACTCGGTCCGGTCTACGTCGCGCCTTCGCGCAGGTGCTCGCCCAGCCGGATCCTCCGCCGGACCTCCTCGACCAGCGCGTGGATGTGCGCCATCTCGGAAGTGTCGGGGTCGTAACCGCGGTGGTTGTACCTTCTGTACTCGAAGAACAGCGCGGCACGCAGCTCCGTGAGCGTGCAGGTCGAAGGGTCTCGAGCCTGCTGATTCGCGGCCACGGCAGCCGGCTCGATGCCTCCGAGCTGTTCGTACGCGTTGAACGTGCTCGCGAACGGCACGATCTTACCCCATTGCGCACGCGGTCGCGGGACATGTTCCTCCCGGAGTGCGTGATGGGGAATCTGTTCACCCGTTCTGATTCGAGGCATACGCAACCCGGTAGCGGCGCTCCGGTACGACCGGCTCCGGCGATGGGCCCGATGTGCCCTTCACGTGAAGCAGGCGCCTGCGACCTTTCTCTCTTCACCGATGACTTGCAGGATCGTTCCCGTCCACCCATCCGTCCAGTAGCGCATCGACCTCCTGCCGCTCCACGGCGGTCCGGAGTGCCTGGAAGTGAGCACCGGGCAGGCTCGGGTTGGTGGTCTCTCGTTCCATGACGTCCAGCGTATCGGAGGCCTCGGCGAAATCGCCCAGGCGCGCCAGGCTGCATGCCCTGGCCCGGAGAACCGGTCCGCGCGGACGATATGGAGACCGGTCCAGCGCGTCAATGTAGCCTCGAAGCGTGGAGGCCGCGACGAACCAGGGTACGGCGGTCGTTCGCACGCCGTCGACCAGCTTCGCCAGCCCGCGCGCCGCTGCATCGTGATTCGCGGCCGAGTAATCGCCGAGCGATCCACCGGGCAGCGCCAGCGCTATGGCGCTTCGTGGGACGAACAGCGCCATCGCGTTGTAGTGGGCGGAATACCGCTTGCTCCCGTGCAGGTATCTGTCCAGGACCACGACGTGAAGGATCTCCGATTACGACGCGGCCGAACGAACGGGTACCGAGCCGCGCGAAACCGAGATCCAGCATCACGGGCTCGAGGACCGCCCTGATTCCGGCGGTCAACGGATCTCCGGATCCCGCCATGCCCCTCCTCCGAACCTGCGCTTGACGACACGGAGCACGCCATGCCAGAAGAAGAGCTTCTGTGTCGCGGATGGCTCGCGGATCCGTTCCGGGTTCCTGGAGAACGCCGGCACCCAGTACCTCGAGGTGATGACCGGCACCAGCGATGCGATCCACGTCCATCCCACCGCCCGTTGGATCGGCGTGGCCGTACGGGTACCGCAGCCACCGACGACCAGAAGGACGGGGAGGAGGTGCGTGGATGCGCCCAGGAGCAGACACGACAGGCCGAAGATCCGTGGCGCGATGCCGGACAGACGATAGTACGCCGCACTCCTTCTTCTGGACGGATCCATCACCGGCAGGAGAGGATCGCCGGTCCGCAATGCTCTCCACGCAATGTTGTAGAGATAGAACGGCGCGAAAGTGTACACCAGCAGGAGCGGGATGAGCGCGAGCAGGATCGTGAGCCCCCATACGAGTACGTCATGCATCGCTTCTCTCCGATTGCCGTGTCGTCCGGTTGCCGTTCCTGCGCGGCTCGACCGCGGATCCGGCGTCGCCCCCGATCGCGCGGCGCTCGGCCCGGAGTGCCGACTCCGCGGTGTCTACCGACTCGGCGGTGTCGGCAGGCACCTCGCGCCCGCCGCCACGCGCCGGAACTCCGCTTCGGTCGGGTTCGCGTGCCCCTACGGGAAGGAGACGGGCGCAGTCGTGCTCCGGGTCACGAACTCGCCCCGGGGAGCACGACGGGCGTGGTGAGCCAGGGGTCGAACTGTACGTTGCCGGCCACGCCGTCGCCTTCGGGGCCGTCAGGGCCCGCCGCATCGCCCCACCAGTTGCCGGTCGCGTCCACCGGATCGGCGCCGACGTTGCTCACACCCGCGCCCGCATTCCCCAGGAGGTTGCAGTCCCGGATCCGGATTCCGGCGCCGTCCAGCACGAGGATCCCGTCCCCGGCGGAGCCGGTGACCTGGCACCCGGCGAGGAGGATGTCATCCCCCGACAGCTCGATCCCCACCCGTGGGGCGTCCTGGATGAAGACGTGCTGCGCGACGATTCCGGGGCCCGTGAGCCGCAGCAGCGGGGCAGCGCCGATGATCGCGTTTTCGCCTCCACCCTCGGCCGAGAGCCCGTCGATGCGCGAGCCGGCGGTGCCGAGCTCGATGCGCGCATCGTGGAGCTCGACATCCTCGAGGACGACGGGGTTCGTGGCGGGATCGAGGTTTCGCACCTCGCCCATCGTGGACAACGTCGCTCCGTGTTCGAGGCGGACGTGCCGCAGCCACGTGGTGTCGGGCGCGTCGCCCACGACGCGGAGCATGGGGCCGATGAAGGTGATCGGCTGTTCCGCCGTGCCTTCGATCCGCTGTCCGGGTGCCAGCGTGAACCAGGTCGTCGTATCCGCAGTGGCGAGCGTGGCGCCCGGTTCGAGCGTCAGCTCCCCACGTTCGCGTAGCCGATGCCAATGAACGTGTTACCGAAGATCCGCCACGGCAGCTCAGCCTGGACCGTCGGTTCCCCCGTCCCCGCCGTTATCCCCACCAGCAGCGTGTCGCGCAGGTTTCCCAGCAGGCGGGTGTAAGCTTCGGGATTCGGCAGTAGCGCGGGAACATCGTGAGCCGCCACCAGCGCAGGGTAGAGATTGCCCGCAACGCGGAGGGACCCTTCGACGGCGAAGTTGGCGACGTCGTTCAACGGGGCGCCGCCACCCAGGTACAATCCGATCCCCGCGCTCCCCTCGATGGTCACGTCCGTGAGCGTGATCGGTGCGCGCCGCTCCCTCGCCACGCCCATGTCGCCCGAACCCCGCACGATCACGTCGGTCAGATTCATCGGCGCGTAGCGGTCCGCCCAGACCGCCGCACAGTCGCTGTCCCAGGCGACGCACGCCGAGTCGACCGTCATAGCGGTCACGTTCGCCTCGCCGGCGATGCCCGGACCGCGGGTCTGCCGGACCGTGGCGTTCTCGATCTCGAGGTTCCAGCCATAGATCCCGGTGTCCGCGTATTCGATGCGAACGTGGCTCAGACGACCGCTGCCGTCCGAGTTGTACTCGGGGCTGACCCGGATGCCGCCCCAGCCCTGTGTCCGATCGCACGCCGTGAAGACGACCGGTCGATCGGCGCTCCCGTTCACCTCCAGCCGATCGGAGACGAGGAGGATCGCCCCGGGTTTGCCGCAGATCACGGCGTACCAGACGTGGGGCACGCCGGATTTGAGGAGTCGAGCAACCGGGAACTGCATGAGTCCAGCGGCCGGGGGCCAGCAGCAGGCGGAGTGCGGCGCTCGGGATCGGGACGATGGACCGGCGCCGCTCGGCGCGTCGCGGACCGTCGTGCGGGCGCGCGGGTGCCGCCCGTCGTCGAAAGTTGCACTCCTGACCGGCCGAGCGCAACGGTCATCTCCGGCCGCGTCGGATCACGGCACGACGATCCGACCCACGAACACCTGTGGCGCGCCCTGCTCCCCCTCCACCGCCACGTAGAGCCGTCCGTCCCGGATCACGGGGAGCGGCAGATCGAGCACCGGAACGGGCAACTCCACGGTGCCGAGGAACGAGCCCGAGGCGTCGAAGACGTCGAGTTCCGTACACGGCTCGAGGCCCGTGGCGCAGACCCAGAGCCGGCCCTCATCATCCGGGACGAACCAGCGGAGTGGGGAGATCACGGTGGGCCGCGCCTCGTCGGCGACCGTGCGCCCGAACCCCGATTCGATGCGCCGGGCGGCGGCCGCGACAGAGTCCTGTTGCGCGGCGGAAAGCGGCACGGGCTCGATCGCTCTCGAGACCACGACAGCCGTGTCGCCGTCCAGCCGAACGTTCGTGATCCTGTACTCCGACGAGAGCGCCTGCCACACGCCGCCCCTCGGATCCCACACCCGAAGCGCCCGCGGCGCAAACGGCATGGCGACGGACACGCCGCCGCCACCCAAATCCGTGATCGGCTCATCGATGTGGGGGATCGGGAACGTCGCCGTGACCTCCCCGTCGGCACCGACCCGGAGCATGCGGTCGACGAGATCCCCGCCCACGTGCTCGGTGGCCAGATCGTAGAAGCGGCCTTCGCGGTCGAAGCCGCCGACCCAGGGACGCGTGTTTCTCTGCGCGGTGCGATGGAGGGTCCTCACCGCGCCATCGCTTCCCAATACCGTGTAGCGGTCGTTGCGTGAATCCACGATCCAGAGGTCGCCGCCCGGGCCGAGCGCCATGCCCACGACGTTCCGGAACTCGCCGGGGCCGGCGCCCTCACGGCCGACCGTGGTTCGATGCACGCCCGCGCCCGAGAACACGCGAAGCTCGTTCGCGAAACCGTCGAAGATCAGGATGTCGCCGTCGGAATCGACTTCGAGGGCATCGACCTTCCCCAGGACGTCGGGGCCGTCCCCGTCCAGCACCCCGATGCGGAGGACCTCCTCGATACGCCAGGACTGCCCTGCCTGCCACACCCCGGCGGCCGGATCGGAGCCCCGGGCGCCGCCGGACGCGCGCCTGTCGGCCGAGACATCCGCCTCTTCGACGGGCGCACCGCCCTCACACGCGAGGGTCAGACAGGCGAGGAAGCCGAGAACGAGGCACCGGAAAGAACGCCGCTCGATCATGTGTCCTCCTGTGCGGATGCCGATGATCACCAGCGGGCCCACCGGTGCACGAGTTGCCTTGGACCCGGCAACCCCGCCGCACGCACGATGGCGGCGTCGTGGGGGCCCACGCCACGCGCGCAGCCGATGGCCGCGCGGCTCCGCCCCCGCGGCCGAGTCGCTCGACTGCATGATGCCACGCCGATCGATGGCTGTCAACTATTTGGATAGTAGCAAGCGGGGGTGATGGAGGTGTGCACCGGCTGGCCGATTGGCGCGGCCGACACTCACCGCGAGCGCCAGGGTCGCGGGCGGTAACTCCGGATCGGGTACGTGAACGGCGGGGCCTGTCAACTTGATCGCGATGTCACGGCGCCGGGACCGCCCGCGTCGCCATGTGGGTCGATGCCGTCGCATGCGGCGAGCACGGCGGCCCGCCGGCGCTGCAGGTAGCTGCGCACGCCTCGCTCGGTCGTGAGCGAGATCGCCTTCTCGTACGCCCGTCGCGCTTCGTCTACTCGCCCGGCTTCGGTGAGCAGGTGCGCCCGCGTCGCCCATGCCGGTTGGAACCGCTGGGCTGCCGTGTCGGAGATCCGATCGAGCGCCGCCAGTCCGGCCTCCGGCCCCTGCACGCGTTCCGTCGCCGCCGCGAAGGCGACGCGCGCCCCCAGCGTCGGGGCGATCGACACCAGGCCGGCGTAGAGGCGGTGCAGCGCGATCCAGTCCGTGCGGCCCGACGTCGCCCGCGCGCAGTGCACCGACTGAATCGCGGCCTCGAGCTGGAATCGTCCGATGCGGCCCAGTGCGCGGGCGCGGCGCAGGTACCCCTCGCCCTGCGCGATCAATGCCCGATTCCAGAGTGTGGGATCCTGCTCGTCGAGCGGCACGAATTCCTCCGGCGCGCCGCGGGCCGCCGCGCGCGCCAGGGACAGCGATATGAGCGCGGCGAGGCCGAAGGCCTCGGGCTCATCGCCGAGCGACTCGGCGAGCGTGACCGCGAGGTATTGCGCCTCGGCGGCGAGGGATTCGTGTGGCGTGGGATCGGCTGCGTTCCGCCAGTCGATGGCGTACGCGCCGTAGATCGCCTCGAGCACGCTGTCCAGTCGTGCGGGCATCCGGGTTCGGTCCGGCACGACGAACGGGATGCGAGCGTCGCGGATGCGGCGCTTGGCACGCACGAGCCGCTGCGCCATCGTCGATGCCGGAACGGCGAACGCCCGCGCGATCTGCCGCGCCTCGAAGCCGAGCACGGCCTGCAACATGAGGGGAGCGCGAATGCCGGCGTCGATCGCCGGATGGGCGCAGACGAAGAGGAGCGCGAGGCGCCGGTCGGGGATGGCGTCGGGGTCCAACTCGGCGATGACGGACGCGTGCTCGCGGACCGCGGGATCCTCGAGCGGCACCACGGTCCGGTGGGCGGCGGACTTGAACACGTCCCGCTGCCGGTTGCGCGCCACGGTCAGCAGCCACGCCTCCGGGTTATCGGGAACGCCGGACTCCGGCCATCGGCGCAGTGCCTGCGCGAACGCGTCGCCGAGGCAGTCCTGCGCGAGCTCGATGTCGCCGCTGGACGCGGCGAGAAGCGCGACCAGGCGGCCGTACGAGGCGCGGGCCACATGCTCGGCTCGCGCGCGGGCCGGCGCCGCGGCGCGGCCGGAGCCCTCCGCGTCGGCCCGCGCCTCGGCCCGTCCCGTCACGCCGGGATCCACGCTCCGTCGACGAACCGCACCGCCGAGGGGCGGATCTCGACCGCCCCCCAATGCACCGACGGACACTTCTCGGCCCAGGCCAGCGCGGCATCCAGGTCCGGGACATCCAGCACGAAGGTGCCGCCGAGCTGCTCCTTCGTATCGGCGTACGGACCGTCCTGCACCTGCAAACTGCCATTCACGACGGCCACCGTCGTCGTGTTCGCCGACGGCTGGAGCACCTCGGCCGAGACGAGCACGCCGGCATCATCGAGCGCCTTGGCGTAGGCGTGGAACGCGGCCTGGCCCGCCTCCATGGCCTCCTGCCCGAGCTCTTCCTCCGTCATCTCGGGGTAGTGGAGAAGGAGCGTGTAACGCATGGTACATCCTTCCTGCAAAAGGGTCGTTCATGTCCTCATGGGTATGACGACCGAGCCGGCGGCGAATCGACAGGTCCTGCGCCGGACCCGGGTCGGCCGGCCGCAACGCTCCGCCGGGATGTACGATGCATCGTGGACGCGCCGGCCGCCTCAGACGTGCTGATCGACCAGGATCGGGTTCCCGTCGGGGTCCACGACCATGAAACTCCCAGGGCCCGTCGTGCTCTCATCGGCCTCGTTCACCAGCTCCACGCCC
Organism: Longimicrobiales bacterium; assembly: GCA_036381495.1. Taxonomy (GTDB): domain Bacteria; phylum Gemmatimonadota; class Gemmatimonadetes; order Longimicrobiales; family RSA9; genus DASVCS01. Next base: position 63,720 of record DASVCS010000123.1, read on the forward strand.
TGCGCCTTCAGTCGGCGCTGGATCTCGCGCACATCGGTGAAGCTGTCGAGCTTGTCGGCGTTCTGGTCCCAGCCGGGGTTGAACGTGAGTATGTTCCTGTCGAACATGCCCTGAAACAGGCCGATGACGTGATCCCCGTTCTTCAAGATCAGCCAGTTTTGCGATGGATCTCCCGCGAACGGTTCGAACCCGAGCTTCTCGTAGAATCGACGCGATGCCTCCAGGTCCTTGACGGCCAGGCTGATCGAAAACGCACCGAGTTCCATGTCGTGCTCCATCGTTTCTGGAATGCTGTCCCTTTGCGGTGAAGGAGAAGAGTCGGGCGGGGCCGCCGCTCCTCGACGAGCCTGTTCCCGGGCAACCCTTGCCGTCCCGGAACCGTTCGATGCCGGCCACGATGGATCGCGGACGGATCGTTGTCAACGGCGCGCGCGGCCCGTGGCCGGAGCGACCGAACTTGCCCGCCGGCGCGCCCATGGCATCATTGCCTCGGAGCGCTGCCACCCTGCGGCACGACACGGCTCGCGGTAACGCGTGTCGTGGCGCGGCGAACCCGCCGTCGCCTCGACCTATTGACAATCGATACGAGTCCCCCTACCTTGCTCCTATCGATCACCGATACGAGCCATCATGAACGACGAAACGCCGCTTCTCCCCGGAACGCTCGACCTCCTGGTCCTCAAGGCGCTGAGTCTCCAGCCGCTCCACGGCCTCGGTGTCTCGCGCCGGATCGAGCAGATCACGAGGGGCGCATACCGCATCGGCCCGGGCTCGCTCTTCCCGGCGCTGCACCGGCTGGAGCAGCGCGGCTGGCTCGCCGCGAGCGACGGTGAGTCCGAGAACAAGCGCCGGGCGAAGTACTACCGGCTCACTGCCGCGGGGCGGCGCCAGCTCGAGCGCGAGTCCAAGGCCTGGGCGCGCGTCGTCGATGTCATGCGCATCGCCCTGGAATGGAGCTGATCATGCGTATCCTGGCAACGGTTCGCGGTCTGTGGCTCACGCTGCTGCGGCGAGGTCGCGCTGAGCGATCGCTGGATGACGAGGTGCGCGCGTACGTGGATCTGCTCGCCGCCGAGTACGAGGAGGCGGGGATGGCGCCCGGCCTCGCGCGGCGTCGCGCGCTGATCGAGACCGGCGGCATCGAGCAGGTGAAGGAAGCGACGCGCGATGCGTGGGTGGGACGCGGCATTTTCACGTTCGTCCGTGACCTCCGTTTCACCTTGCGCACGCTGCGAAACGCGCCCGCGTTCTCGGTGCTGGCGGTGACGATTCTCGGCATCGGCATTGGCGGTGCCACCGCGATCTTCACCGTGATCAAGGGCTCGCTCCTCCAGCCGCTCCCGGCCGTGAGCGACGCCGGCGGGCTCGTCACTCTCGAGCCGGTGAAGGACGGGACGCTGCGGTACGGCTTCAGCTACCTCGATTACCGCGACCTGCGCGAGCAGACGCGGTCGCTCGCCGGCCTGATCGGCTACGACGGGACGTCGATGACGCTCGAGGACCGTCGGGGGCCGCGTCGCTCGGCATGGGTGAGCTACGTCACGGGCGACTTCTTCTCGGTGCTCGGCGTCCGGGCGGCCGCCGGTCGGCTGATCCAGCCGGCCGACGAGGAGGCCGCGAACCCGGTGGTCGTGCTGGCCTACGATCTGTGGCAGGAGCGCTATGGCGGCGATCCGGGAGTCATCGGATCGACGGTCGACGTCGCCGGATATCCGCTCACGGTGATCGGCGTCGCGCCGCCGCGTTTCATCGGCGCCATGCTGCTGTATCCGATGGAGCTCTGGATCCCGTTCACGACCGTGCCGAAGCTGGTGAGCGCGCCGGGCATGCTCGACAGCCGTTCGGGCCGGTTCCTCCGGCTCGTGGGTCGTCTCGCGCCGGGCACGACGGTCGACGAAGCGCAGCAGGAGCTGTCGCTGCTCGCGGCGCGCCTTGCCGATGCCTACCCGGCGGACGAGGGGCGCGGCATCCGGGTGTTCCCCGGTGCGGGGATGACCGTGGAGGAACGCACGGCGCTCGGCAAGCTGCCGCATCTCCTGGCCGCCGCCGTCGGCCTCCTGCTGCTCATTGCCTGCGCCAACGTCGCCAACCTGTCCCTGGTGCGCGCGGCGGCGCGGCGGCGCGAGTTGGCCACGCGTCTGGCCCTCGGCGCCTCACGACGCTCGCTCTTCGGGCGTCTGCTGCTCGAGGGCGCCGTCCTCGCGGCCGCCGGTGCGTTGCTCGGCATCGGCATCGCGCGGCTCCTCGTTCGCTCGCAGTCGATCGTCCGCACCATCGCCGGGATGCCCGAGCGGGTCGGCCTCGATGTGACACTCGATCGGCGCGTGCTGATCGTCGCGCTCGCCGTGTCGGCGCTTGCCGCGCTGGCGGTATCGATCGCTCCGGTGCTGCACGTGATGCGCGTGCCGCCGGGGGCCGTGCTCAAGGATGGAGCGGCCGGCGCGGTGCGGCGCCGCTCCTTCGGGCAGCGCGCGCTCGTCGCCGGGCAGATCGCGGCGTCGTTCGTCCTGCTCGCATCCGCGGCGATCGTCCTCAACACGTTCCGCCGCGTGCTGGCCACCGACCCCGGCTTCGACGCGCGCGGCGTCGCCATCGCGTCGGCGGACTTCGAGGAAGCGAAGCTCGACAGTGCGCAGGTGATGGCGTATCGACGCGAGTGGCTGCGTCGCGCCGCCGCGGAGCCGTCGATCGCGGGCGTGGCGATGGCATCGGTGGTTCCGCCGGCTCCCTGGGTCCGTCCGGGATGGGTCTTCCGCGGCGGTGAGGAGCCGCCGCCAGGGGCACGGCTCGACGGTTCGCCGGCCGGCGGAAGACGAGCGTACGTCGACGTCGTGTCGCCTGGATTCTTCGACGTCATGCACGTGCCCATCACGGCAGGCCGCGGCTTCCTCGAGAGCGACGACAACGGCGCCGCGCCCGTCGTCATCGTCAGCCGGCGCCTGGCGGCCGCGATGTGGCCGAAGGAGAACCCGATCGGCAAGATGCTCTCGCTTCCCGCCGCCGGCGGCCGGCGGCGCCCGGCGATGCGCGTCATCGGCGTGGCCGGGGACGTGCGGCTCGCGTCGATCTTCGACGAGGCGCCGCCCGTGGCGTACATGCCCGTGGCGCAGCACCCGGAGGAGGACGTCGACCTGTTCGTCGTTCGCAGCCGGAGCGGTGGAGGCGCGCTGGAGGCCACGATCCGCGCGATCGGAGCGGCCGCCGATGCGCGCGTGCCGCTGCACACCCGGGTCGTCACCGAGATGATCGACGAGCAGCTCCAGCCGCAGCGCATCGCGAGCGCCTGGATCGGCGTCTTCGGCGCGGTCGCGCTGCTGCTCGCGGCGATCGGGCTCTACGGCGTCGTCGCGCAGGGGGTGCTGCAACGCACGCGAGAGCTGGCGGTGCGCTCGGCGCTCGGCGCGTCACCACGCGGCGTCATTTCGCTCGTGATCGCCGATGGGATGCGCATCGCCGTGATCGGCTCCGTGATCGGTGTGGTCGCCGGAGCCGTCGCGCTCCGCGTGCTGCAGTCGCGGTTCGCCGGCGTGTCCGTGGTGGATGCGCCGGCGGCCGTACTCGCGGCGGCGGCGGTATGCGTGGCGACGGTGGCCGCCTGCTATCTGCCCGCTCGGCGTGCATCGCGGATCGACCTTCTCGAGGCGCTGCGCTGCGATTGAGAGGGCCGGCCCATCATCGGCGCTCCCTCTGTCGCGTGCCGGCGAACACTGGATGAGGGGGCCGTCCGCTCTAAAGCGCGGGCTCCGGATCGTACGTTGCGAGCCAGACCGTGTGCTCCCCGCAGTCGGGGTCGTCCGCAACGTATGCCCTCACCGCGAACCCGTTCGTGGCCAGGAGATGCTCGTATTCCGCAGGGCCCAGACTCGCGTGGTAGAGCGGCTCCTCGCCGCAGCAGCCGATCGCTTCACCTTCCGCGGAGCCGCTCGTGAAGATCAACGGCGCGCCCTTCCGGGCGCGGGTGCGTCCGAACGGCTACGGCCCTCCCGGGCATCCTCGCATCTGGTTGCCTGCTCGTCAATTAGAGCCAACGGCGCACCCTGGTCTTGTATTCCCGGTACTCGGCATCGAACCGACGCTCGAGATAGCGCTCCTCCCGCGGAATCACGACCAGGCTCATGAGGCCGACGGCTGCGCCGAGTGTCCCGAGCAACCAGAGGCTATTGATCCAGCAAGCGATCCCGAGCACGAGGATCGAGAACGCCAGGTAGATCGGGTTGCGGCTGAACCGGTAGGGACCGGACTGCACGATCGCGGTCGCCGGCTTGTTCCCGGGAACGGGTGTGCGGGCGATCCTGAACTGACGCGTCGCCGCGATGAACAGCGCCAGCGCGACGAGCACGAGTGGAACGCCGACCCACACTCCGGCCGCGGGCGGCAGCCATCGCAGCGGTCGAACGAGGTCGAACCCTATGCCGCTCAGGATCGCGGCGAGATAGACGAACGGCGGACGGACGAGGCCGGGGTTCGCGACGGCTTGGTCGTGTTCGCGACCATGGGTCCGCGGATCGAGTTCAGGCACGGGTTCACTGCCTTCTCGTCGGCTCATACCGCAGCGCCACCGCGACGCCTCGGTGGGCGGCGCGCTACTCGTGGAAGACGGCGTGGGCGCCCTCGCGCGTGTCAGCGGGTGCTGTCGAGATAGCGCTCGGCTTGTCGGCCGACGAGATCGATCAGATTGCCCATGGCCACTTCCATGTCGACCAGGTGCAGGCCGAACGGCTGCGGCAAGTCCCCTTGAATGTCGCGGCTCGCCGGACTGTCAGGACCACGCTGTACCGATACCTCGAGATACGTGGCGAACGCGTTGGACGTGCACCGCGCCTTCAGCAATCCTACGACACGGATCATGGGCGTCGCAACGGGTTGTCCGGCAACGGTCCAGGGATTGGAGGGCTCCAGTGCCAGGGCGGTCCTCCCCCCCCGCGTCGAAATAGCCCTCGAGGGCGGCCGGGCCGCCGCCGAGCGCCGCTGGATTGGTACAAGCGGCGACGAGCGTCGAGTCGGCGGACCGCCCGAAGAGCGTATTCGCCGCCGGCGGCGCGGTGGCGCGAAATGATGAATACGTCACGACGCAGCCCGTCTGCGTGGCGGCGCGGCAGAGCGGCATGTGCGCAAACGTACCACCCACGTCTCGCCCGTGGGGGACGAGGATCCCGCCCACGGCGCCGAGGAGCAACGCGGAGACGATGCGCGACTGCACCGGCGTGCCCTCGATCTCGCTGCGGATCAGCTCGGTCAGAACGCTGGTGCCCTGGGAATGCCCGATCAGTACCACGCCGCGACCGCCGTTGTCGTGCGCGAGATAGTAATGCCATGCGGCACGGACATCCTCGTATCCGACGCCCAGGAAGGCCGGCACCGGCTTGCCGGCGGCGAGCGCGCGGCCCACGGCGGCGCTCGTGACTTGCCGGTACAGGGGCGCGAACAATCGACACTTCGTGCGGAACCGAGCGAGCTGCAACCGAACGACGTTGCGCTCGGCGTCGTCGGGCACGAGGTCACTGACCGCCGTCGTATCCGTCGACACCGTGGGATATACGTAGAAGCAATCCACCGGCGCATTCGGATCCGGCCGCGCGCGCTCGATGGTCACGCGCCCGTCTCGACGGAGCACCGTGGTGGTGAGATCCACATCGCACGCGCCGGGCCGCTCGGGGCGACAGAGCCACGCCTGCGGGTTGCCGTAGTCCGTCGATGGCGATGCGCCTGTGGTCTGCGCGAACGCGTCCGTCGCCGCAATCGCAAGGGCGAGAAGAGCAAGGCGCGGCAGTCGTCGATGCATGGCTGTAGTCGCTCCGAGTCCAGCAGCTTGCGGATCTCGACCTCCGCCTCGCCGTTCGAAGGAAAGGACGTTCGGAGCCGCACGGCCGCTCGCCGCGCTCGGTTCGCCGACGCGTACGACTCCGAAACGACGCGACGACTGCCAGCGCCGCCAGAGGGGCGGAGGAGCGGTCCGGCTCAAAGGGGGTCGTGACCGCGGATGCCGCCGACGTCCTGGAGGCGACGGCTCGCCTCGATCTGCGTCGCCCGCACGTCGTCGTTCTCGTCGTACATCGGCCGGATCTCGACCACGCCCTCCCAGTTCGGCCAGTGGACGCGGTGCAGCTCCATGAGCTTGCGAGCCTCCTCGATCGCTTCTTCCTTCGACGCGAAGTCGAAGATCGAGAACCCGCCGATCACTTCCTTCGACTCCGTAAACGGACCATCCGTCGTGATGATCTCGCCGTTCCTGATACGCATGCGCACGCCCGAGGACGTGGGTTTGAGGCCGCCGAACGAGACCAGCGTGCCCTCCCTGGCCGCTTCCTCGCCCAGCCTTTCGATCGCTTCCATCAGCTCGGCCGGCGGCGGTCCGGACGCGGCGAGGTTCTCGGAGCCGCTCACGATCATCATGTAGCGCATTGGTGGTTCCCTCCTCGGGCGGTCGAACGTGGTGGAGGTCGACGGTTTCGTGTCGCCTCCCTACCCGTACGTCGAACGGAGGTGGCTGAAATCGACAACGCCGAAGCCGTGGGGTTGCTGTCGACGTTCGGTGGACCGTTCTTGGCGTTGCGCGCGAACGGGGTGGAGCTGGTCGTCGACATCCGGACGCGGCCCCGGCGTCCGCACGCTAACTCAATGACCACCTGGCGGGTCACTGATCGCCTGGAGACGGTTGCCGTCCGGATCGTAAAATGTGCAATAGGTCAGCAGTCCAGGCACGACCACCGGCTCTTCGCAGCGTACGCCGCGTCGTCGAAACTCAGCGAACAGGACGTGGCAATCGTCCGTGTTGAGGACGGGCGTCGTTCCGCCGCCGGGACGACTGCCATCACGAGGAAGCGTGACCGCTAGATTGCCGTTCTTGCCGCGTTCGCCCCACTCGATCCAGCCGAGGCTTTCGTCATCGAACCACGGCTGCCCCAACCCAAGGATGTTCGAATAGAAGTCTCGTGCTCGGGCAAGGTCTGTCACGGTAAGCGAAACGACATTCAAACCACTCAGTAGCTTCATGGTTTCCTCCGAACCTCTCGATGCCGGGAGCGTCCACACGCCGCGGCCGGCTAACGACTGTCAGCCGGCACGCCCGCGGGTTCGGAGCCGCGCGGCCGCGCGCTGCGCTCGATTCGCGGGCGCGTGCGACTCCGAAGTGGCGCGACAACCGCTCTAGCCGGCCGCGGCGTACTGGAGGGCGCCGTGTCCATCGCCGCCTTGCCCGCCGGAGCGCCAGTCACTTCCGGACGGCCCACAGCAAGGTGTAGCGCGCCACGCCGTGCACGGGTCCCTTCGCGAGGTCGGCTTCCAGTCGGCTGAGCCCGGAGGCGAAGGAGGCCTCATCGATCAACGAGAGAGCCGAGAACACCCTTTCCCGGTAGGGCGCCGCATCCGTAAGCTGGTATGGCGTCTCGGTCAGCTCCTCGCGGATCTCCGAGAAGCCCGCGGCCGTCATCTCGGTACGAAGGCGGTCGATCGCGGGGTAACGCCCCATCTCGACAGCGACGATCGAGGGGAAGTACTCCGCCATCAGGCGATTCCTGATCACCCATTCCGAGTCCGTCGCCGTACAGATGAGGCCGCCCGCCCGCAGGACCCTGAGAGCCTCCGCGAACGCGCGGGGCCTGTCCCTGACGTGATGAATGACATCGACGGAGAAGACGAGGTCGAAGGTGTCGTTCGGAAAGGGGAGATTCTCGGCCGAGCCGGCCGACTCGCCGACCCTGCGATTCCTCACCCGGAGCCGCTTGAGCATCTCGCCCGAAGGGTCGACACCCACACAGCGGCATCCCACCCGTTCTTCCAGCGCGGTGATGTAGTTGCCCGTCCCACACCCGACCTCGAGCACACGCGACGTGGGACCCACAGCCGCGGCCAGGGCGGCCAGGACAGCACCGTCTGCGCGGCGGTGGCGCGCGTAGGCATCCGCGAGTCGATCGTAGTCGACGCGGCTCACGATTCCGGGATCCACACTCCTCCGATGCCGGCTCTACTATCGACCGCCGGTCTGATCCGCGAGCACCTTCCGGAAATGTTCCTCGGCTCTGTCGATGTAGCGCCGGTAACCCTCCGGATCGATGAACGGGTTCGCCGAGTCGCTCGTGTCCGCCAGCGCATGTCGCTTGCGGTTCATGCCGAACATGTCCCCGTGCGAGGCCAGGAAGATGTCGGCGGGCAGGCTCCGCAGCGTGCGGAAGCTGCGCTCGTAGTCGGTCCGGATTCCCGGATACGACTCCGGGTCGACCAGCGATACGAACGGGAACAACGTGAGGCTGCAGATGTCGACGGCGAGCAACTCACGGTCGCCATCGCGGACGGGGAACGACCACGACGTACAGCCCCGCGTGTGGCCGGCGGTGACATGCGCGGTGAGCTCGATCGGACCGAGGCGGATCGTATCGCCATCCTCGAATCGGTGGTCGATCCGCGGCGGAGGGAATCTGCCGAACCCGAGAAGGCCTACGAACCTGAGCGGCCCGAGCGCGGAGTCGGCGGCGTTCCGACCGGCGGCGATGACGTCGGCGTCGCCTTCGCTGACCCAGAGTTCGGCACCGGACGCCTCCTGTAGAGCGCGAAGCCCGCCCGCGTGGTCGGAATGGGCATGGGTGTTGAGCAGTATTCTGACATCGGCAATGTCGAAGCCGAGCTTGGCGATGCTGGCCATGATCGCCGCAGCGGATTCGGGATAGCCGCCATCGATCAGGACGTGGCCGTCGGGTCCGGTGAGCAGGAACGACGTGACGCCGGCATTGCCGACGTAGTACAGGTTGCCGGCGATCCGAAACGGCTCATCGGGTAATCCGCGGGTTCTCTTGATCGCCGATCGCCAGAGTAGGCCGAGGATCACGACAACGGCAACGGCGACCCCCAGCAAGGTGACCAGCCAGCGTCGTCTCCCGAAAAGCTTCATCGTGTTCGCCTCCCCGGGCCTCCTGCGAAGCTTGCGCTTTGCTCGTCCGTCCTTCGCTCGTGTGGCGTGATCGGGCGCGGGCCGATGCGCCGCACGGCGTCACCTCGCTCGGTGATCGCGACGATCGGGAGCCGGCCCGTCGCCGCGCGTTCAAGCAGCAGAGAGCGCGGCTCGGACTCGGATCGACCTCGAGATTCACGACCCGAACGTAGCATCGGGCAGCTCGCCGGGCCAACCCCGACAGCCTCGACCGCTCGGAGCGCTCTGACGCCTCGGGAATCACCTGCGGGCCGAGCGGTCGAGGGGTCGGGATACCCTTACGCCATGTCGGTCGGTTCGCCCTCGAGCAAACGAAGCGTTACACGCGTGGATTCCATGTCCTGCCGAGCGGTGTCGTCGAGTGATCGGTGAGCGGGATGCGTAACGCGGTCGCCAAGCAGCGGCAGCCGCGTGATCAGAACCTCACGGATGCCGCGAACCTCCCAACATCCGAAGCATATGCGGGCGCCGGGCGCGGCGGACAGCTCGCGCTTCACACCCTACGCGGTGCCCGCGCAACGCAGAGATCGTGCAGGTCGTGACGAACGATTCGTCCGCCGAACCGTGAGTCGATGAGCCTCGACATGCAAGCGAGGAAGCCGGCACGGCGCTCATCCTCCAGTGAGATGACATCCGAGAAGGTGCTGAGCAGCTCGCAATATGCGGTCGCACTGTACTCTCGATCACAGAGGTAGCGTCGGTGAACAACGTGCGCGAACTCTGCGATCGACAACTCAACGCACGGGTCTGGCACGTCCTCGGGTCTGATCTGGCGGTACGTGGGGTCGTGGTTCGGATACCAGCGCGAGTAGCAGGCCTGGCTTGCCGCAAAGAACGGATCATCGCATGTGGCCACGCCCCACCTCGTTTGGACGATGGCGAGGGACCCGCCGGGTCGCAGGATTTTCGCGGCCTTGAGTACACGGGTCGAGGGGTCGAGCCAGTGGAATGCGGTCGCGGCGACGACGACGTCGAACGATGCCGGTGGAGCGTCCCACCGGTCGAAATCGGCAACGACGACCGCAGCATGATCGAAGCGCGACAGTCTCCGGCGCAGCACGTTCGCCAGATTCGGCCCTCGCTCCACCGCAACCAGGAACGCACCGCGCTCTGCGAGCGGCACGCTGAGCTGACCCGTTCCGGGCCCGATCTCCAATACCCTGGTACCTTCTCCGATCCCGGCGAGAGAAGTCAGATCGTCGACCAGTTGTTCGGGGTAACGCGGGCGCGCTCGCTCATATACTTCCGCTACGGAATCGAACGAGTCTCTTCGAAGCCGGTCCGGGGCCTCAGCCATGAGGACGACTGCGCTCCTGTCTGCTCAATGCCATGTCGCTCACCTGCGAGCGGCGCTCACGAGAGTTCGAATCGTGACGACACGGGTGTGCGCCGCTCGTCGGCTGCAACGGCCTGTCAGCTCGCGCTCGTCCGCAGCGGCTCGCCGAAGGCGAGGATGAGGCCGTTGCAGTCGCGCACGACCAGTTCACGCTGACCGTAGACACGCTCCTCCGGGCCGTCGATGATCTGCGCGCCGCGGCCGCGAAGCTCATCGGCGAGGACATTCACGTTGACCACATTGAAATAGAGGTCGTAGGCTCCCTCGGAGAGCCGCGAGGGCGGATTCGCTTGCTGGCCGCGGTTGAAGTGGATGGACGCTTGGCCGCGCCGAACGATTCCGAAGACGGCCGAACGCGTCGGATCCTGATGCACCTCTTCGCCATCCCAGTAGCCGTCGATCTCGAAGCCGAGGACGTCGCGGTAATACTCCGCCGTGTGCACGACGTCAGCGACGGCCATGTGCGGCACGACCCCCCCGAACTGCACGGCGGCTCTGTCGATGGACGTGGTCATGGTTCCCTCCTGGTGCATCGCCTAGAGCGGTCGACCCGCGGGTTCGGAGCCGCGTGCCCACTCGCCGCGCTCGGTTCGCGGGCGGCTGTGACTCCGAAGTGACGCGACAGCCGCTTAGCGCTCGAGCCGACTTCCGAGCGGATACGATGATGCAGTCGCGCAGCGGCTGCGCGCAATCGCCCTCTCATCGAGTTCAGCGCCTCGTCAGCCAGCGCTGATCGGCGCTCGCGCCCCCACCACAGTCGCCGAGTGCCGAGCGACGCGCGCGAGCTTGACGTAGGCCGAAACCATCGCCGCGGCGACGACGAGGAGCGCAACGGTCGCCACCCAGAACGACGCGTCGGTGCCGGTCGTCCAGACCAGTGCCTCGCGGCCCGCCGGGGCCTGCCACTCCGCCTGACCGTGCAGCCAGAGATCGAGGTTCGAATAGACGTTCCCGCCCGTGTGCAGGACCACGGCAGGCAGGATCGAGTCGGTCAGGTACGTCACGGTGCCGTAGATCGCGGCGACGGCCACGTAGTACGGCCAGAGGATGAGCGTGAAGTCCAGGTGAGAGACGGCGAACATCGTCCCCGTGATCAGGATGGCGACGGCGATCCCGTACCGCCGCTCGAGCGGGCCCTGCATGTAGCCGCGAAACGCGGCCTCCTCGACGACGCCCGCGACCGGGGCGGCCATGAGGAGCAATGCCAGCACCGTGACCGGCGGCACCTGCGCGAGGTCGGGCAGGCGCTGGGGCGGGAGCACGACGAGTCGGTTCGCCACGCGCAGCGCGAGGACCAGCGCGATGATCCCGAGTCCGCCGGCGAGGAGCGCCCACGCCCACACGTGCCCCGGAATGCGCGTCGCGCGGAGACTCGTGCGCCGTTCCGCCGCCGTTGCGTCCGGCGGCCCCGCGCCGTTCAGGTACCGCCAGAAGAACCACAGATACACCGCGACCAGCGGCACCGCCCAGGGCACACCGGCGTGGTATCGCAGATTCGCCGCGAAGGCGATGTTCCGCGGGATCGTCCCGGCGAGCATGACCAGCAGTCCGATGAGCACAGCCCGGATTGCTGCTCCCATCTGCGCCCCCTCGATTCAGGGTGGAGACCGCTCGACCTGGCCTTGCAGTCGCCTCGGGTCCGACCGCGCTGGCCGACGCCGAGCCAAGCGACGAGCGACGACTCGCCAGGCGAGAAACTGTGGGCCCATCCGAGGTGCTGCACGCCATTTCGATCCACGCCTGTCCAGGCGTTACACGGCAGCCCAACCTGCGCGGCAGCCTCACACCCTCGTCATGTGGCCCCGTCCGGGAACCCACCGGCGAATTCGGGCAACCCGCACAGCTCCGCGAGACTTCGGATCACGTGAGCCGCCGGCCCGTTTTCGCCCGACTGCCGTTCCAGGAGTACCGTCCGGTAACCCGCCGCACGACCGCCCACGTAATCGTCGTCGAAGGAGTCGCCGACGTGGAGAATCCGGTTCGAGGCGACGACGAGGAGAAGGCTCGCCTTTTCGAAGATTTCGGGACTCGGCTTCGCGGATCCAAAGTCCGCAGAACCGACGACGTGCTCGAAGTACGGCGCAAGGCCCAGTTCCGTCACGAAATGCTCGGGACCGCAGTGCCAATTCGAAATCACGGCGAGGCGAACGCCTCGAGCCCTCAGGGACTCGAGCGTAGAGAGAACATCGGGAAACACCTCGAAGGACGACGGGCCGAGGATCTCCCAGAGCGGCTCGGCGTGCGACGAAGCATCATCCCTGGAAACGTCCACATCGAGTTCATCGAATACTCGGCACGCGAGGTCCACCAGGTAGCGACGCCGCTCCGCTCCTCGCAGGTCCGGCGAGTCGTCGACGGCATGTCTCCGAAGCACGCGGTACAGTATGCCGTGGTCCCACGGACCCGGCTGAAATCCCTGAGCACGGAGGTATGCAGAAAGGCGCGCACCGCGGCCGCGACCCTCGCGGTGACGCACGAGTGTGTTGAAAAAATCCAGCGTCAATGCCTCGATGCGACATCGGTCGCTCATCTGCTCGCGTCTCAGGGCTGTATCACGCGGAGCTCGGCGGCGAGCGCTGACTCTCGAAGCGCGACGATGGTGGCAGGAGGACGCACTTGCCAGGTGCTCACACGGTGGCCCGGTAGTGCTCCTTCGGTGCAACGCTCGTTGGAGCGGTCGTCGCGTCGCTTCGGAGTGGTGCGCGCCCGCGGACCCAGCGCAGCGGGCGGCCGCGCGGGTCCGAACCCGCCGGTGAACCGCTCTCGACATCACGCGCCGAAGGGCGATGCGACGGGTTCAGACGTCCGGCGCATTTCACCCTTCCTACCTTCGCCGCCTCAAGGCGCCTCAGGCGCCGCACAGGAGCAAGGCGTGCCGAGCCTGCTCCACGCTGAACTCCTCCGGATCATAGTCCGGCCCCGCCCAATCGACGAGGGTCCGACCCTCCTCGTCGAGATCTTCGTACGGCGTCCGAAGCGCCTCGAGCAGGCGGAAATACCCGAATACGCCTCCGCAATCCTCGGGTGGACCGCTTCGCGCACCATCGACCAGGTACGGGAGCCAGTCCGGGTCCGCTCGGACGTTCATCTCCAATACCTCGATCCGATGAACCCAGTGATCCCCGAAATCGTACGTGTACCGGAACGCGTGGCCTGGCCCTTCGACTACGTTCCGTAGCTTCGCTTTCGTCGCGTCTTCGCCTTCGGCCTCCTCGTCCGGAGCCTCGAACCGCCGTCCCCCTATATCGAACTCGTAGAGGTGGTAGTCGTACCAGTCGAAGAGCACCTGGATTCCACGGTGCAGCTCGTGGAGGGTGGTGTCGCGAGAAACCAGCACCTCCCGCCAGATCGACGGCTCGATCTCCGCCAGGCTGATCCGGAGCCGGATGGCGTCACGTGGATTCGATCGCCGGTTCATTACGCCAGCATCTCCCCCTTCGGCCCGCTGCGACGCGGCGGATCGGCCCGAACAACGGGTCGCGAACCCTGCGAGGCTCGCAGTCCATCCCGACGCGGTGCGCGGGATGCCGGCCCGCCCGTCACTCGCCGAGCGGGAGCCGGTCCGAGGCGCTCTTCACGCCGCGGCCACCGGGCACGTGTTCCCTGATACGCACCGCAAGATCGACAGGAACGACCGGCTCCTGCGTCGCGTCGATCTCATCGAGTGACCACCAGCGAACCTCGGTGATCCCTTCGCGCCGGTGGACCTCCCGCACGGCCGGCCCGAGGATCTCGGAGCTCACCCTCACGAGAAAGAACGTTTCCGTCTGGGAGACTCGGCGGTCCGCGAAGTCGAATTCGGAATGACCCGTCCAGAGCTCCACCAGCTCGACATTCGTCGCGCCGAGCTCCTCGGCGGCCTCTCGGCGAGCCGCGCGCGATGCTGTCTCGCCGGGCTCCAGCCCGCCACCGGGCGTTGCCCAGAATTCCCGGCCATGGCCGTCGGTGTGGCGAAACAGCAGCAGGCGCTCCTCGGCGTCGAGGAGCACAAGGCGGGCGGCCCGTCGAATCTCGAACATAGCGTGCATGCTCCGGCTCGCCGCGACAGCGCGTCGCGGCGGTAGGCTTCAGTTTCGGCGAGCTGGGTCGGCGTGCGGCGCGCTCGCCGTCGCTACTTCGGGATCATGCCGATCGCTCCCAGCCACTCCTCCACCAACCGCGGCCATTCGGTGATCGGAGAACTCGTACGCCGTAGTCCGAACGCATGCCCGCCTTTCACGAACAGGTGCATCTCCGCGGGGACGCCGGCCTCCCTCAACGCCGCGTGATAGACGATGGTGTTCTCGACCGGATCGATCGGGTCATCCTCCGCGTGAAGCAAGAACGTCGGTGGCGTCCGGCTGGTGACCTGGATGTCCGGGTTCAACGCGAAGTTTCGTTCGCGCACCGCCAGGTGTCCCGGATAGAGAGCGATCGCGAAATCGGGCCGGCAGCTCCCCCGGTCGGCGGCGTCCACTGGCGGGTACAGCCGCTTCTCGAAGTGCGTGCTGATCGCGGCCACCATGTGCCCTCCGGCGGAGAAGCCGAGCACCCCGATCTTGTGCGGGTCGATCCGCAACTGCGCGGCCTGGAAGCGCACCAGCCTCACGGTTCTCTGCGCGTCTTGCAACGCCGTCCGGCAGTCCCGATAAGCCCCGGATTTTACGCACGGCACACGGTGAACCGCCCCGGGTTTACCGGAGAGCTCGTTACGTGAGTGCCGGCACGGAGGCTTGGGCCTCCTGCTGGCGGTAGTAGATCTCCTCGAACTCGACCGGGGGAATGTAGCCGATCGGCTCCAGGAGGCGGTGATTATTGAACCATCAGACCCACTCCAGGGGGGCGAACTCCACGTCTTCTACGTTCTTCCACGGCCCTCGGCGGCGGAGCACCTCCGTCTTGAAGAGGCCGATCACCGACTCGGCCAGTGCATTGTCATACGAATCGCCCCGGCTGCCCACTGATGGCTCGATGCCGGCCTCGGCGAGGCGTTCGGTATAGCGAATCGAGAGGTCTTGCTCGCCCCTGTCGCTATGGTGGACCAGTCGGTCCGCCCTCTTATCCTGCCGCTCGCAGATGGCCTGCTCCAAGGCATCGAGGGCGAGATCGGTCCTCAAGCGAGCTCGAGACTCTCCAGCCCACGATCCTGCGGCTGAAGACGCGAGTCACGAAGGCCACGTAGACGAAGCCGCGCCAAGTGGCCACATACGTCAAATCCGAGACCCAGAGCTGATTGGGGCGTTCTGCCGTGACGTTGCGTTCGACCAAGTCCAGCGGGCGATCGCCGGACCCGTCCGGGATCGTGGTCTTGACATTACGGCCCCGGACGGCACCTTGCTCGTTGGCTCGCCGGAGTTCACGGACCTCGCGCTCGAGCTCTTTGATGCGCTGCCGCTCTTCCGTGGTTTGTCCTGGCCTGCGGCCGCTGTCTCGCTCGGCTTGCCGGACCCAGTTGCGTAGCGTCTCGGCCGAGCAGCCAATCTTGCCTGCAATCGACTGGATGGCGGCCCACTGCGAGGCGTACTCGCTCCCGTGCTCGAACACCAGCCGAACCGCTCACTCCCGGACCTCCGGGGAATACTGCCTCGGCTTGATCATGACTCCAATCTCTCAAGAGTTGGAGCCTCCGGCAAACCCGGGGCGGTTCACACCCGTCGAGATCCACAGCTCCGACTGGCGCTTTCTCTGTCTGCGTCGTTCCATAGCCATGCCATCATCTTGCTACCCGGCCACCTGCTCCGCCATCCCCGAAGGCCGGTTCTTACCACGGCTGCTAGTAGATCGCCATGGTGGTGGCGTCAGAAATGCGTCGGGAGCATGGGTCCGCCATCCACGAGGCCTCCATGCGAGGGAAGCAGTTTCTCGGGTCGAGCTCACGGAGGAAGAGCGTCTTCGGCCGCTCTTCCTCACCGGGCAAGGCAGGGCGCCGCTCGTACGCTGCAACACGCACACGTCCTGTCGCGAGCGAGCGAGGGTGCCTTCGGCTGGCAGACGGCCGAGGCGCTGCACATGAACCAAGAGACCGTCATGTGCGTACGGCGGCGCTTCGCCGAAGCCACCGCCGAGGAACGGCTCGATGCGGCCCTCTACGACCGGCCCAGGCCCGGATCGAAGCCAAAGCTCGATGCCCGAGCGGAGGTGTTCCTGATCGCACGCGCCTGCAGTGATGCGCCCGAGGGCAGGAAACACCGGACGATGCAGCTCCTGGCCGACCGAGGGGTCGCCGAGGTCGCACGCGCGTGGGAGGACGACCGCAACCGCGCAAACGCGACCGTCACCTGGCGCTCTGCCACCGAGACTGCCCGCACTCGGCTCGCCAGGCCCTACCCAAAGTTAGGGACATGATCATTGTGGCCTTGTACTCGCTACGGAGAAGGCCAGCTCCTCGCGGACGCGCAGCAACATAGCGCGATCGACCAGCAGGTGCTCGGAACTCAGGCTGAGCTCGGCCGGCTCGACAACGTAACGCGCCGACGTAATGTCCGTCTTTGCGTGCATCGGGACCACGTGGGCGTGGGCGTGCGGCACGTCGCCGCCGGTGAAGAGGAAGGCGACCCGCTCGACGCCATAGACCGCCTTCATGCGCCGTGCGAGCTGCTGGGCGAGCATCATCATGCGGGCGGCCAGCTCCGGTGGGAGCTGCTCGAACGTCTCGACGTGACGGCGCGGAACGATCTGAGTGTGCCCGGGCCGGATGGGTGCGATGTCGAGAAAGGCTACGATGTCGCCGTCCTCGTACAGGACGACTGCGTCCGTCTCGCCCGCAGCGATCCGGCAGAAGGGGCATGTCATCGGCGGCTCCCGGGTTGCTGTGTGGCCCTGCACGAATGGTTGCTCCCTCTCCGCGAACGCCTCTACGTCAGCGGGAGCATGCGTGCCTCCTCAGGTCTCTCCGGACAATCGGGCTCGATCGTCAGCGCCCCGATGGACAGGTAAGGCCTTACTGCTCGTGGTAGATCATGATCTGAATACGCCACGGCTCGCCCGGATGTCGAGTGAACACGAATACGTAATCGGCGCTGAAGGGTTCGGCCGTCCGGTGACCGTCGCCGTCGTAGACTTCGGCGGTGGTATGACCGATGGACCAGGCGATGTCTCCGTGGACCGTGGAGTGCTGCTCCTCGACCCGCGAATTCCGCAACATTGGCGGATTGCGCGTCAGTACGGTCCGCGCGATCTCGGCCCGCCCGACGCGCAGTTGAAATGGCGACTTGAAGAATGCGTCCTCCTGCAGCATCGCAACCATCGCCGCCCGGTCATTGGCGTTCCACGCGTCGACGAATCGCTGCATCAGCGAATCGGTCATCGTCGTGGCCCGCGCCGCCGGGGATGCGGTGATCGACGCCGCCGTCGGGCCGCTCCCCGAACCGGCAGCCAACACGATCGCCAGCACCATTCTCACGATCAACATGACGCCCCCTCCCTTGTGGAAAGCAATGCTGCGAAGCACCCGAGGAGGCCGAGCTGAAACCGCCGCCGTGCGAGCGATCGATGCACTCCTTGGATTGTTCGTCAGCTACAACGATCGTCAGCCGCGTGCGCGCCGGTAGTGCATGGCGACTGCGCCGTTGCTGAGCGGCTCCGCTGAGACCAGCTCGAGCCGTCGCGTGCTGGGCAGCCCACGCTCGTACAGGGTCGGGCCGTGGCCGGCGATCCTGGGGTGAACGAGGAACTTGTATTCGTCGATCAGATCCAGCCGGTCCAGCTCGGCCGCGAGCATGCCGCTACCGAGGAGCACGCCGGCCGGAGTCGCGTCCTTGAGCTTTTGCACGCCCGTGCGCAGCTCGCCGGCGATGTGGTGGCTGTTGGTCCACGGGAAGTTCGTTCGCGTCGACGACACGACGTACTTCGGCTTGCTCTCCAGCTTGACCGCCCACTCGCGCATCGCTGGCGGCGCCTCCACATCGCCGCGGGCGACCGCCGGCCAGTAGCTCTCCATCATCTCGTAGGTGATGCGGCCCCACAGCATCGCCCCGGCCTCGTCCATGAGGCGGGTGAAGAAGGCGTGCGTCTCATCGTCGGCGATCCCCTCCTGGTGGTCGACACAGCCGTCCAGGGTGAGGTTGAGGCTAAAGGTCAGAAGTCCCATGCGAGTCTACTCCGAGTTGGGCGGTCCGCTGGACTGTCGCTCGTCGACGGGTACCTCGCAGCGGCTAGCGCCTGAAGGTGAGCTGCGCGCCCGTCCAGCGCCTTCGCGCGTGAACTGTGATACGAGTCGTGATCAGCGGCTGGGCGCGTGAGCTACCCGCGCGTCGGCTTCACCGCATACGTTGGACAGCCGGCGTTTCACTCTGGAGGGATCAACCGGGGATTCCACACGACCTCCCAGAGATGGCCATCCGGATCTTTGAAGTAACCGGCGTAGCCGCCCCAGAAGGTGGCCTGCGCCTTCTTCACGATTGTTGCCCCGCCCTTTTCGGCTTCGGCCATCACGGCGTCCACCTCGTCACGCGTGCGAACGTTGTGTCCCAGGCTGAACTCGAGTGACGAGGGATCGGTGATCTCCAGGCCGGCGTCATGTGCCAGGGACGTGCGGGGCCATACTGCGAGCTTCAACCCTGCTTGGAGATCAAAGAACGCCACTGCACCGTGCTCGAACTCGGTCCCGACGATGCCCTGGGTAGGAAAACCGAGCGCGTCGCGATAGAACGTCACGGCTCGTTCGAGGTCAGCCACAGCGAGTGTCAGGACCGTCACACGAGGTTCCATAGCCTACGCAACTTGCAAAAGGGGGATGACAGCTTCACGACTTCGGAGCCTATGGCGCGCTGCGCGGCGTGGGTCATGCGGGCGGCGGGGAGGAGGGTGATGTGGTCGTGCCCGCCCTTGCCGGGGCAGCGCTCGGGCGCACTTTGGACCCGTCGGCTACAGGCGCGCGAAGTACCCAAACCGTTGTATACCAGTGTATTTCGCCACATTGACGGTTCGGGCCGCCGACCCGGCCGCGCCAGGGCGCCTCTTCCGGGCCCACCGTCCAGACCGGCGGCACGCGATGCACGGGAACGACGCGACAGCCGCGCCCACGCGGTGTCGAACGCGATCGCAGAGATCGGATTGCGGACCGGGCCCCAGCTCGCGGTCGATGGTCCCCGGGAACCGTTCCCGTGACTCCGTGCGCGATCCGCCCGGACCGTTCGTCGTTGGGGTCCGATTCGGAGCCGACCGCGGCCCTTGCCGTAGGGCGATGGAGATCGGAAAGACGCGCTGATCCGGCGAACCCGTGGTTACACCGCAAGGATAGACGGGCCGGCACGGGGGCGCAAGCACTTGGTGAGGCGCTGCCCGAGGAGCGCCGGAGCCGCCACGACCGGCGCTCGGTGCCGACCCGTGCGCCAGAGCCGACGGGCCGCGGGCGAACGCCGCCGCGCGCCGGTTGTGGCGGCGCCATCGCCGATCGACAAGCCCCCCGAAACCGGCAGGTCGAAGCGTTCACACGGCCCCGCCTCCCCTCATCTCATTTCATCCCCCCTCACCGCCCCTCCCACTCGTCGATCGTCGCGGGCCAGTCTTCGCGCAGCAGCTTGGAGAGCGCGCGGTCGCGCATCAGCCGCCCGCCGGTCTGGCAGCGCGGGCAGTAGTTGACCTCGTGCTCGCCGTGGACGATCCGCTGGATCGCCGTTCCGCAGTTCGGGCACGGCTGGCGGAAGCGGCCGTGCACTTTCATGGCCGGGTGGAACGCCGTGACCTTCTCGGGGAACGCGTCGCCGGTCTCGGCGCGCAGGCGCTCGATCCACGCGGCGAGGGATGCGCGCGTGGCGTCGTAGAGGCGGCGCAGCTCGTCGTCGTTCAACTGATGCGTGCGTTTGAGGGGCGAGAGGCGGGCGTCCAGCAGGATCTCGTCCGAGTGCGCGTTGCCGATCCCGCTCAGCAGGCGCGGGTCGGTGAGCGCGCGTTTGAGCGTGTGGTTCTCGCGCGTGAGCGCGGCGCGGAACGCGTCCGGATCGGCGTCGAGCGGCTCGAGGCCGCCCGGGTCCAGCGCCGCCAGCGCCTCCTCGCCCCGAACCACGTGCAGCCGCGCGCGCTTGTGGGTGGCGGCCTCCGTGAGCAGCAGGGTGCCGTCGGGGAAGTCGAACGCCGCGTGCGCGCCCTTTTTCGGCACCGGCGCGCCCTTCTTCTTCCAGCGCAGCCGCCCGGCGATCATGAGGTGGAGGACCAGGAACAGGTCGTCCTCGAGCTGCCAGACGATCCGTTTGCCGATGCGCCGCAGCCCGAGCACGCGCCGGCCCTCTACGGCGGAGAGTGGCGGGTCGTAGCTGCGGAGCAGGGAAGGCGAGCGCAGCCGCACGCGCTCGAGCGGCCGGCCGAGGATGCGACGCTCGAGCGCATCCAGATAGACGGTGATCTCGGGGAGCTCGGGCATGATGCGCGGTCGGCTCGGAAATTCGCTTTCGTGCCCCGCCCTCGACCACGGCGGGACCCGGACCGGATCGTCGGACGACGTCACGATACCGGATCGCCCGGCGCCCCGCTACGCTCCCCGCCACACGCCGCCGCGCGCTCGAGCAGCAGCTCCCGCTCGGGGGCGTTGTTCGTGAGCGCCGCCGCGCGCTCGAACTCGGCGCGGGCCTCGTCCGTGCGGCCGAGCTTGAAGAGCAGGTCGCCGCGCACGCTGGGCAGGAGGTGGTAATTCTCGAGCGACGGCTCGCCCGCGATTGCGTCGACGAGCTCGAGGCCCACCTCGGGGCCGAACGCCATTCCGAGTGCGACGGCGCGATTCAATTCCACGACGGGCGAGGGCTTGATCCGGGCGAGCACCTCGTAGAGGGCGGCGATGCGGGGCCAGTCCGTCTCGTCCGCTGTCCGTGCGCGGGCGTGGCAGGCGGCGATCGCGGCCTGGAGCGTGTAGGGGCCCGGCTCGCCGCCGAGCGCGGTGGCGCGGTCGAGCGCCGCGAGGCCGCGGTGGATGAGGAGCTGATCCCAGCGTGTGCGGTCCTGGTCGAGCAGGAGGATCGGCGCGCCGCCGGGGCCGATCCGCGCGTGGAGGCGTGATGCCTGGATCTCCATCAGCGCGACGAGGCCGTGGACCTCCGGCTCCTGCGGTGCGAGGCCGGCCAGGATGCGGCCGAGGCGGAGCGCGTCCTCGCAGAGCGCGGGGCGGACCCAGTCGTCGCCTGCCGTCGCGGTGTAGCCCTCGTTGAAGATGAGGTAGACGACCTCGAGTACGGATGCCAGCCGGTCGTCGAGTTCGGCGCCGCGGGGGACCTCGAAGGGAACGCGGGCTTCGCGGAGCGTGCGTTTGGCGCGGACGATCCGTTGTGCGACGGTGGCCTTGGGGACGAGGAACGCGCGCGCGACCTCTTCCGTCGTCAGCCCGCCGAGCATGCGGAGCGTGAGTGCCACGCGTGCATCGGTCGGGAGGATCGGGTGGCAGCAGATGAACATGAGGCGCAGCAGGTCGTCGCCCACCGGGTCGTCGATCGCCTCATCGAGGTCGGGCGCGTCCATCTCCTGCTTCACTTCCAGCTCGACGCCGAGCTGTTCGTGCTTTCGCTCGAGGCGCTGGCCGCGGCGCAGGTGGTCGATCGCGCGGTTCTTCGCGGCGGCCATCAGCCAGGCGCCCGGCCTGTCCGGGATCCCCGAGGCCGGCCAGCGCTCGAGTGCCGCGAGGAGCGCGTCTTGGGCAAGGTCCTCCGCAACGCCGACATCGCCGACCATCCGGGTGAGGCCGGCAATGATCCGGGCGGACTCGATGCGCCAGACCGCGTCGATCGCGCGGTGCGCCTCGGAACTGCTCATGCGGCGGGAACTCCGGCGTCAGGGATCCGTTCATTGCGACGAGACTCCTGTACACCGAAGGGCGTCGCGCGGTCGCATCCCGTCCGCGGGAGTGTCGCGCCGCCGGCGCGGCACACGGCGGAGGCATGGCCGGATCCGGCCGGGGGTGCATCACGCCCGGGCTCGCGGGTGCGTGTCCCACGTCCGGATCCGCGTCCGTGCGCCTCACGCGTCGCTGCGCAGCAGAGCCCTGCGCAACCGCTCGTCGCACAGCACCAGCCCGAGCCAGAGCAGCACGCCGACGTAGACCGGGAAGAGGACGTGGCTGAACAGCGGGTTGCCGACCCGCACGTTCGTCGCGACGGCGCCGCCCAGGTAGCCGGTCAATAGGATCGCGCCGAGGACGGCCGTGCGCGGGATCGCGTACAGGACGGTACAGCCGAGCAGCACGAGCCCGATCCCCGGGATCGTGCTCTCCGGATACCCGAGCTGAACGGTGGCCTCGATCACGGGCTCCGGCCGCATCAGCTTGCCGACGGCGTCGAGCAACAGGAACAGCACCGTCAGGCCGCCGAGGATCCGGCCGGTCCAGAGCCTGCCCTTCGAGACGGGGGCGGTGGGCGCCGCCGGCACGGCGGTCGTTCCGCTCGCGGTGATCCGTGCATCCTTGTCGGTGACCGTCATGATCACACCTCTCCAGGGTTCGGGGTTTCGAACGGGGCCACCGGCTCTCCGGGCCGGACGAGCCCCTTGCTCCATCAGGACGTCGAACGACGGCGTCCGGAATCGACACGCCGGACTGCCGCCCGCGCACCGCCTCCCTTGCGCCGCACATCCGGGCCGCCCACTATGCCCGCAACCAGGGAACACGCGAACCCGTGCATGATGAGGGCCTCATGGGCACCACTCCCTCCGCGTATCTCCTCATCTTCCGAGAGACGACGCCCGAGCGCTACGAGGCGATGTCGCCGGAGGAGCTGCGAGCGGCGCTCGACCGCTGGAACGCCTGGTGCGACGGGCTCGCGAGCCAGGGGAAGCTGCAAGCCGGGAACACGCTGGCGCCCGAGGGCCGGGTCATCCGCGGTGCGGGCGGGAAGGGAGTCGTGGACGGCCCGTTCGCGGAG
Source organism: Longimicrobiales bacterium (assembly GCA_036381495.1). Taxonomy (GTDB): domain Bacteria; phylum Gemmatimonadota; class Gemmatimonadetes; order Longimicrobiales; family RSA9; genus DASVCS01. The sequence goes on from DASVCS010000123.1 coordinate 86,797, forward strand.
ACGAAGGAGCTGATCGGTGGCTACATCCTGCTGGAGGCCGCCAGCCTGGATGAGGCGCTGGCGCTGGCGCGCCAGTGTCCGAACCTGGAATACGGCATGACGGTCGAGGTCCGTCCCGTCGCGCAGGCGTGTCACCTGGCGCGGGCGCTCGGCTGGGAGACGATGCGAGGGCCGGTGGAGGCGTAGCCCCCTCGACGACGTCGCACGACATCCACACGCGGCGCGGCCGTGCGCGCCGCCGGCCTCACCCACCCAGCGATTCCCAGAGGTGGAGCGTGGCGTAGGCGCGCCACGGCCGCCAGCGTTCGGCCCGCTCGATCGCCTGGGCGGGCGTGGGCATGCGGCCGTCGGGATCGGCCGCGCGCAACGCCTTCAGCACGCCGAGGTCGGAGGCGGGGAAGGCGTCGCGATCGCCGAGTGCGCGCATGCGGAGGTAGGCGGCGGTCCAGGGGCCGATGCCCGGCAGCGCGGTGAGCGCGGCGTCGACGTCACCCGGCGGCGCGGCGCGGAGTCGGTCCCAGGGGAGCCGGCCGTCGCGTGCCGCCTCGGCGGCGGCGAGGATGGCGGCGGTCTTCGCGCGGGTGAGGCCGAGATCCCGGAGCGTGTGTGCGCCGCCGGCGAGGATGGCGGCGGGCGTGGGGAACGTGAGGAAGCGCGCGCCGGCGAGGCGGGGCGCGGGCGCCCCGAGCCGCGCGACCAGCCGATCGGTCATGGTGCTCGCCGCGGCCACGCTGACCTGTTGGCCGAGGACGGCCCGGATCAGCGCCTCGAACGGGTCGACGAGTTGCGGCAGCCGGATCCACGGCCGGCGCGCGACGGGGCCATCCAGGATCGCGTCCTCCGCGGCGAGTGCCTGGAAGGGCGTCAGGTCGGTATCGAGGTCGAACATGCGGGCGACGATGCGCCGGCTGGCCTCCGGCGCCTGCCGCGGCGCCGTGCGCACGCGCAGCAGCGGCGCTCCGCCGCGCGTCCGGCCGGTCCGGATGTGCAGCAGCAGCGGTTCGCCGTCCACGTGGAGGCTGCGCCAGTATTCCCCCGGCGCCATGCGCTCGAGCGACGGTACGGCACGGGCGCTCAGGAAGCCGAGCGCCCAGGCGAAATCGAAGTCCGGCGGAAGTGGGACCGCCGCCCACGCGGCTCCCCTCGCCATCCCCGGCGCGCTCTCACGCATTTCATCGGTCATCGTCATCGATCTCCGACGTTCCTCTACCCTCGACCGAGCGGTCCGTGCGCGGGGGCATCCCCGACCCCGGCCCAAGCCCCGGTGCCGCATTGTGCGCCCGCGCCCGTCCCGTTACAATCCCGCCGGACTTTGACCGGATGAGGGAGGGCGCCATGCGCTCGATACTGGGGTTGTTCGGAAAATCGCCGTTCGGGCCGCTCGCAGAGCACACCGAACGCGTGCACGATACGGTCGTGCTGATCCGCCCGCTGTTCGAGGCGTTCCTCGACGGGGACTGGGAGGAGACCGAGCGGCTGTACGCACGCATCGACGAGCTCGAGCACAAAGCCGACATCGTGAAGAACGACATCCGCGACCACCTGCCGAAGTCGCTCTTCCTGCCCGTGGACCGCGGCGATGTGCTGCTCTTCCTGAAGGAGCAGGACAAGATCGCGGACGGTGCGGAAGACCTCGGCGTGCTGCTGACCATGCGCCGCACGCCGACGCCGCCGGGACTCAAGGAGGCGGTGCTGGACTTCGTGGACAGCGTGGTCCACACGAGCCAGGCGTGGTTCGAGGCCGCGCGCGAGTTGCCGACACTCCAAGAGGCGTCGTTCACCGGCCCCGAGGTCGAGAAGATGCTGAGGCGGATCAACGAGATCTCCGACCTCGAACGGGAGGCGGACCAGCGGCAGGCCATCGCGTCGAAGCAGGTGTTCGCCTACGAACAGGAGATCGGCGCGGTGTCGATCATGTTGTGGATGAACATTTTCCGGGTGCTCGGCGCCGTGGCGAACCACGCGCAGAGCACGGCTGACCTGCTTCGACTGATGCTGGCCAGACGATGACCGCGGGTTTGATCATCTTCGCCGTCGCGCTCGTCGCGGGGGCATACATGGCCTGGACGATCGGCGCGAACGACGTCGCCAACGCGATGGGCACCTCGGTGGGATCGGGTGCGCTCACGCTCGGCGCGGCGACCGTCCTGGCCGCGATCTTCGAGTTCGGCGGCGCCACGCTGATCGGCTCGACAGTCACGGAGACCATCAGCAAGGGGATCATCGAAACGTCGATCTTCGGACCGACGGGCCCGATGGGTGCCGACGGACCGACTCTACTGGCGCTGGCGATGTTGTGCGCGCTGATCGGATCGGCGGTCTGGCTCCACATCGCGACGCACATGGGGTTGCCCGTCTCGACGACCCACTCGATCGTGGGCGCGGTGGTCGGCATCGGGATCGCGAGCGTCGGTCTCGCCGGCATCAGCTGGGAGACGATGCTGCGGATCGTCGCGAGTTGGCTCATCTCGCCGTTGCTCGGCGGCACACTCGCCTTCCTCAGCTTTTACGCGATCCGGCGGTTCATCCTGCGGAGTCCGGACCCCGTGGGCGCGACCCGGCGCTTCGCGCCGTACCTGGTCGCCATGGTCGTCACCGTGATGACGCTCTCGTTCATCTACAAGGTGCTGAACAACCGGATGGAGGTTCCGCCGCTCGCCGTCTCGCTGGCCACGGCCATTGCCGCCGGCGCCATCACCGGCATCCTCGTCGGCGCGCTCGTGCGCAACGTCGAGCCCGCGCGGGGGAGCAGCCCGTACGACTACGTCGAGCGTACGTTCGCGCTGCTCCAGATCGCGACGGCGTGCTTCGTCGCCTTCGCGCACGGCGCCAACGACGTCGCCAACGCCATCGGCCCGGTCGCCAGCGTCGTCGCGCTGTACCGGGCCGGATTCACTTCAGTCGTGGGCACGGTGGGTGTGCCGACCTGGATTCTCGTGCTCGGCGGCGGTGGCATCGTGGTCGGCCTCGCCACGCTCGGGCACAAGGTCATTGCGACCATCGGCCGTCAGATCACCGAGATCACGCCGACACGCGGGTTCAGTGCCGAGTTCGGCGCCGCCACCACCGTGCTCCTCGCCAGCAGCCTCGGCCTGCCGATCTCGACCACGCACACCCTGGTCGGCGGCGTGATCGGCGTGGGCATCGCCCAGGGGCTCGGCGCGCTCAACCTCGCGATGATCCGCAACATCGTGAGCTCCTGGATCGCGACCATCCCGGTCTCCGCCGGCGTCGCGGCTGCGCTGTTCGTGATCGCGCGCGCGATCCTGCTCTAGCGCGGTTGCCCGCATCGGTTCGGAGTCGTCCACTGCAGTCGCACGCGCATCGCGGGTGGACACGCAGCCCCGAACCGGCGGAGCAACTTCCCTAGCGCGGCGCGCCCGCGGGTTCGGAGCCGTTTGGCCGCTCGCCACGCTAATGCCGCGGGTGCGTTCGATTCCGGAATGACGGGCGACCGCTCCAACGGCGCGCGGTCGCCGGATCAGCCGCCGAACTGCGCGAACGTCACCGCGTTCCCGCCGGACTCCCGGACGATCAGCTCATCCGCGCCATAGAACGCCTTCCGGCGCGGGATCACCGGCTCGACGCCTTCGAGCGCGCGCTCGACGGCATCCAGATCCTCGACCTCGATGAAGAGGAAAGCACCGCCCACCGGCGTCGTCGCCAACGGCGGCACATCACCCGCTACGCTGTGTCGCGTCTGGTACATCACCTCGACGCCGCCACGTTTCAGACTGACGAATCCGAGACGATCGCCCTCGGGGACCTCCGCGACCTTCTCGAACCCGAGCCGTTCCACCCAGAACGGGAGACAGGGCTCGATCTGCTCGACGCAGAGTACGGGTGTCAGCTTCTTCACGACCACCTCCAAAGTGGTTGGTTCACGTGAGATCGGTGCGGCGCGTCCGCGCACGCGGTCCCATGTACTCCGCCGGCGCGTCCACGTATCGTACGAATCCGACCCCTCGGGCGCTCGGCGGGGTAGGCGCCGGGAGTGGGGCATCGAGAGCGCCTGAACGCGCGGATCACGTGGACCTACCTGGTCGTAGAGGCCACGGCGGTGAGTGAGTCGCGCCCGGCCGATGTGCGGGTCGGCCAGGGAAGGTAGGACGGGCTCCGGTGGCTTGGCAACCCGGACGCGCGCGGCTTCCACCGTCAGAACGCACACGCGGGGTGCATTCCACCCGATGAGCCGCCGTGAGAATCGGGTTCCCGCAGAGGAGGTGCGGAGATGAGGCGGAAGTTGTGCCTGCCGGTCTGGCGATGCCGGTGCATTGCCCTGGCTGTCGTGGTTGCCGTGCTCGTCCCGGCGCGGTCCGTGGCGCGCGAGACCGCACGGCAGGCCGGCGTGATGGGCGTCATCTCGGGCCAGGTCGTGGATGCGGTGACCGTGCAGCCGCTCCCGGATGCGAGGGTGACGCTCGAGCCGCGGGGCGCGGGCGTCATCAACTCGGGCCGCCGCGCCTCCGCGTTCCTGTCCGGGATGCGAGTGGTGCGCACGGACACGGCCGGCTGGTATCGCTTCGAGGACGTGGCCAACGGCGAGTACCGGTTGCACGTGGCGCTCGTGGGCTACCATCCCGCCACGCTCGACATCGAGGTCCGCGGCGCCGCCACCCCGCAGGTTTCGATCGGGCTGCTGGTGGATCCGATCGAGCTCAGCCCGATCGAGGTCTCGATGCCCGCGCGGGCGACACGGGCCGATGATGGCGGAGCGGTCGGCGGACCGGCGGGCAGTGAAACCGACGAGCTGCGCCTCTGGATCGAGCGCCTGCGCCAGCAGCGTTTCCTCGCGCCCGATGTGCGGACGCTGACGCAGGAGGACGTGATCGAGGCCGTCACGTTGGGCGAGACCGACCTGTTCCGGGCGCTCCAGCGGCTGGGCGGGGTCAGCGCACCCGACGCCTGGAGCGCGCAACTCTGGGTCCGCGGCGCGCCGTGGGACCAGACGCGCGTCTACTTCGATGGGCTCCCGCTCTTCAATCCGCTGCACGCAGGGGGGATCCTGTCGGCGATCACGCCGGACGCGATCGGCACCGCGTTCCTGTACCGTGGCGTGCCGCCGGTCTCGCTCGGCGGCGGCGCCGCGGGCACGGTCGATGTCCGGTCGCGGCCGAGCCGCGCCGAAGCCGGCGACCTCCGGCTCGCCGGAGCGCTCTCGCTCGCCAGCGCGCGGTTCTCGCTGGATCGGACCCCGGCCGATGGCGATGGCGGCTGGACCACCACCTGGCGACGCTCGTACCTGGACTGGCTGACGGAGGTCATCGAGGGGCTCGGCGGTGGCGATGACGTGGCGATTCCATACTACTTCTACGACATCACGACACATGCCGGCGATGGATCCCGCACGGGACGCGGTTTCGAGGTCAGCACCCTGCTCGAATACGACAACGTCGCCGGCGACATCCCGGATGTCCTCCACCGAACCGTCGGGAGTTGGGGGGATGCCGCTGCCCAGATCACGTACTACGCCCCGATCGCCGGCCTCCAAACCCGGCACACCGTCGGCTTCAGCGGTTTCTCGTCCAACATTCGTCCCGCGCCCGGCTCTCCGGAACTCGAGGAGGACTACAACGCGCCCGCCGCAGCGCAGTCGTACAGCGGGATCTGGTACCTCACGGCCGGCGGCGCGATCGAGCCGCGGGCGACGTCGGCGCCGGGCGGCTCGTGGGCGCTCGGCTACGAGCTCGTCGGCCGCCACATGAGGTACGATGGGCTCGAGCCGGCGTGGTACACGGATCCGTACCTGTCCGGGCCTCGGGCGCGCCTCGACGGCACGCTCATCACCGGGGTGCTCTGGGGCGAGCGGCGCTGGGCGCCGAGCGCCGAGCTGACGATCGATGCGGGGCTGCGGCTCGAGGCCGGCACTGCCGTCCGCAACGGCGGCGCCGTCCGCTGGATGCCGCGGCTGGCCGCCCGCTACCAGCTCGATGCCGACTCCTGGATCAGTGCCGCGATCGGACGGAGCTACCAGTACGCCCAGGCGGTGGTGCCTGCCGGCGTCGCGTTGCGTGGCTTCGACACCGCGTATTTCTGGCTGCTCGCCGGGGAGGATGCGCCGGCCGCCCGATCGGACATCGCGACGCTCGGCTTCGAACGCTGGCTCGACACCCGCTGGCTCGCCGCCGTCTCGCTCTATCTCCGCCGGACGACGGGGGTCGCGATCCCGGACCCGACGCCCGGCTCGGCCATTGGCCGGCCGCTCTTCGTGGTCGGCCGCAACCTGGCGCGCGGCGCCGAGTTCTCGATCCGGCGCCTGGCCGGCCGCTGGACGTTCTCCGCCGCCTACGCCCTCGGTGCCTCCGAGATCGAGGCCGCGGGGCTGCGCTTCCCGGCGCCCGCGGACCGGCGCCACACCTTCGATGCGACCACGATGCTCCGCCTCGGCCGCGGCTGGCGCCTCGGCGCCGCGTACACCATCGAGAGCGGCGCGCCGTACACGCGGCGGTCGTACGGCGTACGGAGCTGCGGCGATGGCTATGACGTCGAATGCGATTGGGTCGTCGAGCCGCAGGCGGGCCCGCCGGGTGCGCAGCGCGCGTCATCGCATCAGGCGCTGGATCTCCTGCTGGATTGGACCCATCTCGGCGATGACTGGGCCGTGGGGTTCTTCTTCCAACTCAGGAACGCGCTGAACCACCGGAACCAGGGCCGTTACCTGCGGCTCGACCCGCATTCCTGCGTGAGGAGTTGCGGCGTGATCAACGGCGTCGAGTTCGGCTACGAAGAGCGTGATGAATTCGAGATCGGCATCCCCATCCTCCCGTTGTTCGGGTTCCGGATCGCCTTCTGAGCCGCCCGACGTGGCGCGGCTCTTCGCCGAGCACCACGCGTCGCTCTTCCGGTACCTCGCGCGGCTGACCGGCGATCCGGAACTGGCTGCCGATGCCGCGCAGGAGGCGTTCGTTCGGCTGGTCGAGCGGCCGCCACGCCCGGATCACGTGCGGGCGTGGCTGTTCACGGTGGGGACCAATATCGCCCGCGAATGGGCGCGCACGCGTGGCCGCCGGCTGCGGCTCCTCGAGCGCAACCCCGCGCGCGCGCCGATCGGCGAGCCGCCGCCCGCACCGGATGTGGCGGCCGAGGCCGAGCATCGCCGTCGCCTGGTGCAGCGCGCGCTCGGCCGACTCTCCGTGCGGGACCGGACGCTGCTGCTCATGCGTGAGGAGGGGTTCCGGCACCGTGAGATCGCGGAGGCCATCGGCACGACGACCGGCTCGATCGGGACGATGATCGCGCGCGCACTGGACAAGCTGGCCGCCGAACTTCGGCTGGACGAGGAGGACTGACGTGATGGCATCCCTCATGGACCGGCACCTGGACGCCGCCGCCTTGGTCCGGCTCCTGGACGGCGAAGCGGCCGCGGCGGAGCACGAATCCGCCGCCGCACACCTCGCCGGTTGCAGGCGTTGTTCAGCCCGGTTCGGCGCGCTCCGGCGTCGTTCCGCCCGGCTGACACAGGTGCTCGCCGCGGCCGACTGGCCGTGCCCACCGATGCCCGTGCCGCACGCCGGCGGCGCGCCGCGCGTCCGGGCGACCCGCGCGCTGCGGCCGGGTTGGCGGATCCGACGGGCGCCGGCGGCGGCCGCCGCCGCGATCCTGCTCGGCGTCGCCGCCGTCGTGGCGAGTCCGCTGCCGGGCTGGATCGGCGCATGGACCGCCGCTGGTTGGTCGCGGCTCGTCGGCGCCACCGACAAGGGGACGGCGCCGGAGGCACCATCCCGGACCCGGGTCCGCTTCGAGCCCGTAGGCGTCGAACTCTCGCTCGACTTTGCCGCGTACCAGCAGACGGGCGCGATCACGGTACGGGCACTCGATGTCCCCTACGTCGAAGTGACCGACGATGACGGCGCAGCCACGCTACTCGTCCTCCCGGCGGGGATCCGCATCCTCAACGACGTGGGCTCCACCGCCGAGTACCAGGTCACCGTACCGGCACGGATCCAGCGGGTCCGCATCCGCATCGCGGGGCGTGACGCTGTCATCCTCGATGCCGACCGGCTCGCGCGCGGTGCACGGATTCCGCTGGGGGCGGCGGAGTCGGCGCCACCGGGCCAGGGCGGCTGACGCATCGGTCCGGAGTCGCGCGCGGAGTGCGCGAGCGCGCCGCGGGCGGCGCAGCGGCTCCGGGCTGACGGAGGAGCCGCGCTAGCGCGGCCCGCCCGCGGGTTCGGAGCCGCGCGGCCGCTCGCCGCGCTCGGTCCGTGGGCGGCTGCGACTCCGAAGTGACGCGATATCCGCGCTAACCCGCCACGTTCCCGTCCGATACCGGCGGCAACGGCAGCACTCGTTGCGCGCGGCGGCGGGCGGTCCGGACCACCACGTAGCAGACCAGGACCTGGATCATCCGCATCAGGCGGCGGCAGAGGCCACCGATGCGCGGGGCGTAGCGCATGAGCCAGGCGATCGGCCGGATCGTTGTCGGATCCATGACCGGCGCCGTCGCCACCCTGCGGATCTGGTTGGCGAGTGACGTCGTCCCGTCGAGGAACGAGGCGGTGTGCGCGAGGAGCTTGCGGCGCACGTGGCCGCGGGGGAGCGGGAACCGCTGGCACGCCAGGAAATACTTGTCGCGGGTGATGCGCGCGAATCGCTCGCTCGGTCCGGGTGGATGGTCCAGCTCGCGTGCCATGGCCAGCGCGGCGCGCAGCGGCGCGGCATCGGCGTGCGCGGCGATCCGGCGTTCGACCACGCGCACCGCGTCCGGCGGGGCGTCGACTGCCGCGTGCCGGATCAGGAGCAGGTCGCGGATGCGACCGCGGCGGTCGGGATGGTACAGGACGGAGTGGACGAGCAGGTGCCACAGGTGATCGGCGGGGGCGGGCACGAACAATCCGGGGATCGAGTCGAGCGGGACCGCGCGGTTCAGGAACGCGGGAAGATCTTCAATGAGCGCCAGCGCATGGTGCACCTCGATCTGGATGCCGCCCGGCTTGAGCCGTGCAGCCAGGTGCGACCGCGAGCCGGCGCCGTAAGGCGCGTACCCCCGTGCATCGAGTGCCGCGGCGAGCGCCGGTGCGTGGTCCGGGTGCGTGACGACGTCGATGTCGCTCACGTCGATCGGGATCCGGGCTGCCGCGGCCACCGCGCCCTTCAGCGCGACCACGCGCCAGCCGTGCTCGCGGGCGAGCTCCCCCAGCATCCGTAGCTGCATCAGCGCGGAGAGATTGCGCCTCAGCTCGACGGTTGCGGCGTTCTTGAGCAGGGACGCGATGGGCGGCGGGAGCGGCGCCGGCTCGACGTCGGCGAGCGCAGAGCGCAGGGCGAGTGCGCACCGTTCGACGCGGAGCACGAGGTCCCACGTCGCGGGGGTGCAGGCAGCGACGGCATCCAACGCTCGGACGTCGCGCGCCGCGGGATCGGCGAGCGCGCGCAGCATCCAGGCGCGGAGCGTCAGGGCGGCAACGGGGTCGACCACGTCTCGTGGGGGCATTGCGAGTCCGGCGAACATCGTCTCCGGCCGGGCGCGGCCGGTTCGGGAGTCGGGGCAGCACTGCCCCGCGCGGCGGTGTCCGAGGCGCACGACGCACCCGCGGCCGCCGTCCAGCCAGGGGACGGAATGTGGTCGCATCCGCACGCATCCGCAACGGCGCGGCGTGGTCAGCTCGCGGCGCCGCGCTCGACCGGGAATCCCGCGGCGCGCCACGCGAGCATCCCGCCCGGTACGATGCGGACGCGTTGGAAGCCGCCCCGTTCCAGGATGCCCACCGCGATACTGGCGCGGTAGCCGGCTCCGGCGTACACGACGACCGGCCGCCCGCGGTCGAGCGTGTCCGGCCGGTCGACGAGCGCGGGGAGAGGGATGTTCCGTGCGCCGGGAATACGCCCATCCGCCCACTCGTCCTCGCAGCGCACGTCCACGAGCTGGAAGCGGCCCTCGCCGTCCTCGATCCGCTCCCGCAGCTCGTGGACGCTGATCGGCGCCGTGTAGCGGAACGGGAGGCCGGCCTCGATCCAGCGGTGCATGCCGCCGCGGAGCCGGCCGCCGATCGCGTCGTGGCCGATGCGGTACAGGTGGCGGCGCACGGTCTCGATGTCCGCCGGCCGCTCGACCACGAGCACGATCTCCCGCGCCGGATCCAGCAGCCAGCCGGCCCATAACGGGAACGGCGACCGAAGCGCGAGGTTCAGCGCGCCCGCGATGTGCGCGCCGGCGTACGCCTCGTTCCCCCTCGCATCGATGACCATCACTTGCCCATCCGCGATCTGCGCGCGCAACCGGTGCGGATCGAGCGCCGGGAGGTTCGGCAGATGGCCGACGACATCGGGACCGCGTGCGTTCAGCGCCCGGAGCCGCGCGTAATGGGTCGGCGTCGGTCGCGTCGACGCGAGAAGTGCGGCCACGAATTCGGATTCGGTCGCCGCCGCGAGCCGGGGGTTGTTGCGTCGCTCGTCGCCGATCGTCGTCTCCGGTCCCCCGTCCGTGCGGCCGCCGCGTCGCCCGCGCCGCCCGCGTCCCGGGTATACGACGACGTCATCACCCAGCAGGAGCAGCGCGTGGTGGAGCGTCCGGTAGAGCGCACGCGCGAGCCGCTCCGCATCCACCCCGGCCGGCTCCGGCCGGCCGACCTCGCCGCGGAGCAGCGTATCCCCCGTGAACACGCACACCGGTGCCCCCCCGGCCGCGCCGTCGGTCACGACGTAGCACACGTGTTCCGGGGTGTGGCCCGGCGCGGCCAGGACGCGCACCCGCAGCCGCCCCAATGGGATCGACTCGCCGCCGTGCAGCGCGCGATGCGCGAAGCCGTATTCGCCCGCCCCCACGTAGAGCGGCGCTCCGGTCCGGGCCGCGAGCTCGCGGCTGCCGGATACGAAATCCGACGGGATGTGCGTCTCGAGGATCGCCGTGATCCGCGCCCGATGCCGCCGCGCCGCCGCGAGATACGCATCGATGTCACGACGCGGATCGACCACCGCGCACACGCCGGCCTCCTCGTCGCCGAACACGTACGACAAGTGCGCCAGCCCTTCCGCTTCGATCATCTCGAGGAACATCACGCCCCCGCAACGGGCGAGGATCTTCCCTTGATTCCAACACGCCGATTCGATGCAAGCGCTACGCCGGGGGTCGGCCCCCCTCCCGGCACGAGACGGATACCGCGGCAGGGGCACGGCGCGCGCGTCCTCGTTCCAGCCCCGGCCCGGGCACCGCGGACGCGCAACCCGCGCCGTCCCATGGACCTGCCGGTCCGCGCCGGGGTAGGCATCAGTAGTCCGCGGCGCCCCGCGCGTGGCGCGCCGCAGCCCGAAAACGTGGAGGTCATGCTGAAACGATCGCGCCGCACACCGCTCGTCCTGGGACCCGTACTGGCCGCGCTCCTCGGACTCGCCTGGTTCCTGCTCGGGCGCGGGCTCGATCCAGAGCGGCGGGCGGTCCGCGTAGCAACGGCGACGCCGGCCGGGCGCATCGCCGACCGGGCCGACGGACCGGCCACGGACCGCGACCGCGAGATCTTCCGCGAAAAGATCGCCTACGCACGCGCCGAACGGCTGGACACGCTCCCGCTCGGCACGGTGCTCGCGCGGCTCGGACGGACGTTCGTCGGTACGCCCTACGTCGCGCACACGCTCGATGTCGAAGGACCCGAGCGGCTGGTGGTCAACCTCCGCGAGCTGGACTGCGTCACCTTCGTCGAGAACACGCTCGCGCTCGCGCGGCTCGTGCGGGCGGGCGTCGATGACTTCGATGCGTTCCGCGCGGAGTTGACCCGCATCCGCTACCGGCACGGCATCATCGACGGGTACCCGAGCCGATTGCACTACTTCAGCGATTGGATCGCGGACAACGAGGCGAAGGGGCTGGTCCGGGACGTGACCCGGGAGCTGGGCGGCGTCCGCGACGGCGCGCCGATCGACTTCATGTCCACGCATCGGGACGCCTATCCGCAACTGGAGGATCCGGCGAACTTCGCGGCGATTCGCGACGTCGAGGCCGCCGCCAGCGCCCGGCCGCGGTACTTCATCCCGGAGGACCGGATCGCGGAAGTGGAGCATCGCATCCGTAACGGCGACATCATCGCGGCCACGAGCACGGTCCCGGGGCTGGATGTGGCCCACACCGGGATTGCGCTCTGGATCGATGGGCGGCTGCACCTGTTGCACGCGCCACTGGTCGGCAAGACGGTCGAGATCAGCGAACTCCCGCTGGCCGATCGGGTCCGGCGCATTGGAGGCCAGGATGGGATCGTAGTGGTCCGGCCGATCCCGTAGCTCCCGGCCGGAGGCCCCGGTCCGGCCACGATGGTGGCCGGCGCCGTCCCCCGTCCCCGCCCGCCGTCGTCCGGCGGTGCGGCCCACGAACCCGCTTCAGCTTCGAATCGTGTAATGACTGCGCAGACGATGACGACCCGGACGGACCGTCGCGACCTCGCCGATCTTCTGGCCGCCGTGCGTGCGCGTACGATGCTCCTCATCGCGCCGGTCTCGGAGGACGACCTGCGGGCGCAACACGACCCGATCATGGGGCCGATCCTGTGGGACCTGGGCCACATCGCGAGTTTCGAGGAGCTGTGGCTGTTGCACAACCTGACGGACGGCATCGGGGCGGGCGAGATGCCCGGCCTCTACGATCCATTCGAGAACCCGCGCGCCGTTCGAGGCCGGCTCGAGCTCCCGTCGCTCGCCGACTGCCTGGCGCGGATGGAAGCGGTACGGCGGGAAGTGCTCGAACGACTCGCCGTCGTCGATCTCGACGGCGATGACCCGCTGCTGCGCGATGGCTTCGTCTACCGGATGGTGGCACAGCACGAATGGCAACACCTCGAAACCGTGCTCCAGACGCTCCAACTCAAGCGCGGCGCGCCGTATCCGGCGCCGCGCGCCTACGCGCTCCCCGTCGGGCCGCGGCCTGCCGAGCCCGGCGCCATGGTCCGCTTCCCCGGCGGCACCGTCGAGTTGGGGACGGACGACCGCAGCCTGGCCTACGACAACGAACGGCCGCGGCACACCGTGCGACTCGCGCCGTTCTGGATCGATGTCGCGCCGGTGACCAACGGCGAGTACCTCGAGTTCATGGAAGCCGGGGGGTACGCGCGGCGCGAGTTCTGGTCGGACGCGGGCTGGCGCTGGCTCGAAGAAACGGGTGTGTGCGCGCCGAAGTACTGGACGGCGGACGGTCGCGGCGGGTGGCGCGTCCGCTCGATGGACCGCTCCGCGCCGCCCGACCCGGACCGTCCGGTCTGTCACGTCTGCTACTACGAGGCCGAGGCCTTCGCCCGCTACGCCGGTAAGCGGCTCCCGACCGAAGCCGAATGGGAGGCCGCGGCGGCGTGGGACCCCGAACGCGGCACGGCGCTGCGCTTCCCCTGGGGCGATGATCCACCGACGCCGCAGGATGCGAACCTCGACCAGCTCGCGTTCGAGACCGCGCGTATCGGCGCTTACCCGCGCAACGTCTCGCCGATCGGGTGCTACGGAATGATCGGCGACGTCTGGGAGTGGACATCGAGCGACTTCCGACCGTATCCCGGCTTCGAGGCGTTCCCCTACCGCGAGTACTCGGAGGTGTTCTTCGGCAGTGAGTACAAAGTGCTGCGCGGTGGATCCTGGGCGACGGCGCCGCTGGTCGTGCGCAACACGTTCCGGAACTGGGACTACCCGATCCGCCGGCAGATCTTCAGCGGATTCCGGTGTGCGCGCGATGCGTAGCCGAGTCGCGGGACGGACCGGATCCGCCGTACCGGCCATCGACCGGATGCGCGCCGAAGTCGCGGCCGGCCTCATGCGCAAGCAGAAGGAGCTGCCGGCCAAGTACTTCTACGACGAGCGCGGCTCGCGGCTCTTCGAGGAGATCACGCGCCTGCCGGAATACTACCCGACCCGTGTCGAGCGCGCGCTGCTCGAAGCGCGCATGCCCGAGCTGGTCGAGACACTCCGCCCGCGGACGCTGATCGAGCTCGGCGCGGGGAGCGCCGAGAAGAGCCGTATCATCCTGGATGCCATGCGCGATGCCGGGACCGCAGCGCTCTACGTGCCGATCGATGTGAGCGCCGAATTCCTGGTCGAGACGGCCGCGGCGCTCCGCGCCGAGTACCCCGGAGTGCGCGTCATGCCGCTCGTGGCGGACATCACCGCCGACTTCACGGTCACCGAGGTGCGGCCGGGTCCGACGCTCTTCGCGTTCCTCGGCAGCACGATCGGGAACTTCGATGAGGCCGGCGCTACCGCACTGCTCCGCCGGGTCCGCGCGGCCATGCGCACCGGCGATCGGCTTCTGCTCGGCGCCGACCTCGACAAGGATCCCGCCGTGCTTGAAGCCGCGTACAACGATGCGAGCGGCGTGACGGCCGAGTTCAACCGCAACGCGCTCCGGGTCGTGAACCGCGAGCTGGGCGCGGACTTCGACCCCGACGCCTTCACGCACCGCGCCATCTACGACAGGGACAGCCGCCGCATCGAGATGCACCTCATCTCCAAGCGGGCGCAGACGGTGACGATTCCCGATGTCGGCGCCTTCCACTTCCGCGAGGGCGAGTCGATCCGCACCGAGATCAGTTGCAAGTACGACCGCGAGCGCGTGGACGCGCTCCTCGCCACGGCGGGGCTGCGGGTCGCCGAATGGTGGACGGACCGCGACCATCGCTTCGCGCTCGCCCTCGGCGCGCCCGCGTGAGAGGTGCGCGGCTGTCTCGACGCCGGGTCGCGGCGCTGACGGCCGATCTCCGCGACCGGGTGTTCGCGCCCGCCGGTGGCAGTGACTGCGCGCCGCGGATCGGTGCGGAAGTCGAGCTGATCCCGGTCGTCGCCGACACGCGCGCGGTCTGCCCGATCGATGAGCCCGGCACGCCATCCTCGCTCCCGGTCCTGTGTCGCGTCGCCGAACGATTCGGCTGGATCCGCGATGATGACGACTGCCGTGGACCCCGGTTCCGCCTCCCGAACGGCGGCATCATCGGTTTCGAGCCCGGCGGCCAGATCGAGTATAGCACGCCCGCCTGCCGCTCCGCGACGACGCTCCTCGATCACCTGCGCACCGTCATCCCCGCGCTCGAGGCCGCGGCCGCCGATGCCGGGATCGAGCTGCTCGGGACCGGCATCGACCCCCACAACCCGATCGACCGCGTGCCCCTGCGTCTACGCGCCGAGCGATACCGGCGCATGGCCGACTACTTCGCCGCGCTGGGCCCCTTCGGCGCGCGCATGATGCGCCAGACCGCGGCGGTCCAGATCAGCCTGGACTTCGGTTCCGATCCGGCGCTCTCCTGGCGCGTTCTCAACGCCGCGGCACCCTACCTCATCGCGATCTTCGCCAATTCGCCCCGCTACATGGGTCGGCCGACCGGCCATCGCAGCATCCGCGCACAGGTCTGGCGCGAGCTGGATCCGAGCCGGACCGGCATCTTCCCCTGCGATGATGCCATCGCCGAATACCTCGCGTTCGCCCTCGACGCGCCGGCCATGCTGCTCGGCAACGGCGACGACTGGCGCCCCTTCGCGCACTGGCTTGCCGCCGACAAGGTCGGCCCCGACGATTGGCGCAGCCACCTCACGACGCTCTTCCCCGAGGTCCGGCCGCGTGGCTACCTCGAAGTCCGCGCGATCGACGCACTGCGACCCTGCTGGTACGCCGCACCCATCGCGCTCCTCGCGGGGATCACCTATCACCCCGCCAGCCGCGCCGCCGCCGCGGACCTGCTCGGCCGGCCCGACCCCGCGCTCCTGCGATGCGCCGGCCAGAGCGGACTGGCCGATCCCGCCGTCGCCACGCGCGCCCGGGACCTCTTCGAAATCGCACTGCGCGGCTGTGCCGCACTCGGGACCGGGTTCCTCGCACCCGCCGATCTCGAGACGGCCGCCGCCTTCTTCGGGCGCTATACGCGCCACGGGCGGGCGCCGGCGGACGGCGAGTGAACGGGCGCCGCCCGGTGCGCGCCGCGGGGATCGGGACGGGAACCGACAGAAGGTGTTGACTTCCCGCTGACCCCGGACGCATCCTGCGTGTGGGGTGGGGTCGGGTGGTCTCCGGTTCCGGTAACGGAGGATACGTCGTGGAGAGCGCCGTGCCGACACGCCGAGTGAGTGCAGCGAGGCGGCCGTGGGCCGCGTGGATCCGTCGGGGACGCGTGATCCCCCGGGCCGTTGCGGCGGTGAGGGGATCCACGCCGAGTCGGGCGGTCCGACCGCTGCCGCTCGAGGTGCTGTGCGCGCTCGTCGCCGCGCTCTCGCTGGCCACCGTGTCCGCGGCGCCTGCGGGCGCGCAGACGGTGGTGGGCCGGGCGGTGGTGGCGGGCGGTGATGAGCCGGCGGCGGGCGCGGTGGTCGTCGCCTTCGATACGGCATTCGAGCGGCGGGCGCAGGCGCTCGTGGATACGGCGGGTGCGTTCGCGCTGCGACTGCCCGAGCCCGGGCGGTACCGGCTCCAGGCGGGGTTCGGCGGCAACTTCGGCCCGCTCTCGGAGGCGCTCGAGGTGGGCGCCGGCGCGGAGGTCCGCGATGTGGTGCTCGAGATCCCCTCACCGCTCGCGGCGCTGGCGGCGACCTGTCCGGCGGAGGCGCAGGGAGAGGGCCGTGCGGCGGTGGTCGGGGTGGTCTATGCAAGCGGGAGCGGCGTGCCGCTGCCGCTGGCGTGGGTGACGCTGTTGTGGGACTCTGCGGCGGTGCCCGCGGGCATGGCGTACGGTCAGGTTGCCCGCACCGACGCGGCCGGTCGCTACCGTGCCTGTGGCGTGCCCGTGGGCGTGCCGGTGACGGCCAGTGTCGAGGCACTGGGCAGCGGGCGCGGCTCCCTCGCCTTCAGTGTGCCGGCGGCGCCGTGGGCGCGCGCGGACCTCGAGGTCGAGATGGGGCTGGGCAGGAGCTCGCTCACGGTGATGGAGCGAAGGCCGCAACCGGAGCTGGGCGAGCGGAGCGCGCTCTCCGGCCGGGTCGTGGATGCGCAGAGCGGCGCGCCCGTCGCGGGAGCAGTGATGCAGGCGGGCGAGAGGACCGAGCTGACGGATGACGCGGGCGGCTTCCGGTTCGAAGGGCTCGAGGCGGGCCGGAGCGTGGTCACCCTCGAGCACATTTCCTACGGCACGCACCGCGAGGCGGTCGATCTCGAGGCCGGTGTCGAGAGCGTCGTGCGCTTCACGCTCGCGCCGCGACCGATCGCGCTCGACGAGATCGAGGTCGAAGGGCGGCGACGCCGGGCTACCATGCAGCTCGGCAATATGTTGTCGACCGAAACCGGGTATGTGATCACCGGCAAGGCCATCGACGACGCGCGCCAACGGGGGACGACGGTCATCACCCTCGTCCGGCGCTTTCCAGGGCTGTCGATCACTCCGGTGCGGAGCAGCTCCGGCTCCATCATCGGCTACTGCATCCGATCGACCCGCCGGATCATGTCGATCCTGGGCGGGGACGTCTGCATGCCGGTGGTCATCGACGGGGTCCCGATCTCCGGGGGAGTCGAGTACCTCCGCTCCCTGCGTGTCGACAACATCGAGAGCATCGAGTACGTCCGGGGCATGGACGCCGCGATCCGCTACGGCCTCGAGGCATCGGCGGCCGGCGGCGCACTGGTCCTCTGGACGCGCGGACGGGGACCGCATTTCCAGCCGTAGCAGGGCGGAGTGGAGCCGCGGGCACGCGCACCGGACCGGCGCCGAGCATGTCCGGGAGCGAGCAGGCGGCGATGCCGGGTCGCCCGTCGCCCGATCCCTGTCCCGATCCCGACACGGCCACGCCCCGGGGAGGCTCGAGGCGCGAGGGATTCCACGGAGCCCGGCCTCACTTGCACTCGTACCAGTTCGTCCCCACGCCCGTCGCGACTTCGAGCGGGACATCGAGTTCGAAGGCGCCCTCCATCAGCTCGGTGACCATCGCGCGCGTGTCGTCGATGTCGGCTTCCGGGACCTCGAACACGAGCTCGTCGTGTACCTGGAGGAGCATGCGGGCGGCCGAGCCCGTGCGGGCGAGCGCCTGGCCGATGTCGATCATCGCGATCTTGATGATGTCGGCCGCGGTCCCTTGTACCGGCGCATTCGTCGCCGCTCGCTCGCCGAACTGCCGGACGTTGTAGTCCTTGCTGCGGACCTCGGGGATGTAGCGTCGCCGTCCGCTCAGCGTCTCGACGTAGCCGTGCTCGCGTGCGTGCGCGATCTGTTCGTCCAGGTAGCGGCGCACACCGGGGAACCGTTCGAAGTACGCGTCGATGAAGCGCCGCGCCTCGGCCTGCGACGTCCCCAGGCGCCGGGCGAGCGCGAAGGGGCCGATCCCGTAGATGGTCGCGAAGTTGATGGTCTTCGCCGCACCGCGCATCCGGGGCGTGACGTCCTCGGGGAGGACGTCGAAGACGAGCGCCGCGGTCTGGCGGTGGATGTCCACGCCGTGGCGGAACGCCTCGACGAACGCCGGATCGCCCGAGAGGTGGGCCAGGATCCGCAACTCGATCTGCGAGTAGTCCGCCGCGAGGAAGAGACAGCCGTCCGCGGGGATGAAACCCTTGCGGATCTCGGCGCCCAATTCCGTGCGGATCGGGATGTTCTGGAGGTTCGGATCGCTCGACGAGAGCCGTCCCGTCGCCGCCACCGTCTGGTTGAAGTTCGTGTGGATCCGGCCCGTCTCGGGGTTCACCAGCGCGGGCAGTGCATCCACGTACGTCCCCTTGAGCTTGTCGAGCTGCCGGTATTCGAGCAGCAACCGCGGGAACGCGTGCCCCTGGGCCGCCAGTTCTTCGAGCACACTGGCATCCGTGGACGGACCGGTCTTCGTCTTCTTGACCACGGGCAGCCCGAGCCGCTCGAACATCACTTCCCGGAGCTGCGGCGTCGAGCCGATGTTGAACTCGGTGCCCGCCAGTTTGTGGATCTCCTGGCGGATCAATTCGAGCTCGCGTTCGAGCTTGACGGCGAGTGCGGCGAAGAACTCGGGATCGATGCGGATCCCCGCCCACTCCATGTCGGCGAGCACGTCGATGAGCGGCATCTCGATGCGGCCGAACAGCTCGGTGAGTGAAAAGCGTTCGAGCTCGTCCTCGAACAGGTCGCGGAGCCGGAGCGCGACATCGGCATCCTCACAGGCGTACCGGGTCACGCGATCGAGCGGGCACTCGGCGATCGGGATCTGCGACTTCCCCTTGCCGCACAGCTCCTCGTACGTGATCGTCCGGTAGTCCAGGTACTGGAGTGCCAGCGAGTCCAGGCCGTGCTCGCGGCGGCCGGGGTCGATCACGTACGACGCGATCATGGTGTCGAAGGCGACGCCGTGCAGTGCCACGCCCGCGCGGCGCAGCACCAGCAGGTCGTACTTCAGGTTCTGGCCGATCTTGCGAACCCGCGGATCCTCGAGGAGCGCGACGAGCGGCCGCATCGCCTCGGAGTCGAGGGGCGGCAGGTTCCGTGGCGGCTGTTGTTCGAGGCCCGGCTCGGCCGGCGCGCGATGGCCGAACGGCAGGTAATACGCCACGCCCGGCGCCAGCGCGATGCTGATCCCGACCAGGTCGGCGCGCGTCGGGTCGACGGCCGTCGTCTCCGTGTCGAGCGCGAACTCGCCCTGGTCCCGCGCCCGCTCGACCAGCTCCGCCACCGCCGCGGGCGTGTCGATCAGGCGGTAATCCCCCTCGACGCGCTCGGCGGGCTCGGCCGGGCCCGTGAAATCCCGCGCGAGCGAGTGGAACTCGAGCTCGATGAACGTGCGGTGCAGCGCCTCGCGGTCCGGCTCGGTGACGCGCAGCGCATCGAGGTCCAGCTCGATGGGGAGGTCCTGGCGGATCGTCACCAGCTCCTTCGAGAGAAGCACATCCTCGCGGTGCGCTTCGAGTGCCTCCCGCGCCCGCTTCGCCCGGATCTCGTCGATGTGCGCCAGTACCTCCTCGACCGGGCCGTACGCCTCGATGAGCTGGATCGCCGTCTTCGGGCCGATCCCCCGGGCGCCCGGCACGTTGTCCGATGTATCTCCGATCAGCGCCAGGTAGTCGGTCACCCGCTCCGGCGGCACGCCCAGTCGCACGGACGCGTTCCGCACGTCGACCCATTCCTCTTCGACGCCCGCCGGACCGCCGCGACCCGGGTTCAACAGGCAGATCCCCGGCCGGATGAGTTGGTAGAAGTCCTTGTCGCCCGAGACGATCACCGCTTCCAGACCATCCTCGACCGCCCGGACCGCGAGCGTGCCGATCACGTCATCCGCCTCGTGGTCCGGGAGCGTGAGCACGGGGACACGGAACCCGCGCAGCACCTGCTCGATCCGCGGCATCGACGCCCGCAACTCGTCCGGCATCTTCTCCCGCGTCGCCTTGTACGCCGGATACCGCTCCGTCCGCTGGCTCGTCCCGGCATCCAGCACCACGCCGAGGTAATCGGGCTCGTGCTCCTCGAGGATCTTCATGAGGAACTTCGTCACCCCCCACGCCGCCGAGGTATTCTCACCCCGCGACGTGGTCAGCGGCCGGCTGATCATCGCGAAGAACGAGCGGTAGATCAGTGCGTACCCGTCGATCAGGAAGAGTCGGGGCCGCGTCTTCGTCGGCGTGTCGCCCATGCTTTGCCCTTGGTTGGATTGCGCTCCAGCCCTTATACCCCGGTGACCGCTGGCGGATCGGCGAAGCGACGAGCCGAGGCCGAGACGGCGTCGTCCCGGACGGAACGGGGTGGCGAGTGCACGCGCGCACCTACCCGCTCGCGCCCGCACCCCACAAACGACCAGGCGCCCCACCATTCCTGGCGGGACGCCTGGTCCGAGTTCAATGGCCCGAGTTCTCGCTAGACTCTCGACACGTTGGCCGCCTGGAGCCCTTTGTCCGTCTGCCGCACCTCGAACTCGACCTCTTCGCCTTCGGCGAGTGTCTTGAAACCGTCCATGGTGATGGCGGAGAAATGGACGAATACGTCCTCGCCGTCGGCCTGCTCAATGAATCCGTACCCCTTGGAATCATTGAACCACTTGACCCTGCCTCTGGCCATTGAAGCTGTCCTCCTACGAAGGGTTGACGCGGTCCTGCCGCCCAGCGCTCCCCAAGCTAAGAACGGCGTGCGACCGATGTCAAGCAAAATCTTGTCTTCGGTACGCTCAGCCTGTAAGCGGCGCGGCGGCCCGCGCAGCGACGGCGGCGACGGCGGCGACGGGCGGCAGAACGAGGTTGTCATCGAAGGGGAAGGGGAGTGCCTCGACGAGGGCGGTGGTGGCGGCGGCGGCCACCGCGGCGGGGGCGTCGATCCCTGGCATGGCGTACGCCGCCGCGAGTGCCGCGACGAAGCAGGCGGCAGTGCCCTCGAGCGTGCGGCCGGCGGCCAGGCGGTGTCGGCCGTAGCGCCGGCCGACCAGAGCGGCCGCGGCATCGCCGATCCCGGCGGCGAGGATGCCGGCGGCGGCGAATCGCGGAGGCGCGAGGAAGACGGCGGCGAAGAAGCCGGCCGCGAGTGTCGTCGCACCGGTGATGCCGTGCGCCTCGCGGGCGCGGAGCATGGGGCCGAAGGCGCGGCGGAAGAGTCGGCGCGCGGCAGGGTTCAGCGCGCGCGCGACTTCGACTGCCACGGCGATCACGAGCGCACCGAGGAAGAGCGGGCGCAGGGTGCGGCCGGGCAGCGTGGCCGCGAGGGCCGCGGCGGCGCCGGATGCCACGACGTGGATCGCTTTCCGCGCGGCTTCGCGCGCATCCGTGCCCGCGCGGCGCGCGCGGTCGACCCGCCGGGTCGGAGTCAATCAGTCGCCTCGCGAGGGCGCCGCAGTGGCCGTGTCGCCGTAGAGCGCCGCGTAGATGAGCGCGTTCTGCTGGACCACCTTCACGTAGTGTCGCGTCTCCGCGTACGGGATCCGCTCGGCGAACAGTTCCTCGTCGGCGTACTCGGGGAACTGCGACCAGCGCGTCACGCGCTGCGGTCCGGCGTTGTATGCCGCGAGGACCGCCGTCAACCGGCGGTCGTAACGGTCCAGCAGGTCGGCGACGTACTTGATCCCGAGATGGATGTTGATCTCGGGGCGTTCGAGCAGAGCGCTCGAGAAGCGATCCACGCCGAGCGTCCGCGCCAGCCCCGCGCCCGTCCGCGGCATGATCTGCATCAGCCCGATCGCGCCCGCAGGACTGTGGACATCGGCGTTGAACATCGACTCCTGGCGGATCAGCCCGGCGATGAAGAAGGGATCGAGTCCGCGCTCGCGGGCCTCGGCCACGATCAGGTTCCGGTACGGGAACGGATAGATGATCCGGAGCAGCCGCGGGTTCCACGCGCCTTCGCGCCGGTAGATGTCCCAGCCGAGCTGGATCCCGGTGGTGGTATAGCCGCGCGCGTTGAACGATTCGGCAAGCGCGTAGAGCGCGTCATCGATGCGGGAGAAGTGGTCTTCGAGACGGTCGACCTCGAACGCCGCGGCATCGTCGCGCCCGAGCTCGCGCAACAGGTCGAGCCGCACCAGCGCAGCCGCGACCGCGCCCTCCACCTGCCGATCCTCCGGCGGCGCCGGCTCGAGCGGGATGGCGTGGAACCCCGCCCCGAGCACTTCCGCGGCACGGAGGCCGTACCAGGAGAGTGGGTCCGTACGCCGTACCTCCTCGAGCCGCTCCCGCTCGAGCGCCTCGCGGCCCAGCTCGCCGTACGCCTTCGCCGCCCAGTACGTGGCCTGCTGGTAGCGCCGGCCGTCCGGATGCAGACGACGATACTCCTCGAAGACCGCCGCCGCGCCCTCGAGATCGCCCGCAAGGAACGCCATCCCACCAAGGCGCATGAGCGCAAGCCCCGCCTCGTTGAGATTCGGCAGGGCCGCCGCAGTGCGACGGTAGAACTCGCGCGCCCGGTCCAGCTCGCCGTCATCGTGGCTCAGATCCGCAACCAGGAAGAGCGCCTTGGCGGCCGCCACCTGGTGCGGGAAGCGCTCCGCCGTCCGCAAGAACGTCGCCTGGCCGGCATCATCGCGGCCCTGCCGGTACTGCGCCCGCCCGGCCAGGAACAGCGCTTCGGCGGCGATGCGCGCCGAAGGCGCATCCTCCGCCAGCGCGAGCAGCCGCCGCTCCGCGTCGCGGTACCGACCCAGACCGAAATACGCGCGGCCGAGTTCGAGGCGGATCTGGGCGCGATCGAGCGCCGAGCCGCGGCCGGAGTCCAGGTACGCGCTCAGGCCCGCGATGCCGCGGTGCAGGTTCCCGTGACGCAGGTAGATCCGACCGATGCGGAGCTGGTCCTCCGGCGTGAGTCCGCCCAACTCGCTGAGCCGCCGTGCGGCATCCACGGCCGCCGCAGAAGAGGGCGACGCAGCCATGGCGCGGCGGAAGGCGGTCCGCGCACCGGCCTCATCGCCTTCGCCGAGCCGCAATTCGCCGATGATCAGCCAGGCATCCGCGCGACCGGCCGCGGTGTCGAGGTGCTCGGCGGCGGCCTCGGCGGCCTCGCGCGCGGCGGCGGGGTCGTTCGCGTTGCGGAAGGCCTGGATGCGCAACCGCCATCCCCATTCGCGCGCGAGCCGGGGCTCCGTGCCGGCCAGCCGCGCTCGCACGGTGGCGGTATCGCCCGCCGCCGCTGCCGCCTCTGCGGCGAAGATCGCGATCCAGTCCCCGAGCTGCGGGAGCAAGGCGGCCGCCCGGTCGAAGGCCTCGACCGCCGCCGGTGCAGCGCCGGCGCCCGTCAATGCCAGGCCGCGCCGCGCCTCCGCGAGGCCGCGTTCGCGCTCTCCACTCCCCGTCGAGAGCTGGAGGTAGCGCGCGAGCGCCTCGCCGCTCTCGGCCCAGCGTTCGAGTGCGTAGCGGCTCCGCCCGAGCAGGCTCCAGCCGTAACCGCCCGCCACCGTGTCCAGCCAGCCGCGACCCGCGAGCAGGCGCTCGACCTCCGCCCAATCTCCCCAGCCGGCTTCCGCCTGCGCGGCGAGCAGCACCGTGGTGGGCTCCGGATCCGGCACCAGCGCCAGGTAATCCTCGAGGATCCGACTCGCACGCCAATACCGCCCCTGCCTCAGCGCGTGCAGCGCCTCCGGAGGGACGCCCGGCGTATCCGGCCCCTGGGATGCGGGCGACCCCCCCCGCCCGAGCAGTGCCGGGCCGAGCATTGCCGCCACGAAGAGGATCAGCATCACGAGGTAGCGGGAGCCCATGGGATCGTGTCCGCCGGAGAATCGGTCCATGCACTACACGAGGGCGGACCCGCAGGATCCGCCCCCGTATGCATCATTGCAACAGGTGCGCCGAGGAATCGCACGCTCGTCAGTTGTCCGGCCGCACTCGCGCGGCCGCGGCCCGGAACGCGGATCGCGATGGCGGCGTCAGTTCGTACCGCCCGAACTCGTAACGGTCGACGAACGTGAGGACGACGCGTCCGCCCGGCAATCTGTCGTAGAGCCACTCATAGATCGCCGGCCGTGCCGAGGCCATCCGCCGGAAGTCCCGCTGGAACACCTGGTCGGGCGGCCCGAGGACGATGAAGACTTCGCCGCGGTCCGTCTTCCAGCCCGGCGTCCCCGCCTCCTCGAAGTAGAGCGTGGCCGTGCGGATCCGCTCGAAGAACTGTTCGCGGAACTCGTTGATCGGCGAAGCGGGGATCGGATCGCGGCGCTCCCAGAAGTTGTCCCACAGCGCCGCCCGCTCCTCCGGGGTCGCATTCCGCAGCGAGTCCAGCTCATCATCGTAGGCGATGTACTCGAGGAATTCGAGCATTTCCTCGAAGTTGGCGACCATCCATTGATCGGAGATCGTCACGACCAGCGGTACGCGCTGCGCGGCCGCGGAGTCGCCGGGTACCATGGTCTCGACCCAGAGCCGGCCCAGCGGCAGTGTTGACGTCGGGATCTCGACGATCGCGTGACGCATCTCCCCATCCGCCCCCTCGAGCACCGCCTCGGTCCGCCACACCTCCTCCTCGGCATCGTCCAGCACCCGGACCTGGACCGATCTGCCGACCGGATAGCCGTATCCTTCGATGTAGAGTCGCGGCGCATCCCCACCGTACGCGATCGTGTGCCGCGGGTTGACGATCAGCTCCGGCGTGGTGTCCTCGGAACTCCGCGCTTCGGCGCGGTAGACGAGCATCGGTGCCGACAACGCCGGCTTGCCGGTCCCGAACGCCGGGACCACCAGGGTGTCGCGCGCCTCGAACCCCTGGCCGCCCGACCCGTCCCGCGCCTCCACCGTCACCACGTACTCTCCCGGCACGAGCGCGACCGCCGTCTGATAGACCACGCTCTCGTCCGTCCGGCTGGTCTCCGCGAACGTCGGTACGCGGACCACCTGCTCCCCGCCCACCTCGCGCACCTGCTGGCTGTCCTGCGCGAATTTCAACGACACCGTGTAGCGGCCGACGAACGCCGGACCCTCGCGCTGGAAGCGCAATGCACTGTTCGGCAGGGAAAGGCCGAACAGGACGTAGGTCGAATCGCTCGGCCCCGCCATCGTGGCGAAACTCGCCACCGCCGGAAACCGCTCCGGCCCCGCGAGCATGCCGAGCTGGCGGTAGACCTGGAGCGGCTCGAGCACACCGGTTTCCGCCGGCGTCGGGTCGTGCGATGGACCCACGCCGGAACACGCCGCCGCGACGACGCTCACGAGTGCCGCAAGACGACTCCAACGCGAAGGGCCACCGGTAAGGTGGCCCTCACACGGAACTTCGGGTCTACTCATGCCCCGATCACCCGCTGACGATAGCTCTCGCTTCCTGCGCATGCAGCGCCCCGCTCATCTTCCGCGCCGACTCCTCCATGTCGATCACCATCCCATCGATCCGCATCACGATGTATGCGCGATCGCCGCCGGGATGGCGATGGTCGGTCCGGCGGCCGTCGTGTCCAGTGCAACCTTGATGCCACCGGCGACCAACTGCGCGTCCACCTCGCCCGCGTTCCGGTGGGCGGCGAACGCTTCGATCATGCCGAGCACCGTGTCGAGAAACCCGAGCAATGGAGCGACGTTCGACACCATCGCAAGCCGGATGGGCCACCGCTCGAGTCGGGTGAACGTCGGATCCGGAGCTTATGCACCCGGGAGTTGCAGCAGCATCGTAGCGAAGGTGCCGAGCCGCTCAAAGTAACTTCCGTCGACACGGATGCGCACCGGTACGTGGGAGCAGACTGATGGGAAACGTACCATCCTCGACATGAAGTTGTGAGAATCGTATGCGTGTGCCCGTTTCATGTCAAGGGGTTGGCGCGTTCCGCGTTCTCCATGCGCCCGCGGCCGACCCTGGAGCATGAGATGTCCGTTCGCGCCCGCGCACGCGCCCGCGCAGGAGCTTTTCCTCAGGGGATGTAAGCCGGTTCCTTGATGCACGCCGCGAACTGGAGCGGCGCCTTTTCGGCGAGGGGCGGGACGATCCGGGCGCAGTCCGCGTCCTTGAGCGGGTGAGGGCAGCGGGGATGGAAGGGGCAGCCGCTGGGAGGCGCGGCGGGGCTGGGGATGTCGCCGGAGAGGACGATGCGTCCGCGGCGCCGGTGCGGCTCGGGCACCGGCACGGCGGAGAGGAGCGCGCGGGTGTAGGGGTGGCGGGGCGAGCGAATGACGTCGGTCGTGGCGCCGATCTCGACGATCCGGCCGAGGTACATGACGGCGATGCGGTCGCTGACGTGTTCGACCACGCTCAGGTCGTGGGCGATGAAGAGGTAGGCGAGCCCGAGCCGGGCCTGGAGGTCCTGGATGAGGTTCAGGACCTGGGCCTGAACGGAGACGTCGAGTGCCGAGACGGGCTCGTCGCACACGATGAAGTCGGGTTCGACGGAGAGCGCGCGCGCGATGCCGATGCGCTGGCGCTGGCCGCCGCTGAACTCGTGGGGGTAGCGCTGCGCGTGGTCGGGCGAGAGGCCGACGAGATCGAGCAGCTCGCGGACGCGTGCGTCGCGGGCGCGTCCGCGGGCGAGGCCGTGGACCTGAAGCGCCTCGCGCAGGGTGTCTCCGACGGTCATGCGGGGGTTGAGCGAGCCGAACGGGTCCTGGAAGACCATCTGGGCGCGCCGCCGGAGGCGCCGCAGCGCAGCGGCATCCATCGAGAAGATGTCGACGCCGTCGAAGCGAGCGGTTCCGGCGGTCGGTTCGAGGAGGCGGAGCACGGTCCGGCCCGTGGTCGTCTTCCCCGAGCCGGACTCGCCTACGAGCCCGAGCGTCTCGCCGCGGCGCACCCAGAAGTCGACGTCATCGACGGCGCGCACCCAGGTGGTCGTCCGGCCGAGGGGGCCGCGACGGATCGGGAAATACTTCCGGAGTCCGCGCACGTCGAGGATCGCGTCGGGCGGCGCCGGCAACTCCGCGGGCGTCCGCCCGCGCACGTCACTGTCGCCCTTCGCCGGGGGCAGACCCTCGATGGCGTCCCTCATTCCATCCTCTCCGGACATCGGGCCGCCGACCCCGGCCCCGATCCGCCGTTCCCGCTCACCGCTCGACATCCTCTTCGATATCGGGATCGCCCGCGAGCGGTTCCGCGGGTGCGGCCGGCGGCGCGAGTTCGGGCGGCGTGGCGGCATCTTCGGCCGCGGCGCGCCGGTGATACGACTCGGCGGGCGTCCGGCCGACGCCGCCGCCGTACGGGCCGTACTCGCGGTCCACCGCCTCGCGGCGCTCGGGGTGCTCTTCGAGCCAGCAGCGTGAGGTGTGGCCCGGGCCCGCGCGGAGCAGTGGGGGCTCCGCCTCGACGCACAGATCCCAGCCGTAGGGGCAGCGGGGGTGGAAGCGGCAGGCGACCGGCCAGGCGACGGGGCTCGGCACCGTGCCCGGGATCACGGCGAGGCGTTCGACCGGCCGGTCGAGCCGCGGGATCGCGCGCAACAGGCCGCGCGTGTAGGGATGGCGCGGGTCGGCGAAGATGTCGTCGACGCGGCCCTCCTCCATGATCCGACCGCCGTACATCACGACGACGCGGTCGCACACTTCCGCGACCACGCCCAGGTCGTGCGTGATCAGGATCACGGCCATTCCGAGGCGCTCGCGCAGCTCGGCCAGCAGTTCCAGGATCTGCGCCTGGATCGTCACGTCCAGCGCCGTCGTCGGCTCGTCGGCGATCAGCAGGTCCGGCTCGCACGCCAGCGCCATTGCGATCATGACGCGCTGCCGCATGCCGCCCGACAACTGGTGGGGATAGGCGTCGACCCGCTGCTCCGGCGCCGCGATCCCGACCAGGCGGAGCAGCTCGATCGCCCGCGCCCGCGCCTCCCGCTTCCCCGAGCCGCGATGGAACCGCAGCGATTCCACGATCTGGTCCCCCACCGGGTAGACCGGATTCAGCGACGTCATCGGTTCCTGGAAGATCATCGCGATGTCGTTGCCGCGGATTCGCCGCATCCGCTCTTCCGGCGCCGCCAGCAGATCCTCGCCTTTGAACCGGACCGAGCTGCCGGGCTGGATCCGGCCGGGCGGCTCCGGCACCAGCCGCATCAACGAGAGCGACGTCACGGACTTCCCGCTCCCGCTCTCGCCCACGATCCCCAGCATCTCGCCCGCCTCGAGCGAGAACGAGACGCCGTCGACCGCGCGTGCGACGCCGGATTCGGTCTCGAAGTACGTACGCAGGTCGATGACTTCCAGGAGCGGCGGCATCACGTCCTCAACCTCGGATCCAGTGCATCGCGCAGCCCATCGCCCACCAGGTTGAAGGCCAGCACGGTCAGGACGATGGCCAGGCCCGGAAAGGTGGCGACCCACCACGCGCCGATCAGGTTCTGCCGGCCGTCGGCGACCATGTTCCCCCAGGACGGCGTGGGCGGCGGCACGCCCAGTCCCAGGAACGACAGCCCGGCTTCGAGCACGATCGTGTTGCCGATCCCGAGCGTCGCCGCGACGATCACGGGTGCGAGCACGTTCGGGATCAGGTGCCGCAGGATGATCCGTGGCCGGCTCATCCCGAGCGCCTGCGCCGCGGTGATGAACTCGCGCTCCCTCAGGCTCAGCACTTCGCCGCGGACGATGCGCGCCGTGCCCGGCCACTGCGTCAGGCCGAGCACCACGATGATCAGCGGGATGGATGCCCTGAAGAGGGCGACGATCATGATCAGCAGCACGAGGCGCGGGAACGCGAGGACCATGTCGGTGAAGCGCATGATCACGGCATCGCCGCGGCCGCCGAGATAGCCGGCCACGGCGCCGAGCAGCGTCCCGAGCGTGATGCTGATGCCGACGGCGACGAACGCGATCGAGAGCGAGATGCGCGCGCCGAAGATCATGCGGCTCAAGACGTCGCGTCCGAACTGGTCGGTGCCGAGCCAGTACTCGGCCGATGGCGGCAGGTACCCCGTGCGGACGATGTCGCCCTGGGCAATGGGGTCGTACGGCGCGAGCAGCGGCGCGAGCAGTGCGACGAAATAGAGGATGACCAGCGCGCCGAGCCCGGC
Source organism: Longimicrobiales bacterium (assembly GCA_036381495.1). Lineage (GTDB taxonomy): Bacteria > Gemmatimonadota > Gemmatimonadetes > Longimicrobiales > RSA9 > DASVCS01. The sequence goes on from DASVCS010000123.1 coordinate 116,002, forward strand.
CATGGCGAGACGGTTGCGACGGAACAGCCGCGCCGCGATGCGCCACTGCGAGTCGCCGCGGCTGCGCGGCCGCCGCGGCACGAGGTCCCGCTGCGCGTACACCCAGATCGACGCCAGTGCCAGCAGGAGCGTGATCGCGGCGACGTAGTCATCCACCGAGCCACGCGCCGGGATCGCCATGATGCGGTCGCTCGAGAGGGAGAGGATCGCCAGGACCAGTCCCCAGGCGAGGAGGAGCGCCATCCCGCGCGCCCACGCGCCCACCGCGAGTTGACCGACCCCGGGGAGCAGCGCGGAGAGGATCCGCGCGTAGACGGGCGCCGGCTCTTGCGGCGGCTCCTCCGCGAGTGCGCCCGCCCGATCCGCCGGTGCCAACACGGGCCCGGGCGGCATCGACTCGGCATCCGGCTGCGCGTGCCGGTGCTGCTCAGCCATGGAGGCGGCGTCCGTCAGTCATACCGGATCCGCGGATCGGCGACTGCGTACAGCACGTCGGCGATCAGGTTCCCCGCCACGACCATGGCCGCGAAGATGAAGCCCGTCGCCATGACCACCGGGTAGTCGCGCTGGAAGATGGCATCCACAATGACGCGTCCCATCCCCGGCCAGGCGAAGATGACCTCGACGAAGACCGCGCCGCTGAACAGGAACGGTAGGTAGAGGCCGAGCAGCGTGATGACCGGGAGCAGCGAATTGCGCAGCGCGTGCTTGAGGATGACGACCCGTTCGGGGAGTCCCTTGGCGCGGGCCGTCCGGATGTAGTCCTGGCGGACCACTTCGAGCATCTGGCCGCGGGTGTAGCGCGCGACGCCGGCGGCGAGAACGAGCGTCAGCGTTGCGGTCGGCAGCACGAGGTGGGCGAGCCGGTCGCCCACCCGTTGCCAGAAGGGGAGGAAGTCGTAATCGATGCTCGTCACACCGGTGGGTGGCAGCGCGACCGGCCACCCCCACTGGTACGCCTTGAGGGCGAAGACGAGCATGAGCATGAGTCCCAGCCAGAAGGATGGCATCGAATAGAAGAAGAGGGACGTCACGCTGAGCGCGCTGTCGACGGCCGAATGCTGGCGGACCGCCTGGAAGACGCCGATCGCGATGCCGAGCAGGAAGACGAGCACCAGAGCGGCGCCGGCCAGGATCAGCGTGTTGGGCAGGGCATCCAGGATGACGTCCGCGACCGGACGACCCTGGCCGAACGAGTAGCCGAAGTCGCCGGTGATGAATGCGCCGAGCCAGTGCAGGTACCGGATGTGGAGCGGCTGGTCGAGCCCGAAGTTGCTGCGGATCTGCTCGAGGACGGCGGGCGGCACGCCGGGGCGGACGTAATACGCCGTGGGATCGCCGGGCGCGAGGTTGAGCACGACGAAGATCAGCGTGGCGACCCCGAGGAGGAGCGGGATCGCGCCGAGTGTCCTGCGGATGAGATAAGCGCCCATGGCTGCCCGTGATCCCCCGTCGCTAGCGGCGTTCTCCGCCCGGGAGCCACCAGTCGGCGATGCTCACCAGCTCGCCGCGCGGGTCCATGACGACGCCCTGGATGCGCTGGCGCGATGCAGCCAGTTCATTGAGCCAGAACAGGAAGGTGAACGGCTGTTCTTCCCGGAGCAGCTCCGTGAACTCCGCCCAGATCGCGCGGGCGCTGTCCGGATCCGTTGCGGCGGCGCCGCGCTCGATGAGCGCATCGGCTCGAGGGTTCGCGAACGAACTGCGGTTGGCCGAGCCGGGCACATCGGCCCAGCGCGAATGGAAGAGCGCGCTCGGCGCCGACGCGACCTGGAAATTGTCGAGGACCCAGTTGGTCAGGACGGCATCGAAGTCACGGCCGCGGTGGCGGGTGAGCAGCGTCTGGAACTCGAGGGGCTGGATCTCCACGCCGGCGCCGACCGCGCGGAGGTCGCTCTGTACGACCTCGGCGATCGCGCGGTTCAACGGGCTCTCCTGGCTGGTCAGGAGCGTGAAGCGCAGCGCTCGGCCGGCGGCGTTCTCGCGGATGCCGTCGCCGTTGCGGTCGATCCATCCCGCGTCGCTCAGGAGGCGCGCGGCGCGGGCCGTGTCGTGGGGCAGCGGCTGCACCTGTTCCGGGAAGAGCGGGCTCCACGGCGGGATCGGGCCCACGGCCGGCGTGCCGTAGCCTTCGAGCAGCGCGGCGATGATTGCGCCGCGGTCGATCGCGAACGTCATCGCGCGCCGGACCCGCGCATCGTCGAACGGCGCCCGGCGGGTGTTCCAGCCGATGTAATAGAAGGTGCGGCCCGGAAAGGCGAACAGCCGCAGGTCCGGGCTGGACTCGATCTGCGCGGCCTGGTCGGGGAAGACCGGGAGATCGACGTCCACGCCGCCCGTGATCAGCTCCGTCAGCATGGTCGGCGCCTCCGGGATGATCCGGAAGATGACGCGGTCCAGGTACGGCGGTCCGCCCAGCGCTTCGGGGAACATCGAGTCCCGGGCGATGACCAGGCGCTCGTTCGCACGCCGCTCGACGAAGCGGTACGGCCCGCTGCCCACGGGGGCGCGGTTGTACGGCGCGGTGCGGAGCTGCGCGGGCGGAACGTCTTCGAGGAGGTGCCGCGGCAGCGGCGCCCACCAGAAGTCCTCGAGCGCCTGCGCGTGCGGTCGGCTGAAGTCGAAGCGGATCGCGAAGCTGTCGATGACCTCGGCGCTCTCGACCCGGCTCAGGTACGCGGAGTTCAGCAGCGATGCCGTCTCAGGGTTCTTCGCGAGATCGAACGTGAAGGCCACGTCCTCCGCCGTCACGAGCGGCCCATCGTGCCAGTGTACGTCGCGGCGCAGATGGAAGAGCACCGCCGTATCCCCCAGCAACTCCCACGACTGCGCCAGGTACGGCCGGACCTCGAGATCCTCGTCGTACTGGATGAGCGGCGTGAAGAGCGCGTACTTCATCAGCTCATCCGTGTAGATGTCGGTGTTCGTGACCGGATTGAAGCCGCCGAACGCGGTCCGCTTGCCGACCACCGCAGTCCCGCCGCGCACGGGCGCGCCCGTGACGGGACCGCCGCCGCGCTCTTCACCGCGGCACGCGCCCAGCGCCATGAAGAGGACCAGGAGACCGAGCAGCCCCGGGCATCGCGGCGCATGGGGCGTACCGTGTACTGCGTGCATTCACCGCCTCCGGCGAAGGATCGGGATCACCGCCGCCAGGTCCAGGCGGCGGAGCGGAAGTGCGCCGTGAGGTCCCGGATCCGGCGGAGTTCCGCGCGGCTGGCCCCAGCGCGGGCAAAAGCGATGCCGGCCGCCATCTCGAAACCCGCGACCACCGCGGCCACCAGCTCCGGCCACGAAGGTACGCCGTTCAGGAGCGTCGCGAGCGACGTCGCGCCCGTCTCCGCTCGCGGCGCCGCCTCGCCGAGCAGCTCCGCGACGACCCGCTGCCCGTCCTCGACCAGGATCGAGCCGTGCTGGAGCAGTGTACGCCGCTCGCAGCGTTGCGCGCTCCCCACCAGCTTGCGTCCACCTACCACGACCTCACCCGGCGCAGCGGCGCGGAAGCACGTGCCGACCGGCGACCCGCCCCTGGGACCCGGTCCGCCCACCGCCGCCGGCTCCGCCGCCACACCCAACCGCCGCAGCCCCACGGCCAGCGCGCGATGCACCGCGTGGTAGCTCTCGCGCGGCGTGCCCAGCGCGCCGACCGGAACCGCTACCGCGTAGGTCAGCTCGCGGTCATGATAGACGGCGCCGCCGCCCGTCGGCCGCCGCACGACGTCGATGCCGCGCGCTGCCGCCGAATTCGCCAGCGACCGCCCGGGCGTCGGCTGGTTCCGCCCGAGCGAAAGACACGCCGGCGCCCACCGGTAGAGTCGCAGCACCGGGCGCCCACCCGCCTGTACGCCCTCGAGCAGCGCCTGGTCGAACGCCATGTTCTCCGCGCCGCACCGCGGCACGGCATCGACGATCAGGCGCCAGTCCATGAATGGCCCTCCCGTGCGCGTGCGGGTGCGCGGCCCGCTCCCGTTTCCCGTAAACGTAAACGTTCCCGCTCCCGCTCCCGGCAGTTCCCATCCAGCTCCCGGCCCTCCCCGGGTCATCCTCCCCACCACCGCACTCCCACCCGGGAACTCCCCAGCCCTAGCCCTCCCCCGCGTACTCCTCGACCGGCGGACACGCGCACACCAGGTTGCGGTCGCCGGCGGCGGCGTCGACCAGCCCGACGGAGGGCCAGAACTTGTGCTCGCGCGTCCACGGCGCCGGATACGCCGCGCGCTCGCGGGAGTACGGCCGATCCCACGTGTCCGCGGTGACTACGTCGGCCGTGTGCGGCGCGTTCCTCAACGGGTTGTTGTTCCGGTCCAGGCGGCCCTCCTCGATGTCGCGGATCTCTTCGCGGATCAGGATGAGCGCATCGCAGAACCGGTCCAGCTCTTCCTTCGACTCGCTCTCGGTCGGCTCGATCATGAGCGTCCCCGCCACCGGGAACGAGACCGTGGGCGCGTGGAAGCCGTAATCCATGAGCCGCTTCGCGATGTCCGTCGCATCCACGCCGGAGGTGGCGCGGAGCGGTCGCGGATCGATGATGCATTCGTGTGCGACCGTGCCGTTGCGCCCCCGGTACAGCACGGGGTAGTGGCCCTCGAGCCGGCGGGCGATGTAGTTGGCGTTCAGGATCGCCACCTCGCTGGCGCGCTTGAGCCCCTCGCCTCCCATCATGCGGATGTACATCCACGAGATCGGCAGGATGTCCGGGCTCCCCCACGGCGCCGCGGCGACCGGGCCGATCGCGTCCGCGCCGCCGATCGGCACGACCGGGTGGCCCGGCAGGAACGGCGCGAGGTGTGCGGCGACGCCGATCGGACCCATCCCCGGGCCGCCGCCGCCGTGCGGGATGCAGAACGTCTTGTGCAGGTTCAGGTGACCCACGTCCGCGCCGAACTCGGCCGGCCGGCACAACCCCACCATCGCGTTCATGTTCGCGCCGTCCAGGTAGACCTGGCCGCCGTTGCGGTGGACGATCTCGCAGATCTCGCGGATCCCCTCCTCGAAGATCCCGTGCGTCGATGGGTAGGTCACCATCAGCGCGGCGAGGTCGTCGCGGTGCCGCTCCGCCTGCGCGCGCAGATCGTCCAGATCGATGTTGCCGTTCTCATCCGAGCGGACCACGACCACGCGCAGCCCGGCCATGGTCGCACTCGCCGGGTTCGTCCCGTGCGCGGACTGCGGGATCAGACACACGTCGCGCCGACCCTCGCCCCGACTCTCATGGTACCGCCGGATCACGAGGAGTCCCGTCAATTCACCCTGCGAACCGGCATTCGGCTGGAGCGACACCCGGTCGAACCCCGTGATCTCGGCGAGCATCGACTCGAGCTCATCGAAGAGGATCCGGTATCCTTCCGCCTGCGCCGGCGGAGCGAACGGGTGCAGCCGCGCGAAACCGGGCCAGGTGATCGGCAGCATCTCCGCGGCCGCGTTCAACTTCATGGTGCACGAGCCGAGCGGGATCATGGAGGTCGTCAGCGACAGATCCCGCGATTCGAGACGCTTGATGTAGCGCAGCAGCTCGGTCTCCGAGCGATAGCGGTGGAAGACCGGGTGCGTCAGGTAGGCGCTCGTCCGCGCGAACGGCGCGTCGTACGTCGGGTCGACGGCCTCGGCCAGCTCCGTCGCCGTGACGTCCGGCGCGCGTCCGCCGGCGAAGACGGCCAGCAGCTCCATCAGCTCGGCGGCGGTCGTGGGCTCGTCCAGCGCGATCCCGATGCTGGAAGGGCCGAGCGGCCGCAGGTTGATCCGCCGCTCGCGCGCACCGGCGAGCAGTGCATCGCGCGCCGTCTCGGGGACCTCGACCCGCAACGTGTCGAAGTACGTCTCGTGCGCGATCCGGTACCCCAGCCGACGCAGGCCCTCCGCCAGCGCGGCCGTGAGATGGTGCACCCGCTCGGCAATGCGCCGGAGCCCATCGGGGCCGTGATAGACCGCGTACATGCTCGCGACCACCGCGAGCAGCACCTGCGCCGTACAGATATTGCTCGTCGCCTTCTCCCGGCGGATGTGCTGCTCCCGCGTCTGGAGCGCCATCCGCAGCGCCGGCCGGCCCCGCGCATCCCGCGAGACGCCGATGATCCGCCCCGGAAGCTGTCGCTTGAACTCCTCCCGCGTCGCGAAGTACGCCGCGTGCGGACCGCCGTAGCCGAGTGGCACGCCGAACCGCTGTGTACTCCCCACCGCCACATCCGCGCCCCACTCGCCCGGCGGCGTCAGCAACGTGAGGCTCAGCAGGTCCGCCGCCACCGTGACCAGCGCGTCGGCGGCGCGCGCCCGCGCGCAGAAGTCGCGATAGTCGTAGACCTCGCCGTCCGTCGCCGGGAACTGGAGCAGCGCGCCGAACACCTCCGGTCCGAAGTCGAACGCGCGATGGTCGCCGACCACCAGCTCGATGCCGCGCGCCCGCGCCCGCGTCCGGACCACCTCGATCGTCTGCGGGTGAGCCGCTTCCGAGATGAAGTAACTGCGCCGATCCGCCGAGCCCCGCAGCGCGAAGCTCATGGACATGGCCTCGGCCGCCGCCGTCGCCTCGTCCAACAGCGACGCATTCGCGATCGGCAACCCCGTCAGATCGATGACCATCGTCTGGAAGTTGAGCAGCGCCTCCAGACGACCCTGCGAGATCTCCGCCTGATACGGCGTGTACGCCGTGTACCACCCGGGGTTCTCGAGGATGTTGCGCACGATCACCGGCGGGGTGATGCAGTCGGCATAGCCCATGCCGATGAAGGAACGGAAGATCTCGTTCTTCGCCGCGATACCGCGGATCTCTTCGAGCGCTTCGTACTCGCTGCGCGGCGCACCCAGTTCGAGCGGGCGCCGGGAGCGGATCGATTCCGGGATCGCCGCGTCGATCAGCGCATCGAGCGACGGGACCCCGATGGTCTCGAGCATTTCGCGGAGCTCCGCCGCGCCCGGGCCGATGTGACGGCGCGCGAAGGTGTCCGGGAAATCGAGAGGGCCTTGTATATTCTCCATTCTTCCCAATCTGTCATCATGGAAAACGGGCGGCCATGCCTGCCCGCCCGGAACGCGCACTCGCCACGCAGTTGATACCCCGCCGCACGGCGCCGTTTCCCCTCACCCCCGCCCCGGGCTGGGGCTAGGGTTGGCGCTAGGGAAGGCGGCCCGACCTCCGGAGACGGTCCCCACGCCACGCAGCCTGCCTTCGCAAACCCCAGCCCCGGCCCCAGCCCCAGCCCTAGCCCTACTCAGAACTCGTAATCACTGCCGGGGTCGAGGATCACCACTTCCGCGCGATCGCCGACGGCCCGCGCGAAGTCCTGCGGATCCTGCCGGATCTGGTCGAAGGTGTTGTAGTGCATGGGGATGACGACGCGTGGCTCGATGAACTCGACGGCCTGCACCGCGTCCTCGGGGCCCATCGTGAAGTTGTCGCCGATCGGCAGGAGCGCGACATCGACCTTCCCACGGAGGAGCTGCATGTCGGTGATCAGCGCCGTATCCCCCGCGTGGTAGAGGCGCTTGGTCGCCTGGCCGCCGGTCAGTTCGAGCCAGAAGCCGCCCGGTACCGTGGTGTACGCGCCCTCCGTGTCGCCGTGCACCTGGCCGCCGTGCAGCGCGGGCGTCATCTTCACGTAGCCGAACGAGAACCGGCGCCCGCCACCGATGTGCAGCGGGTGCGCGTTCTCGACGCCCTGCGACTGCGCGAACGCGACGATCTCGAATGTCGAGATGAGCAATGCGCCCGTCCGCTTCGCGATCTTGATCGCATCGGCGAAATGATCGGCGTGGCCGTGAGTGACCAGGATGAAATCGAGGTCCTCGATCTGGTCCGACCGGATGTCGGACAGCGGGTTCTCGTCCAGCCAGGGATCGAAGAGGACGCGGGCGCCCTCGTCGGTGACCAGCGTGAAACAGGAATGGCCGTGCCACGTGAGTCGTGCCATCTTCGCCTCCGAGCCGGCGCCTCGACCGCCGCGCCCGCGTCGCCGGCGCGGCCGCGGTCGGTCAGGGCAGTTAACCTTCGCCGATGTGTGATGCGTACTCTTCCGGTCCGAGCAGCTCGTCCAGCTCGCTCGGGTCCGTGATCCGCAACTTCACCATCCACCCTGCGCCGTAGGGGTCGGTGTTCACTGCCGAGGGGTCGGCGTCCAGCGCCTGGTTGACTTCGATGACCTCGCCGGAAACGGGCGAGTAGATGTCGCTAACCGCCTTGACGGCCTCGACGGTGCCGAGCACGTCCGCGCGGCCGAACCGGTCGCCGACCCGCGGCAACTCGACATAGACGACGTCGCCCAGTTCGCCCTGCGCGTAGTCCGTGATCCCGACCAGGTAGACCGATGCCTCGTCGGTGGGCTTGAGGTACTCGTGTTCTTCCGAATACAACAGCTCGGCCGGAATCTCCGACATGTCCCCTCCGTGCGCGCCCCGTGCGTCGTGGATTCGTACGCTGAGAATAGGCCGTCGGTCCGGCGAGCGTCAAGCCCGCGCGACCGCGTGGCCGGGTCGTGCGCGGCGGGCGCGCGGCCGCCGGTGATGCGGCCGTCGTGCGCGCCGCGTCGGCGCATGGCCGCGGAGGGCGTAGACGGCCCCGGGATGCGCGGGCCGGGACGCTGGTGTCACGCTCCGGCCGGCGGTCCAGCCGGCGCGTCCGGGGTCCGGATGACGGCGAGGCGACGGATGATCTCGGTCAGCCGGCGGAGCTCCGCTTCGACGACCCGCAGGCTTTCGAGCACTTCGGGGTCGTGGACGGCGGGATCTTCGAGCAGGAGCTGGACGTGCCCGATGGCCGCCGTGAGCGGGTTGTTCGCATCGTGGCGCACGGACCGCACGAGCTCGGCGACCCGAGCATATTCCGCAGCATCCATCGGCATTCCTCCTGGGCGGCAGCGTGTAGCGCAGTATAGGGCGGCGTCGATGCCGGGAGCAAGCAGGACGGGGCCGCGGGGCGCTCCGAGCCCGCCGTTGCGCGGGCGCGCCGGTGGCGGGGAACCTTCGCCCCGGCGTCGGCGTACTGGGAAGTGCCGCGTCGAACGGCGCGGCAGGGGCCACCCGCCCCGACCCCAGGTGGCGGGGTGCGGTGGACCGCGGGGCTATGGACCCGCTGGCGTTGGTGCCCACACGACCACTCAACCGAGGAGGTGATCCTTTGTCCAGTCCGAGTATCGCGCGCAATCTGACACGGGCAAGCGATCGCCGCATCGGCGCTTAGCCGATCCACTGCGCGAGTACTGTCCGCGTCGACGGGAATGCCGTTCCTCGGTGTGCGCCGTCGCCCTGCCGGCGTCGGGGCGCACGAGTGGAGGCTCGCGGCATCGCGTCAGATTGCGGCAACCCTACGGCGCCACCGGAGCCATTCCGGTGGCGCTTTTGCATCGGTGCAACGAACGCGCGGCCGGGTGGGTAATACGAGCCGGACGGATCCCCGGCCGGCCGAAACGGATGCGGTGGACGGGAACGGGCTGCCCGCCGGCGTGGATCTGGACCGGCCGCCGGGCCGACCGTAGGATTCCCGCAACCGCCGACATCACATTTCGACCACGACGACGTGAGGAGAGGCAGCATGTCCGTGCTGGTACCGGAAGCGGAGCGTTCGCCGCTGACCGTGTTGACGGAAGACGAAAGCATGTTCCGCGATGCCGTGCGACAGTTCGCCGACGAGGTGGTCGCCGGCCGGGTCGCGGAGATGGACGCCGCCGGGCGGCTGGATCCGGAGCTGATTCCCCAGCTCTTCGAGTTGGGGCTGATGGGGATCGAGATCCCCGAACCGTGGGGTGGCGCGGGCGGCTCGTTCTTCACCTCGGTGCTCGTCGTCGAGCAGTTGTCGCGCGTCGACCCGAGTGTCGGCGTGTTCGTGGACGTACAGAACACACTGGTCAACAACTGCCTCCTGCGGTTCGGCAACGAGGCGCAGAAGGCGCGCTACTGCCCGCGCCTTGCCACGGACACGGTGGGCGCCTACGCCCTCTCGGAGGCCGGATCGGGTTCCGATGCCTTCGCGCTCCGCACGCGCGCCCGCCCCGACGGCGACCACTGGCGGCTCGAAGGGCGCAAGCTCTGGATCACGAACGGTGCGGAGGCGAACCTGTTCGTCATCTTCGCCACGGTCGACCCCGACGCCGGGTACCGGGGCATCACCGCCTTCCTCGTCGAGCGGGATTTCCCCGGAATCAGCATCGGCAAGAAGGAGGACAAGCTCGGGATCCGCGCGTCCTCGACCACCGAGGTCATCCTGGACGATTGTGTCGTTCCGGCCGAGAACGTGCTGGGCGAGGTGGGGCGCGGCTACAAGATCGCGATCGAGACGCTGAACGAGGGACGGATCGGGATCGGCGCGCAGATGGTCGGACTCGCCCAGGGCGCGCTCGACCACACGGTCCGCTACGTCCAGGAACGCGAGCAGTTCGGTCAGCCGATCGCCGCGTTCCAGGGCGTGCAGTTCCAGCTCGCGCAGATGCGCACGGAGCTGGAAGCCGCCCGGCTCATGGTCTACAACGCGGCACGGCTCAAGGATGCCGGCGCGCCGTTCGTCGCCGAGGCCGCAATGGCCAAGCTGTTCGCCTCGGAGACGGCGCAGAGGATCGCCTCGCGGTGCGTGGACCTGCACGGCGGTTACGGCTTCACCCGCGAGTATCCGGTCGAGAAACTGTACCGCGACTCGAAGATCGGTACGATCTACGAGGGCACCAGCAACATGCAGCTCCAGACGATCGCGAAGCACCTGTTGGTGGGGTGAGGGTTCATCGCGCCGGATGGTTCGCGGTATGGATCTCGTGCGGGGCGCCCGATGATCGGGCCAGGGCTGGGGCTGGGGCTGGGAACCTCGGCGAAATTGCATGATTTCGTGGGTCGGAATAGATTGGATGCGCACGCCTCGCGTCGCCGCACGACCGCGGCGGCGCGTTACGCGCCAGTCGCCTGCCGACTCCCGCCGCGTGAGAGGGTTCGATGAAGACATCCACGACGCACGTCAGTGAGCGTGAAGCCCGCGCGGTCGCCGAGGCGGCTCGCGAGAAGGAGTGGGTGAAGCCGAGCTTCATGCGCGAGCTCTTCCTCGGGCGGCTGCGCCTCGATCTGATCGAGTCGGTCGCGCCGCCGGACCCCGATGCGGAGGCCCGGACGGCGGCGTTCCTCTCCCGTCTGGAACCCTTCCTGTACGACAAGGTCGACCCCTCGGAGATCGAGCGGACGGGCCGCATCCCGCCGCACGTCATCGATGGCCTCAGGGAGCTGGGCGCCTTCGGGATGAAGATCCCGCTCGAGTACGGCGGCCTCGGCCTCTCGCAGCGGGGCTACAACCATGCGATCGCCCGCATCAGCACGCGGTGCGCCGCGCTCGGCGTGTGGCTCTCGGCGCACCAGTCGATCGGGGTGCCGCAACCGCTCAAGATGTTCGGGACCGATGAGCAGAAGCGGAAGTACCTCCCCCGGCTGGCGCAGGGTGCCATCTCGGCGTTCGCGCTGACGGAGCCGGACGTGGGCTCCGACCCGGCGCGGATGAGCGCGACCGCGGAGCCGACCGAGGATGGCGACTTCGTCCTGAACGGCGAGAAGTTGTGGTGCACGAACGGGCCGGTCGCGGACGTGATGGTGGTCATGGCGCGGACGCCCGCGCGGGACGGGAACGCGAGGCGCGGGATCACCGCATTCATCGTCGAGAGCGACTGGCCGGGCGTCGAAGTCGTCCACCGCTGCGAGTTCATGGGGTTGCGCGGGATCGAGAACGGCGTGATCCGGTTCCGCAACGTGCGGGTCCCGCGCGAGAACGTCCTGTGGGGCGAGGGGAAGGGGTTGAAGCTCGCGCTGATCACGCTCAACACCGGCCGACTCACGATCCCGGCCACGTGCACGGCGGCCGGCAAGTGGTGCCTACGCGTGGCGCGCGAGTGGAGCATCGAGCGCAAGCAGTGGGGCGCGCCGATCGGGAAGCACGATGCGATCGCGCAGAAGCTCGGCGAGATGGCGGGCCTGACCTTCGCGATGGAATCGATCTCCGAGCTCTCGGCGGCCATGGCCGATGCCGGCGACTACGACATCCGGCTCGAGGCCGCGGTCGCGAAGATGTTCAATTCGGAGGCCGCCTGGCGCGTCGTGGACGAGACCATGCAGATCCGTGGCGGCCGGGGCTACGAGACGGCCGAATCGCTGGCCGCACGCGGCGAGGAGCCGATCCCGGTCGAACGCGCGATGCGCGACCTGCGGATCAACATGATCTTCGAGGGTTCGAGCGAAATCATGCGCCTCTTCATCGCGCGCGAGGCGGTGGATCCGCACATCCAGCGAGCCGGCGCGCTGTTCGAGCCCGAATCGTCGCTGGGCGCGAAGGCCCGGAGCGCGCTCGGGCTCGCCGTGCACATGTCCGGCTGGTACGCCGGCAACGTCATCGGCTGGGGACACTGGCCTCGCTACGCCGACTTCGGCCCGCTGGCACCACACCTCCGCTACGCCGACCGCACCGCGCGCCGGCTCGCGCGGACGCTCGCATTCCTCATGGCACGCCACGGCCCGGCGCTCGAAAAGCGGCAGGCGCTGCTCTTCCGCCTCGTCGACGTGGGCGCCGAGCTCTTCGCCATGGCCGCGACCTGCGTCCGCGCCAACGCGTCGTACCGGTCCAACCCGAGCGAGCGCGGACCACTGGTCCTGGCCGATCTCTTCTGCCGCGGCGCACGGCGCCGCATTGCCCGGCACTTCGATGCCGTCGCGCACAACGACGACGTCTTCACCTACCGGGTCGCGCAGCAGGTCCTGGCCGGTGAGCACCGTTGGGTCGAGGAGGGGCTGGGCGTGCCGGAAGCGCCCGCGTCCGCCGTTCCCGTGGCCCGGACGCTCGAAGCCGCCGGCTAGCGGTCCGCCGTCATTCTGTCGTGTTCGCGTGCCGCTGAGCATCGACATCGCCGAGCGGCCCACGGGGTCCTTGCCATCCCGGTACCGTCCGGGTAAACTTGTCTTGCCGGTAGCGGTGGTCATTCCACCAGGGTCGCCCCATGGCGCTCATCGCGGCACTCCTTCCGGATCACGCGGATCGTGAGTCTCTGCGGGCGGCGGCCCCGCCGCACACGGTGGCGTGGGCCGAGTCGTGGCATGAACTCAACGGTCTGGTGCGGCGCGAGCCGGTGGCAGCCATCGTCGCCGACCTCCACTCGGAGCAACGCAAAGACGGCGTCCTGCGCGTGCTTCGCTTCTCGGAACGCTACCCCCTCACCCCCGTCCTCGTCTGGGGCGATCTCGATGGTCGCGAGCTCTACCGTGCAGGCAAGGCCGGCGCGACCGACGTCATCCTCTCGCACGATGCCGATGATCCGGTCCTCGTGACCGAACTGCTCGACTATACGCTGCGCGATGGCCTGGCCGCCGCGGTCGACCGCCGGCTCCGGGGTCGCATCGCCGAGGAGGCCCGCGAACTCGTGCGCTTCGCCGTCGAGGGCATCCCGGACCAGCTCCAGGTCCCGCGCCTCGCCGCGGCTCGCAACGTCTCCGTCTCGACGCTCGAGCGCCGCTGCGAAGGCTGGGGACTCCCCACGCCCGGCCGACTCCTCCTCTGGCTCCGGGTCCTCTACGGACTCCGCTGGCTCCTCGAACCCGGCCGCAGCGTCGAGTCCGTCGCGGCTCAACTCGGCTACTCGTCGGGCGCGGCCTTCCGCCGGGCGATCCGGGCGACCGTCGGCGAACGACCCTCGCCGTTGCGCAACGACGCGGCATTCGAGGCGGCGCTGGACCGGTTCGTCGCCGAGTGTCCCGGCGACGGCGTGTTCCGGCGCCTCTCGACGACGGGATGAACCCATGGGCCGCTACGACCGCGTCTCCCCGCTGCCCCCACCCGACCGCAGTCGTGTCTTCCCCGCCTGGGCGGTCCTGCGTGACCTCGAGGGCCGCGAGCGCGACGCGGACATGGCGCGCAGAGTCCGACTGCGTTTCATGGCGCTTCGGCCCGTGCTCCGGCTCGTGCGGCACGGCATCGATCGGGTGCCGCGCGAGTCGCTCGAACGCCAGATCGATGGCGTGCGGGAGGAACTCGGCCAGCTCTCCGCGCGCGACCCGGAGCGGGCGCGGCTGGCGCGGTTCCTCCGGCGGATCCGGCACCCGACGCCGCTCACGCTGGCGACCGCGACGCTCGATCTGGGCGAAGCGGCCGAGGCGGCGGAGCACTATCACGGCGCCGAAGAGCTCTACTTCGCGGCGTTGCAGGTCGCGACGGCGTACCGGCTCGAGCCGGAGCAGGTGATTGCGCTGCGCCTGCTCGGCCGCATCTGCCGCAAGGCGGCACGCTCCGAGGATGCGCGTCGTTTCTGCCGCGAAGCGGCCGAACTCGCGTTGCGGCTCGGTGACCGGCGACAGTGGGCGATCGCGATGGACGGGCTCGGCGCGACGTTGCGGCAGGACGGCGATGCGGCGGGGGCGCTCCGGATCCACGAGGAGATCCTGGCCCGCGGGCGCCAATGGTCCGATGACGAGGTCCTCGCCGAAGGGCTTTGTGGACTCTGCCGCGCCGAAGCCGAGACCGGCGATCCGCAGCGCGCCATCGAGTACGGCTGGACCGCCGTCGGCCGGGCCGCGCGCGACGAGCAGCTCGATACTGCGCTGAGCTGCCTGGGCGCCGCCTTCCTCCAGGTCGGGCTCTACCCCGCGGCCGCACGCTGCCACTGGATCGTGGCGAACCGTGCCAGCCGGCTGGCCGTTCGCGCACAGGCGCGCGTCGATCTCGCGACGGTCGCCGCCCGCGCCGGGCAGGCCGATGCCGCCCGCGACCACCTGCGGGACGCGATCCGGTTGGCGAAGAAGCACGGCCACCATGAGATCCTGCGACACGCCGAGGCGCTGCTCACGGTGCTCGAACACACGCCCGACGGCTCCATCGGCGCGCCGCCGACGGCCGCGCCCGGCGAGAGCGCTCGCCGCATTGCCGCGGAAGTCGAGACCTTCGGGCAGGCGCTGGTCCCCGCGCGGTGAGGCGCCGCGGGGGCAGGGCTGGCCCTGGCGCAACCTCGCACTTAGATTCCCGGCCACCCGGCGGCCATCGTGCCGGAGCCGGGCGCTCTCTCCCAGATTCGCCATCCTAACGGATTCCGACGCGAGGTCCATTTGGGTCGTCGAATCTTTGCGTACCTGATCGCGATCCTCTCGTTCGTTCGGCCGATCGCGGCGCAGCAGCGCCCGTACGTGGATCCATTGCTGCGGCGGTTGCTGCGTCCGGACGCGCGTGCCGCGCTCGCCCGTGCCGCCGCCGGCGGCGGGGAGATCGGGGCGCTCCCGTTTTCCGCCGCGCTCTCGTTCGACCGCCCGGCCGGGGACGCGGTGCGGGTCGGCGTGCTGGTCCGGCTGCGTGAGCCGTTGCCCGCGGCGCTGGCGGCCCTGCGCGGGGCGGGCGCGGAGATCGGCACGGTCATCGGAGACATCGCGACGGCACGCGTGCCGATCGAGGGGCTGGCCGCGCTGGCCAGTGCGCCGGAGCTGGTACGGCTCGATGCGGCGAAGCGGCTGCGCCCGAACAACGACCAGAGCATGGCGGCGATCCGCGCCGATGAGGTGCGGCATCGCGAGGGTTCGTTGTGGCTCGGCCACGCGGGACACGGCGTGATCATCGGCATCTACGACACGGGCATCGATTACGGGCACGAGGACTTCCTGGACGGGAGCGGCCGGTCGCGGCTCCTGGGGTTGTGGGATCAGACGACCGATGGCACGCCGCCGCCGGGGTTCTACTATGGCCACCTGTGCGATGTCGCATCCCTCGAAGCCGGGAGCTGTCCCGAACAGGATGTGGCCGGACACGGGACGCACGTGGCCGGGACCGCCGCGGGCGATGGCTCCGGGACCGACAGCGATGCTCCGGCCTACCGCTACGCCGGTGTCGCGCCCGCTGCCGACCTGCTCGTGGTCAAGGGCGGCAATTCGAGTTTCGACAGCAACGCGATCATCGACGGCGTGAGCTGGATCTTCCAGGTAGCGGATTCACTCGGCCGTCCGGCGGTGGTCAACCTCTCACTGGGGGGTGCGGCCGGCGCGCACGACGGCACCTCGCTGTTCGAGGAAGCGCTGGACGACCTCTCGGGTGCCGGCCGCATCGTGGTCGTGGCGGCGGGGAACGACGGCGCGAACCGGGACACGGGTTCCGGGGTCGAGCCGCGGCTGATCCACGCGATGGCGACGCCCACCACGGGCGGTACGACCGATTTCGAGGTCACGATCCCGCGCTACGGGTCGAGGCCGGGAGCGTGCAACGACCTGCTCCTCATCGACCTGTGGTACGAGGGCACGGATACGCTGGATCTCACGGTGATCCGGCCCGACGGGAGCAGCGTTACAGCCGCTCATGGCGAGCTCATCGTCGAGGACGGCGCCTACGGCGAGGTCTTCATCGACAACGCCTCCAGCGGTACGGACCCCGCGAACGGGGACTCCGAAGCGTTCATCGTGGTCAGCGATTGCGGCGATGCGCCGCCGCGGGACGGCACCTGGACGTTGCGCGTGGGCGCGACCGCCATGCATTCGGGGCTGCCCGTGCACCTCTGGTTGAACAGCGATCTCGGCGGGTTCCCGGTGGCGCGCGGTGCGAGCGCAAACTTCACGAACAGCCACACCGTTTCGATCCCGGGGACCGCACGGGAGGTGGTGACGGTCGGCGCATTCGTGACACGGGTCTGTTGGCCGGCGCGGTCGGAGCAACAGTACTGCCTGAGAGATCCGAACGGGATCGGCGACATCGCCCGCTTCTCGGGCGCCGGTCCGACCCGGGATGGCCGGCTGAAGCCCGAGATCAGTGCGCCCGGCGCCGCCATCGTTTCGACGCTCTCTCGCGCCATCGATGCGGATCCGGCCCTGATCTCTCCCGATGGCGAGCACGTCGTGAACCTCGGCACCAGCATGGCGACGCCGCACGTGACGGGCGCGATCGCCGTCCTGCTCCAGCGCGCGCCCGACCTCGAACCCGCGGAGGTCAAGGCACTGCTCCGCGAGGGCGCGGCGCAGGACCGGTTCACGAGCGCGTCCTACACCGGCGAGCCGGCGGGCGCGCCCAACAACCAGTGGGGGTACGGCAAACTGGACGTCCGCGGCGCGCTCGACGCGCTCGGCCCCCTGGCGCCGGCCACGCTCCTCGTGGATGCCGCGCCGCTGCCGCCCGTGGGCGCGGCCGCGAGCGTGGCGGGAACGCGGTTCCCGCTCATGCGATTCCGACTCCGGACCGCCGGCACGGAGGCGATTCGCCTGCTCGGGCTCGGCCTCGACGTCAGGGGCGAGGATCCGGAGGCGATGTTGCTCCTGATCCGCGACCTCGATCACGACGCGGTCGCGGATGCCGGCGAGCCCGTCATCGCGGAGGCGGCCGTGGCGATCCCTGCCGACCACCCCGCGCCGATCCGGTTCACGCCCCACGCATTCGACGTCGCGCCAGCCGACTCCGCTTCCTTGCTCGCGATCATTGAAGTCAGCGGCAAGGTCCCCAACGGGACCGAGTTCCGCGCGACGCACCAGTCGACGGATGTGATCGCCGTGGGACTGCACTCCGGCGCGGTCGACGTGCGCGCGCCTGCCTCCGCCATCGCCTCCCTCCCGTTCCGCACGTCCGTGCTTCGCGCGGGCGAGATCTTCGCGCTGAGCGAGAACCCGGTCCGGTCCAACCGCGTCGTCTTCAACTTCAGTGAACGGCCGGAGCTGGCGGGCGTCTACACCCTCGGCGGCGGCCGTGTCGCGGATCTGCTCGCCCGGATGACCGGCGATGGCCGGGTCGAGTGGGACCTGACCAACGACCGCGGCGCGCCGGTCGCGGCCGGCGTCTATCTCGTCGTCTTCGATGTCGCGGGCCGGCTCGTGCGCCGGAAACTCTTCATCGTCCGCCCCGCGATCCCGGGAGGGCAGTAGCGCATATGTTCTATCGACTGCGGCGCATGACCTCACCCGGCCTCCTGGCCGCCACCTTCGGCCTGCCCGCCTCCGCCCTCGCGCAGGACGGCATCGGCACCACCGGCGCACCCGTGTTGCAGTTCCTCGCCGGGAGCCGCGCGGCCGCCTTCTCCGGCGCCTACACCGCCGCGATCGCGGATGCGGACGCGCTCTTCTACAACCCCGCGGGCGCGGCCGGCCTCGATGGCGCGGTCAGTCTGTCCTATCAGCGACACGTCGAGGACATCGCCTTCGGCTCGATCGCCGGTGTCCTCGCCGTCGGCCCCGTCGCGCTCGGCCTCGGCGCCGCATACTTCGATGCCGGCGAGGTCCCCGTCACCGTACCCGACCCCGCTTACGGCGGCGAGCGCGGGCGCGAAACCGGCGAGACCGCCGCCGCGCGCGAGAGCGCCGTGCGACTCGCCGCCGCCCTGCCACTCGGGCGCTTCCACATCGGTGCAGCCGCAGGCTTCGTGTCCAGCGACCTGGCAGGCATCACCCGCTCCGCGCCGATCTTCGACCTCGGCGCCCAGTTCGTGCTCGATCGCGTCACCCTCGGCGCGTCGCTCCGTAACCTCGGCGGCGACATGACGGGCGCCGACGCACAGGACACCCCGCTCCCCACGGAGCTCCGGGCGGGCGCCATGCTCGAACTCGCCGGAACCCGGGGACTCGGAGTTCGGCTCGCGGCCGACGTCATCTCGGATATCCGCGCCGGTACCGCGACCGTCGCGGGCGGCGTCGAAGCCGGGATCCTCCCCGGCGCGACACGCCGGCTGAGCGCCGTCGCCCGCGTCGGGCTCGACACCGAGGGCCAGGGCGATGGCGGGCTCGGTGCGATCCGCGTCGGCGGCGGCATCGCGCTCGACGACTTCGCCGTCGACTACACGTACCAGCAGCTCGATTTCTTCGGCGCGATCCACCGATTCGGCATCCGCTGGAGTCGCGCGCCTCGTTGAGCCCGTCTCAGGAGAGTGCATCGCGCTTGCCGCGCGCCACCTCCCGGACCCAGAGTTGATAGTCGATCGCCGCCGTGAGCGCGGCCTCGATGCTGCGCACCACATCCCGCTCGCCCACCTCGGTCCGCGCTCGCTCGACCAGTCGAGCGTCCAGCAGGAAGGTGAACGGACGGCGGTCCGGCGGTCCGGACCGCCGCCGCCGCACCTTCGCGCCTACGCCGTCGCCGCCCGCGCCGTTTCCGCTCATACCTCGGCTCCCCCGTGCTCGTGTGCCTGCGTACGCCGGTGCGCCGCCGCCTGCGGCCGCGCTCCCGGGAGATCGTAGGCGAAGGTGCAGGGGCGGCCTGGGCACTGCGATAGCGGGATCGGCCCGCCGCTGCGACGCTTGCCAGCAGCGGGCGGTTGCGGCATCTTTCGGGTATGGACTCGAAGCGCAAGGAACTGATCGTCGTCGGTGACCGCGTCCTCATCGCGCCGGAGGAAGGGGAGGACCGGAGCAGAGTCGGCCTGTACCTGCCGGCAACGGCCGTGGACAACCAGGCAGTGCAGGGCGGAACCGTCGTGGCCGCCGGGCCCGGGACACCGATTTCCGCGCCGACGGAACTGAACGAAGAGCCGTGGAAGATCGGGAGCGGTGAGGCACGATACCTGCCCGTACAGGCGCGGGTCGGGGACTACGCGATCTTCTTCCGCCGGGCGGCCGTCGACATCACGTTCGAGGAGAAGAAGTATCTCGTCGTCCCGCAGGCCGCGATCCTGGTGCTGGTCCGCGAGCCTTACGCCGAGGACGAACCGTGGTAGGCGTGCCGCGCGCCGGATCCTGCTGAGTCCGGCGCCGACAAGAGGCATCAGCCAGCGGCCCCGCTCGTCGGGGCCGTTCTCGTTCAAGAACCGTCTCGCGCGAGACGATACTCAGAATCGCGGCCGCGCGTCCAGGCGGCGCCGCGGCACGAGGATGGGTTCGCGAACGAGGCGATGATGGGGACTCCGGAATGATCCGGTTCGGCCGGCGCACGCGTGCGGACTCGGCCGAGCGGCGCACCGATACCCTCACGGAACTCGAGCGGCTGATCCGGCGGCTCAAAGTCGGCGGCTTGGCCGCGCCATTGCTGTTGCTCGCCGGTCTCGGACTCGGGCGGCTCGCCGTGTGGGCGCTCACCCTGCCGGACGACGTACCGGTGCGCATCCAGGAGGGGCTCGCCGTTCCCCGCGCCGAACTCGAACGACTCAGCGACAAAATGGCGGCCCTGCGCGAGGACGGCCGCGAGACGGCCGAATCCATCGTGCTCTACCGCGACCACGTCGCACCGGTCGAGCGAGCGCTCCTCCGCCGCGGTGTCCCGGATTCCACGGCACGGCGCGTGGCATGGCCGCTCGTCGAGTACGCGTACCGGCAAGGCGTCGACCCGGCCACCGTGGTCTCGGTCCTCATCGTCGAGAGCAGTGGTCGCCCGCACGCGACCAGCCCGGTCGGTGCCCGGGGCCTCATGCAGGTCATGCCATTCTGGACCGGCCACTGGCGCGACTGCGGCCATGACCTCTACGACATCGACGACAACCTCTGCAACGGCATCAGCATCCTGGCGCTGTACCTGGACCGGCACGGCGGCAACGAGCGGCGCGCCCTCCTGGCCTACAACGGATGCGTGAACGGCTCGACCACTCCAGACTGCTTCAACTATCCGGACAAAGTGGAGCAGATACGGCGGCGGATCCGCGCCGAATGGCGCGCGGACCGCGCGGTCGAGACCCTCGCCGCCGCGCCCTGAACGCCCGAGCCGGCGTCGTCCGGCGCTACGCCCCGCCGCCGGCGGGAACGGCCGGCGCGCCGCTGCCCTGGAGCACGACGGTCTGCGCGGGGAGCGCCACCGCGATGCCGAGCGCCTCGAACCGGCGGATCAGCGCGAGATCGATCGCCTGCCGGATGTTCATGTACAGATCGTGGTCGGGATCGAGCACCGAGTGGACGACCTCGAACTCGAGGGCGAAGTCGCCGAACCGGTGGAAGTGCGCCCGACATTCCACCGATTGCAGGGACGTCATCGGACCCCCAACCTACGACCTACCGCGCGGCAATGCGCGCCCTGGCTTCAGCGTCCGCTCCGCACCTGCTCACCGGTGAGTCCCAACGTCGGCGCGATGGCCTGCATCGCTTCGATGACGTTGCGGATGTGTTCGTCGAGCTCGATGCCCAGCAACTCGGTGCCGCGGCGGATTTCGGCGCGGTCTACGCCCTTCGCGAAGGTCTGATCCTTCATCTTCTTCTTGACGGACTTCGGCGTGAGGTCGTCGATGCCGTTCGGGCGGAGTAGCGAGGTCGCGGTGATGAGGCCGGTCAGTTCATCGCAGGCGTAGAGCGCGCGGTCGAGTCGGGTCTCCGGCTCGACGCCGGTGAAGTCCGCGCGGTGGGCGAGGATCGCGTGCAACACCTCTTCGGGATAGCCCCGTTCCCGCAGCGCCTCGACCGCGCGCAGCGGATGCTCGTCCGGGTACTTCTCCCAGTCCAAGTCGTGCAGCAGCCCCGCGAGTCCCCACAGCTCCTCGTCCTCGCCCGCGCGCCGGGCGTAGGCGCGCACGGCCGCCTCGACGGCTTTCATGTGGTTGCGGAGTCCGGGATTGTCGACCCACTCCTCCATCAACTGGAGCGCTTCATCGCGCGTCGGCATCGATCATCCTCCGATCGGCTGGGGCCGATCCCGTTCGCGATCCACGATGCACAGGAACCCGAACGGCTCGGCATAGGGGTTCAGAAACTGGTGCGGCTCGTTCGGCGCCACGTAGACGACGTCGCCGAAGCCGACTTCGTGGACCTCATCGCCCAGCCGGACGCGGCCGCGGCCGCGGTGACATACCACGACATGGACGTGCCGATGGCGTTCGTGCGTCGAATAGCCGCCCGGCTCGAGTTCGAAGTAGCGGAGCTCGAACGCCGCGTGCTCCGAAGACGCCAGTACCCGGCGCGTGATCCCCTGGAACGACTCGGACGGCGGCTTGTAGGCGAGCACGCGGACACGCGTCCACCCCGCGCCGTCGTGCCGCAGAATGCACGTCGCCTCGAGCGGCGCCGGTGGGGCCGGCACGTCGCACGCCGAGATCGGCGGCATGGCGGCTTCCGCCCCCAGTGCGCTCCGGTCCAGCCCCGGCTCGGTGTCGCCTCGCTCCGGCACCATCGCTGTCCTCGCTTCCGCACGGCCGCGCCGCCGGACCCACGCGGGCCCGGGGGCGGATCATAGCCCCGGAGGCCGGCGCGGGGCAAGCCGCACACCGCGCCGTCTCCGGCATCACGCCGCCCGACGCTCTCCGCGGTGGACCCCCTCCGCGAACTCCTCGATCATCTTGGCGTTGAACGCCGGGATGTCATCCGGATTGCGGCTGGTCACCAGCCCCTGATCCGTGACGACGTCCCGGTCCACCCACTTCGCCCCGGCGTTCTCGAGGTCCGTCCGGAGCGATGGATACGATGTCACGGTGCGCCCCTTCACCACGTCCGCCTCGACCAGTATCCACGGACCGTGACAGATCGACGCCACCGGCTTGCCCTGCTCGAAGAACGCACGGACGAAGTCTACCGCGCGATCGTCCATCCGCAGACGATCGGGACTCATCACGCCTCCCGGGATCAGGAGCGCATCGTAGTCGCCCGCATCGGCCGC
The DNA here is from genome assembly GCA_036381495.1 of Longimicrobiales bacterium. Taxonomy (GTDB): domain Bacteria; phylum Gemmatimonadota; class Gemmatimonadetes; order Longimicrobiales; family RSA9; genus DASVCS01. Next base: position 138,449 of record DASVCS010000123.1, read on the forward strand.
GTCGATCGGCACATCCACGTCGAAGCTGTCGCCCCACTCCGTGAGGTTCCACGCCCGTACCATCCCGCTCTCCGGCGAGACGAGTTGCGTCACGGCGCCCGCGGAATCCAGCGCCGCTCGCGGCTCCGTCATCTCGACCTGCTCGAACCCCTTCCCGACGAGGATCGCAATCCTGCGCCCGCTCAGATCCGCCGCCATCACTCGGCCTCCTGCCTGCCGTGCTCGCCCTGCTCCCACGCGCCACCCGCACCGGCGCGCCCGGGGAGCACCGGTGCGGTGCAGCGGGCAAGAAGCGTGCGATGGGGGCGGCGCCCGTTGGGCGCCCTTCGGGCGCCCGGGCTGGGGCTGGGGCTAGGGCTGGGGCTGGGGCGTGCCCGGGAGGGGGTGCGGTGGAGGAGGGACGGCCCGGGGTGGCCGGGAGCTGGATGGGAACGGCCGGGAGCGGGAGCGGGAACGTTTACGTTTACGGGATGGGGTGGCCGGGAGCGGCGGCTGCGCCGCCTGGAGGCGGAGCGTTTGCCGGGACGGAGTGCTGCGGTGACGTGCACCCGCTCGCGCTCGCGAACGTGCACGGGACGGACCGGCCGATGCCGTCCGGTCGGCAGGCACCCGACCGCGCACGCGTTCGCGCACGAAAGAAACCGGTGCCGAGCAGGGCGCACCCGACCCCGGAACACATGGCGCCGAGGCGGGTAGACGCCAGGATCCCCGGAGAGCGGTCCGGGCAAACCTTTGACAACAAACCCGACCCTCATTATCTTTAACGGGCTATGATCGGTGTCGTGTTGAGGGAGGAGAGGCTCCGGATCGTAACGCATCCGAGGCGGTATCGATTCCTCAATCCGGAAGCAGCGAGCGTCGGAATCCGGCGGTCTCGCTGCTTTTTGCGTTCTCACCCGATCCGAGGATGTCGCGATATATGTTCATGAACTCGCGCGCTCTGGACTCCTTCGATCAATACCTCTTCGACGTCGAGAAGTACCCGCTGATCGAGGATCCGGAGGAAGAACGAGCCCTCGCGCGGCGCGCCCGATTGGGCGATAAGGAGGCGGCGGAGCGGCTGGTCACGGCGAACCTGCGCTTCGTCATTTCGTACGTGAAGAAGTATCAGGGTCGGGGTCTGGGTCTGGCCGAGCTGGTGTGCATCGGCAACGAGGGTCTGCTCAAGGCGGTCAAGAAGTTCGACCCGGACAAGGGCGTGAAGTTCATCTCGTACGCGGTGTGGTGGATCCGGCAGACGGTGCTCCAGGCGCTGGCGGAGCAGACGCGTTCGGTGCGGATCCCGCTGAACCAGAATTCGAACCTGGTGAAGCTGTCGCGTACGGAGACGGCGTTGACCCAGTTGTTGGGTCGGTCTCCGACGGATCAGGAGATCGCGGCGGAGATGGACGAGCCGATCGAGACGGTGCGTGCGCTGCGGCGCGTGGCTGCCTCGGAGCTGTCCCTGGATGCGCCGATCGACCGTGGGGATCGGGACAGTGCATCGTTCGGCGAGCGGTTCGCGGGTGCGGAGGCGGAAGACATCGAGGAGCAGGTCGAATCGCAGGCGCGGCGCGAGTTCCTGGATCGGATGTTCGAGAAGTACCTGACGGAGCGGGAACGCAAGATCCTCTACCTCTACTACGGCCTGGATGACGGCGAGGAACGCACGCTGGAAGAGATCGGCTCGCTGCTCGGCGTGACACGCGAGCGGATCCGCCAGATCCGCAATCGTGCGTTCGAGAAGCTCCGCGAGAGCCCCGATGGCGAGGCGCTCGAGACGTTCTGGAGCGCGAACTGAGATCCGAGGTCGGGCCACGTGATCGTTCGTGCTGCACGGGGGCGGGAGGTCTGAGGCCGAACCCACCCCCGCGGCCTGCCGCGGGTGACCGGGCCCGTATTCACGTGCGTCGTCCGGCCCTCGGCCGTCCGATCCCCATCCCGGCCCACCAGCGGCGCCCACTCCCGTTCCCGTAGACGTAAGCGGCCGCGCTCGCCCTGGAGTTCCCGGTAGTTCCCATCCCCCGCCCCATCCCCGTCTCGTGCGCGAGCGCGAGCGCGTGCGCGTGACCGTTCGGGGAGGTGGCTAGGTCGATGGGAGGTGGTTACGTCGATGGGTCGATGGTCGGTATCGCTCGTGCGGGTGCACGTGCGCGAGCGGGTGCGCGGCCTCAGTGACCCCGTGATCCCGACCCCGTGGACGTGGAAACGGAGGCTTCCTTCGAGCGCCCCGTTCCCGACCCCGTCGGCGCCGCGGAGGCGCCGATCCCGTAAACGTAAACGTTCCCGCTCCCGCTCCCGTTCCCGGCCGTTCCCCAGCCTCGACCCTCCACCCCCACCGCGATCGACCGTGGCGTCTCCAGGCGCCGAGGGCGTGACCGAATCCGGAATCCCAGGAACAGTCCGGGGCTGGACCGGTTACAACAGGCGCATCGGACCCCGTCGGCGTCGGGGACCGGGCGACGCCGGCACGGCCGGGTCACCCTGCTCCCGGCGTTCGTCGCAGTCATCTCCTCGACCACGATTGTGCGCGGAATGCGCTGGAAGTCGATCGGACTCGCGTCGGCCGGGCTGCTCGTGGCGGCCGTGCCGCTGTCGGGTCAGGCGCCGGGCGGTTGGGACGCGCCGCGGGCGCTCGAACTGATGGAGCGCGCCCGCGCGCGTCGTGCGCTGCCCGCCGCGGACTCGGGGCTGAGCAGCTACCAGGCCTCGGCGAACGGATACATCTACTTCTACCTGGACCGCGAGGGCGGCGATGCGCGGACGCTGGTGAAGGTCAACCAGATCGCGCTCGAGGTCTACTGGGCGGCGCCGAACCGGACCAAGCAGCGGATCGTCGGGATGCGCGAGGAGATGGCGCTGCCGAGCCGGATCCACTACCACCTGGATCACCTGACGGTGGTCCAGAACGAGTTCGGCGACCGGATCCGCATGGGCGAGGGCGACGAAGTTCGCGATGTCCCGCATCCCGCCGCGCCGGGGTCCGATTCGATCTACGCGTTCCGGGTGGCGGACTCGCTGACGCTGCGGCTTCCGGGCGCGCCCGAGCCGATCCGGGTGTACGAGATCGAGGTGAAGCCGCGGCGGATGGACCGGCCGGCGCTGATCGGCTCGGTCTTCCTGGATCGGCGGACGGCGGCGATCGTGCGCATGGCGTTCACGTTCACGCCGGTCTCGTACATCGATCCGCGACTCGACTACATCCGCGTCTCACTGGACAACGGGCTCTGGGAGGGCCGCTACTGGCTGCCCAACGAGCAGCGGATCGAGATCCGGCGGCAGGTCCCGATCCTGGATTTCCCCGTGGGCGGCGTGATCCGCGGTGTGCTGCACATCGGCGATTACCGCCTGAACCGGGGGCTGCCGGCGGCGTTCTTCCGCGGCCCTCGGGTCGTGGCGGTGCCGCGCGAGTTGCGCGAGCGTTACGACTTCGAGGCCGGGCTCTACGCCGGCCTGGACGAGGAGGGCCTGGACCCGCCGGTCGACCTGGCGACGCTCCGCCGCCGCGCCGCCGAGCTGGTCGGCGTCCGCGACCTCAGCGGCCTGCCGCGCCTGCGTCTCTACGTGCCCAATGCATCTTCCGCGCTGCGCTACGACCGTGCCGAGGGCGTCTACATCGGTGCGGGCGCGAGCTATGCGCTCGGCGCGGGACCCGGGATCGAGGTCTCGGGCGGCTACGCGTTCGGCGCCCACCACCTCGCGCTCGCCGGTGCACTGCGGCTCCCGGCGATCCACGCGACCGCAGTGACCCTGCGCGCCGGGCGGAACATGCTCCGGGACCTCGGCATCCGTCCGGGCGCGGCCGGCGCGCTCAACAGCCTCTCCGCCGCAATGGCGGGCGACGACTACCTCGATCCGTACTACGCCAGCGGCGCCGCCCTCGAGTTCGAGCGGCGCCTGGGCGCACGCTGGCGCGCAGGACTGCGGCTCGGCTACCACGAGCACCGTAGCGCTGCACTCGAAGAGCGGACCGCGCTCTTCGACGGCGACGCGCGGTTCCGCCCCGTCCGGGCCGTGGGCGAGGGCGCCCTCTACAGCGTGCGGGCCGTCCTCCGGCGCGACCTGGCCACCGACCTCGCCGCGGGCTGGAGCGGCGACGTCTCCCTCGAAGTCGGCGCCCACGACGGGGAGGAGTACATCCGACCCGTCGTCACCATGGCGGCCCGGGATGCATCCGCCGACCGACGCACGACGTTCGACATCCGCGCGACCGGCGGCTTCATCTCCGGTCATGCCCCCGCCCAGCGCCTCTTCCTGCTCGGCGGGCGCGGCACGCTCCCCGGATTCGCCTACCGCGGCTTCATCGGCGACCGCTTCATCCTTGCCGATGCCGAAGCATCCCGCGAGATCTTCGGTCCCTGGGTCCGCCTCCGCGCACTCGGCGCCATCGGTTGGACCGACATGGGCACGCACACCGCCCCGGCCGACTGGGGCGTCGCGTCGACGGACGGCGTGCGCGCCAGCCTCGGCTTCGGCCTCGGCCTGATCTACGACGTGCTCCGCATCGACTTCGCCCGCGGCCTCGATGGCGGCGACTGGCAGACCATCATCTCGGTCAGCCCCCGGCTGCGCGACATGCTGTAGCCGGCCGACGGCGCCGGAGCCCTCGCCGCGCCGCTTCGGAGTCGTGTACGTCCGCCGCGGGCGCGCCGCGAACGGCCGGACGACTCCGAACCGGCCGGCGAAGTGCTTCAGCGCGGTTCACCCGCGGGTTCGGAGCCGCACGGCCACTCGCCCCGCCCGATTCGCGGGCGCGTACGATTCCGAAGTGATGCGACAGCCGCTCTAATCTTCCGCCGCCGCCTCGACGGCCGCTTCCTCCTCCGCCCGTTCCCCCGAGCTCCCGTTCGGCCCACCCAGCATCACCAGCTCCCGCACCTGGACCTCCGCCGTCGGGATCGTGACGCCGTTCTTCTCGAAGCTGTCGTACTCGATCCGCCCCTCCACGTACAGACGGTCCCCCTTCCGGATATACGTCTCCGCAACCTCCGCCAGCCGATCCCAGAGCGTCAGCCGATGCCACTCCGTCCGCTCCTCGTAGCCGCCGTCTCGCGGCACCCGCCGGCTCGTCGCCAGCGACAGATGCGCGACCTTCGTCCCTGACGCCGTACTCGCCACGTCCGGGTCCCGCCCCACGTTGCCGACCAGGATCAGCTTGTTCACCGACCGACTCATGGCCCTTCCTCCATTCGAGGGGTCCGTCCGCCCGGCACCCCGCCGCGTCGGCCGACTCGCCCGCCGCCGCGGCCGGGGTCCGGTGTTGCCCGCCAACGATCGCGCACGGGTCGGGGCGCGGGAATGGCGCGGCGGGACGATCTCGGAGCGGGGGGACCTGTGCGGGGTCCGGCGAAGCTGGGATGTGGCCGCGGTCCCCGCGCCGGGTGACGTTCTCGCGGACGTAGCCGGCGGTCTCGTCGGTGTCGAGCGGCCACCATGACTTGACACGCAGGGGCATCATCACGGATACTCCAGACTGGTTCGAACGCGAAGTTCCGACCCGACGCCATGACGGATAATGTAGCGTCTGCGCGCGATTCCGGCCAACCTTCGGACGCCCCACCATGGCCCGTCTCGCTTGAGGCGGACCGGGCGGCGGTCTCGGTGCGCGGGCTGACCAAGCGCTTCGGCAGCGTTGTCGCTCTGGATGCCGTCGACCTGACCGTCCCGTCCGGCGCGCGGTTCCTGCTGGCCGGCCCCAACGGCGCGGGGAAGACCACGCTGCTCTCCCTGCTGCTGGACCTCGTGCGTCCTACGGCGGGGATCGTCCGCGTCCTGGGGCTGGACCCGGTCAAAGACGGGGCGGTGGTCCGCTCGTGCTTGGGATACGTGGCCGAGCAGCCCGCCGCGACGTACGGCTGGATGACCGTGGGCGACGTGCTCCGGCACCATGCGGCGTTCCGGCCGTCGTGGGACGCGGCGTACGAGGTGGAGCTGTGCCAGGCGCTCGAGATCGAAGTGCGCCGCCCGTTCGGGAAGCTTTCCAAGGGCCAGATCCGGCGCGTCGAGCTCGTCATGGCGCTGGCCCACGCGCCGCCGCTGTTGCTGCTGGATGAGCCCACCGACGGTCTCGATCCCGTGATGCGGAACCGCGTGGTCAACCTCCTGCGCGCGCACGCCGATCGGTTCCCCACGTCACTCTTGGTTTCGACGCACGTGATCCACGAGGTGGACGGGCTCGTGGATCACATTGCCGTGCTCCGGCAGGGCCGGTGCCTGATCCAGACGTCGCGGGACGACCTGGACCGGTGCGTGCGGCATTACCGGGTGGCGCCGGGCAGCGCGCCCCCGCCCGGCCTCGGGCGCCGGCTCGTGGCCACCGCCGTCGGCGACGACGGCGAGCCCGTCTGGACGATCTGGGGCGACGAGGCGGCGGTGCGCCAGGCGCTGATGGCCGGCGGTGTGGAGGTCCGCGACGCGTCGTCGCCCACGCTGGAGCAGGCGCTCCTCGCGTTCCTGGCGCCGGACGATCCGGTCGCGGCGCCGCTACCGTCGCCGGCGTACGGCGCCGGATGAGCGAGGCGGCCGCTCGCCGCCGAGCAACCGCCGCGATGGAGCGTATCCCGCAGCGGCGCGTCGTGCTCGCCGAGCAGTTCCGGCTCCTCTTGCGCCGCCAGCGGGGCTCGTTCGGCATCCTGCTGGTCGGCCTCGCGCTGCTGGCCTTCGCGTACTCCCGGACGTGGATCTACCCTGGGTGGCCGGCCGCCGGTGTGACCTTCGGCTGGATCCTGAGTTTGCTGCTCCTGCTGCTCACGGTCTGGTGGGCCCTGGCGATCTGGCGGGATGAGCCGCCCCGGGACCGGCGCTATTTCTGGCTACAGCCGACGTCCCGAGGTTTTCACACCGCGGCGCGGTGCGCGGCCGGTGCCGCGTTGCTGTGCGCGGCCATCGCCGTCGCCGGTGCGGTCCTCGCCGGCGCGGTCCTGACGCTGCCCGGCGGTGAGGCGCTCGCCGCCCGGGGCGCGCCGCCGGGCGCCGCCTACTGGTTGCTCTGGCCCGTCTCCGCCCTCCTGGCGTTCGCGCTCGCATCCATCGCGGCCGTCGCGTCGAACCGGCCCAGCGCCTGGTTGGTCGGCGGCGCCGTCGGCGCCGTGACGTTCCACGCCATCGCCGAGCTGCGCGGCATCCGCTGGCTCGATACGCTGCTCTCGCCGCTCTTCGACGCTCCGTTCTCGCTCACGACCGCGCTTTCCGCGCCGAACCGATTCCTCCTACGCAGCATCGCCGCCGGCACCCCCGAACCCGACGCCCGTCTGATTGACTCTATGCCGGTGGTGGCCCTGCTACTATGGCTCACCGTGGCCGCTGCGGGGCTGGTGCTCGCTATACGCTTTACACGCCCTCGATAGCCGCGGCGGACGGCGGGAGACGAGATTCTTGACGCGCGCGCCGAACGGGGTGTAACATGGCCATCGGCGCATCCTGTAGCTTGCGCGCCTTGCAGGGATCTCGAAGCCGAGCAGACATAATAGGGCGTCTGTACCACCCCTGCGATGGAGAGCCGGTCGCAGCATTTCAAAAACTTCACTCCCACCAAGGAGACTCTCGTGACTAGCAAGCTGATGAGGCGGTCCTTGCTTCTCTCGTTGGTCTTGGTCGGCTTCACTGGATTGGTCCCGCAGGGCGCCTCTGCGGGTACCGATTGTACGGATGGCTACATGCTGTGTATCAACGAGGCGGCCGGAAAATACGATGACTGGGGTCGGCAGCACTTCGACATCATCGATGATCTGGCCTACGCCGAGTGCGCAGCGGGATATGTAGGCTGCGTACGCCGCAAGCTGCTGGGCTTCTGACGCTCCGTCCGGCTTCGGACGACTCCAGGATGCGGCTCTCCATCGCGATCCTGTTTCTGGGTTTGAGCTCTTGCGCGGACACGGTCGACCGGCCGAAGCCGAAGGTGGTCACCGGGCTAGCCGAGGGCGCCGCGCCTGCCCGTTGTGAAGCGGTGGCGCCGGCGTTTGAAATCCCGGCTTCGCTCGACCAGATGGCCGCGTCTCCCGACTCGGTCCTCGCCCTGCTCTATGCCGACGCCGGCGTCATCCAGATCGCCGACCATGCGCTCCGCCCGGTACGCAGCTACTCGCTCGCGGAAACCGGTCCAGAGGCAGTGGCCAATCCCCGGGACGTCACATTCGGTGCCGGCGGCCGGCTGGCGGTGTTGGATGGCGCGCTGCACCGGCTGGTACACCTGACCGGCAACGGCGATATCGCCGATTACACCACCCTCCAGTTCGTGCCCGATCGCTTCGCGCGTGCGGCGAATGGCTATTACATCTTTCCGGTGAAGCCACCGACCCACACCACCGGCTTGGCGTATTTCCTGGCTGACTCGCTGGATGATCCAGTCCGCCTTCCGCTGGAGGCGGCGGACGTTCCGAACCCGCAGATCTACTCGCTAGCCAACCTCATGGTCCCCCTCGTACGCGGTCGCGAGTTGCTGGCGGCCCACCAGTTTGTGGTGCCCATAATGCACGTGGTGCGGATGACGGTCGCAGGCGCGCGTGTCCGGCGCGTGGACATTCCTATCGCCGCTGAACTGGCCGACCGGGCGTGGTGGACGCCGGAGCCGCCGTTCGAGGAGACGGAACTCCAGGACATGCTAGTGCCGGTGGTGGATATGGTGGCTGGCCGGGCTGGAGAGCCCGTTCTGCTGGTCCGCACGGGCCGCCGCCGAGATGGGCACTACGAGAAGGGGCTAATGCGGCTCACGGACACGCTCGAGTTTCGCGATGCGTTCCTGCTGGAAGGCGACCCGGCATACATTGCCTACCTTGCGGCCAAGGACGTCTACGTGGCCGCGTCCACCGAGGGCGAGTTTTGGCGGTGCACGCTCCCGTCATGAAAGTGGGCACGGGGCCTACCGCAAGTCCTACACGGAGAACGAATATGCGTGATGCGAAGGCGATACTCCCAACGGACTGGAACGCGTTCATCCTCGACTTCGCCGGCGCGGCGGGGCTTATGTACGGCATCGCGTGGTTCTTCGGCCTGGCGTGGCCACTGGCGTGGTCGGTGGTCGTGGGCTTGATCTCCGCGGTGCAGGCGGCCCGGTAACCGCCGTTACCCGCGCATCATCCGAGATCCTGGTCCGTAACCGCCCGCCTGATCTGGTCGGGGACCACACGGTACTCAATGGCGCTGCGGCGGCGTAGCCGTTCGCGTGCGTAGCGCGCCTTCTCGATCATCGCATCGCCAAGGAGTCGCGCGCGCACCCCGCCCTCCCGCCCACGCTGGAGCCGCCAGGCCCTTCCGTCACCTTTCATCAGCGGCCTTCGTGAACTGGTAGTCTGCAGTCGTGGCGATAATCGGACGCGTGCCAGCGATCGCGTGGGCGTGCGTAAGCGTCGGCCCGGACGTTCCCGCAGGTTCTACACGAACCGCCACCGCCGTCCATCGGCGTAACAGGCCCTTCACCAACCATCGCCGCGAAGGGCCGGGCTCCGTCGGCGACCTGGTTGGGTATCGACCCGCTCGCACCCGGCGCTCCAGAGCGTTGCGCGCGTCGGTTCGGCGCCGCCGGACCGTTCGAGGCGAACTACGACCCCGGGCGTGCGTCCGAACTAATGCGGCGGCCGCCCTGATGGACCGGCGCCGAAGTTGGCTACCGGAATCTCCTGCGGCCAGAGGATGGCCGGTGTAGATCCAGCCGAAGGGCTTGGCCAGCGTGCGGTTGAAGTCGTCGATGAAGCGTACGGCCCGCTCGGCCAGTTCACCGGTGGAGCAGAAGCTTGCTCTCGTTACGTCAGGAAGATACGTCACACCACGAACTGCTCTGCAAATTCAGCCCCGCCGCTCTAGCGCCCGCCCGTCTCCGGCGCAAGATTGACGGTAGCCGTGCGTTTGCAGGCGGGGCAGAGGAGCCAGACCCGGCGGCGGACGTAGGCGACGTCGGGGGGGTGGGGGACGTCGCGCTGGACGAGGGGGGCGCCGCAGGCGGGGCAGCGGAGCGGCGCACCGTGGTGCACGGCCGCGGCGAGGTCGCGGCGTTGGGCCGGAGTGTAGCCGGGCGTCATGCGGGGAAGGTAGAGTGGTGGGCCGGACGGCGGCAACAGTGGATCGAGTCAACGGATGGGCCGCCTCGTGCGTCATTTACGGGGTGGGGGGTTCTCCTGCGGGACACGGAAGGTCGAGAATTGGGTGGAGTGACGAGAACTTCGCGGTTGGCCGGGGGGCCGCTGCTCGGTATTCTTCTGGCGGTGCTGCGGCCGGCGGCGGTGGCGGCGCAGACGCCGGAGCCGGTGGTGGTGACGCTCGAGCAGGCCGTGGCGCTGGCATTGGAGAACGATCCGGCGGCGGTCGCGGCGGAGGCCGCGGTGTCGATGGCGGACGCGGGCGTGCTCGAGGCGCGGGGCGCGTGGTTGCCGTCGATCACGGTGAGTTCCGGGTACGCGAATTCGAGTAACGAGCGGTTCGACCAGGCGACGGGCCGACTGGTGTCCGAGAGCTACACGGCGCGGGCGTTCGCGAACTACGAGATCTTCTCGGGCGGGCGGCGCTTTCTCGAGCAGCGGGCGGCGGCGTCGCAACTGGATGCGGCGGATGCGGACCTCAGGGCGCAGCGGTTCCGGACGATCCTCGCAACGACGGAGTCGTTCTACGGCGCGGCTGCGGCGGACGAGCTGGTCCGGCTGGCCGGCCAGCGGCTCGAGCGTGCGCGGCAGCAGCTCGAATTCGCGCAGACGCGCCTCGATGTGGGGACTGCGACGCAGTCGGACGTGCTGCGTGCCCAGCTCGAAGTGGGCAATGCCGAGTTGGCGGTCGTGGACGCCGAGTCGGCGCGGCGCAGTGCGCGGCTGCGACTGGGGCGCCAGCTCGGGCTCGAACACGGGGCCGTACCGGCGGAGACGGCACTGCCGGAGCGTGCGCCGGATCTCCCGCCGCTCGAAGAGCTCGTGCGGCGTGCCGAGCGGAGCGCGCCGCAAGTGACGGCGGCGCGCGCGGAGGTCGCGAGTCGCCGCGCGGCGCGCTGGGCCGCGCGCTCGTCGTATCTCCCTTCGATCGGCATCTCGGGCGGCTACGACTGGTTCGCGTTCCAGTTCCCGCCGGACCAGCGCAGTTGGAGCCTGCGCCTGACCGCGTCGCTCCCGGTGTTCGACGGATTCCGGCGGGAGGCCGCGGGTGCGCGTGCAGCGGCGGCGCAGCGGACGGCGGAGGCGCGAGCGCGCGATGCCGTGATCGCGGTGCGCGTGGCGGTCGAAGATGCGGCGCGCGAGATCGACGCGGCGGAGCGGAGGATCGACATTGCGCGTCGCGCCGTCGAGCTGGCGCGGGAGGACCTGCGCGTGCAGGAGGAACGGTACCGTATTGGCAATGCGACGATCGTCGAACTCCAGACGTCGCAGGTCGCGCTGGCCGATGCGGAAGTCGCGTACGTCCGGGCTCGTCAGGCGCTGGGTGTCGCAATCGCCCGGCTCGAAGCGACGCTCGGAGAGCGGTTGGACGGTGGATCGTGATCCGCGCGCGGGGCGTTCGGATCATGCGGGAATCTCTTGATCGCGGCGGGTGTGGTGTGAAGCTGGCCAGGGATCGAAGGGTGGTGTGTGTCGGATGGGTTCTCGTGGGCGCGGCAGTGGCCGTCGCCGGGGCGTGTGGTGGGGAAGGGCGCGCGGATTCCGGGGGTCGGATGGGCCGCGGGCGGCAGGGCGGCACGGTCCCGGCCGTCGCGACAGCGGCGGTCGAGACCGGCACGATCGCGCGGCGGCTACACGTTTCGGGCGTGGTCGAGCCGATCCGGACGGTCGGGATCAACAGTCGCATGGCCGGTGCGATCCTCTCCGTCGAGGTCGAGGAGGGCGTGACCGTGCGCCGCGGCGACGTCCTCGCACGCCTCGATGAGCGCGAACTGAATGCCGAGCTGGCGGCGGCGGAAGCGGCATACGACGTTGCGAAGGCCACCTTCGAGCGTTCGGAGCGCCTGCGCGAGCGGAAGGTGATCACGGCGGCCGAGTACGACCGCGACCGGGCCGCGTTCGCGGCCGCGGAGGCGCGGCTCGAGCAGATCCGGGCCCGGATCGACTACGCCACCATCCGCGCGCCGATCTCGGGCGTCGTCACCGAGAAGCACGTCGAGGCAGGCGACATCGTCGGGAACCAGACGCGCCTTTTCGCCATTGCGGATATGGACACGATGGTCGTGCGCGTCCAGGTCTCCGAACTGGACGTCGTCGAGCTCTCGCCCGGCGATCCGGTCCAGGTCGCGCTCGATGCGCTGCCCGATCGCACGTTCGAGGGGCGGATCCGCCGCATCTTCCCGGCCGCCGATCCGGTCACCCGGCTGGTCCCCGTCGAGGTCGCGCTGCACGGCGAGAGCGCGCGCGCCGCGCGTCCCGGCTTTCTCGCGCGCGTCGAGTTCGCGCTCACCGCGGAGACCGGCGTCCGGCTCGTCCCCGCCTCCGCGATCATCGCGGATGCCGGCGCGCCGGCTGTCTTCGTCGTCAAGGACGGCAGAGCGTTGCGGCGCACCGTCGAGACCGGGCTGACCTCGGAAGGACGCGTCGAGATCGTCTCCGGCCTCGAGCCCGGCGAGCTCGTCGTCGTGGCCGGAAACAATGCACTGCGCGATGGCGCCGAGGTGCGCGTTGTCGAACGGAGCGGCATCGATGCCGCGGAGGCCGGCGCGATCCGCGCCGATGTGGGAGGCGACCAATGAGCAGCGAAAAACGGTGGTCCGGGCCGTCGAGCTGGTCGATCCGCCGGCCGATCGGCACGCTCATGCTGACGTCGATCGTGGTGGTGCTCGGGTTCTTCTTCCTCTCCGGCCTCCCGCTCGACCTGCTGCCGACCATTGTCTACCCGCAGATCCGCGCCGGTGTCTCGAATCCGGGCGTCGAGCCGACCGTCCTCGAGGAGACCGTCGCGAAGCCGCTCGAAACCGCACTCGCCACGACCGAGGATCTGGTCCGCATCGAGACCGAGATCCAGGAAGGGCGGGTCGGCGTCAACCTCCACTTCGAGTACGGCACGAACATCGACTTCGCGCTCCAGGACGCCGCGAAGAACCTCGAGCGCGCGCGCGGCCGGCTCCCGGAAGAGGCCGATCCGCCCACGATCCGGAAGTCCGATCCGCAGCAGTCGCCGATCTACGAGGCGGCGTTCTCCTCGGGCGGCCGCGACCTCATCGCGTTGCGCGACTGGGTCGAATACCGGCTCCGCCCCCAGCTCCTCGTCATCGAGGGCGTCGCATCGGTCGACGTCGCCGGCGGCCTGATCCGCGAGGTCCAGGTCGTCCTGGACCAGGAACGGCTCCGTTCGTACGGCCTCGCGGTCTCCGAGATCATCGACGCGCTCTACTCCGCCAACCAGGACATCGCGGCCGGCCGCATCTCGTCGCCCACCCGTGAGGTGGTCGGCAAGACGGCCGGGAAGTTCCAGAGCGTGGCCGAGATCCGCAACCTCCCCCTCACACTCCCGAACGGCGGCCACATCCCGCTCTCCGAGGTCGCCTCCGTCCGCGACACCCACCGCGAGCAGCGCCTCTGGTCGCGCCTCGACGGAACGTCGGCCGTCCAGGTCTCGATCCGCAAACAGCCCGACGCGAACACCGTCGCCGTCGCCGATGCCGTGCACGCCCGCCTCCAGGAGCTGGAGGCCACGGGGTTCATCCCGGATGACATCGAATTCGTGACGACGCGCAACCAGGCGGGCTTCATCCGCAACTCGGTGAACGCCGTCCGCGATGCCGCACTGCTCGGCGCCCTCTTCTCGATGGCCGTCGTGCTCGTGTTCCTCGGTTCGCTGCGCAAGACCTTCATCATCGGGCTGTCCATCCCGATCGCGATCCTGGCGACGTTCGTCATGATGGGACTCGGGAAGCTGACCCTGAACATCATGTCGCTCGGCGGCCTCGCGCTCGGCGTCGGGATGCTCGTGGACAACTCGATCGTCATGCTCGAAAACATCTTCCGGCACGGCGACCGAGGGCCCGAGGAGGCGGCGCACCGCGGCGCGCACGAGGTCCAGAGCGCCGTCGTCGCCGCGACGACGACCCACATCGCGGCCGTCGTGCCGTTCCTCCTGATCAGCGGCCTGGCGGCCATGATCTTCAAGGAGCTGATCCTCACCATCTCGTTCGCGATCTTCGCGTCGCTCCTCGTCGCGCTCACCATCGTGCCGATGTTGTCCGCGCAGTTCGCCAAGGTCCGCTTCACCAGCGGCGCGAGCCAGTGGCGGCCGCTCGTCCTCGCCGATCGCGGCGTCGACGCCCTGCGCCGCGGCTACCGCCGCATCGCGGTCCACGCCGTTCGCTGGCGCTGGGCCGTCCTCGGCGGCGGCGTCCTCGCCCTCGCCGGGACCTACGCGCTCACGCGCGACCTCGGCAACGAGTTCCTGCCGCAGGTCGACAACGGCGATGTCGGCGTCTACCTCACCCTTCCACCCGGCGCATCGGCCGAGCAGACCAACCAGATCGCGTACGAGGTCGAAGCGCTCGTGGCCGAGATGCCCTACGTCGAGCATATCTTCACGACCGCCGGCGGCTTCCTCTTCGGCGGCTCGACCGCCGAGCGCGCCGGCCGCGGCTCGATGTCCATCGTCCTCGCGCCCGCCTCCGAGCGCGACATGAGCGCCGACGAATGGGTCCAGACGCTGCAACGCCGGATCGACGAACACGGCTTCCCGGGCGCACGCATCTTCGTGCGGCCGCCGCGGATCCGCGGATTGCGCACCTCCGCCTCCGGCTCGAGCGTCGCAATCAACATCCAGGGCGATGAGCTCGATGAGCTCCAGCGCATCGGCGACGAGGTCATCCGCCGGATCCAGGACATCCCCGGGCTACAGAACGTCGAACCCTCGGCCGAAGAGGCCAGCCCCGAGATCGCCATCGAGCTGGACCGCGAGCGCGCGGCCTACCTCGGGCTCGATGTGGCCACCGTCGGACGGACGATTCGCACCGCACTGGATGGCACGGTCGCCACCCGGTTCACCGAAGGCAACCGCGAATACGACGTGCGCGTCATGCTCCCGCGCGACCGGTTCACGAGCCCCGAGGACCTCGGCTCCGTCGCGCTCTTCCCCGGGCGCGCCGGCCGCGCACCGATCTACCTCCGCGACGTCGCACGCGTCTACTCGACGATCGGTCCGACGAACATCCTGCGGGAGAACCAGAACCGCGTGCTGCGCATTACCGGCGACGTCCTCACCGACGTCGCCTCCGTCGGCGAGGTCAACGACGCGATCCGCGACCGCCTCGCCGACCTCGAGCTCCCGACCGGTTACGGCATCATCTACGGCGGCGAGGAGGAGGCGATCCGCGAGAACAACCGGCAGCTCCTCATCGCGACGCTGCTCTCGATCTTCCTGGTCTTCGTCGTGATGGCCGTTCAGTACGAGAGCGTGATCAACCCGCTGGTCATCCTGACGACCATCCCGCTCGGTCTGGTGGGCGTCGGCGTGGCGCTCTGGATGACCGGCACGCCGCTGAGCGCACCCGTCCTGCTGGGCGTCATCATGCTGAGCGGGATCGTGGTGAACAACGCGATCCTGATGGTCGAGTACATCGAACAGTTCCGGCGCGAAGAGGGCGCGTCGATGGAGGACGCGGTGATCGAGGCGGGCGCGGTCCGGCTGCGACCCATCCTGATGACGTCGCTGACCACCGTGCTCGGCATGCTCCCCCTCGCGCTCGGGATCGGCGAGGGCTCCGAGATGATGCAGCCGCTGGCGATCGCCGTCATCGGCGGGATGAGCGTGTCGATGTTCCTCACGCTCCTCGTGGTCCCCGGCGCCTACATCATCTTCAACCGCGGCGCACTGGCGCTGAAGCGGTGGCTGGTCGGCGCGCCCCGCGAGGATGCCGAGGACGTTGCGCCGGCGCCGGCGATCGGCGACTGAGGCGCCGGGGCGGCGCGGCTCAGGCGTCGCGCGCCGCCCGGCGTTCGAGCACCCGCGCGCGGCGCCGCCAGCGGCGAACGGCCCAGCGGCCGCCGCCCGCTTCGGCGAGCGCGGCGATCTCGGCCGCGGCCTGCGCCGCCGCCCACGTCCAGCCGCGGGCCAGGGCGAGCGTGTAGCAGGCGCGATGGAGTGCGAAGGCGCCGGCGACGTGGCCCCGGGTCGCCGCGGCGATCCCCGCGTCCGCGAGCGCCTCGACCAATCCGGCGACGGGATGCCGGCCCGCGAGCCGGATCACTGCGGCGAGCGCCTCGCGTTCCGCCTCATCGAGTGCACCGGATCGGGCCACGTACTGGGCGGCGGCAATGCGCTCCTCGAGGAGCGATCGGCCGCTCTCGGTCCCGGCGGCCGCTCGCAGGGCGAGCCGGAGCACCGTGTAGCGCGCCAGGACGGCAGTCGCCTCGCCGGGGCCGTCCACGGCGATCGCGAGGTCATCGAGCACGGTCGCGGCATCGAACGCCTCGTCCTCGATCTCCCACGGTTCCCGCTCTCTCACGGCAGGTTCCGGCGCGGCGCGCCATTCCCGATCCGCCGGCACCCGCGCCGGCAGGACGGGTTGGAATGGGGTACTTCTGTACCATCGCATGATCCCTCCTGAGTTCGAGACCGAAAGATGGCGTGCTCCGCGCCGGAGGGCCATGGCGAGATGGGACAGATGATTGCGCTGCCGGCAGGGATGTTGTATCGTGCGGCCGCCCGGAGAGGAGGCGGCCTTCAGGAGGAGCTGTGGCCAAGGAAGCCATCGAGATCGAAGGGACGGTGCGGGAGGTCCTCCCGAACGCGACGTTCCGCGTGGTGCTGGAGAACGGTCACGAGGTGCTGGCGTATCTGTCGGGGAAGATGCGGCAGCACTACATCCGGGTGTTGGAAGGGGACCGTGTGAAGGTGGAGCTCTCGCCGTACGATCTGACCCGCGGTCGGATCACCTACCGGTACAAGTAGTCGCGGTTGCCGCGAGCGGCCTTGCGGAGGTAGAGGTCGCGATCGGCGGCGCGGACCAGTTCGTCAGCGTTCATCATGCTTGCCTCGTAGCAGGCGATGCCGGCGCTGACGCCGACCTTCCCGAGGACGGGGTGGTGGGCGACGGAGTCGGCGACGCGCTGGGCGTGGAGGAGTCCGCCATCGCGGTCGGCCTCGCTGAGGATCGAGAGGAACTCGTCGCCGCCGTAGCGTGCGGTGAGGTCGATGGCGCGGGTTTCGGCGGCGAGGATGCGGCCGAAGGAGCGGAGCGCCTCATCGCCGGCCTGGTGTCCGGCGGCATCGTTGTATCGCTTGAAGTGGTCGAGATCGAAGAGCACGAGGGCGAGCGGCCGGCCGCGGCGGGCGGCGGCGAACTCGCGTGCGAGCACGGATTCGAGGTGGCGGCGGTTGGGCAGGCCGGTGAGCGGATCCGTGAGCGAGAGTGCGCGGATCTGCTCGTGTAGCCGTGCATTGGCGACGGCGATCGCGGTCTGGAAGGAGAGGCGTTCCAGGAGGCGGACGTCCTCATCGCCGTAGGTGCGCGGTTCGATGTGTCCGACGGAGAGGGCGCCGATGACGCGATCCTCGGCGACGAGCGGGACGGCGATCGCGGATTCGGCGCGGAAGCGCGCGCGGAACTCGGGGGGAAAGAGGGGGTGGTTCCGCACGTCGGCGACGATGAGGCTGCGCCGGCCCTGGACGATGTGGAGGAAGAGGCCGGGGGGGACGGGGAGCGTGACGCCGATCGGCAGGGCGACGTCGCCGCCTGCCATGAAGATCTCGACCTCGTTCTCGCCCTTCAGCAGCCAGACGGTGGCGGCATCGGCATCGGCGAGGTCGATGGTGGCGGCGATGACGCGTTCGAGGACCTGGCGGAGTTCGAGGGACGAGGCGAGTGCGCGGCCGATCTCTTCGAGGCGTTCGGCCTCGCGGCGGCGGCCTTCGCTCTCGGCGACGTGGCGAGCATTTTCGAGTGCGACGGCGGCGAGTTCGGCGAGTGCGGCGAGCAGTTCGAGGTCATCGGCATCGTAGGCATCGGGCCGGTCGCTCTGTGCGCCGATGATGCCGAGCACGCGGTCGTCGCGGATCATCGGTGCGGCCATGGCGGCGCGGGCGCTCGGGCCGGATGACGAGCCGAGGGCGCGGAGGACCGGCTCGGGGAAGGCCGAGTGGTGGAGCACGGGTCTTCGCTCGCGGATCGCGACGCTGTCGGCGCCCTCGTAGCGGGCGGCGGGGCGGCGGATCCCGTTCCGGTCGGCGCAGAAGACGACGGTGGCGGCGTCGGCCACCGGGTCGTAGAGCGAGACGTGGAATTCAGCGGTCTCGATGACGCGCCTGGTCTGCTCGTAGATCGCGTGGTAGAGTTCGTCGGGCCGGAGTGTGCCGGTGATGGCCCGGGCGACATCGAGGAGGACGGCGTAGCGTTCTTCGAAACTCGGAGCGGATGTGCGGTTCGACATCATGGTTTCCAGCGCGGCGCGGAGCCGGGGAACCGCGCAGAAGGGGAGGGTGCGTCCGGCGACTGTGGCGAACGCTAATACGGGTGCCGCCGTACGGCAAGAGTTTCGTGCTCGGGGGGAGCGGGCGGCCACCGCACCGGCCGTGGCATGAAGACTTCGCCGCTGGCCGTGCTCTTCGCGGCCGTGCTCGTGGACATGGTCGGCTTCGGCATTGTCCTGCCGTTGTTGCCGTTCTACGCCGAGTCCATGGGGGCGACGCCGCTCGAGGTGACGCTGCTGATCGCCTCGTTCTCGGCCATGCAGCTCGTGGCGGCGCCGCTGTGGGGCCGGCTCTCCGACCGTCGCGGTCGGCGTCCCCTGATCGTGGCCGGGCTCTTCGCCTCCGCCATCTCGTATCTGATCTTCGGACTGGCCGACTCGCTGGCGCTCCTGCTGGTCTCGCGGATGGCGGCCGGCGCGGCGGGCGGGACGATCTCGGTGGCGCAGGCGTACGTGGCCGATTCCACGGCGGCCGAGGACCGTGCCCGGGGGCTCGGTCTGTTGGGTGCCGCCGCCGGCCTCGGCGTGATGCTCGGTCCGGCGATCGGCGGCTTCTTCAGCCAGTGGGGACTCGGCGCGCCCGGATTCGTGGCCGCAGCGCTGTGCGCGGCCAATGCCGTGGCCGCCGTGTTGCTGCTCACCGAGTCGCGGCCGAGCGCGGCGCGGGCATCATCGGGCGACGTGGGCCAGGCGGCCACGCTCCGCGGGTGGCTGCGTGCAATGACGCGGTTCCCGCTCTGGCTGCTGCTCTGCGTCTATTTCCTCTCGATCAGCTCGTTCACGGCGATGACATCCGTCCTGGCGCTCTACGCCGAGCGTGCGTTCGGGCTGGACGCCCGCGGGATGGGGATCGTCTTCACGCTCGCCGGGGGCATGAGCGTGGTCGTGCGCGGCGTCCTGCTCGGGCCGCTGGTGCGGCGTCTGGGCGAGCCGCGGACCGCACGGCTGGGCGCGCTGGCGCTGGCGTGCGCCATCCTGCTCGTCGCGCTGATCCCCAACGCGTGGTGGCTCGGCGCGACCGTCGCGCTGCACGCACTCGGCGCCGGCACGCTCTTTCCGACGCTGGCCAGCCTGGTCTCACGCGCCACCGACGCACACTCGCAGGGATCCGTCCTGGGCGGCAGCCAGGTGGTCGGCGGCCTCGGCCGCGTGCTCGGCCCGATCTGGGCCGGGATCCTCTTCCAGCGCCTCGGGATCGCGACGCCCTTCGAAGTCGGCGGCGCGCTCGTCGTGTTCGCGTGGCTGCTGGCGTGGCGCATCCCGGCGCCGGCGCGGGCGTGCCCGGCGCAGGCGACCGACTCCGCGGCATCCCCCGACCCCGCCGTCCAGTAACCCGCTCCGATTCCCCGCCGGGACTCGCGGCGCCGCGCGCCGTCCGCTATATTCATCCGGCTCGTATTGATCACGAATCGAGGATCCGACGCGATGGCCTTCGTCACCGGCTTTCTCATCTGGCTCGCCTTCGGCCTGCTGGCCGCAGCCATCATCCGCGGGCTCTACCGCGCCCCGGGCACCATGGGCGTGCTCACCTTCGTCCTCGCCATCTTCGGCGCCTTCATCGGCGGAATGCTGGGGATGTACCCGTACATCTTCCACGAGCCGGTGCCCACGCGCCCCGGCGGTCTGATCGGCGCGCTCGCGGGAGCCTTCTTCTTCGGCTTCCTCTACCACTTCATGGCACGGAAGGCGGTCTAGCCGGGGCGTATGGCCCGGCGACGCGAAGCCACGACGGGCGGCGCGGCAGTCGAAAACCGTCTCGAAGCACGCGGGTGCATCATCCTCGCACTCCGCGCCGCCGGCTGCATGATGCTGCTCTACATCCTCATGTTCCTGGCGATCATCGGCGCGGGGGTGTTTTTTACGCTGTTCTTCTGAGGGGCGCCCGTTGGGCGCCCGGGCTGGGGCTGGGGAACTGCCGGGAACGGGAGCGGGAGCGGGAACGTTTACGTTTACGGGAACGGGATGGGGGCGGCCGGGGGCGGGAGTGGGCCGCGCACGCGCGCGAGCGATGTCGACGTCGATGTAACCTCCTCTCCGACGCCATGCGCACGCGCTCGCGCACGGGGGCACGAGGACGCTCGGCTTCAGCCCGGGAGGGGGAGGGCGGTGAGAGATATGAAGGCGATCGTGATCGGAGAGCCGGGGGGACCGGAGGTGCTGGAGCTCCGGGAGGTGCCGGCGCCGGAGCCGGGGGCGCGAGAGATCCGCATGCGGGTGCAGGCGGCGGGCGTCAACCGGGCGGACCTGCTCCAGCGTCGCGGGCGCTATCCGGCGCCGCCGGGGGTGGCGCCGGACATCCCGGGCCTCGAATACGCGGGGGTGGTGGAGCGGGTGGGGGCGGGCGTGACGGCGTGGCGCCCGGGGGATCGGGTGATGGGGCTGGTCGGCGGCGGCGCGTACGCGGAGGCCGTCGTCGTCCACGAGGACGAGGCGCTGCCGATCCCCGCGCGGCTCTCGGCCGAGGAGGCCGCGGCCGTGCCCGAAGCGTTCATCACGGCGCACGACGCGCTCTTCACGCTCCTCGGCGTCGGCGCGGGCGACCGCGTGCTGATCCACGCCATCGGGAGCGGCGTCGGGACCGCGGCGCTCCAGCTCGCGCACACAGCCGGCGCGGTCACCTTCGGCACCTCCCGGCACGCCTGGAAGCTCGAGCGCGGGGCCGGATTGGGGCTCGACGTCGCGATCGACGCCGGCCGTGAAGCGTTCGCCGACGTCGTCTCCGACCGCACGGGCGCCGCCGGGGTGGACGCGGTGCTCGACCTGGTCGGCGGCGCCTACCTCCACGACAACCTGCGTGCACTCGCCGTTCGCGGCCGCATGGCCGTGGTCGGGCTCGTCGCGGGCCGCGCCGCGGAGCTGGACCTCGGGCTCCTGCTCCGCAAACGCCTGACGCTCATCGGCACGGCGCTCCGCAGCCGCTCGCTCGACGAGAAGATCGCCGCCACCCGCGCATTCCGGGACACGGGACTCCCGCTCCTCGAAGCCGGCCGCGTCCGCCCCGTCCTCGACCGCGTCTACCCCATGGACGCCGCCGCCGACGCGCACCGCCGCATGGAAGCCAACGAGAACTTCGGGAAGATCGTGCTCCGCTGGAACCCGGATGGCCAGCGACCGGAAGACGTCCCGGCGGCGTGAACCCCACCGCGCTTCGACTCATGCCCGTGTCCGAGTTCACCGAACGCGTCTACGCCACCGTCCGCCGCATCCCGCGCGGGCGCGCGATCAGCTACGGCGGCGTCGCCGCGATCCTCGGCCGGCCCCGCGCCGCGCGCGCCGTCGGCCACGCGCTGTCGAGACTCCCCCCCGACAGCGACGTCCCCTGGTGGCGCGTCGTCAACCGCAACGGCGAGATCTCGATCAGCGGCATCTTCCACGGCGCCCTGCGACAGCGCGCGCTCCTCGAGGCCGAGGGCGTGCGGTTCGATGCGCGCGGGCGCATCGACTGGTCCCGCTTCGGCTGGTCGCCGGAGGAGGGCCGCGACGAGGTGCCGTGACGCGTCCGCTCTCGTGACGCGTCCGCTCTGACGGGCGAGACACGGAGCGCAGGCCGTCGCGTCATCCCTGCGGTGCACCGGACGGCCCCCGCTCGACCGTCTGCCCGCCTCGAGCCCCGCCGCCCGCGCCGCGCCGGGCGATCTCCTCACCCGCCGTCCGCCGGACCGCCGAACAGGAGCGACGCCAGCGTGCGGGTGAGCCAGCCCCGGTAACGCGCCGCCGGCCAACCGCGCTCGTCCACGAACAGCCGGTACACGTCCGGACCGGTCAACGCCCAGAGGACGTCCGCGGCCTCGGACTCCGGCAGCCCGGGCCGTAGCACACCGCGTTCGGCCCAGTCCCGGACCAGCTCCACCTGCCCGAGCCGCCGCCGTTCCTCCCCCTCCCGCCAGACCGAGGCCGGGTCCACCTCCGCGCTCCCCGCTTGCCGCACCGTCCGCAGGACATCCGCCGCACCGTCGAACAGCCGCACGTTGAAGTCCACGATCCGCTCGAGCTGGCGCCACGGATCTCCCGCCGCCTCTCGCAACGACTCCAGGTACCCCGCGAGATCCGCGTCGGCCTCGATCGCATCCAGCAGCGCGAACAGAACGCCTCGCTTCGAGCCGTACACGGCGTAGAACGTTTGCACGGCCACACCCGCCTCCCGCGCGATCTCCTCGATCGTCGTCGCCGCGTAGCCGCGCTCCGCGAACAGGCGCCGCGCCGCCGCCGCCAGCGCCCGACGCGTCGCCTCCGCCTGCTGCCGACGCATCGGCGACTCGTATCTCCGTCGCTTCCGCTGTCCCATTCGACCAAAATACTCCCGCTCGCATTCAGGCGGCTACCCGGCCGCGCGCGCGGCACCCCGCTCGCCGATGCCATCGCCGGGATTGACACCCGGAATTCCAAGTAGTAGACTCTAATCAATAGTGGCGCACACGTCCAATACACCGTGCGGGTCGAGCGAGGTTCGCGCGCACGGCCGGCTGTGCGGTTGCGCGGTCGCCCGACTGACCGGTTGCCCGCCCGGCCGTTCGGCGCGCTGGGAGCACCGTGCGGCCGTGGCTCCGGAACGGTCCGGGGAGCGCTCGAGGGCGCGCGGACGGGAGCGTGTCTGGTGGGGCGGGCCGCGGCGATCGTTCCACGTTGCCACCATCGGCATGGAGGCTCGATGAAGCGCTGGATGCGTCGGATCGTGATCGGATGCACGGTCCTCGCCGGACTCGGGCTGGTTCTCGTTGCAGGGGTCTACGGGTTCAGCTCGCGGCGGCTGAACCGGCGTTTCGATGTGCCGGCGGGCGGTGGGCTCACCATCGTGAGTGACTCGGCGCACATTGCGCGGGGCCGGCACCTGGTCGCTGCGGTGACGCCGTGCATGGCGTGTCACGGGGCGGATCTGGGTGGCGCCGTCCTCATGGATGCGGGCCCGCTGATCGGGCGGATCTACGCGCCGAACCTGACGCGGGGCGAGGGCGGGATCGGCGCGACGTTCAGCGATGCCGACTGGGTGCGTGCGGTGCGCTACGGTGTGGGGCCGGACGGCCGGGGGCTCATGATCATGCCGATCGAGGCGTTTCGCCATCTGAGCGATGAGGATCTCGCGGACATCATCGCGTACGTGAAGAGCCGGCCGCCCGTCGGCCGTGAAACGGAGCGGAGCACGGTCGGCCCGCTGGTGCGGGTGCTGTACCTGCTGGGGAAGTTTCCGATCCTCCCGGCGGAGTCGATGCCACATGATGGGAGACGGCCGGTGTCATCGCCGCCGCGGGGTGCTACGGCGGAGTACGGGGCGTACCTGACGCACATTGCGGGGTGCGTGGGCTGTCACGGGCCGGATCTGTCGGGCGGCCCGGCGCCGGGGGCGCCGCCGGGGACGCCGCCGGCGCAGGACCTGACGCCGGCGGGGATCGGCTCGTGGACGGAGCAGGATTTCTTCCACGCCATCCGGCTGGGTCAGCGGCCCGACGGCAGCGCGATCGACACGTTCATGCCGTGGCTCACCTTCCGCAACATGACGGATGACGAGCTGCGTGCGATCTGGCTGTATCTGAAGACCCTTCCGCCGAGCGGAGCCGGCGGGGCGTGAGCCGCCGGTACGCGTCGACCCCCACCCTGGAGGGACCGTGCCTCTGCGACCGAATTTCATCGAGCGCCTCCTGATTCGCCGGGGGAAGGTCCCCTGGCCGATCCTCGATGCGCTCCTGCCGACGTTCCAGGCCGCGGCCGTCACGGCGGCCGCGGAGCTCGGGGTCTTCGAGCTGCTGCGCCAGGAGGCGCTCGCGCCCGAGGAGCTGGCGCGGAGGACCGACGCGACGCTCGCCGGGACCGAGTCGCTGCTCCACGCTCTGGCGGGGCTCGGGTACGTCGAATGCGACGACCGGAAGTACCGACTGACCGACGCGGCGGACCGCGCCGTACCGGCGAACGAGATCCGGACCATGGCGCCGTTCCTGTGGGAACTGGCGCGCCTCGCGGGCGATTCCATGCGCGCGATCCGGGATGCGCCTCCCGGCGGCGTCGGCGATCCGGAGCGCATCCAGGGCGGCGACATCGGCCGTGCCTTCCAGACGGCCATGCGCCGGATCGCCGCCGGCCACGTGGACGAGGTCCGCCGCAACCTGAAGCTGCCCGCGTCCGCCCGACGCCTCCTCGACGTGGGCGGCGCCCACGGCCTCCACACCGTCGCACTCTGCCGCAAGTACCCGCGCCTGCACGGAACCATCCTGGACTGGCCGGTCGGGATCGCCTCGGCGCGCCGCACACTCGCCGACAACCCCGATGTCGCGGACCGGATCGACCTCGTGGAACGGGACTTCGAGCGGGACGCGCTCCCCGACGGCTACGACGTCGCCTTCCTCGGCAACATCGTCCACGGCCTCAGCCCCGAACGCAATCAGGCCCTCTTCCGGAAGCTCGCCCGGGCCACCACACCATCCGCCACCCTCGTGATCCTCGACCAGGTGGCCGAGCAGGACGGCTCCCCGTTCGCCCGCGCCCTCGCCGGCCTCATCGGCTTCCACCTCTTCGTCGTCACCGGCGGCCGCGCCTACCGGCTCGCGCAGCTCGAGCACTGGCTCGGCGATGCCGGTTTCCCGCACGTGCGCCGGACACCGCTCCGCAGAGCGCCCGGCATGTCGCTCGTGACCGCCCGCAAGCAGCCCTGACCGCTCGCCATAGCGTGATGGGACAACACCTTGCGTCCCGCGGCGGCGGGCGCTATAGTTGAAAACGAGTCTCAATCGCATCGAGCCCACCGGGCGTACACGTGGCAGGAGCAGGATGAAGAAGGGATTGGACGAGCTGGTCGAGCGGCTGCCGACGGCCTGGCTCGAGAATTACGTTGCCGCCTTCGAGGCGGGCCGGGTGCAGCCGCACCCGCAGGCGCGTTTCGTGAACGCGCGGGGCGAGTGTTGTCTGGTGGCGGCGCTTGCCGGCGCGACGAGCGCGGAAGCGCTGGTTCGGTCGGAGGTCTGGGATCGGTTCCTCGGGAGCGCGCTCGAGGAGTTGTCGCGCCGCTTCGAGTCCTGCCGGTTGACGGGGCGGGCGTTCTACGAGGAGGCGGTGCTGGCGTTGGCGGCGCGCCGGGGTGCGGCGCGGGCCGCGGCGCGGCGTCTCGTGGCGGCCATGTGACGCCGGGCCGGTCGCCGCGACGCTTCCACGCCGGCGCGGGTTCCGCGCCGGCTTTTTTCTACTCGAGAACCGCCGCCGTGATCGACAGGATGCGGGGGAGGAATCCGGCGATGAGCTCCCAGGACTCGCCGCGGTCGCGGCTGGCGAAGAGGTGGCCGCCGGAGGTGCCGACGTAGACGCCGCAGGGGTCGAGCGTGTCGGTGGCGAGGGCTTCGCGGAGGACGGAGACGTAGGCGTGGCTTTGGGGCAGGCCGCAGGTGAGCGGTTGCCAGGAGGCGCCGGCGTCGGTGCTGCGGTAGACGCGGAGCCGGCCGCCGACGGTGGTGCGCATGTTTCCGGCCTCTTCGGGGACGACGAAGAGCGTGTCGGGGTCGGCGGGGTCGACGGCGAGCGCGTAGCCGAAGGGGCTCGGGAGGCCGTCGCTGATCTCGGTCCAGTGGTCGCCGCGGTCGTCGGAGCGGTAGACGCCGCAGTGGTTCTGCTGGTAGAGGCGGTCCGGGCGGGCGGGGTGCAGGACCAGCTTGTGGACGCACTGTCCCGCGTCCGGATACGGCTGCGGGAGGAAGTCGGCGCGGACGCCGCGGTTGACCGGTTTCCAGCGGGCGCCGCGGTCGTCGGAGCGGTAGACGCCGCCGGCCGAGAGCGCGCAGTAGAGCCGGTCGGGCGTGCGTGGGTCGACGATGATCGAGTGGAGCGCGAGTCCGCCGCCGGCCGGTTGCCACGCGGCGCGGCTCGGGTGGTCGTTCAGCGCCGCGACGCCCGTCCAGCTCATGCCGCGGTCACGGCTCACGAACAGGCCGGCGGGTTCGATGCCGCCATAGACGACGTCGGGCTCGGCAGCGTGCCCGGGCGCGACCGTCCAGATCGCGCGGACGCCCCGCTCATCGGGGTAGTGCGGCGCATCTTCCATGATGTCCCAAAGCTCGCCGCCGTCCTCGCTCCGGTGCAGGTGCGCGCCCCAGACGCCGTGGGTGCTTGCCGCGAGCGCTATGTGGGGCTCGCGTGGGTCGAGCACGGCGTGGTAGACCTCGCGGCCGACCAGGACGGGCGCCGCGATGGACCAGCGAGCCCGGTCGGCATCCGAACGCAGGATGAACAGACCGCGCCGCGTTCCGACGAGCAGGCGGACACTCCGGGGCATAATCCAGAAAGATATGTTCATTGAAGGGGTCCGCGCCACTCCGGCGTGGAAGCGGCGGAGGCCGCGCTGCCTACGGCGCGCGGCCGGCGCTGCGTGGATCCCTGCCGTCCGCTCCGGTCCTCACATTCCCGAGGGCCCCACCCCGATGCTGATGCCGAGCCGGAAGCTCCAGAGGTTGGCCTCGGTCCGGTTCGGCCGCACCGTGATCGAACCGTCGGGGTTGTCGATGATGTCGCCTTCTCGCAGGAACGCGGCTCTGCCGTTGCCGTGATAGCGGGCGCCGAAGTCGAGCGAGATGGGTCGAGGCCCGCGCCGGAGCGGGATGTAGAGCCCGCCGCCGCCGGTCCAGGCGAACGTCCAGTCGTCGAAGTTGGTGTCGCTGGCGAAATCGTCCGAATCGCTCGATCCGCGCAGACTCGATTGCGTGGCGAAGTAGGCGAGTCCGATCGAGCCGGTCAGGTAGGGGAGGATCATCCCTGTCGGCGCGACGAGTTGCGGGCCGATCCCGGCGAAGACGATGTTGTTCGACGTGGTGAGGCCGAGCGTGACGCGGCAGCCGACGGTCGTGCTGAAGCAGACTTCGCGGCTTTCGCGGCCGTAGGTGAGGAACCCGACGTCGGCGCGGAGCCCGAGCCAGCCGCCGTCATCGACGCGGTAGATTGCGTGGCCGTTCACGCCGAAGCCGTCGTCGACGAGGTCGCCGAAGGGACCGACGGGATTGCCGTAGATGAGGCTGCCCCCCACGAAGAGCCGGGCCGGTGTCTCCTCGCCCTGCTGCGCGCGTGCCGCCGGCGTCGCCGCGAGCACGGCGCCGGCGGCCAGCAGGGCGAGCATTCGCTTCGATTTCACTTCCACTCCAGGGTTCGGGCATGGCGAGCGTCGGCGCGGAGATCGACGGTCTCCGATCGAGCCGGGCGGCCCGCCGATGCGCGCCGGGTCGCTCGACGTCCGCGGCCACGGGCGCTGCCCTCCGTCGGGCCATGGTGCGTTCGCAGCTAAGTACCCCGTTCTACGGATGGACGGCGCGGAATGTTCGCCGGTCACCCGGAAAGGGTGCGGCTGAGCTGTGAGCCGTGCCTCCTGCGGCGCGGCGACCCCGATGTCCGGGGCGACGCGTGTGGGCCTGGCGACCGGCGCGTCAATTGGCCGTGCGCCGCAACGCGAGCGGGAGCAGCGCCGCGGACAGGAGCGCGAGGCCCGCGCCGAAGAGAAACGCCGCCATCGGGCCCGATGCCGCCCAGATCGCGCCGAACAGGACACTGGCCGGGAGCGCGGCGGCGCCGGTGACGAGGTGATAGGCGCCGAAGGCGGTTCCGCGCCGGCCGGCGCGCCCGAGCGCCGCGATGAGCGCCTTCTCCGGCGCCTCCGTGAGGCCGTAGAACAGGCCGTACACGATGAACAGCGCCCAGGCGTGCCACGCGGCGCCGGCGAACGCGAAGCCGACGTACACGGCGGCGTAGACCACCCAGCCGCCGATGATCACGCGGCCCGCGCCGACGCGGTCCGCGAGCGCGCCGCCGGGCACGCTCCAGAGCGACTTGCTCACGTTCAGCGCGCCCCAGAGGATCGGCACCAGCGCAGTAGCGACGCCGAGGTGCTCGGCGTGGAGCAGGAGGAAGGCATCCGAGGCGTTGCCCAGCGTGAAGAGGCCGAGCACGGCGAGGAGGCCGCGTCGCGCAGGCGTCGTGCGATCGGCCGCGTCGTCATCATCGCCGGAGCGCGCGCCGCCGTCGTGACCGACTTCCGCGCCGCCCGCCGGGACGGGGGCCGGCCGCGCCACCGGCGTCTCCCGGACCGCGAACACGACGAGCGCGACCGCGAGGAGGCCGGGCAGGGCGGCGAGCGCGAAGACCAGTCGTAACCCGTGCGGCGCCAGGAGCAGCAGGCCGGCCGCGAGGAGCGGACCCATCACGGCGCCGATGTGGTCCGCCGCACGATGGATGCCGAACGCGGCGCCCCGTCGCTCCGCCGGAGCGGATTCCGCCAGCAGTGCATCGCGCGGCGCGGTCCGCACGCCCTTGCCGACCCGATCCGCGAACCGCAGCACCAGGACCTGCCACGGCGCACCGGTCAGCGCGAGCAGCGGCCGGGCGGCGACCGCGATCCCGTAGCCCCACCCGACCAGCGACTTGCGCCGGCCGATCCGGTCCGAGATCCAGCCACTGCCCAGCTTGACCAGGCTCGCCGTGGTCTCGGCCACGCCCTCGATCACGCCGAGGATCGTCGGTCCCGCGCCCAGCGTCCCGACCAGGAACAGCGGGAGCAGCGGAAAGACCATCTCGCTCGCGGTGTCGTTCAGTAGAGAGACCAGCCCGAGCCAGAGAACGTTGCCGCGAAGCCAGCGGAATCGCAGCAAATAGGACCTGTTCTTGCTGTTTTGTGGTACGCGGGAGGCGGGCATTGGCCCGTGTTCTCCGGCAGAAGTCGACGCGGGAGGACGTATGCGGTTCATAATGAATATTGTCGCGGCGACGGCGTTGGCAATACCGGCCGGGCTGGCGGCCCAGGACTCCGAAGGCGCGCCGTCGTGCCGGGCGAATCTGGATGGCGACCAGCTCACGACGGCGATCGAGTTTCCGAACGGCTACGCGGTCGAGGCGCCGTGGCGCGTGAACTGGAACCGGTCGGCATCGTTGTCGGACGGTCGAACGGGCGTGGCGGCGGCCGCGGAACTGGACCGGATCATCGAGGTGGATCCGGCGACCGGCCAGCGCGTCGTGACGCCGTTTCCGGAGCCGATCCGGACGACGTTCGAGGGACATGACGAGGAGGAGCTGATCTATCAGGCGGCGCAGATCTGGTGCCTGACGGTGTTGAAGGCGCAGCAGCAGAACCGGGAAGAGGGCGCGAACCGGCAGGGCGCTTCGGCGCGGATGCCGGCCCGTGCCGCGGGTCCGTAGTACCGGGGTCGGCCGAGTCCTTCGCGCTCGGACCAGGGGCGCGATCCGGTGCGGCGCGGCGGGGTGTGGCGCCGCGCCGGGTTACGCGGTCGGGTCGCCGGCCCTGTCCCGCCGGTCGCGGCGCCACTATCTTCGGCGGCATGAGCAGTCCTCGGGCGCTGACTGCACGGGAGCGCGCGATCCTGGCCGCAGCGATGGACGCGGCCATGGGCGGGGCGTTCGGAGCGGATGCCGCGGAGGCGGTGCAGCCGTTCCTGGACCGGTTGTCCGCCGGCGATCGCACACAGTTGCGGCTCCTGCTCCGCATGCTGGAGTTCGTCGCGCCCGCGCTGATGGGCCGGCCGCGCAGGTTCTCGCGTCTCAACCGGGAAAGGCGCGAACGGATCCTGACCCGCTGGGCCGCGAGTCCGCTCGTGCCTCTGCGTCAGGGCGCCGCGGCGCTCAAGGCATTGGCCGCCCTCGGCGTCTACGGCCGCGACGCGGCCTGGCCGGACGTCGGTTACGACGGCCCGTGGCTCGGGCGCGTCGATGTCGCCGTCCACCCGGCGCCGAGCCTCTCCCACCCGGCGCCGCCCACGGGGGGCGGGCCCGCACCCGCGTTGCAGCCGGGGATCACGCTCGGCCGCAACGCGGATCGCGATCTGCGACTCCGCGCCGAGGCGTGCGTCATCGGGCTGGGTGCGGGCGGTGCCGCGGCGCTGGCCCGGCTGGCGGAGGCGGGCGTCGACGTGATCGGCATCGAGGCGGGCGGCGCGCCGACCGCGGCGGAGTTCGACCAGCGGGAGCTCGACATGCTGCCGCTGCTCTATTACGAGGCCGGCCTCCGCGCGACCGCGGACAAGGCGGTCGGCATCCTCCAGGGCCGCGGCGTGGGCGGCTCGACGCTGCACAACACGGGGCTGGTCTATGTGCCGCCTCGCGGGATCCTCGAGCGGTGGCGCGAAGAGCACGGCCTCGCGCTCTCCGCCGCCGAGATCGATGCGCACGTGGCCGGCGTCCTGGACACGCTCGGCGCCGTACCGATCCCCGAAGAGGGGATCAACCCCGCGAACGATGCATTGCGCCGTGGCGCCGAGCGGCTCGGCTGGCGCTACCGCGTCGCACTGCACAACCGGACGGCGTGCTCGGGGTGCGGCTACTGCATGCTGGGCTGCGCCTACAACCGCAAGAGCAATGCGGCGCTGACGTACGTCCCACGCGCGGTCGCCGCCGGGGCGGCGGTCCTCGCGGATGCCGCCGCGGTCCGGATCGAAGGGCGTGCCGGCGCGCGCCGCGTCGTCTGCGATCTGCTCGACGACGCCGGGCGGCCGACGGGCCGGCGCGCGACGGTCGATGCGAAGGTCATCCTCGTCGCCGCGGGCGCGCTCGCCACGCCGGCGCTGCTCCGCCGCAGCCGGCTCGGCGACGCGTGGGTCGGCCGGGGCCTGCGGCTGCACCCGGCCGCCACGGTGTTCGCCGCGTTCCCCGACCGGATCGAGGCGTGGCGCGGCGTGCCGCAGTCGGTCCTCATCGAGGAGTTCGCCGACTTCTTCGAGAACGGGCGCGGCGGTTTCCTGCTGGTGGCGAACGCCGCGACGTCGCCCGCACTCACCGCGGTGCTCGCCCCGGGGCTGGGCGCAGGGCACCGCGCGATCCTCCGCGACTACCCGCGCCTCGCCGCCGCGGCGGTACTGCTCCACGACGAGACCGAAGGCCGCGTCACGGTGGCGCGCGACGGCCGCCCGATCGCCCGCTACCGGCCGGACGCCGGTGACCGGCGCGAACTGCTCCGCGGCATCCACGCCCTCGCGCGGATCTATCTGGCCGCCGGCGCGGAACGCGTGCATCTTCCGTGGGTCGGCGCGCCGGCCGTCCGCGACGAGGCGGAGCTCGACGCCGCGCTGCGACGCGCCCGCACGGACCGCCACTCGCTCCCGCTCAACTCCGTGCATCCACAGGGGAGCTGCCCACTCGACGGCCGGCGCGACCGCGGCGCCGTCGACCCGGACGGCCAGGTGTGGGACGCGCCCGGCGTCTACGTTTGCGATGCGTCGATCTTCCCGACTTCGGTCGGCGTTCCGCCGCAGGTCACCATCATGGCGATGGCGACGGCCGTCGCCGACAGGGCGCGAGCGGGCTAGGCGCGGGCGGTCGTCGCATCACTTCGGAGTCGACCGCGCCGGCGAACCGAGCGCGGCGAGCGGCCGCGCGGCTCCGAACCCGCGGGCGGGCCGCGCAAGACGGCTGCCCCGTCAGTTCGGAGTCGTGCACTGCGGCAGCAAGTGCATGCGGGCGAAACGCGGCTCCGAACCCGCGGGCGGGCCGCGCGAGAACTCGGGCGTGCGCACGGTAGGAGGCGGGGCATCAATGAGCGGCGAATCGCGTCGGGACGGCGGCAATGCGGCGAATGCGTTGTTCCGGCGTTATCCGGAACTGGGGGAGCGCATCGCCTGGATCTCGCTCGGGGTGCGGCCGACGCCGGTCGAACGGCTCGCTCTCGAAGATGGCGCCGCGGCGGCGGGCGACGCGT
Source organism: Longimicrobiales bacterium (assembly GCA_036381495.1). GTDB lineage: Bacteria > Gemmatimonadota > Gemmatimonadetes > Longimicrobiales > RSA9 > DASVCS01. Next base: position 170,429 of record DASVCS010000123.1, read on the forward strand.
GGATCAAGCGGGACGACCTGTCGGCGGAGCCGTACGGCGGCAACAAGGTCCGGAAGCTCGAGTTCCTGCTGGCCGAGGCGCGGGTCCGCGGTGCGCGCCGACTGATCACCGCCGGCGCGGTCGGTTCGCACCACGCGCTCGCCACGACCGTGTACGGGCGCGCCCACGGCTTTCCGGTCAGCCTGGTCCTGTTCCCGCAGCCGCTCACGCCGCACGTGCGGGACGTCCTGTTGCTGGACCACGCGTTCGGCGCGGAACTGCACCACGTGCCACGCATGGAGCTGATCCCCGCCGCGCTCGTCGGCATGCGGCTCGCGCGCCGGCGCGACCGGCCGTTCGTGATTGCGCCCGGCGGCTCGGATCCGGTCGGGACGCTCGGCTACGTCGCCGCGGCGCTCGAGCTCGCCGATCAGATCGCGGCCGGAGAGGCGCCGCGACCCGATGTGGTGTACGTGACGGCCGGCACATTGGGGACGGCCGCCGGACTCGCCGTCGGCTTCGCGCTGGCGGGCCTCGACTGCCGGATCGTGGCCACGCGCATCGCCAGCCGGCTGGTGACGAACGGGCGAGCACTGCGGCGTCTGGTCGAGGGCGTCGTCCGCGTGTTGCGGCGGGCGGGCGCCCCCGCGGTCGAGCCGGCGGCGGCGCTCGGCCGCATCACGCTGGATCACGGACAGGTGGGGCGCGGCTACGGCCACGAGACGGCGGCGGGGCGCCGCGCCCGGACGCGCTTCGCGGCCGCCGGGCTCGAGGTCGACCCCACGTACACGGCCAAGGCGGCCGCCGGCTTCCTCGCGGCGCTCGCCCGGCGCAACGCGGGGACCGTCCTCTTCTGGCACACACTCAGCGCGACCGAGCCCGTGCCGGATGCGCCGGCGCGCGTCGCGGACCCGGCAGCCGGCTCCGCGTACGGCGAACCACGACGGGCGCCGGCTGCGGCCGCGGGCGTCCCGGACCTCCCGGCGCCGTTCCGTCGCTACCTCGAAGCCGGTGGGCCGGAGCCCGCGACGCCTGCGAGCCAGCGTATTGGCCCATAGTTTGAAAGCCGCAGGACCGATCGATCCCTGTCGACAACCACGAACTCGACGGAGTCACCATGAAACCACGCAACCCCGTTGCTTCCGGCTCGCTCCTGCTCGTCGCCGCGCTGGCGATGGCCGGTTGCGCGGCGCGCGGCGCAGCGCCCACCGAGACGCCGTCGCCGGCCGCGCCCGAACGCGAGGGGCCGCTCGAACCCTCAGCCGCGGCGCTGCGCACCGCCGACCGCGTGCAACTCACCGGCACCGAGCTGGGCACCATGTGGACGTTCGAGAACCCGCCGCTCGAATACTGGAACGAACGCTACGACTTCCAGCCCACCCGGGAGTGGCTCGACCACGTGCGCCTTTCCGCCGTCCGCTACGGCGAGATCTGTTCCGCCTCGTTCGTCTCGCCCAACGGACTGGTCATGACGAACCACCACTGTGCGCGCGACTGCGTCGAGGCGGTCTCGACCGAAGACGTGGACTATGTCGTCGAGGGCTTCTACGCCGCGACCCGCGACGAGGAACGCGTCTGTCCGGACCTCTACCTCGACCAGCTCGTCGAGATCGAGGACGTCACGCAACGCGTCCAGTCCGCCGCGCCCGCCGGCGCCGCGGACACCGCGATCGCCGCCGCCCGGCAGGCCGAGCAGGAGGAGATCATTGAGGAATGCGAGGCGAATACGGACTTCGAGTGCCAGGTCGTCTCGCTCTTCCACGGCGGCCAGTACAAGCTCTACCGCTACCGGCGCTACGCGCCCGTCAAACTGGTCTTCGCGCCCGAACTCCAGGCCGGCTTCTTCGGCGGCGACCCGGACAACTTCACCTACCCGCGCTACGCGCTCGACGTCGCGTTCGTCCGTGCATACCAGCCCGACGGCGTGCGACCGGCGCGGACGCCCGAGTACTTCGCGTGGGATCCCGATGGCGCGAACGAAGGCGAGCTCGTCTTCATCGTCGGCAACCCGGGATCGACGAGCCGGCAGATCACCGTGGCGCAGGCGCTGTACGAGAAGGCGTACCGGCACCCGTTCCTCATCCAGTTCCTGGACGAGCAGCGCGATTTCCTCGAATGGGTGGCGAGCCTGGGGCCGGAGGCGGAACGCAGCGTACGGGATCAGCTCTTCGGGGTCGAGAACAGCCTGAAGGCGTTCCGGGGCGAGCTGGCCGGGCTGCGCGACACGCTGCTCATGGGGCGCAAGATCCGGTGGGAGCGCGAGTTCCGGCAGCGCGTCGAGGCCGACCCGCAGCTCCGCGCTCGCTATGGCAGCGTCTGGAGCCGTATGGCCGAGATCCAGGCGCGGAAGCTGCGCGTCAGTCCGCGGCTCAACATCAACAACTTCGAGTTCATCGGCGACCCGTACACGCAGCTTGCGGGGCAGCTCGTGCGCTACGTCCGGGAGACGGCAAAGCCCGAGGCCGAGCGGATGGAGGCGTACCGCGGCGAGCAGCTCGCACAGGTCGAGCAGCGTCTGCGCGGCCCATCACAGGTCAACCCGGACGTCGCGACGCGGCTCCTGGCGATCCGGCTCGAACTGGCCCGGAGCTGGCTCCCGCCGGATGACCCGTTCATCCGCGCGGCGTTCCGCCCCGGCGAGACGCCCGACCAGGCGGCGCAACGGCTGGTCCAGGGCTCCCGCATCGGCGATGCCGCCTTCCGGACCTCGCTCATGCAGGGCGGCATCGCCGCGGTCGAGGCGTCCGACGACCCGATGGTCCGCCTCGCCCTCACCATGGACGACGCCTACCGCCGCCTCGCGCCGGAATGGGAAGAACTGACCGCCGCCGAGGCCATCCAGAGCGAACGACTCGCCCAGGCGCTCTTCGCCGTCTACGGCACCGACCTGCCGCCGGACGCCACCTTCACGCTCCGCATCAGCGACGGCGTCATGCAGGGCTATCCGTACAACGGCACGCTCGCGCCGGCGAAGACCTCGATCTACGGCATCTACGAACGGTCGTTCAACTTCGACAACCGGATGCCGTTCACGCTCCCCGAGTCGTTCGCCGAGCGACGGGACGACGTGGACATGGCCACGCCGCTCGACTTCGTCACCACGAACGACATCACGGGCGGCAACAGCGGCAGTCCGCTGATCGACCGCGAGGCGCGCATCGTCGGGATCGCCTTCGACGGCAACATCGAGCAGCTCCCCAACGAATTCCTGTTCCGCACCGAGACCGGCGCGCGGACGGTCGCCGTGCACTCGGCCGGGATCATCGAGGCGCTGCGCAGCATCTATCGGGCGGATGCGCTGCTCGAGGAGCTGCTGGGGAGGTAGGTGGGCCGGGCGCCCGCCGGGCGCCCCCGGTTCCTTGCGTCGCCCCGCGTGCCGGCGTAACGTTCGGCAGCGCGGCCGCGCCTTCGGGGCCGCATCGCCCGACGCTCCACGACAGGATCACGACCATGGCCGACGTCCACGCCTTCATCGATGCCAACCTCCCGCGCTTCCGCGAGGAGCTCTTCGAGTTCCTGCGGATCCCGAGCGTCAGTGCACGCAGCGAGCACCGGCCGGACATGCACCGGGCGGCCGAGTGGCTGGCCGGGAAGATGAGCGCGGCAGGGCTCGACGCGTCGATCGAGGAGACGCCCGGCCACCCGATCGTCCTCGGCGAGTGGCGCGGCGCGGGCGACGATGCGCCCACCGTGCTCGTCTACGGCCATTACGACGTGCAGCCCGTCGAGCCCATCGAACTGTGGACCTCGCCGCCCTTCGAGCCGACCGTCCGCGACGGCCGGCTCTACGCCCGCGGCTCCGTCGACGACAAGGGCCAGCTCTATCTGCACGTCAAGGCCGCCGAGGCGCACCTCCGGGCCACGGACCGGCTCCCCGTCAACCTCATCATCCTGGCCGAGGGCGAGGAAGAGGTCGGCAGCGAGGGGCTCATGCCCTTCGTCGAACGCAACGCCGCACGCCTCGCCGCGGATGCCGTCGTCATCTCGGACTCGACGATGTTCGCGCCGGGAATCCCCACGATCGGCGCATCGCTCCGCGGCATCGCCTACTTCGAGATCGAGGTCGAAGGCCCCGCGCACGACCTCCACTCCGGCTCCTACGGCGGCGCGGTCATCAACCCCGCCACCGCGCTGGCCCGCATCATCGCGACGTTCCACGATGCCGACTGGCGCGTCGCGATCCCGGGGTTCTACGACGACGTCGACCCGGCATCCGAGTTCCGCGAACGCATCCGCGCGCTGCCGTTCGACACCGAAGCGTTCCGGCAGGAGACCGGCGCGCCCGCGCTCGCCGGCGAGGCCGGTTTCACGACCCCGGAACGACTCTGGATCCGGCCGACCGTCGAGGTCAACGGCCTCATCTCCGGCTACACCGGCGAGGGCCCCAAGACCGTGCTCCCCGCAAAGGCGCTCGCCAAGGTGAGCTGCCGCCTGGTGCCGGACCAGAAACCGGCGCACATCGGCGACGTCCTCCGCCAGCACGTCGAGCGCGTCGCGCCCGAGGGCGTCCGCGCCACCGTCCGCCTCCTTCAGGCCGGCGATCCGTGGCGCGCCCGCCTCGAAGGACCGCTCGTCGACGCCGCCGCACGCGCACTCGAACGCGCCTTCGGCCGCCCGCCCGTCTACGCCGGCGAGGGCGGCTCGATCCCGATCGTCCCCGCCTTCGAACGCGTCCTCGGTGCCCCCGTCCTCCTCATGGGCTTCGGCCTGCCCGGCGAGAACGCCCACGCGCCCGACGAGTGGATCAGCATCGAGAACTTCGAGAA
>DASVCS010000124.1:0-1094 GCA_036381495.1 Longimicrobiales bacterium
CAGATCGGATTCCCCGAACTCCGCCGCGATGCCGGGCGCCCCGACGGCGTCGGGCACGGCGGCGTAGCGCACCTCGCCCGCGAGGAAGAACCAGCGGCTCACGGCGTACTCCGCGCCGGCGACGGCGTGGTAGCTGGTGAAGCGTTCGTCGACGTTCTCGTTCGCGTCGGCGAAGTCGGACGTCTCCTGGAACCTGAGCGATCCGATCCCGCCGCCGACGTAGGGCACGACCCGCTCGTGGCGGGAGAACCGATAGCCGGCCGTGACGACGAACGGCGTCATCGTGATGCGGTCCGGAATGCCGAGCCGGAACACCTCGCCGTCGAGGACGAACGCGCGCTCGCCGGTGTCCTCGAAGCGCTGCACGCCGACGTCCACGAAGATCGGCCCGATGTGCACCTGCCCGCCGCCGCCGACGAACGGAGCGGCCTTGCGCTCCAGGATCGCGTCGAAGCTGTCCGAGGCGCGGAACCACTGATACGAGACATCGCCGTACCCGCGGAACCCGAACCGCGGTGATCCGGATTCGCGGGGCGGCGGCGCCGCGTACGGCGCCTGCGCCTGCGGCCGGTCGGGCACCGGCGGACCGGAGACCATCTCGACGTGCCCCTCGAAGACATAGCCGATGGCGCCTCCGGGGCCGGCGTGGGATTCGGGCACGAGCACTTCGAGCCACTGCGCGTCGCGCGACAGCGCCTCGAGCTCCAGTCCCTGCGGCAGCGTCGCGATCACCCGGCTGGGGTTCCGCGACCACACGAGCGTCTGCTCGCGGTTCGTGCGCACGATCGTGGGTTCCGCCCGCCGCGTCCCGGCGGCAGGAGGCTGGGCCTGGGCGAACGCCGCGCCGGGCGCCGCCAGGACGACGGCAAGCACTGCAGCGAGCAGCAGCCGGCCGGTCAGGGTGACGGCTGAGGGAGCGGACACGCGCGCCGCTCCGGGGGACGGGGTGAAGATGGCGGGCGACATCAGCGGCTCAGCCCCAGCCCGCGCAGCGTGGCCCGCGGATCGATGATCCCGAATCCGTACTCGTTGTCGCGGCCGGCGGGGCCGGCGTCGACGGCGAAGTGCTTCAGCGCGGCCTCGACCGCCCGCGG
>DASVCS010000125.1:0-1418 GCA_036381495.1 Longimicrobiales bacterium
ACTGGCGCCACCACCGGCTCGGGCTCCGTCGATACCGACACCGGCGAGGGGACGCTGTACTGGGTCGTCACCACGAGCTCCACCGCGCCCAGTGCCGCGCAGGTGCAGGCGGGCACCGACGAGAATGACACGGCCGCCGCCGATTCCGGCTCGCAGGCGGTGATTGCGACCGGCACGCAGGCGATCACGGGCGGCTTCACGGGGCTCTCCGCCGGCACCACCTACTACGCGCACTACCAGCATCAGGACGCGGCGGAGAACGATTCGGCCGTCGCGAGCAGTTCCGCGTTCACCACCCATTCCGCCATCACCGGGGACGCGGCGGGCACGTCCTCGGACAGCGGTACGGCAGATCTCGCCATCAGCATCACCGGCGAGGCGTCGGGCACGTCGAGCGATTCGGGCACGGTCACGCAGACCTACTCGATCAGCGGTACGGTCACGTCGAGCGGCGAGGCGGTGGAGGGCGCGCTCATCTACCTGATCGACCAGTCGAGTGATTCGGTGATCGACACCGAGACGACCGGCGCGGACGGGACGTACTCCTTCACCGGCCTCTCCGCCGGGACGTATCACGCAGCGGTCGAGTACGAGGGATTCGCCGCCCCGTCGGTGTCGTTCATCAAGCTGGGCGGCGACTGATGGCTACCGATTTCGCCCTCGTAGCGGTCGCCGCCACCCCCGATCCGTGGGCGGTCGATTTCGAGTTCGGGGACATCGACCAGTCGATCACCGGCGACTCGGCCGGCACGAGCAGCGATTCGGGTACGCTCTCGCTCGCCGTTGCCCTGACCGGCGACTCGGCGGGGACCTCCAGCGACACGGGATCGCCCGACGCGGCGGCGGCGCTCGAGGGCGATGCGGCGGGGGGCAGCGAGGATACCGCGGATGACATCGTCCTCAACCTGATCGGTACGCTGGTATCGGCAGGCACGAGCGCGGATACGGGGACTGTATCTCTGGCCGTCTCGCTGACCGGCGACTCGGCGGGCACGTCGCTGGACACCCTGCTCACCACGCCGCCCGAGACGGAGCAGATCGAGGGGGACTCGGCGGGATCGAGTAGCGACACCGGCACCATCACGCTGGATCTCGGGGCAGCTCTCACCGGGGATGCGGCGGGCACGTCGGCCGACGCGGGGACGCTGTCCATCGCCGTGGCGCTCTCGGGCACCTCGGCCGGGACGTCCAGCGATGCGGCCGTGCTGGTGATCGGGACGCCGCCGTTTCGCGCGAGCTTGTCCGTCACGAGCCGCACCCCCACGCTCAGCGTGGCTGACGCGTGAACGACCGGATCCGCGCCGAGTATGCCACGCGCGATCTGTGCCGCGTCTCGGCGGAACTGGCCGCGGAGATCCGGCGGCGGAAGGCGGCCGAGGCGGAACTGGCACGGGCGCGGATGGAGATCGAGGTGCTGC
>DASVCS010000126.1:0-2572 GCA_036381495.1 Longimicrobiales bacterium
CCGGTCCATGTACAGGTCGCCGTAGACGAGCCGCTCGTCGCGCTTCGAGCCGCCGCGTCGAACGAGCGCGCGGACGCGGGCCAGGAGCTCGTCCAGACTGAACGGCTTCGTCAGATAGTCGTCGGCGCCCGCGTCGAGGCCACGGACCACATCCTCGGTGCCGTCGCGGGCAGTGAGCAGGAGCACCGGAACGGATTGGCCGTCGCGTCTGAGTTCGTGCACGATCTCGAAGCCGGATTTGCCCGGCAGCATGACGTCGAGAATGAGTGCATCGTACTCGTAGACCTGGGCCTTCATCGCCCCGCCGGTTCCGTCGTGGGCGACGTCCACGGCGTAGCCCTCCTCCCGGAGCCCGCGCTCGAGGAAGCTCGCGACTTTCCGGTCGTCTTCGACCACGAGGATCTTCATGTTCGTCATCCAGCGTCGAGCCAGAAGGATCGCCGTCGTCACCCGGCGATGGTGCGCGTATATCGAAGGCGCGTCCACACCGAAAGGTGATGCACGGCCCGGCAATACGACAGTCGGGCCGGCCCGGATGAAGAAAGCTTCATTCGCATTTCATCGAAGCCTCATCGCGCGTGCGCTACGCTCCACCTCACAGCGGTTCCCTGGCGGGTGACCTTGCGATCCAGTGCACGGCGGTGTTGCGTTCGCGTCGGGTCCGCTCGACAGTACGGATGCCTGGCGTCGGCGGAGCGGGCAGAAAAAGCGTGTCCGGACCCTCCTGCACGTTTGTCGCATGTACCCCCGTAGGGGTCCGAAGGTCAGCCGCGGCGGTGGGCACGCGTCGGCCGATGCCGTAGCGGGCGACTGTCGCAGTGGTGTTCGTCCAAGAAGTCGCCCGTGTCCGCCGTATGGATCGGCGGTCGATGCGGCCGGGCGCGAATCACGGCACGGTCGTGACGGGAGCCGGGGTCCGGGATCCCGTTCCCCGTGGACACGTGGCGAACCCTGAAATGGAGCCTCCATGCACGACGAACATACGGCGCGTCACGGCGGTCACGGCGGTGACGCCCGAGATCCGGGGCACGGAGAGGATCGGCCTGTGCGCGACAGTCTCCCACGCGGAGGCGAGGCGCCGCGCGGCCCGGCGGGACCTGCGCACGAAGAGCCGCCGATGGAGCCGGGCTATCCCGAGCATCCGGAAGAAGCGCATCCGCCCGGCCACACGCCCGGCCCGGCCACGGAGCCCCGGGCGAAGCACGAGGCGCACATGCACGGCGCGGCGGCGCACGGGCCGGGCGCGCACGCGGCCCACGAGGCCCACGCCGGACACGACAAGCACGAGGGGCACAGCGTCGAGATGTTCCGCTCGAAGTTCTGGCTCTCGCTGCTGCTCACGGTCCCGACGCTGATCTGGGGCGACCTGCTCCAGGAGTGGCTCGGCTACACAGCGCCGGTGTTCCCCGGCTCGGAGTACATCCCCGCCGTCTTCGGCACGATCGTCTTCTTCTACGGTGGGTGGGTGTTCGTCCGGGGGGCGGCGCGCGAGCTTCGCGACCGCGCGCCGGGGATGATGACGCTCATCGCGCTCGCGATCACGGTCGCGTTTGTCTTCAGCGCCGCGGTCACGCTCGGCTTCCCGGGCACGCCGCTCTGGTGGGAGCTGGCCACGCTCGTCACGATCATGCTGCTCGGCCACTGGATGGAGATGCGGAGCATCCAGCAGGCGAGCGGCGCACTCAACGAGCTGGCCAAGCTGCTCCCCTCGACCGCGCTCCGCATCGTGGATGGCGAAACGGAGGAGGTGCCCGTCTCCGAGCTCGCGGAGGGAGACGTCGTGCTGGTGCGGCCGGGTGCGAGCGTGCCGGCGGACGGCGTCGTGCGCGAGGGCCGCAGCGCGGTGAACGAGGCGATGATCACGGGTGAGTCCCGGCCGGTCGACAAGGGGCCGGGCGACGAGGTCATCGGTGGCACGGTCAACGGCAGCGGCTCGCTCCGGGTCGAGATCACGAAGACGGGCGAGAAGACGGCGCTCGCCGGGATCATGCGGCTCGTCAAGGAGGCGCAGACCTCGCGCTCGCGGGCTCAGGCGCTGGCCGACCGCGCGGCGTTCTGGCTGACGCTCGTCGCGATCGGTGCGGGCACGCTCACCCTGGTCGCGTGGCTGGTCGCGGACGCGACGGGCGCCTTCGCCATCGAGCGAACCGTGACCGTGCTCGTCATCGCCTGCCCGCACGCGCTCGGGCTCGCCGTCCCGCTCGTCGTCGCGATCTCGACGACGCTCGGCGCGCGGAACGGGCTGCTGGTGCGCGACCGGCGCGGGCTCGAGGAGGCCCGGAACGTCGACGCCGTCGTCTTCGACAAGACCGGTACGCTCACGCGCGGTGAGTTCCGCGTCGTGGACATCGTCACCGCCGGGGATCTGGCGGAGGACGAGGCGCTCCGGTTGGCCGCCGCCGTGGAGCGTGACAGCGAGCACACGATCGCGCAGGGGATCGTGAAGAGTGCGGAGGAGCGGGGCCTCGAGATCCCGCCCTCGCGCGAGTTCGAGGCGATCCCCGGCCACGGCGTCCGGGCGGTGGTGGACGGCCGCGAGTTGCACATGGGCGGCCCCGCACTGCTTCGGAAG
>DASVCS010000127.1:0-55840 GCA_036381495.1 Longimicrobiales bacterium
TGATGACCTCCGCCACCTCCCGCAACGTCAACGGTTTCAGGTACTGGACGCCCCGCTCGAAGAACTCTCGCTGCCGGTCTACGATGAAGTTCATCACCTTCAGCATCGTCTGGCGCCGCTGCTCGATCGCCTGGATCATCCAGTTCGCGCTGTTCAGCTTGTTCGCGATGAACTCCTTGTTCTCGCCCTGGAACTTGTTCTTGTCCCTCGCGATCTCCCGGTACGCCCGCGACAGCTTCAGCCGCGGCAGACTCGTGTCGTTCAGGAAGACCAGGTACTCGCCATCGATCTTCTCGACCACCAGGTCCGGCGTGATGTAGTTGTCCGATGGCGCCGCGTGCTTGATCCCCGGCTTCGGATCCAGCTTCGCGATCTCGTCTGCCGCCGCCTGCACATCCCGTGGCATGATCGACAGCTCCTTCGAGATCTCCGACCACCGATGGTTGATGAGCTGGTCGAAGAAATCATGGATGATCCGGTACGCCAGCGTGTCTTCCCGCTCCGCATCCTCGAGCTGGAGGAGCAGGCATTCGCGCAGGTTCCGCGCGCCGATCCCGGGCGGATCGAAGCCCTGGATGACCCGCAACATCTGCTCCGCCTCCTCGACCGCGAACGGCTCGAGCGGCGCCTCCCCCTCTTCCGTCCATTCCCCGCCCTGCTGCACGACCCACACGTTCAGCGCCTCGACCACTTCCTCGAGCGAGCACGCCAGGTAGCCGTTGTCGTCGATGTTGCCGATGATCTCCTCGCCCAGCAGCATCTGGCGATCCGTCAGACGCAGCAGGATGAGCTGGTCGCGCAGGTGGTCGGCCAGGTCCCGCGTCTCTACCGGCACCGGCTCGTAGTACTCCTTCTCCTCGTACTCCGGCCGGCGACCGCCCGCCTCGAATCCGTCCAGGAGGATCTCCTCCCAGTCGATCTGCTCCTCCTGCTCCTTCTCCTCCTTCTGCGCGTCCTTCGGCTTCTCCTCCTCCGGCGTGACGGTCGGCTCTTCCAGGTCCAGGAACGGGTTGTTCAACAGCTCCTGCTTGATGTGCTGCTGAAGGTCGAGCAGCGGCATGTACAGCAGGTCCATCGCCTGGTACAGGCGTGGATTGATCTTCGTCTCCTGCCGGAGCTGCGTGCCCTGATAGAGTCCGGTCCTGATGCTCATACAACTTCCGGTCGGCGATAACGTTCACGCATGCGCGCGGTCAACGTGGGCCCGAAGTAAATCTCGGCAACTTCGTCGTTCCACACCAGTTCCGCGACCGTCCCGGACACGCGGACCCTGCCATCGTACATGATGTAGGCGCGGTCCACGATGTCGAGCGTTTGCTCGACGTTGTGGTCCGTGATGATCACGCCGATCCCGCGGTGGCGCAGCCCCGCGACGATCTGCTGGATGTCGTGGACCGCGATGGGGTCCACCCCGGCGAACGGTTCGTCCAGCAGCATGAACTTCGGATCACTGACCAGCGCCCGCGTGATCTCGAGGCGCCGCCGCTCGCCGCCGGAGAGCGCGTACGCCTTCGCGGTACGCAGATGCTTGATCGACAGCTCATCGAGCAGCGCCTCGAGGCGTTCCCGCCGCTCCTGCTTCGGGATCGGCATGGTCTCGAGGATCGCGAGGATGTTTTCTTCGACCGTGAGCTTGCGGAACACCGAGGGTTCCTGCGCCAGGTAGCCGATGCCGCGCCGCGCGCGGCGGTACATCGGCACGCCGGTCAGATCTTCGCCCTCGAGATGGACGTGGCCCGCATCGGGCGAGATCAGCCCCACGATCATGTAGAACGTCGTCGTCTTCCCCGCGCCGTTCGGCCCGAGGAGGCCCACGATTTCACCCTGGGTGACGTCGAGGTCGACTTCGTTCACCACTCTACGCTTCCGGAATACCTTGACGAGTCCCCGGGCGGACAGAGTGCTCGCGGCCGTCGCCACCCCCGCGGTGCGGCTCACCGGGACCCTCGTCGCGTTCGTGTGTCCTTCCCGCAACGCATCAAGCAAAATCCTTACCGTTCCGTCATCCGCCCGCCGCCGCGCCCTTCGACGCGCCGGCGGCGCCGCTGTCCGGCGGCGTGGCCGGCGGGCGTCCGGGTTGCAGGTTCATCCCCTTGAGCGCCCCTTCCGCATGCACGGCCTGGATCTTTCCCTCGCGCATGACCAGCTCGATCCGGTTCGCTACCAGGTAGTTCACGCTCGGCGGCCCCTCCTCGGCGCCCTCTTCGCGGAACCGGTAGAGCGAGCGCGCGCCGCCGTCCTCGCCGACCGCCACGAGCCGGTCCAGGACCACCCGCCTCTGCGGCTCCGCATCCGCCGTTTCACCCACCGGCTCTTCCCCCACCGGGGGATCGACGACGTCCTGCGCCGCCGAATCCGCCGGCACCGAGTCCGGCGCGGCCACGAAGGTCGCCGTGATCGTGTCGCCGCGCAGCCAGTCGTGCGCGACGAGGTCGGGCACGTCCGCCGCCACGGTGTCGATCCGCTCGCCGTACGCGTCCCCCACGGCAATGACCATGTCCAGTCGCTGGTCCGGCGCGAGCGCGTCGATCGAATCGGCCGTCATCCAGAACGTCTCCGCGACCGCCCGCGGTTGGGGGAGTGGCGGCCCGGGCGGCGCGCTCTCATCTCCCGTCCGGGGCTCCAACCACCGCACCGCCACCATGCGCTGCACCTCGCCCTCCGCGAAGAAGACCGTCAATGCCGGCGCGTCCACCTGGATCTCCTCCCCCACGAGTTGCGCCATACCGCGGGCGACGACACGCTCGAGCTCCTCCCCCGCGAGTTGCGCATCGATCCGCTCGGCCAGCAAGGTGAACGCCTCGCCCTCGACCCGCGCGCCGCCCGTGAGGATCATCCGCTCCTCGGCCTGGTCGTACAGCGCCTCGTCCCCGAAGCCGCGCGTCTCGCCCCGGACCAGGACCACGTTGCCGGAGCCGCGGAAATTCTCCTCGCCCACGATCTCCATGCTGTCGGCATCCACCTCGAACGGCTCGGGTGCCGCCGTCGAGTCCGCCGGCGGCTCGGGCACGGTCGCCGAATCCGATGCCGGCTCGGGCGGGTCCGGATCCCGCAAGATCGCGTGCGGCCGGCCGCGGGCGAGCATGCGCGCCCGCGGCCGCCATTCGGTGGCGCGGAAGTACTCGAGTTCGGGGCCGCGGATCACGGATCCCGCGTCGCGATCCGTGAGCACGACGTCGCCGCGGGCCAGGAGCCGCTCTTCGAGTGCGAAGTAGTCCACGCGATCGGCCGTCAGCGTCTTCATCGAGTCGCGGTACACGACGTTGCCGATGAACCTGCGCATCCCGGTGGCCGACTCGCTGATCGCCGTGTCCGCATAGAGGTGCACGCCGCCAGCGCACCCGATGTGTACGGAACCGCTGAGGACGATGCGCTCATCGGGCATCGTGCGGTCGGTCACGCTGAGCAGTACGCCGTCGAGGATCTCGCACCGGTCCGGCGCCTGCTGCGCCCGGGCGGCCGCGGACACCGTGATCGCGAGCGCCGCGGCGAGGAGGAGCGGCGGCCGCGACATCAGAACTCGACCTTGACGCCGGGCGCCTGCCCCCGCGGCTCACGCAACTCGATGTTCCGGAGCTGGCCGTCCGCCGTGAAGCCCGAGCCCCGCAGCGTGCGGCCGTTCTCCGTGAGCGTCGTGGTCGTATCGCTCCAGATCCGGTTCCGACCCGGGCTGTAGTGCAACACCTCGGTCTCGACGCGCCGGTTCCCATCGTGCGTGACGAGCACCACGTTCCCGCGCGCGGTCATGTCGTTGGTCCGCGTGTTCACGTCGCCCTTCGCGGCGGTCAGCACCGCCGCCACGGCACCGGACTCCTCGAACAGCGTGAGATGCACACCGCGGAACTCCGCGTGCGCGGAATCCTCGTACGTGTACGCGGTATCGGCCAGGAGTCGCGCGCGGCGGATTCCGTCGCCCGTGAGGTGGTACTCGACGCCCGTCATGATCCGGTCGGCGCGCATGTCGAGGTATTCCTCGCCGACCACCGCGCCCTGGTCCGAGCCGCCGCAGGCCGCCAGCAGGCACGCCGCCCACACCGCGAGCAGCGCCGCCCGCGCGCGCCGGCCGCCCGGAACCGTACCGGCCGCCCGGCCGCGGCCGGGCTCGGCGCGTTCCCTACCCCACGACCCGCTCCCGGCGCGCGACGGTCCGAGTCGGAGCGCGTGCATGTGCGCGAGCGGCCATCCCACGCTCCAGGGTCCCCCGCGGGCGGATGGACACCTCATACGACCCCCGCGCGCAGCAGGTCGTGCAGGTGCACGATCCCCAGCAGGTGCCGCGTATCGTCCACCACGGGGAGTGCCATGATGCCGTGCGTCTCCATCTGATACACCGCGGCGGCGGCCAACTCGTCCGGGCCGACCACCTTCGGGTTCCGGTTCATCACCCGGACGACGGGCACGTCCAGGAAGTCCGCCTCACGCTCCATCAGTCTCGTCAGATCGCCCGCCGTCACCACTCCTGTTACCCTCGAGTCCGCGTCGAGGATCGGAACGGTCCCCCGCTTCTGGGCGAGCAGGACCACGCATTCACGCATGCGCGCGGTGTCGGGGAGCGACGGGAGGTCTGCGGTCAGCATGATGTCGCGGACCCGGAGCGTCAGCTTGCGGCCGAGCGCGCCGCCCGGGTGGATCCGCGCGAAGTCCTCTCGCGAGAACCCCTTGCACAGCAACAGCGCCACGGCCAGTGCATCGCCCAGGGCCAGCGTCGCGGTCGTCGACGTGGTGGGTGCCAGGTCGTGCGGGCACGCCTCCTCGGCGACGGAGCAATCCAGGACGACATCGGCCGCGCGGCCCAGCGACGAGTCGGGCCGGCCCGTCATGGCGATCATCGCCACGCCCAGCCGGCTCAGGTACTCGACGAGCCCCGTCAGTTCATCCGACTCGCCGCTCTTCGAGATCAGGATCGCGACATCGCCGCGTCCGACGATCCCCAGGTCTCCGTGCAGCCCCTCGACGGGGTGGAGGAACGTGGCCGGCGTCCCGGTCGACGTGAGGGTCGCCGCGATCTTCCGGCCGATGATCCCGCTCTTGCCGATCCCCGCGACGATGACGCGACCCGGCGCCGCGAGCACGACGCGGACGGCATCGAGGAACGGCTCGGCGATGCGGGCCTCGAGCGCGAGCAGCGCCTCGGCCTCCGTGCGGATCACGCGTCGCGCGCGCGCGAGCAGTTCCGCTTCATTACGCAGCGCGCCCGAGGCGATCCCGGTCCGGGTCCCGGCCGACTCAGCCCGCATCCGCCGCCTCCGCGCCTTCGCGCTCGCGGCAGTACGCGTCGACGAGGGCGCCCCACTCGCCGCGCGCCCGGAGGAGTTCCTCGGCGAACTCGCGGACCGCGCCCGCACCGCCGGGCAGCCGCGTCTGCCAGCGTGCCGCCGCCTTCACGTCGAGCGCGGCGTTCGCCACGGCGACCGGCAGCGCCACGCGCCGGAGCACGGGCAGGTCCGCGAGGTCATCGCCCACGAACGCCGCCTCCTCCCAGGTGGCGCCGTGGCGCTCGAGTAGCGCCTCGACCACCTCGAGCTTGCGTCCGCTGGCATCCTGAAAGCACTCGACGCCCAGTTCCTCCGCGCGTAGCCGCGTGGCTTCCGACTCACGGGCGCTGATGAGTGCGACGCCCAGCCCCGCCCAGCGCAGCATCTTGATGCCGAGCCCGTCCTCGATCCCGAAGCGCTTCAGCTCGACGCGCTCGCCGCTCGGCGCCCGCCCCAGATAGATGCCGTTGTCCGTCAACACGCCGTCCACATCCAGCGCAACCACGCGGATCCGGCGCGCGAGCGCGGCGCCCAACCGGTCGGTCATCCGGCGGCTCCGTCGGGTCGGGCCCCGGCGTCGAGCGCGGCCCGCAGCGCCAGCACCTCTTCGAGCAGCGGCCGCAGCCGGTCGAGCCGGAGCATGCTCGTGCCGTCCGATGGCGCCTGCTCGGGCGTGGGATGCACTTCCAGGAAGATCGCATGGGCGCCGGCCGCGACCGCGGCGCGGACCAGCGGCGGCGTGAATCGCGGGTCGCCGCCGCTCGCGCCGCCCGCGCGTCCCGGGCGCTGCACCGCGTGCGTGCCGTCGAAGATCGCCGGTGCGCCCGTCGCCTCGTGCAGCCGCACGAACGAGCGCATGTCGACCACCAGGTCGCCGTATCCGAAGAAGGTGCCGCGCTCGGTGACCGCCACGCCCGCCGCGCCCGCCGCTCGCGCCTTCGTGACGGCGCCGGCCATCTCCTCCGGCGCCATCCACTGCCCCTTCTTGATGTTGACCGGCCGGCCGGTCGCGCCGGCCGCCTCGATCAGATCGGTCTGCCGGCACAGGAATGCCGGAATCTGCAACACATCGCAGACTTCGGCGGCACGCGCGGCCTGCCACGGCTCGTGGATGTCGGTGAGCACCGGCAGCCCGCTCTCGCGTCGCACCCGCGCCAGGCGCTCGAGCCCCTGATCGATGCCAGGGCCCCGCGCCGCGCCCCGCTGGCTGCGGTTCGCCTTGTCGAACGAGGCCTTGAAGATGATCGGCAGCGCGAGGTCGTCGGCCAGCCGGGAGAGCACGCCGGCCACGTGGAGGTTCAGTGCGTCATCTTCGAGCTGGCACGGCCCCGCGATCAGGAAGAACTCGCCATCGGGCCGGAACAGGCGTGCGGCCGCGGCACCCGGCGTCGCCGCACTCGCTTCCGCCGCACTCATCAGTCCCCGACCCGCGCCGTCTCCCGAACCGTGGCCTGCGCCGGCTCGGCGCGCCCCGTCCGCCGCGCCAGCGCCGCGCCGATGAACGAGGCAAACAGCGGGTGCGGCCGCATCGGACGCGACTTCAGCTCGGGGTGGAACTGGCACCCGATGAACCACGGGTGATCCGGCAGCTCGATGACCTCGACCAGCGTGCCATCGGGCGAGACACCGCTGAAGCGCAGGCCATCCTCCGTCAGCCGGTCCCGGTACGCGTTGTTCACCTCGTAGCGGTGGCGGTGCCGCTCGCTGATCTCCTGGACGCCGTAGATCCGGTGCACCCGCGAGCCCGGGCGCAGCCGGGCCGCGTATGCGCCCAGACGCATGGTCCCGCCCATGTCCGTCACCTGGCGCTGCGAGTCCAGCAGGCAGATCACCGGGTCGCTCGTCTCCCGCACGAACTCCGACGAATGCGAGTCCACCAGGCCGCACACGTTGCGCGCGTACTCGATGACCGCGCACTGGAGCCCCAGGCAGATGCCGAAGAACGGCAGTCCCTCCTCGCGCGCCCACTCGATCGCATCCAGCATCCCCTCGACACCGCGTACGCCGAACCCGCCCGGGATGAGCAGGCCGTCGTAGCGGGCCAGATCCGCCACGTTGCTGCCGCCGGCGAACATCTCGCTCGACAGCCAATCGATCTCGACGCCCGCGTCATTGGCGATCCCGCCGTGGATCAGCGCCTCCTGCACCGACTTGTACGAATCCACCAGCGCCGTGTACTTCCCGACCACCGCGATCCGGACCGTCTCCTGCGTCGGCTGGCGGATCCTCGCCACCATCGCCTCCCACGGCTCGAGGTTCGGCGGCGGACCGTCCAGTCCCAGCTTTTCGATCACCAGCTCGTCCAGCTTCTGCCGATGGAACTCGAGCGGCACCGCGTAGATGGTGTCCACATCCCGCGCCTCGATCACCCCCGCCACATCCACGTTCGTGAACAACGCGACCTTCCGCCGCAGGTCGTCCCCGAGCGGCTGCTCGGTGCGGCAGATCAGGATGTCGGGCTGGATCCCGATCTCCATCAACTCCCGCACCGAATGCTGCGTCGGCTTGGTCTTCAACTCGCCCGCCGCCGCGATGAACGGCATCAGCGTCAGGTGGATGAACAGCGTGTGCTCGCGCCCCACGTCCTGGCGGAACTGACGGATCGCCTCGAGGAACGGCAGCGACTCGATGTCGCCGACCGTCCCGCCGATCTCGGTGATCACCACGTCGTGGTTCGGCCCGAGCCGCCGGATCGCCGCTTTGATCTCATCGGTGATGTGCGGAATCACCTGGACCGTGGCGCCCAGATAATCTCCGCGCCGTTCCTTCGTGATGACGTCCCGGTAGATCCGTCCCGTCGTGATGTTGTTCGCCTGCGAGAGCGACTCGTCGATGAACCGCTCGTAGTGTCCCAGGTCGAGGTCCGTCTCCGCGCCGTCGTCCGTCACGAAGACCTCGCCGTGCTGAAACGGTGAGAGCGTCCCGGGATCCACGTTGATGTAGGGATCGAACTTCTGGATCGTCACCCGCAGCCCGCGCTCGACCAGCAGGCGGCCCAACGATGCGGCGGCGATCCCCTTCCCCAGCGAGGAGACCACACCGCCGGTCACGAAGATGTACTTGGTCGGTTGACGGATCTCGTCGGTCATAGTCCGTTCACGTCCCTGGTTCGGATCCTTGCGCGGCCAGGATCTGCTCCTCGGCCCGCCGTGCGTCTTCATGTGTATCCACGCCACCCGCCGCGGCGGCGACCACGGCTACGCCGATCGAGAGCCCCGCGGCCAGAGCCCGGAGCTGCTCCAGCCGCTCGATCTCCTCGAGCGCGCCGGGCGGCAGCGCCACCCACCGCGCCAGTGTCGCCGGCGCGTAGGCGTACACGCCAAGGTGCCGGAGGTAGCGGGGTGTGGCAAGGTCGGCGGCGCTCGGATCGCCCTCGCGCCGGAACGGAATCGGCGCCCGCGAGAAGTAGAGCGCCGCACCATCATCGCGGCGCGCCACCTTCACGACCGCGGGGTCCCGCCACGCCTCGAGCGTGCGGACCGGCGTCGCCACCGTCCCGACATCCCACCCCTCTCGCACCTGCTCCGCGGCCGCCATCACCTGCGCTTCCGTGATGAACGGCTCGTCCCCCTGGATGTTGACGATGATGTCGAAGTCCCGGTACCCGGGCCGCGCCGCCACCTCGGCCACCCGATCCGTCCCCGATGGGTGCGTCGGGCGCGTCAACTCCACCGCCGCGCCCGCCGCCCGGCACGCCGCGGCGACCTCCTCGCTGTCCGTCGCCACGACCACGGCGTCCAGTCCCGAAAAGCTCTGGACCCGCCGCCAGACCCACTCGATCAACGGCCGCCCGGCCAGGGGCACGAGCGGCTTGCGCGGCAACCGCGCCGAGCCGATCCGGGCGGGGATCACACCGAGGATGCGGTGTCGCTCCATGCGTTTCGCGGGGGAGTCCGGTTCACCCTGCAAAATTCACGCCCGAATGTAGCGGTACCCGTGAAGGGTGTCAAAGCTCCGGTCATGGCACGACGTACCCGCCCCGGAGCGCCCCCGATCAGGGCCGGCGCCAGGGTCGGTCGTCGTCGAATGGCCAGGACAGGACGAGGTCCAGTTCGAGGTCGTCGATCGGGTCGTCGGGGTTGGTCATCAGGCGGATCGCGGGGCCGAAGAACTCGAGTCGGACCCCGATGTTCTGCTCGAGATCACGGTCCGCATCTTCCGTCCACGCCATGCCGAAGGCGTGGACCAACTCGAGGTCCGGTACCCCGATGATGGGCAGGCGCAGGCGCTCCGGGAGCGGGATGATGTACTCGGTCTCGACGAAGACCACGCGGTCGCCCCGGAACTCGCCGATCTCGAAGGTCGGCAGCGTTCCGCCGCCGCCCACGAAGCTCCAGCGTTGACGTGGCAGACTGCCCGTCCCGGGGAGCGGACCCTGGAAGTACCACTCGACTTCGAGCAGGTGGTTCGCGAGCGCGTCCATGGCCCACTCGCCCGTCGTGACGAAGCGGCCGAACGAGAAGTCGCCGCCCAGGAGCTCGCCCGCCACCTCGATGCCGGCTTCTCCCTCCACGGCCGCACTCTCTCCGACCCACTCGCCCGCGGCCGTGACGAGCACCTCGTTGATCCGCCCCTCATCGATGGGTGGGTTGAAACGGAACGGATCACCGAAGGCGACCCATGGATCCCCCGACCGGAGCGACTCGGCCCGCTCGGTCCGGCCGCGCAGCTCGGCCGTGAGCGTGTTCCGCCCCCGGCCGAACCGGTGCCGGACGCCCGCGTACCAGCGCTCGGCCTCGTAGTAGTTGCGGTGATCCTTCCCCGTCGCCAGGAAGGTGAGCGAGTTCCGCGCATCGCCGCGGATCCACCGCTCGTTCGTGGCCGTGACCTCCTCCGCGCCGAGGAGCAGCGCGTCCGCACCGCGCTCGAAGGCGAACTCGCCGCCGCCGTTCAACGCGCCGCGCTCGGAGCGATAGCCGATCCAGCCGTGGATCGACGGCCGGCTCCGCCCCAGAGGCGGGAGCCTGTACGTCGCGCCCCAATCCAGGCCGAGCGCGTTGACGCGGTCGTACGTCGGCGCGTGGAACCCCAGGATCCCGTCCAGCTCGAGCGCCGTCCGCTCCGCCGTCCCCTCGATGACGACCACACCATCCTCGCGGCGGGCGCGGTACGGCGCGAGCGGCCCGCCCACCACCTCGCCCGTGACCTCCGCCAGCCCGGAGCGGTAGAGCCCGCCGCCCAGGTTGACGATGTCTCCGTGGATCCGAGCGCCGGGGCGCAGGAAGACATCGGCGTCCGCTTCGACCAGATCGCCCGCCACCGCGCCCTCGAGGATCAGCCGCGCATCCACCACGAGGACGGACCGCGGTACGCTGTCCGCCGCGCCGATCAGCGTGTCGCGCGTGATGAGGAGGTAGGCGCCGGAACGGAGCAGCCGGTCCAGCCGCCGGTCCAGCCCCGGGTCGCCCGGTCCCTGGCGCTCGACGCGCTGCGCCTCGAGCGTGGCGCCGGGCGCGGCCGCCGCCGCGAGCGACGCGAGGCCGACGGCCGCCACGAGGAGCACGAGCCGGGACGCATGCCGAACACGAATGCCCGCGCTACACGGCACGGGCCGCCTCCGCCGGGCCCCTCCGGACATTGCGCGCGCGGGCGCCCGCCGGCTCAGAGTGAAAGGAAGTTCGACAACAGCTCGCGACCACCCTCGCTCGCGATCGACTCGGGATGGAACTGCACGCCCCAGACCGGGGCCGTGCGGTGGCGCACCGCTTGAACCTCATCTTCCCAGCCGGCCTCATCCGTCCACGCAACCACCTCGAGTGCATCGGGGAGCGTCGCCCGCTCGAGGACGAGCGAATGATAGCGCGTCACCTTGAGCGGCGTGGGCAGGCCCCGGAACAGACCGTCCCCCGTGTGCGCCACCGGCGAGAGCTTCCCGTGCATCGCCCGCCGCGCACGCACGACCCGCCCCCCGTACGCCGCGCCGATCGCCTGGTGTCCCAGACACACGCCCAGGATCGGAACCGCCCCACCGAAGCGGCGAACGCACGCGACGCTGATCCCCGCCTCCGCCGGCGTGCAAGGACCGGGCGAGATGACGATCCGCTCCGGCCCCATCGCCTCGATCTCATCGAGCGAGATCGCATCGTTGCGGCGAACGACCGGATCCGCCCCGAGATCGCCCAGGAGCTGCACCAGGTTCCAGGTGAACGAGTCGTAGTTGTCGATGACGAGGAGCACGGCGTAGCCTTCTCCGGGCACGGACGTTCCAGCACGGCAGGATGATACGGCGCGGCGCGGACCGCCGCCAGGGCGACCTCCGGGCCCTCCGTGCGCGGGCGCGCGCGCCTGCGCGTACGGGACGAATCGAAAATCCGGGACCTGGTCCCGGATTTTCGATTCGTCCCGGCGGAACATGCCGGCGGCTCCGTCCGGCGTTCGACCCCGATCCCGTCCCCGTCGTAGGCGCCGGACGAGCCGTCCCGATCCCGCCCCCGCTACGCCCGCGGATGAAACCGCCGGTGCACGTCCCTGAGGTATTCCCGATCCACGTGCGTGTAGATCTGCGTGGTCGTGATGTCGGCATGGCCGAGCATCTCCTGGACGGCGGCCAGGTCCGCGCCGCCCTCGAGCAGGTGCGTGGCGAACGAGTGCCGCAGGGTGTGCGGCGTCACTCGCTTCTCGATCCCGGCCCGCTCGACGTGCTTTCGCAGGATCTTCCACGCCCCCATCCGCGAGAGCGGTCCGCCGCGCGCGTTCAGGAAGACCACGCCCTTGCCATTGCCGCGCTCGAGGCGCGGGCGCAGCTCGCGCACGTAGATGTCGAGCGCGCGGATCGCGCTCCGGCCGATCGGCACCAGCCGCTCCTTGGCGCCCTTGCCGAACACCCGCGCGAACCCGTCGGCCATGGCGATGTCACGCAGCTTCACCGTGATCAGTTCACTCACGCGCACGCCCGAAGCGTAGGCGAATTCGAGCAGCGCCTTGTCTCGCCAGAAGAGCCGATCGCCGGGATCCGGCGCATCGAGCAGCCGCTCGATCTCCGCGCGACTCAACACGCCCGGCAGCCGGCGCCAGGTGCGCGGCGGCTCGATCCGTTCGCTCGGATCCGCCACGACCAGCCCCTCGCCCAGCAAGAACGCGAAGTAGGTCCGGATCGCCGAAAGGTTGCGCCGGATCGACGTCGGCGCGAGCCCCTGGTCCTTGAGATGGTAGACGAACTCGCGCAACGCCGTGGGCGTGACCTCGCCGGGGCGCCGGGCCCCACGTGCCTCGAGGAACGTCACGAGCCGCCGGAGGTCGCGGCCGTACGCATCCAGCGTGCGCGCCGAGAGCCCGCGCTCGACGGCCAGGTGGTCGAGGAATCGCTCGAGGTGGTACGCGCTCACGCGTGTTCGGCGTCGGGGTCGAACGAAGCTCGCCGGCGTGATGCACGACTCGGCGCCGCAGCCGCCGCTTCCGTGCCCGATTCGCTGCGAATCACGCCCGGTCGAGTCGAACCTGATGTCATTCCGGGTGTCGCCGGGTTCGCCACCACCAGAACAGCGCCGCGGCAACGAGCACGAGCGCGATCCAGAGCAGGGGCTCGCTCAGGCGCCCGAAGATCCGCAGCAGCGCTTCCCAGTTGCGCCCGGCCGTGGCGCCCAGCAGGACCAGCGCGCCGTACCACAGCGCCGACGCTCCCGCGAGCGGGAGGATGATGCGGCGGATCGGGACGTGCGCGATCCCCGCGAAGACCGGCACCATCGCGCGGAACCCCGGCAGGAAGCGGCTCACGAAGATCGCCGGCGTCCCCCAGCGGTGATAGAAGCGGCCGATGGAATCGAGCTGGTGCGGCCGGAGCAGCCAATGCCCCGCCGTCGTGCCGAAGAAGCCGCGGCCGTAGCGCCACGCCAGTCGGTAGACGACGACGGCCGTCCCGACGTTCGCGACCCACGTGACCAGGAAGACGGCGAGCGGGTCGGCCCGGCCGCGGGCCGCCAGGAACGCGCCGAAGAGGACGAAGGTGTCGGCGGGGATCGGCGGAATGATGTTCTCGACCGCCGCGCCGATCCCGATCACCGCGTAGACGACGAGCGGCGCGAGCCCGGTGAGCGTCCCGATGACGTCGTCGATCAGCGCCTCCCGCGCGGGCCGGGCCTCACTCCTCGATCGCGTCCACCAGTGCGACGGCCACCGCCGCGATCCCCTCGCGCCGCCCGATCCAACCCATTCCCTCGTTCGTCTTGCCCTTCACCGACACATGCGTCGTTCCGATGCCGAGCGCCGCCGCGAGGCGCTCACGCATGGCCTGAACGTGCGGCGCGAGCCGGGGCGCTTCCGCGATCACGGTCACGTCGACGTTGACCACCTGGTAATTCCGCTCCCCGAGGAGGCGCACCGCGTGGCGCAGCAGCGCGATCGAGTCGGCATCGCGCCACTGCGGATCGTCGGGCGGGAAGTGCGTCCCGATGTCGCCGAGGCCGACGGCGCCGAGCAGCGCGTCCGTCACCGCGTGCGCCACCGCGTCCGCATCCGAGTGACCGGCCAGCCCCTGCTCGGACGGGATCTCGACACCGCCCAGGACCAGCCGCCGCTCCGGCGCGAAGCGGTGCGAGTCGTAGCCGATCCCGACCCTCACGGTCTCAGCCCGCCACCGCCCCGGCCCGCCACGCGCAGCACGGGCACCCCGCCTCCTCCGCGCCCACCGGCGTATAGTCCTGGTAGCGCCTGCGCGGCGTGAAGCCCGCATCTTCGATCAGGCGACGGATCTCCGCCTCCGGCATGATGAAGTCCGTGCCCGCCGCGCTCACCACGTTCTCCTCGATCATCAGCGAGCCGAAGTCGTTCGCGCCGAAGCGCAGCGCGATCTGCGCCATCTTCGGCCCCTGCGTCACGTACGAGACCTGCACGTTCTGGATGTTGTCCAACACGAGCCGCGAGAGCGCCGTCATGCGCAGGTAGTCCATTCCGGTTCCCAGCGGGGTCCCCCACCCCTCCATCTCGGTGTGCAGCGGCTGGAACGACCAGGCGATGAACGCCGTGAACCGCCCCGCACCCCGCGCCACGCTCCGCGCCTGCGCCGCCCGTACCTTCAGCAGGTGCTCGAGCCGGTCCTCCCACGTCTCACCCACGCCGTACATCATCGTCACCGTGGTGAGCAACCCGACCTCGTGCGCCGTCTCGTGGATCTCGAGCCACCGGCTCGCATCGATCTTCTTCGGCGCGATGAAGTCCCGCACCCCGTCCACCAGGATCTCGGCACCCGCGCCCGGGATCGAGTCCAGCCCCGCCTCCCGGAGCTGCCGCAGCACCTCATCCAGCGGCAGCCTCGAGACCTTGCAGATCATCTCGATCTCGGACGCGCTGAACCCGTGCACGTGGATCGGGTGGTGCTCCTTGATGTACCGGAGCAGCCCCAGATACCAGTCCAGCGGCAGGTACGGGTTGTGCCCGCCCTGCATCAGGATCTGGACCGCACCCCGCGCCTTCGCCTCGTCGATCTTCCGCCCGATCTCCTCGTAGCTCAACACGTACGCCTCGTCGTCCTTCGGACGGCGATAGAACGCGCAGAACCGGCAGTCGGTCACGCAGACGTTCGTGTAGTTGATGTTCCGGTCGACAATGTAGGTGACGACGTCGCCCGGCACCTTCTCCCGCCGCAACGCATCCGCCCGCGCGCCCAGCTCGAGCAGCGGCGTCTCGGCCAGCACGCCGCTCCACTCCTCGATCTCCGCCGCGTGCGGCCGCGAGGCGAGCGGCGGCGGGGTGTAGGTCGGCCGCGGCGTCGCGCGCCGCAGCCCCACCGATCCCTCCGGCGTCGCGTCGCGCCGCCGTGGCGCCACCGTCGTCAAAATCGGAAGCGCCCGCTGCTCGGGCGGGAGCTTCCGCTGCGTCGCCTGCGTACTCACATCAAGATCCTCTCGAACGAAACGATCACCCTCTCCCCCCGTCCCCCCTCAGCCCCGGTCTGGGGCTGGGGCTGGGGCTAGGGCTAGGGTTGGGCGTCCCCTGGGTTTGTCGCGTGCGGGCTCATACGCGGCCTCACCCCGGCGCCTGTCCGTTCCCGCGAAAGGAAGCGTGGAAGCAGAGGCGTCCTCGGGGCGCCGCGTTCCCGCTCCCCGTAAACGTAAACGTTCCCGCTCCCGCTCCCGTTCCCGGCCGTTCCCATCCCGCTCCCGCTCCCGTTCCCGGCCGTTCCCATCCAGCTCCCGCCCCTCCCCGGGCCTTCCTCCCCTCCACCACACCCCCTCCCGGGCACTCCCCAGCCCTAGCCCTAGCCCCAGCCCCAGCCCGGCGGCGCCGCAGGCGCCGCCCTCACCAGTCCCTCAACTCCCGATACAGCGCATCCCGCTCGACCGGCCGCTTCCCCGCGTCCTTCACGATCCGGATGATCTCCTTGAACGTCATCCCTTGCGGCGTCTGTGCGCCCGCCTCGTGGTAGATCTTCTCCCGCACCACGGTCCCCTCGAGGTCGTCCACCCCGAAGTGCAGCGCGATCTGGCTGACCTTCGGGGTGTTCATGATCCAGTGGGTCTTGATGTGGTCGAAGTTGTCGAGGAACAGACGCCCGACCGCCAGGTTCTTCAGGTCGTCGAAACCGGTGGTGGCCGTGCCCTGGCGCCCGAGCCGCGCGCCCAGCTCGTTGTGGTCCGGATGGTACGCCAGCGGGATGTAGGTCAGGAACCCACCCGTCTCGTCCTGCAAATCGCGCAGCATGAGCAGGTGCTCCACGCGGTCCGCGTACGTCTCGACATGGCCGTACAACATCGTGCAGTTGGTCGGGATCCCGAGGCGGTGCGCCACGCGGTGCACTTCCAGCCACTCCTCGGCGGCCAGCTTGCGCTCCGCGATCGTCGCGCGCACCGCCTTCGAGAAGACTTCCGCGCCGCCGCCGGGCATCGAATCGAGACCGGCCTCGCGCAGCCGCACGAGCACGTCCTCGTACGTCGTCTTCTCGATCCGCGCCAGGTGCGCGATCTCGACCGCCGTCAGCGCCTTGACCTCGACGCCCGGGTGCCGCTCCTTCAGCCCGCGGATCAGCTCCGCGTAGTAGTCGAGGCGCAGCTTCGGGTGCAGCCCTCCCACGATGTGGAACTCGCGGATCGGCGTGTCCTCGACCTGCGCGGCCTCCGCCCACGCCTCCTCGAGCGCCATCGTGTATGCCCCCTCCTCCTTCGGGCGCCGCGCGAACGAGCAGAATGTACACGTCGCGCGCAGGATGCAGACGTTCGTCGGGTTGATGTGCTGGTTCGCGACAATGAACACCCGGTCGCCGTTCCGGCGCCGGTTGGCCAGGTCGGCCAGCGCACCCACGGCGAGGAGGTCCTTCGTCTCGAAGAGCGCGATCCCCTCCTCGACCGTCAACCGCTCGCCCTCGATCACCTTCTCGGCGATCGGCTCGAGGCGCGGGTCGGAAGGCCGGATCGTCAACTCATCCGTTATGGCAGAAGACATCGGGCAGTCCCGTGGATTCCCTTGTTCGTAGTGTCGAATCTCCGGGCGGAAGAATAAGGATGGGGGGAGGGGGAGGCAAGCGATGTGCGGCCTTCGGCGCGCCATCCGTCTCCGTCTCCGCCGCCGCGGCCGCTCCGCACGCCGGCGGCTCCGGCGCTACCGCGGGTTGCGCGCCTCGCTCACGTGCGGCCCGCGCCCGCGCGTCCACAGCACCAGCGCGCCGCCCGCCGCGCCCGCGTCCATCCCGTACAGCGCCGCCGCATCGATCGACGAGACGAACTCGATGCTCTCGAAGGTGTCCACGCGCAGGTTGCTCAGCAGTTCGAGCGGCCGCGCCACCGCTACGCCATCTACGATGACCGGCACGGCATCGCAGAACGGAAATTTGCCCTCCGGAGTCCGTAGCCGCTCGACCCGGTGGTTCGATTCGGCGCAGCTGCCTCGTTGGTCGCCGAACCGTGTCGAAAAGGTTCCACGAGTGATCGTCAGTCCGGGAAAGCGTGACCGCAGGAGGTTCGCGACGGGAGTGCCCCGCCGCTGCGCCTCACGGAGCGCTTCACCCGCCACCACGTACGTGCTCGACACCGCGCTCGCGGGCGAGAACAGCCCCCTGCCCCGCCGGCTCTCGACCTCGATCCCCTCGAGCGCGATCGGCCGCGGAGCCAGCTCGATGCGCACCACCACCTCCCGGCCCGCCTCGAGTCGCACCGCCTCACGCTGCACCCCGTAGCTCACATGCTCGAGTTCGAGCACCGCCGCGCCCGCCCCCAGCCCCGCCAGCCGGAACGCACCCGCCGTATCGCTCAGCTCCGTGCGCTCGCCCACCCGCACCACCACGCCCGCCACCGGCGCGCCGCTCGCCGCATCCACCACGCGCCCCGAGAGCGCGCCCCTCTCACCCAGCTCCGAGCGCGGCTCCCGCGCGAGCACCGCCAGCCGGCTCGTGCCGAGCCCGAGCCCCACCGCCAGCTCCGCCCGCGCCACCGGCGCCTCCGGCACGGTGAACGCCACCTCGGCGCTCCCGCCCCCCAACGCCTCCACCTGAGCCCGCACTGCCACGCCCACCGGCACGCCGCACACCCGGTAGCGCCCGCCCCCGTCCGCGCGCACCACGTCTCCTCGCGCAGCGCCCTCCACACCACCGCGCCCCGCGCCGGCCGCCGCGCTTCCGACGCCGCTTCCGCCAGCGCCCGCGCCCGGCTCGCCGTCCGCACCCCGCCCCGCCACCTCCACCGGATCCCACGTCAGCATCACCCACGCACCCGGCAGCGCCACGCCATGGCCCCCCTCGTAGACCACGCCCACCAGCACCGCCCGCCCGCTCCGGCGCGCCTCCGCCGGACAGCCCGCCGCCAGTACTTCGAGCGCCGAGGGCGCCCGCAGCACGATCCCACCCACCGCCTCGCCCGCCCCCACCTCGAAGACCTCCGAGAGCGGACCCGTGTGTTCGCCGCCGGCCTCACCCACCACGGCCGCCTGGAGCCGGTATCGTCCCGGACCCGGCAGCCGCAGCTCGAAGGCGCCGCTGTCGTCTGCCACCGCCTCGGCCCGCCGTACCAGGCCGGTATCGAGCACGATGATCGTGGCGCCCGCCACGGGCTAGTCCCGGTTGCTGACTACCCGGCCCGCAACCGATTGGGCGGGAAGGCGCATGGGCGCAAGCAGAAGCAGGAACAGCCAGAGCAAGGGAGCCATCCGGCGCCGCTGTCGCGCCGCACTCCGGACGCAGGACCGCCGATCGTCGATGCAGGGCTTCCCGGGCAGCGGAGCCTCGACCCGAGGATTGGGCGTGGCGCGCCGCAGCTCCGCCCTTCGATGCCGGACGTCCGAGGCGCCGTCGTGTCCGCGCACGCACGGTGCGATCACTGGTGTCAGCATGAGCCGTCTCCCAGTGCCCCCACGCGAGAACATGGCCGGGGCGCCATCATCGCGCTGATGGGCGCCCCGGTTCAGCTCACGAGGACATCCGCTGATCCACGTTAGATGCAGCCGGAGCCCCTTTCCGGATAAGCGCACGTGTAGTGCTCGTCAATGATGAAGCCTTCATGGTCCGAGCAGAAATCCCATGGCTCGGGCTCGCACCCATCGTAGGGATCGTCGGCCTGCCGCGCACACGCCTCGCTCACCCGCACCACCGCGCCCAATCCAGCCACGAGCCCGAGGCCTCCTTCCGAACCACCGAACTCCCAGTGCACAGAAACCGGCACCAGCGCCGCGACCACCGCGACAACACTCAACACGACCGGCGTCCGCAAGCGACGTGCCCACATGTCTCCCTGCTGGGTAATGTTGAAAATCGCTCACATCCTGTGCGAGCGCGGTACAACAGACGGAATCTCCCAGATACCGACCTGCGGAACTGGCTCTTCGACGGCGCCGAAGAGGAGCGAATCATCCGGCGCGACGGCGATGGTCTTCACCCGCCGGTCGAGTTCCAGTTCTCCTACGAACACTCCGTCCCATGTGAACACGTGAACCACGTTCGGGAGGCGGTCCTCACGCGAGCATGCGCCGCAGAAGAGGGCGTAGATGTACGTATCGGACGCATCGACCGCTACGTATGCCAATTCGTTGTCGCGCTTCCAGGCGAAGCGGAGCCGTCCTTCCTCGTCGGGCCAGGTTTGATAGGCTGCCTGGACCTCGCGGCATCGATGCGAACTTCTGCCTCGACCGGCTCGGTGACATCCGGAGGGAGCGAGACCCGGGAAAGCCTCCGGTTCTTGTAGTCGTAGATCCAGAATTCCGCGGGCTCTCCGGGCTCACGAACAATCCACATCGGGTCGAGAAACTCGCCCGGCCCACGGCCATGGGTACCGAACCGTCCCACGACCATGCGGGTCGCCAGGTCGACCAGGGCAATGTGCGGGCTGAAGTAGCGGTCGGTGACCACCAACCAGGGACCGATGACTCGGAGTCCGCTCACGAGCCCGAAAGTGAGCGAATCTCCGATCGTCGCGGTTGCTTCGATCGCGATCCGGCGCGATGAACGCTCGACGGCCGACCCGCTGTCGGCTCGCGCGTCGGCGAGCCACACCGTGCTCACGTCGTCGGTCCCGAGTGCGTCCCACGCGGCGGCTCGATCCCTCTCGCACGCAGTACTTGACGCCGCCAGCACTATCTGAACGCCGGCCAAGAGCCGTCTCGCTACCCCGGCTTCCCTTGACAGGGCAACCCAGCCTGGCCGGCTCATCGCTCGGTGGTCTGGAAGCGCAGTCTGCCTGGTCACGAACCCTCCGCGAGAAAGGGGTCGCAAACCGCCACGAACGAGCCCATCGATGTGGCCCGTATTGAACCATGTCAAGCATCTTGTTGGAGACGTGCAATGCCGCCCCGCCCGCCGCCCCCCGCGCCCGGGGGGCGCCCCCGGGCGCGGTCGGTGCCATCCTCTCGATCAGCGCTTCTGAGGATCGGCCGCCGGCGCCGCGGCTCCGGCGACCGCGTGAGTCACGGAACGTGAGTACTGCGGAGGGCTTCGTGGTGGGACCTGGATCGTGGACGCTGTCGGATGGCACCGCCGACGCCCGATTCATCCGTCCGCACCCGGACCGCCGGCACGACTCGACTCGCGAACCGCACTGCCGGACCCGTTGCGGCACGGGCCTGCCCCGCGCTAGCTTGTCTGTACGGTACGCGGGCGCTACCACCTGCCGATCACCTGCGAGATGATCCACGGGTGATGCCTTTCCGCCAGCAGGGAGCGCGGCCATGATCCGCCTCTACACCCTCGCGGGCATTGATCTCCGAGGGCCGGACGGCAGACCGTTGCGGTCGGTCCTGGCCCAACCGAAGCGATTCGCGCTGCTCGTGCACCTGGTGCTCACGGCGCGAACCGCGACGGGAACGCGGGATGGCGTGCTGGGGCTCTTCTGGCCCGAGTCCGCGCCGGACCGGGCGCGTCGCGCGCTGAACCAATCGCTCCACTACCTGCGACGGTCGCTCGGCCCCGGGGTGATCGTGAGTCAGGGCGCGGAAGGCGTCGGCATCGCCGACGGCGCGCTGTGGTGCGACGCGATCGAATTCCAGGACGCGCTCGCCGAGGGCCGGCTCGCCGAGGCGATGGCCCTCTATCGCGCCGATCTGTTGGCGGGGTTCTACATCGACGACGCGCCCGGCTTCGAGCGCTGGCTCGAGGACACGAGGTCGCGGCTACGAGAGGGCGCCCGCGCCGCGGTCCGCGAGCTGACGGAGCGGGATCTGGCGGCGAACGACTTCCCCCGAGCGCTCCACTGGGCGAGGCTGGGCGTCGAACTCGCGCCGCACGACGAGGGCGCGTTCCGGGATCTCATCCGGGTGCTGGACCGTTCCGGCGACCGTGCCGGCGCACTCGATGTCTTCGAATCGCTGTCACAGCGGCTCGACGCGGAGTTCGGTGTCGCGCCCGCGCCGGAGACGCTCGCGCTCATCGCGGCCGTGCGGTCCCGGCGCGAGGCGGAGCCGGCCGCGGCCGCGGAACCCCGAGACCGGACGGCGGCCGCACCGGGCGAGGCCCCTGGCGCTCCGGTCCCGCCTCCTCCCGGCGATGCATCTGGCGCCGGACCGGGTGCGCCCGGCCCCTACCCAGGGGCTCCGCTCTCTGACGCGGCGGAGACGCCCGAGGCCACCCGCGGCGGCGCGATCGATCCCGCGATTCGCGAACACCCGGCCGCGGACGGGCCGGTCACGACCGAGCGCGAGCCCCGCCGGCGACGCCGCCTGACCGGCCGGCCGGCCGCCGCGATCATTGCGCTCGCGCTCGCGGGCGCGTTCCTCCTCACGCTCGGGCCCGATGCCGATGCGCCGCCGCGAACGGATGAGATGCCGGACTCCATGGCGGCGGCGGACCCCGCGCTGCCGCGCATCGCCGTCCTCCCGTTCCGCGACCTGGGCGACGACGGCGAACTCCAGACACTGGCCGACGCCCTCTCGCTGGCGCTCGCCAGCAGACTCGCGCAGGTCCCGGGGCTCGAGGTGATCTCGAGCCGCAGCCTTCCCGACACGAACCCCGGCGACCCGCACGTCCGCAACACGGCCTCGGTCCGCACCGATGTTTGCGTGGCCGGAAGCGTCCTCGGATCAGCGGACAGCATCATGATCCAGGTCGAGCTCATCGATGCCGCCTCGCGGGTCACGCTCTGGAACACCCGCATCGGCCGGCCGTCGGGCGATCTCTTCGCGCTCGTCGACGACGTCTCGGCCGACCTGACCTCCGCGCTTCGCGTGCGGCTCGGTCAGTGGGCCCGATCCGAAGAGTTCCATCACCACGCCGCCAGCATCCATGCCCGCGAGCTGGTCCGGCAAGCACTGAGGCACCGCGACGAGGCGGCTGCGCTCAAACGGGCGGGCGCCCCTTCCTCCGCCATCCAGGTGCTTCGCGCCGCCGACTCGCTCCTGGCAGAGGCGGAGTACGCGGATTCATCCTGGGTCGATCCCATTGTCCTGCGCGGCTGGACGGCCGCCGAGCGGGGCTGGATCTTCTTCGACCCGCCGTTCCGTGACTTCGGTCGCACCCGCGAAGCATGGATGCAATCGCTCGCGCACGCCACGCGCGCGCTCGCCCGCGCCCCACGAGACGCAAAGGCGCTCGAACTCCGCGGCGTCCTCCGCTACTGGCTCTGGCTCCTGACACCGCCGGCGGAGACCACGCCCACGCAACTCCTCGCCTCCGCGGAAACAGACCTCGAACGTGCCGTCGCCATCGACTCCAGGCGAATCCGGGCGTGGAGCGGACTCGCCAGCATCCTCGATGCCCGCGGCGACTTCGCCGAGGCCAACGTCGCCGCGCAATACGCGTACGAGGCGGATGCCTACCTCGAAAACCCCCAGCAGATCCTCAGTATCCTGGTCAAGACCTCGCTCGAGTTGCGCGACGATGCGGACGCGCGCCGCTGGTGCGACGAATTGCGCAGGCAATCCACCAGTAGCGCGCCCGCCGCCTATTGCACCCTTTCCATCCTCGCCTGGTCGGTCGCGCCCCCCGATGTCGAGCCCGGCGAAATCTGGCGCATCATCGATGGAGTCGACCCCGAGCGTGCCGCACGGTCCATCGTGCGTCCACGACTCGAGATGCTCGCCGCCATCATCCTCGCGCGCATCGGCATGCCCGACAGCGCACGCGCCGTCTTGCAACGCGCACACGAAAGCGCCGGCTCCGATCCCGAGGTCCTCTGGCTCGAAGCCGCCGCGATGCTTCAACTCGGAGAATCGGATCGCGCCGCCCGTCTCCTCACACGCTACGTCCAGGCCAACCCGGCCCAGCGAGAGCGGATCCGGCGGAGCCGGATCTTCACGCCGTTACACGATCGCCTGTGGCGCCCCGCTCCCCTCGACCGCCCCGGCGCGCCCGCGATCGAGCCCTGGAGCCCACCCGACCATGTGCAACCGGCCGGCCCCGTTTCGCCGGGCCGGCCGGTTGCACCCGCTCATCAGGGCGCCGTCACGGATAGCAGATCCACTGCCCACCGATCAGTCGGCAGGTATCTTGATCCCCGTACGTCGGCCCCGTCGGCCCATCCCCGGCACACCCGACGGCCGTAGCCAGGAGAACGAGTGTCAGGACACCGAGGAGCCTTCTCCGCAACATCTTCATGATGACCTCCGGGAAGAGACAATAGGGAACCACGGTACCCGGAGCATATCAAATCTTTACAACCGGGCATGGGCAGAACTGCCTAGGCCCGCGTTCGGGTGAACCCTTCGCGTTTTGAGGCTCCGGACCGGCACCGGGAATGGGCGGGGGGACCCGCCCGCGCTCGCGCACGCGCACGAATCGGAACCGAAACACGCCGTGATGAGGCGAACCTGGCGTGAGCCACAGCCGTGGCCCTCCATCCCGCCGGGCCCCTCAGCACGGCGCCCCCGAGTCCAGGGGCTCGGGGGCACCGTGAGAAATTCCGGAGCGAGGACCGGTGCTCACTCGCCGTCCCACCTCCGGAGTGCGAGACACACGTTGTGTCCGCCGAATCCGAACGAGTTGCTGAGTGCGACCCGCACCGGGGTCTCGATGCGGCGGTTGTGCGCGTAGTCGAGGTCGCACGCCGGGTCCTGCGTGGTGAAGTTGATGGTCGGTGGGATGACGCCGTCCCGACATGCCAGGACGGAGATCACGGTCTCGACGGCGCCGGCGGCACCGAGCAGGTGACCGGTCATGGACTTGGTGGAGCCCATGACCAGGCGGTACGCGTCGTCACCGAAGACGGCCTTGACCGCGAGCGTCTCGTTGAGGTCGTTGGCCGGGGTCGAGGTACCGTGCGCGTTGATGTAATCGACGTCCGCGGGTGCGATTCCGGCATCGCGGAGCGCGGCGCGCATGGCGAGCTGTGCGCCCGCGCCCTCCGGTGCCGGTGCCGTGAGGTGATGGGCGTCCGCCGTCTGGCCGACGCCGATGATCTCGCCGATGATGCGGGCGCCGC
The DNA here is from genome assembly GCA_036381495.1 of Longimicrobiales bacterium. GTDB lineage: Bacteria > Gemmatimonadota > Gemmatimonadetes > Longimicrobiales > RSA9 > DASVCS01. The sequence goes on from DASVCS010000127.1 coordinate 24,017, forward strand.
GCCGCTCGGCATGTTCGAGGGACTCGATGACCAGGCAGCCGGCCCCCTCGCCCAGGACGAAGCCGTCGCGCGTGGCATCGAAGGGGCGGCTCGCGGTTTCCGGCGAGTCGTTCCGCGTCGACAGCGCCTTCATCGACGCGAACCCGGCCATGGTCAGCGGCGTGACGGTCGCCTCCGCGCCGCCGACCAGCATTGCGTCGGCCTCGCCGCGCTGGACGATGCGGAACCCGGCGGCGACCGCGTGTGCGCTCGAGGCACACGCCGAGACCGTCGCGTAGTTCGGCCCGCGGAGGCCGTAACGCATCGACACCACTCCGGACGCGATGTCCGAGATGAACATCGGCACGAAGAACGGACTGATCCGCTGGGGTCCCCGCTCGAAGAGCGTACGGGCCTGTTCCTCGAAGGTCGCGATCCCGCCGATCCCGCTGCCGATGATCACGCCGACGCGGTCGCGGTCGACGCCCTTGAAGCCATCCGCCAGCCCCGCATCCTCGACGGCCTGTTGTGCGACGGCGAGCGCGAATTGCGCGAAGCGGTCGGTCCGCCGGACCTCCTTGCGGTCCATGTAGCGTTCCGGCTCGAACCCCTTCACTTCGCAAGCGAATCGGACGGCGAAGTCCTCGGTCGCCTCGAACTGGGTGATCGGCGCGGCACCGCTCTCGCCACGCTGGAGCGCCTGCCAGGTGCTCTCGACATCAAGGGCCACCGGCGTGACGAGGCCGAGCCCCGTGATCACCACACGGTGGCCCTTCTCGCTCTTTCGTTCCATGGTCGCCGTAACCACCCGGCGGCTACTCGCCCTCGTGCTCCTTCAGATAACGGATCGCATCCCCGACCGTCTGGAGCTGCTCGGCATCCTCATCCGGGATCTCGATCCCGAACTCCTCCTCGAACGCCATGACGAGTTCGACGGTATCCAGTGAATCGGCGCCCAGGTCCTCGACGAACGAGGCATCCTCGCTGACCTTTTCCGGCTCGACGCCCAGTTCGTTGACGATGATCTCCTTGACCTTGGCCTCGATATTCTCAGCCATCATGCCCTCACGGTTGGGGTGTCACATGACCATTCCGCCATCGACGACAATGACCTGGCCCGTGATGTAGGCCGCACCGGGCCCGGCCAGGAACCGGACGACCGCCGCGACGTCGTCGGGCGTGCCCAGCCGGCCCAGCGGAACCTGGTCCGCCAACCCGGTCCGCGCCGCCTCGGTCATCGCCGCGGTCATGTCCGTCTCGATGAAGCCCGGCGCGACCGCATTACACAGAATGCCCCGCGACGCCAGCTCCTTCGCTACCGCCTTCGTCAATCCCACCAGTCCGGCCTTCGAGGCGGCGTAATTCACCTGCCCCTTGTTCCCCACCAGCCCCACGACGCTGGTGATGTTGATGATCCGGCCGGAACGGCGGCGCATCATCCCGCGCGCGGCCGCGCGGATCGTATGGAACGCGCCCTTCAGGTTCGTGTCCAGGACACGATCCCAGTCTTCGTCGCGCAGCCGCACCAGGAGGTTATCTTCGGTGATTCCGGCGTTGTTGACAAGGATGTCCACCGGTCCCAGGGTCTCCTCGACCCCGCCGAGCAACGCGTCCACGGCGGCGGCATCCGCCACATCGCACGCGTAGCCTCGATGGCCATCGCCCGGGAGTTCCCGGGCCGCCGCTTCCGCCCGCTCGGCCGACCGCGCCACGACCGCCACGCGCGCGCCCCCTCGGGCGAGGTGCTCGGCGATGGCACGGCCGATCCCCCGGCTGCCACCGGTGACCACGGCGACGCGCTCCGCCAGCTCGTGGGCGCCCGAATCGGTTCTCTCACTCATGCGCTCAGAAATGACTCGATTTCGGCCGCCGTGCCGAGCGGTCGCGAAACCGCGCTCCGGTCGAGCCGCCGCAACAGCCCGCTCAGGACCGTGCCCGGTCCCAGCTCGAAGAAGGAACTCACCTCGAGATCCAGCAGCGACCGCATACACCCGGTCCATCGCACCGGGGCCGTGAGCTGCCGGACCAGGAGATCCCGCGCGCTCCCGGCGTCCGTGTTCGGCATCGCCGTGACGTTCGAGACGACCGGAAAGCGCGGTGCCTCGATCGGCGTTTCCTCGAGCTGCGCCGCGAGCCCGGCCTGCGCGGTCTCCATCAGCGGAGAGTGGAACGCGCCCGAGACGTTCAGCCGGATGGCACGCCGCGCGCCCGCCTCGCCGGCCAGCTCGATCGCTCGCTCGACCGCGGGCACATCACCGCTCACCACCACCTGGCCCGGCGCATTGTAATTCGCCGGAACGCACACCGATTGCGCCGTCGTCGCGTCCCGGCAAACCCGTTCGACCACCGCGTCTTCCAACCCCAGGATGGCCGCCATCGTCCCGGGCCGCTCCTCGCCGCTGCGGAACATCAACTCGCCGCGACGCCGTACGGTGCGCAGCGCGTCCGCGAAGCGCAAGCCCCCCGCCGCCACATACGCGCTGAATTCGCCCAGCGAATGGCCCGCCGCGGCTCGCACTCCATCCAGCGCCGTCGCCACCACGCGGTACACCGCGACCGAGTGCGTGAGGATCGCCGGCTGCGCGTTGTGCGTGGCCGTCAACTCCTCCGCCGGCCCCTCCCACATCAGCCGGGAGAGCGGCGTGCCGAGCACATCGTCGGCCTCCTCGAACGTCTCGCGCGCCACCGGGAACGCCGCCGCCAGATCCCGGCCCATCCCCACGAACTGCGCGCCCTGTCCCGGGAACAGCAGCGCTACCACCGCATCACCGAGGAGGCCCAGGTGAACCCCGCGCCGAACGCGACCATCAAGATGTTCGCGCCCGGCCCGAACCGGCCAGCCTCGAGCGCCTCATCCAACGCGACCGGCAAGGTGGCCGAGCTCATGTTTCCGTAGCGATCCACGTTCACGAACACGTTTTCCATCGGGATGTCGGCGTAGCGCGCCGTCGCCTCGATGATCCGGATATTCGCCTGGTGCGGAACGAGAAGGTCGATGTCGCGCCCCGTCATCCCGGCGCGGGCCAGCGCCTGTTCCGCCGCGTCCGTCATCGACCGCACGGCCGCCTTGAACACCTCCCGTCCCGCCATCCGGACCAGGTGCTCGCCTTCTTCGAGCGCAGCGACGTCCAGAGGCCTCTTCGCCCCCCCCGCGGGGCGCCACAACAGTTCGGCAAGAGTGCCGTCCGAACGCAACACATTCGACAGGATCCCGCGCTCGCCGTCACTCCTGCCGACGACCGCTGCGCCCGCGCCGTCACCGAAGAGCACGCAAGTCGACCGGTCGTTCCAATCCACGATCGCGCTCATCTTCTCGGTCGCGACGACGAGCGCGGTCTCCCCGCGCCCGGCGGCGAGATACCCCTCGGCGACGGTGAGCGCGTAGAGGAACCCCGAGCACGCCGCCGAGACGTCGAACGCCGCCGCGTTGGTTGCGCCGAGCAGTGCCTGGACGTCGCACGCCGTCGATGGCAGCAGGCGATCGGGCGTCGCCGTCGAGACGACGATCAGGTCGACGTCCTCCGCGTCGATGTCCGCCCGCTCCAGCGCGATCCGCGCGGCCGCCGCGCCCATGTCCGCCGCGCACACGTCCGCGTCCGCAATCCGCCGCTCGCGAATCCCCGTCCGCTCCCGGATCCACTCATCCGACGTGTCGACCAGCCGCTCGAGCTGCTCGTTCGTCAACACCCGCTCCGGGAGGTACCGACCCGTCGACAATACCTGGACGACCGGCTTCGGTCGACTCATTCTCACGCCCCTTCCGCGAGGCGCGCGGACGAAGACTCGACCACTGCCTCCTGTGCCGCTCCGAGCAGCTCGTTGCGGGCATGTCCAACGAGGTGGGTCTCGATCGCCCGGATCGCCACGCCGATCGCGTTCTTGACCGCCCGCGGCGGCGAACCTCCGTGGCAGATGATCGAGATCCCGTTCACGCCGAGGAGCGGTGCGCCGCCATACTCCGTGTAGTCCAGGACCCGCCGGACCTCTCCCAGATCGAGATGGGCGCCCGACGCGGCGACCTCGCGCTTCAACAGCTCGAGGAAGAAGCCGGCGACCGACTCGTAGAACTTGAGCAGGACGTTGCCGACGAACCCATCCGTGACCAGCACGTCACAGACGCCCCGGATGATGTCGCGCCCCTCGACGTTTCCGATGAAGTGGAGCGGACTCTTCTCGAGGAGATGGTGCGCCTCGACCGCGAGTTCATTCCCCTTCTCCGACTCCTCGCCGATGTTCAGCAACCCGACCCGAGGGACCGGCCGCCGCAGGATGTCCCTCGCGTAGATCGCGCCGAGGTGCGCGAACTGGAGGAGGTGCACCGGCTTGCTATCCACGTTCGCGCCGGCATCCAGCATGACCACGGGATCGGCCGCGGTCGGCAACACCGTCGCGACCGCGGGTCGGTCCACGCCCGGCAGCGGTCGCAGCAGAAAGAGCGATGCAGCCATGACGGCGCCCGTCGACCCCGCACTGACGAACGCGTCGGCGCCGCCATCCTTCACCAGCGTGAGTCCGGTCACGATCGAGGAATCCGTCTTCCGCCGGACCGAAGATGCCGGCGCCTCTCCCGGCTCGATGCGCTGTCCCGCGTGCAGCACCCGGAGCCGCTCGCGCGGCACCTCGCCGGCAGCGCACAACTCCGCCTCGATCCGCTCCCGGTCGCCGACCAGGATCAGCTCGAAATCGCCCGGAATCTCGCGCAACGCCTGGACCGCTCCTTCGACCTCCACCGCCGGATAGCGATCCGTTCCCATGGCGTCCAGCGCGATGCGCACGCCCCCTCCCCTCAGAGCTGCTCGACCTCGACGACCTGCCTCCCCCGGTACGTCCCGCACGTTGGGCAGACGCGGTGCGGGAGCTTCGGGTCGCCGCAGCGCGGGCACGGCACCACTCCCGGCGCTTCCGCACGGTAGTGCGTGCGCCGCTTCCGCTTGCGCTGCTTCGACACCTTCTTCTTCGGTACGGCCATTTCGCCCCCTCGTCAGTCTTCCTTCAATCTCTTCAGCGCCGCCCACCGCTCGTCCATCTCGGCCGACGCGCACTCGCACTCGCCTTCGTTCAGGTTCCGGCCACACCGTGCGCACAACCCTCGGCACGCCTCCTGACACAACGCGAACCGCGGCACCGCGAGCAACAAGTGTTCACGGATCGCCGCCGTCAGGTCCAGCTCGCGCGCCCGCGCGGGCAACGCGTACACCTCCTCGCGCTCCGCTTCCGCCGGTTCCACACCGGCGCGGTACAGCAACGAGACCGGTTCACCGACCGGTACCACCACCTCGACGAGGCAGCGGCGGCATTCGAGCACCGCACGGCCGTCCAGGCGACCGCGCACCCAGACGTCCGACCCTACGCTCTGCGCCTCCAACCTCACGGCCAGTGAACCGTGGGGCCGGATCCCCGTCTCCTCCCACAGCGGGTGATCGGAGGGCAGATCTTCGTCGACCGTGATCCGCCCCCGACGCTTCAGGAGGCCGAGATCGACTTTCAGCATAGTCGTGAAAGATGGCCAAGTCCCACCCCCCTGTCAACCGTCGCGCACCGCGTCGTTCCACGCGTTCCCGCGCCGTGACGCAGCCGCGTCAGGTCGACTCGCCGTCCACCGCCGGCACGTCGGTAGCGGCAAAAAAGAACGCGATTTCATTGCGGGCCGTTTCCGGCGCGTCCGAGGCGTGGATCGCGTTCCGCTCCTTGGACTCGGCGTAGAGGGCGCGGATCGTGCCCGGGCGCGCCTCGGCCGGGTCCGTGGCGCCGATGACGTCACGGAGCGCGGCGACGGCGTTCTCGCGTTCTAGCAATACCGGAACGACTGGACCGGAAACCATGAATTGGACAAGACTTCCGTAGAACGGTCTTTCGCGGTGCACGGCGTAGAATGCGCGTGCCTGCGCCTCGGTGAGTCGCATCATGTGCAGCGCGCGGATGCGGAAGCCCTCTCCCTCGAGGTGGGCGAGGATGCGGCCGACGAGGCCGCGGGCGACGGCATCGGGTTTGATGATCGCCAGCGTTCGGTCCATGGTCTTCAACGTCCAAAGAGTTTGCGAATGATGTCTCCTCGCGAGAGGAACCCGGTGAGCTTTCCTTCGCTGACGACCGGGAACTGCTCGACATCCTTGTTGATCATGGTGTTGGCGACTTCCTCGACGCCCATGTCCTCCGAGATGCAGAGGACGGATCGGCTCATGACGTCGCGCGCCTTGATCTGGGGCGGGACGATCATTGCCGCCTCCTCCGCTTCTCCCCCGGCGCGGGGGATGTGCGGCAGCAGCGCGCGCATGACGTCCCACTCGGAGACGATGCCGAGGACTTCGCGTTTGTCACCGACCACGGGGATGGCCCGCACGCGATGACGCACCATCAGGTCGATCACGCTGCGGATCGGTGCATCGGGCGAGACGCTGTCGACGCGGTGCGCCATGATGTCGCGCACGGTGAGGCGCGGCTGAACGCGGATCTCGCGCAGTTCGGGCAGTTCGAGGACGTCGGCGGGCGAGCGTGCCTGCCGGAGCCGGTCGACCACACCCGGCTTGCGGAAGAGGCGGGCGAGCGCGGCGACGATCTGGAGATAGCGGGTCGCGGCCTCCGGCGGGGCGAGGATGAGCGCCACGATCTGGGGCCGGGCGTCCAGGCCGGCTTCCCGCGCATCCAGCGGCGCTCGCGCGATGCCGAGCGCGACGGTGAGTCCGTCGACGGCCTCGGTCCGGAAGTGCGGCAGTGCGACGTGCTCGCCGATCATCACGACATCACGCAGCCGCGCCGCGGAGAGGTGGCGTTCGAGCGCGCCGGGGTCGCGCACCGCACCTTGCTCGACGAGCGCGTCCACGAGCACGGTCAGCGCCTGGCCGAGCGTCTCGGCCTCCAGCGGCACCAGAACGTGCTCGCGCGGTAGCGCCTCGCGAAGTTCCATAGGTCCGCCCGCGCCGATGGCGGCGCTCAGAGGGCCGAGCCGATCAGCCCGACCACGTCCGACGGGCGACGTGCGACCTTGATGCCGCTGCGCTCGAACGCTTCGATCTTCTCCGCCGCCGTCCCCGTTGTGCCGCTGATGATCGCGCCTGCGTGCCCCATGCGCCGCCCCGGCGGCGCCGTCTGGCCCGCAATGAACCCGACCACGGGCTTGCGGACGTGCTCGCGGATGAACGCGGCCGCGTCCTGCTCGTCCGTCCCGCCGATCTCGCCGATCATGACGATCGCCCGCGTTTCGTCATCGGCTTCGAAGGCGCTCAGGCAGTCGATGAAGTTCGTGCCGATGATCGGGTCACCACCGATCCCCACGCAGGTGCTCTGCCCGATCCCGGCCTGCGTCAGCTCGAAGACGACCTCGTACGTCAGCGTGCCGGAACGTGAGACAACGCCCACCGGACCGGGCGTGGCGATGTGGCCGGGCATGATCCCGACCTTCGACTTCCCCGGCGCGAGCAGGCCAGGACAGTTCGGCCCCAGCAGCCGCCCGCCCCGTTCCATGACGTACGGATACACCCGCGTCATGTCCAGCACGGGGATCCCCTCCGTGATCGCGACGATGAAGTCGATCCCCGCGTCTGCGGCCTCCATGATCGCATCCGCCGCGAAGGCAGGCGGCACGTAGATGACGGAGGCATTGGCCCCGGTCTCGGCGACTGCGCGGTCCATGGTGTCGAAGATCGGGACCGTTCGGCCGTCCGGCCCCTCGAACCGCTGACCGCCCTTCCCGGGCGTCACCCCACCCACGACCTGCGTGCCGTACTCCATCATCTGGCGCGCATGAAACGAACCGTCGCGCCCCGTGATCCCCTGAACCAGGAGCCGCGTGTTCTCGTTTATGAAGATCGCCATGACTAATCCCCCGCTCCCGCCGGCGCGCTGTCCCGGACCTCCGGATCGGCCGCCATCTCGACCGCCTTCCGAACCACCTCATCCATCGACGTCGTCGCGCCGAACCCGTTGCGCTCGAGGATCTCGAGCGCTTCCGCCTCGTTCGTACCCGTCAGTCGGATCACCAGCGGGATCCGGATCTCGATCCGCCGCGCCGCCTCGACGATGCCGTTCGCCACGTCATCACAGCGCGTGATTCCGCCGAAGATGTTGAAGAGGATCACCCGGACGTTCGGATCGCTCGTGATGATCCGCAGCGCGTTGACCACCTTGTCCGGGTTGGACGACCCGCCAATGTCCAGGAAGTTCGCCGGCTCGCCGCCGTAGAACTTGATCAGGTCCATGGTGGCCATCGCGAGCCCCGCGCCGTTGACCACCGCGCCGATGTCGCCATCCAGCTTGATGTACGTCAGCCCCGCCTCGCGGGCCGCCGTCTCCGCCGGCGGCTCCGCCGAGGTGTCGCGCAGCTCCTCGATCCGCGGCCGCCGGAACAGCTCGTTGTCATCGATGTTCATCTTGGCATCGATCGCCTTCACCTCGCCGTCCGGCGTCGTGATCAGCGGGTTGATCTCGGCCAGCGAACAGCCCGAATCGACGAACGCGGCGTAGAGCTGACGCAGAATCTTCGCGCAGGCACGCTGCTGCGCGGCGTCGTCATACAGTGTGGCGGCGAGCCAGTACGCCTGATGCGGGAGCAGCCCGTAACGCGGATCCACGGTCAGGCGGCGGATCGCCTCGGGGTTCTTCGCGGCCACCTCCTCGATGTCGATGCCGCCCTCTCGACTCACCATGAAGACCGGGCGCTTCGAGCCGCGGTCCACGATCACGCCGACGTAGCTCTCCGTGGCGATCTCCTCGGCCGGTGTGACCAGCACCTTCTCGACCGGCAGCCCCTTGATCTGCATGCCGAGGATCCGCTCCGCGTGCGCGCGTGCCTCGTCAGGACCCGACGCGAGCTTGACGCCGCCCGCCTTGCCCCGCCCGCCCGCGTGCACCTGCGCCTTGACCACGACCGTACCGCCCAGTCCGGCCGCGATGCGCTCCGCCTCCTCCGCCGTCGTCGCAACTTCGCCCGGCGGCACCGGAATGCCATGCGCCCGGAAGATCTCCTTGGCCTGGTATTCGTGTATGTTCATCCGCTCCGATCCGTCCTGTCTTCCGATCTCGTCGCGTCCGGGACGAGAGTCGTCCCGGCGCGCCCCTCGACGGCGGCGAGGCCTTGATCCAGCCGCGCGATGTGCGCCCGGCGGCCGCCGCCGCGCAGGAAGTCGATCGCCGCCTCGACCTTCGGCGCCATGCTGCCACTGCCGAACTCGCCCGCGGCCAGCAGCCGCTCGGCTTCCCCCGCGGTCGCCTCCCGCAGCAACGTCTGCCGCGGTGTCCCGAACCCACGGTAGACGCCATCCACGTTCGTGAGGATCACCAGTACATCCGCGCCGATGCCGCGCGCGAGCACCGTGGCCGCCCGATCCTTGTCCACCACGGCGTCGACGCCTTCGAGTCGGCCCTCGGGATCCCGATAGACCGGCGTGCCGCCGCCACCGCAAGCGATCACGATCGTCCCCGATCGGACCAGACGCGCGACCTCGGCGCTCTCGACCACCTCGATGGGGCGCGGCGACGGCGCCAGTCGGCGCCATCCGCCGGGGACGGGACCCACGGCCCAGCCCTGTGTCCTCGAGAGCTCACGGGCGCGCGATTCCGGCATGACGCGCCCCACGGGCTTGCTCGGCTCGCGCAGCTCGGGATCCTCCGGATCCACCAGGACCTGCGTGACCAGCGTGGCGACCTCCCGGGCGACGCCCTCGCGGGCGAGCGCGTTCTGGAGCGATTGCTGGATCATGTAACCGATCCAGCCCGCCGTGCCGGCCACCAGGACACCGAGCGGCAGGGGCGGCAACTCCGGGCTCGCGGCCTGATTGCGCACCAGCTCATCCCCGATCTGGGGGCCGTTGCCGTGCACGACCGCAATGTGCCACCCCGCGCGGGCCAGCGCCACGATCGGAGTCAGGCTCTCGCGCGTATGGGCGAACTGCTGATGGATATCGCCCCGCTCGCCCGGCGGCAGCAATGCATTGCCGCCGAGGGCGACCACCACGGTTCCGGCGCCTTCCGCCGGGTCCGACAAAAGCCGCGCTAACATATCCCTGCCTTTCCACGGGTGCAAGCGGACCCGGCGCATTCCGATTCCACCGGAAGCCGGGCTCCCGGGCTCAGCCGCCGCCCTCGTCGCGCGGGCGCTGGCTCAATTCGCGGAGCAGGGTGCGCAACTCCTCCAGCTCGCTGCCGAAGCCCGCCCAATCCCCGGAGCGCAACCGCCGCTCCGCCCGGTCCAACAGTTCGAGCGCCCGGAGCGGCCACGCCTCGACGGCGGCCGACGCATCTCCCGCCACGGTGGTGGGCCCGGGCGCGTCCACCGGTGGCGGCGATTCCACGGCGCGCACGGCCTCGACCAGCGACAACGCCATGGCGATCGCCCGGCCGTCGCTCACCACGATACGCGCGAGTTCCGGTATCGAGCCCTCGCGCGCCGAGAGGAAGACCGGCTGCACGTAGAGGAAGGCGCTGTCGAGCGGGACCACCCGGATATCGCCAAGCTGGACCTCGCTGCCCGATCGACGCCAGAGCGAGAGTTGCGGCGAGATCGACGGATCCTGCTCGATCAGCGCGGCCACCTGGCCGGGTCCCGGGATCTGCTGGTCCCGCGGCAGCTCGTAGAGGAGCAGTTCGCCGTAGTGCGGTGGATCGCTGCGCGCCACCAGAAACGCCGTCATGTTCTCGCGCTCGCGCGCAATGAACGGCGCCGTCAGCACGAACTCCGTCCGCTTTTCACCCGGCAGCCGCATCATCGCGTACGGCGGTCGGTACCGGCTCGTGCCGTTCGCATCTTCCTGCGGCAACTGCCAGTAGTCCTGGCCCGCGTAGAAGGCCTCCGGGCTCTCGAGGTGATACTCCTTCAGGATCTCCGCCTGCGCCCGCAGATAGAGCACCGGGTAGCGAAGATGCGCGCGCAGCGCCGCCGGCATCTCGTCCAGCGGGCGCACGAGGTCCGGGAAGATCCGCCCGTACGTCGCCAGAATCGGGTCCGTCTCCCCCGCCGCCTCGTAGATCATCACCTCGCCCGTCACCGCGTCCACGACCGCCTTGAGGCTGTTGCGCAGATACCGGATCCGCCCCGCATCCCCGAGCCGCAGCGGCCGCGCGAGCGGGAAGGTCGACGACGTCGTGTAGCCGTCGATGATCCAGAAGACCCGGCCCCGCGCGATGACCGGGTACGGGTCCCGATCCCAGAGCGCGAACGGCGCCAGCGCCGCGACGCGCTCGCGAACCGAGCGCCGGTAGACGACGCGGCTGTCGTCGGTCAGCTCGCCGGAAAACAGCAGGTTCTTGTCGCCGAACCGCCAGGCGAAGGCAAGCAGACGCACGAACGAGGCGAGGCGGATCCCCGCAGGGTAGTCCTCTCCCGGAACGCCCGTGAACGCGCTGTCACGGCCCGGGATCAGGATGACGTACTCCTGTCCTCCGCCCGGGACGCCCATGGTCTCCCCGAAATAGATCGCGGGGTCCTCGAGATTCAGCACGGCCGGCGCCTCCGGGTCGTGCAGCACCGGGTCCACGTTCCGGATCCAGCGACGCGGGCCGCCCGCCGCGATGCTCTCGGCCACCGGCGAGACGACCACGCCGAACCCGCGCAGGTACTTCGGGTTGAGTCTCAGGGTCTGCCACGTCCGTGCGGATTCCGGGAGCCCTTCGAGGTCGAACTCGCGCACCGAGATCGCGACCTGCCGCGTGCCCGCCGCGGTCGGGTACCGATCGGAATCGACATCGGGGAAGCCGTAATAGCCGAAGATCGCCTCGACCTGGTTGTAGACCGTCTCGAGCGGTGCGGGGTCCCAGAGCGGCAGCCGCGAGAGCGAGGGTTCGAGCGTCTCCCAGGACGGCAGTCCGGAGCGATGGTAGGGGATCGTGCGCCGGTCCAGGCGATCGAGGCCGTAGGCGCGCCGGGTGAAGTCCAGGTTCCAGCGGATGTAGGGGACCTCGCGCGCGAGCTGGTTCGGCTCGACCCTGAACTTCTGCACGAGCGAGGGATAGAGCTGGCCCACGACGAGCGCGGCCGCGCCGAGACCACCGAGGCCGATGGCCGCGGGCACCCAGGAGCGGCGCCGGGCGGCATAGACCAGTGCGGCCGCGGAGGCCGCGGAGAGCAGGGCGAGGAAGCGGCGTGCGGGGAGGCGTGCGGTCACGTCCGTGTACCCCGGCCCGCCGCCGATCCCCGAGCCGTCCAGGAGCAGGCCGTAGCGTCCCAGCCAGTAGCGCGCACCCAGGAGGAGCACGATCGCGGCCGCGAGGAGGACGAAGTGCAGGCGCGGCTCGTCTTCGACTTCGAGGCGGCCGCCGCGCCACCGGATCGTGCCGACCACAATGTAGCCGATGAGGACCAGCGCCAGGGTCCACATCGCGATGAGGAGCAGGTAGTCGATGGTCCGGAAATAGACCGGGAGCGAGAAGACGTAGAACGAGAGATCACGGCCGAAGAGCGGATCCGTGCTCCCCCAGGGGACGCGGCGCAACCACGCGAGGATGCTCAGCGCGGCATCGCCCCCGAATTGCAGACCGGACAGCCACCACCCGGTGAGGACGGCCACGGCGACCAGCCCCAGGTGGATGTAGATCCGCGGCACCTGCTCGGCGATCTCGATGTTGCCGTACTGTCGGCGCAGGTGGACCGGCCCGAGTCGCCGGGCAACGAGCCAGAGATTGAGCAGGACGAGCCCGCCCGCCAGCGCGCCCGCCGCCAGCCGCACGCCCAACCGGGTGCCGAGCCGGATCCAGAAGATCGAGGATCGACCGAGCGCCTGGTACCAGAGCGCCTCGGTGTAGAACCCCGCCGCGACCCGTCCGGCGATGAGCGCCGCGAGAAGGACGGCGCCGGTCAGAAGCAGGATCCGTCCCGGCCGCCGGATCATCTACACGTCTACCCCGTGCTCCCGCAGCCAGCCCTCGATGATCCCACGGATCTCGCGCAACCGCTCCGGCGTCCGGGCCTCGTAGCGCAACACCAGCACGGGTTGCGTGTTCGATGCCCGGAGCAACCCCCAACCGTCCGGGAACACGACGCGTGCGCCATCGACGTCGATCACTTCGTATCTCTCGCTGAACTCCTCGACGGCGCGGCGCACGATGCCGAACTTCTCCTCTTCCGGCACCTCGACCCGGATCTCGGGCGTGGACGCGTAATGCGGGAACCGGTCGACCAGGGCAGAGAGCGGCCGTTCCGCTCTCGCCACCAGGTCCACGAGCCGGCAGGCGGCGTAGAGCGCATCATCGAAGCCGTAATACGCGTCCGCGAAGCAAATGTGCCCCGACAACTCGCCCGCCAGCGGCGCGCCCGTCTCCTTCATCTTCTCCTTGATGAGCGAGTGGCCCGTCTTCCACATGATCGGCTCGCCGCCCGCGGCCGCGAAGACCTCCGGCACCGCCTGCGAGCACTTCACGTCGAAGACCAGCTTCTGCCCGGGGCCGTGGCGGTCGAGCAGGTCCATGGCGTACAGGAGGAGGAGCATGTCGCCGCGGATGATCGCGCCGTTCTCGTCGATCGCGCCGAGCCGGTCCGCATCGCCGTCGAACGCCACGCCGAGGTCCGCCTTCTCCTCGCGCACGCGCGCGATCAGGTCGCGCAGATTCTCGTCCACCACCGGATCGGGATGGTGGTTCGGGAAGGTGCCATCCGATTCGCAGTACAGCGGCACGACTTCGGCGCCGATCCCCTCGAGCAGGCGCGCCGCGACCAGGCTCCCCGTCCCGTTCCCGCAATCCGCGACCACCTTGATCGGCCGGGTCAGCTCGAACCGGCCCGTCACGTCCTCGATGTAGGCCGGCAGCACATCCCGCCGCTCACGCTCCGCCGCACCCGTCTCGAAGTCACCCCGCTCGATCAACCCGCGCAGCCCCTGGATCGCCTCGCCGTAGATCGCGCCCTCGCCCATCACCATCTTGAACCCGTTGTACTCGGGCGGGTTGTGCGATCCCGTGACCTGCACGGCGCCATCCGTGCCGTAGCGGATCCTCGCGTAGTACAGCACGGGCGTGGGCACGGTCCCGACGTCGATCACCCGCACGCCTGCCGCGCAGATCCCGCGGATCAATCGGTCCGCCAGGTCCGGCGAACTCGGCCGGTTGTCCCGCCCGACGACGACCGTCAACGACGGTGCACGGTCGCGCCGCCGGCGCAACTCGGTGGCGAACGCGCGCCCGACCTGCTCCGCCGCCTCGCCCGTCAGGTCCTGCCCGACGACGCCGCGGATGTCATATTCGCGAAAAATACGTGGATTCACAGACATCGAGACCCCCACCCTGCCGCCGTGGTTCCGGGAGACAAGCCGCGGGAAAGTATGCCACCGGATCGAGGACCGTCAAGCAAGGTCGGGGCCGAGGACGGACTCCCCAGCACCGCCGGTGTGGAAGCCATCGAGGTCCACCGCGATGCCGCCGATGCCCTGCGCAGTTCGGGGGAGCCGAAAGCGGATGGTCCCAGCCGCTACGGCCCGCCCAGCCCCAGGAACGCCGAGGGCATCTGCCCGAAGATCGCCGCGCTGCGCTCGGCCAGCTCGAGGAGCTGTCCGGGGAAGATCCCCAGCCACACGATACCGACGACCGCCGCGACCAGCGCGAACCGGAGCCCCGGCGAGATCTCGATGCCGCCGTGGGCCTGCGCGCTCGGCGCCTCACGGAACCACATGTACCACGCCACCCGCAGGTAGTAGTAGTACGAGACGAGAGAGGCGAGAACCAGCACCACCGCGAGCGGAACGAGCCCCTCTTCCACCGCGGCGCGCAGGATGTAGAACTTGCCGATGAACCCGCCGGTGAACGGGAACCCGGCGAGCGAGAGGAGGAACACGGTCATCGTGATCCCTAGGATCGGCCGCTCCCAGCCGAGCCCGCTGTAGGCTTCGAGGTCCAGCTCCCGCTCACCCTGCCGTGCCACGGCCAGGACCACGGCGAACGCGCCCACCGTCATCAGCGTGTAGACGACGAGGTAGAAGAGGAACGATGCCGCGCCGATCGTGCTCGCCGCGGCCAGCGCGACCAGCAGGTAGCCGGCATGAGCGATGCTCGAGTAGGCGAGCATCCGCTTCACGTTCCCTTGCGCCAGCGCCACCAGGTTCGCCGCCGCCATGGTCAGGACGGCCAGCCAGATCACGACCTGGCCCCAGCTCTCGTACAGCCCCGGGAACGCGGTCAGGAACACGCGCAGGAACGCCGCGAACGCCGCGGCTTTGACCGCCGTCGCCATGAAGCCGCTCACCGGCGCGGGCGCGCCGTCGTAGGCGTCGGGCGTCCACATGTGGAACGGCACGGCCGCGATCTTGAAGCCGAAGCCGACCATGAGCAACGCCATCCCGCCCAGCGCCAACCCGCTCGCGCCGAGGCCGTCCACGCCGATCGCCGCCCCGATCTCGGGGAGGCTCGTGCTCCGAGTCGCGCCGTAGATGAGCGCGATGCCGAAGAGGAAGAACGCGCTCGAGAACGCGCCCAGCAGGAAGTACTTCAGCGCCGCCTCGCCGGCGCGCCGGTCGCGCCGGTTCGCGCCGGTCAGCACGTAGACGGCGACCGACATGAGCTCGAGGCCCAGGAAGATCACCATCAGGTCCCGCGCGCCGGCGAAGACCATCATCCCCACGGACGCGAGCAGGACCAGCACGTACAGTTCGCCGTGCTGCATCCGCTCTCGTTCGAGGTAGCGGGTCGAGATCAGCACGAAGAGCGCCGCCGCGAGCAGGAACAGGTAGTTGGTGAAGACACGGAATGCATCGACCGCGATCATCCCGGTGGGCGCCGCTTCCCGCAACGTGAGCAGCCATCCGTTGGCCACGGCCGCCACGCCGATCCCGGCGAGGGTCAGCCACGCCACGGCCGGGCGCGAGGGCTCGCTCCGGTCGCCCTTCTGGAAGACGTCCACCAGGAGCACCAGCATCGCCCACACGGAGAGGACCACTTCCGGGAGCAGCGCCCAGAGGTAATCGATCTGGTTCGTGAAATCGAGAGTCATCGTGTTATCTATCGACGGCCACCCATCGGTTCGCTCAATCGCCCGCCATGCGGCTGCGGCCGGGGACCCCGATCAGCTCGGCCAGCGAGGGCGGCGACGCCACGCGTTCCTGCTCGACGTGTTCGAGCAACTCGTCGACCGTGACCTGCATACGCTCGAGGAACGGCTTCGGGTAGACGCCGATCCAGAGCATCAGCGCCACGAGCGGCGCGAGCACCGCCATTTCGCGGCGCGTCAGGTCGTGCAGCTTTTCGTTCTCCGGCCGGTCCAATGAGTTGAAAAGGATCCGCTGGACCATCGGGAGCATGTAGTACGCGGCGAAGATCACGCCGGCGGCGCCCAGCGCCGCCATCCACGGGTGGGTCTGGAACGTCCCGATCAGCGCCAGGAACTCGCCGATGAACCCGCTGGTCCCCGGCAGCCCGATGCTCGCGAGCGCCGTCAGGACGAAGACCGCCGCGAAGACGGGCATGACTGCCGCGAGGCCGCCGAACTGGTCGAGCTGCCGCGTGTGTCGCCGTTCGTAGAGCATGCCGAGCAACAGGAACATCGCGCCGGTCGACGCGCCGTGCGACAGCATCACGATCATCCCGCCCTGCACGCCCTGGAGCGTGAGCGCGAAGATCCCCAGCACCACGAACCCCATGTGCGCCACGGAGGTGTACGCAATCAGCTTCTTCGCATCCGGCTGGACCGCCGCGACCCACGCCGCGTAGAGGATCCCGACCACGCCCAGCGCCAGCAGGATCCCGACGATCGTGGGGTGCGTGGCCGCCTGCGGGAAGAACGGCAGCAGGAAGCGAAGGAACCCGTACGCCCCCATCTTCAGCAGGATCGCCGCCAGGATCACCGATCCCGGAGTCGGCGCCTCGACGTGCGCATCCGGCAGCCACGTGTGGAACGGGAAGACCGGGACCTTGATCAGGAACGCCAGCGCGAACGCGCCGAACAGCCAGACCTGTTCACGGAACGTCAGCGCCACCCCCAGCAGGTCGGCGTAGGCGAAGGAAAGGTCGCCCGTCAGCGCATGGTACTTGAACACCAGGTACAGGATCGCCACCAGCATGAGCAGCGAACCGAACGTGGTGTAGAGGAAGAACTTGATCGCCGCGTACACCCGCCGCTCGCCGCCCCAGACGCCGATGATGAAGTACATCGGCACCAGCATGATCTCCCAGAACATGAAGAACAGGAAGAGGTCGAGCGCGACGAACACGCCGACCACCCCCATCTCGAGCAGGAGCATCATCGCGTAGAAGGTCTTCTCCCGCTGCCGGATGTAGCGGAACGACCCGAGGATCGCGACCGGCGTGAGCAGCGTGGTCAGCAGCACGAGCAGCACGCTGATCCCATCGATCCCCACGCTGTACGAGATCCCCCACGGCTCGATCCACGGGACCGAGGCCGTGAACTGGAACGCGCCCGACGCCGCATTGAACGCGAACCAGAGCGGGAGCGAGAGGACGAACTCGGCCAGTGCGAACGCGAACCCCGTCTGCTTCGCGCGTTCCTCGCGCACGGCCAGAACGGCCGCCATCCCGAGCACGGGGACGAGCAGGAGCGCGTGGATCGCCCACGCCGAGTAATGAATCGAATTCAGGAACGCTGCCATTCCGCCCTCACCACGCCACGAAACCGAGCAGGACCAGGACGCCGACCACCACGACGAAGGCGTAGGTGTTCACCTGCCCGGTCTGGAGCCGTGTTCCCATCCAGCCGAACATTCGCGAGAGTCGGCCGACGCCGTTGACGGTCCCGTCGATGAGTCCCTGATCCACGAACCGCCACAGCGCGCGGGATGCGGCGAGCACCGGCCGCACCACGGCCGCATCGTAGATCTCGTCGACGTACCACTTCCGGTACAGCACCCGCCCGAGCCCGGTCGGCTCCGGCGCTTCGTGCGCCGGGCGATGCGGGACGCGCCTCACGACCGCGGCACTCACCGCGATCACCACGACCGCGAGCGCGAACGAACCCACCGCCCACGCCCCCGCGCCCCCGCCCCACGGCGCCGTCTCGCTCAGCGGGCCGAGCCGGGCGGCGAGGATCGCGTCGGCCGCCTCCGTCACCGGGTGCAGCCAATCGTGCAGCCACAGCGAATTCGGCAGCCAGCCGAGGACGGGCAGACCCGCGATCTCCTCCGGAACGTTGAGCCAGCCGCCGACGACGGAGAGCGCCGCAAGCACCACGAGCGGCAGCCACATGACCGCCGGGACCTCGCGCAGGTGCTCCCGCTCCGCTTCCCCCGTCCGGTTCTCGCCGTGGAACGTCATGACCATCAGCCGCGTCATGTAGAACGCGGTCAGGACCGCGGCCGCCAGCGCGAGCAGCCAGATCGCGCGGTACCAGCCGGCGAACGGACCGACCGCGTGCGCCGCCGCCTGCCAGATGATCTCGTCCTTCGAGAAGAAGCCCGCGAACGGCCACACCCCCGCGATCGCCAGCGTCGCGATCCACATGGTCACCCACGTGACCGGCATGAACTTCCGCAGGCCGCCCATGTTGCGCATGTCCTGCGCGTCCCAGTCCTTGTGCGTGTGGTGCAGCGCCTCGTGCATCGCGTGGATCACGGCGCCCGACCCCAGGAAGAGCAGGGCCTTGAAGAACGCGTGCGTCATCAGATGGAACACGCCCGCGGCGTACGCGCCCACGCCGACGCCGATGAACATGTAACCGAGCTGCGAGACCGTCGAGTACGCCAGCACCTTCTTGATGTCGTACTGCACGAGCCCGATCGTCGCCGCGAAGAGCGCCGTGAGCGCACCGACCCCCGCGACGACGACGCCCGAGACCGGTGCCAACGCGAAGAGCACGCCCGCGCGCGCGACCATGTAGACGCCCGCCGTGACCATCGTCGCGGCGTGGATCAGCGCGCTCACCGGTGTCGGCCCGGCCATGGCGTCCGGCAGCCAGACGTAGAGCGGGATCTGCGCACTCTTCCCCGCTGCGCCCAGGAACAGGAACAGCGTGATCGCCGTGACCACGGCGCCGCCGTACGCGAACGTGGCGGGCGCCGCCTCGAAGACGCCGATGAAGTCCAGCGTCCCGACGTTGCTGAAGAGCAACAGCATGGCGACAATGAAACCGAAGTCGCCGATCCGGTTGACGATGAACGCCTTCTTCCCCGCGTCCGCCTTCTCCCGGTCCTTGAACCAGAAGCCGATCAGCAGGTAGCTGCACAGCCCCACGCCTTCCCACCCGACGAACATCAGCGGGAAGTTCGCGCCCAGTACCAGCACGAGCATGAAGAAGACGAACAGGTTGAGGTACGCGAAGTAGCGCGCGTACCCCGGGTCGTCCTTCATGTAGCCGGCGCTGAAGACGTGGATCAGGGAGCCGACGCCGGTGATGATCAGCGTCATCAGCATCGAGAGCGCATCGAGCTGGAGCGCGGCATCGACCTGGAGGTCGCCCACCGGCATCCATGACCAGTAGCGCCGGATGATGGGCTCGTGCACCTCCGCGCCGGACAGGCCGACGAAATTGATGACGGCCAGCACGAACGCGAGCCCGACCACGCCGGGCCCGACCCACGTCGCGATGGCCTTGCGGTCCGGCGCGACGTAGGCCGCGAGGCCGTTGACCGCGAACCCGAGCAGCGGGAGCAGGACGATCGCGCCCAGCAGAGTCGGTTCGAACGCATGCATGGTCGCCGCCATCACCACCGCAACAGGTTGAAGTGTTCGAGGTCGACCGACTCGGCGTGACGGAAGATCGAGATCACGATCGCGAGTCCGACCGCCGCCTCCGCGGCCGCCACGGCCATGACGAAGAAGACGAAGACCTGCCCCTCGATCCCGACGGTCCGCGAGAGCGCGACGAACGCCAGGTTCACCGCGTTCAGCATCAGCTCGATGCACATGAACAGGATGATCGCGTTGCGGCGGATGATCACGCCGAGAACGCCGATCGCGAACAGGATCGTCGACAGGACGAGCGCTTCGGTGACCACCGCTCAGACCCTCCGCTTCGCGAGGAGCACGGCCCCGATCACGGCCACCAGCAACAGGATCGAGGTCAGTTCGAAGGGGACGAGGAATTCGCGGAACAGCGGATCCGCGATCGCGCCGACCGCGTTCAGCTCCCGGACGGCCCGGTCCACCTCGGCGGCGGCCGCCGGTACCATCTGCGCGGCATCACTCGCCAGCACGCGCGAGACCAGATACCCGGTCAACCCCGCCGCGCCGAAGCCGACGATGATCCACGCGCCCCGCCGCAGATCCGCCCGGTAGTCGTGACCCAGGTTCAACAGCATGATCACGAACAGGAAGAGCACCATGATCGCGCCGGCGTACACGATCACCTGGATCGCCGCAATGAAGTGTGCGCCGAGCAGCACGTAGACCGCCGCCAGACTGAAGAAGCTGAGCACGAGCGAAAGGAGGCTCGTGATCGGTCGCTTGCTCGCGACCGTCCCGAACGCGCCGCCGATCGCCAGCGATGCGAAGAGGTAGAAGAGCAGCTCGGTCATTGGCCCAACGGGTCGCTCGGGTCCCAAAGCTCCGTGACCGGGTGGTCCTGCGCCATCAACCGGTCCAGGTCGTAGATGAAACGCTCACGCGTGTACTCGGCGTTCTCGTAGTCCTGTCCCACGTGGATCGCCTCGACCGGACAGACCTCCTGACACATCCCGCAGAAGATGCAGCGGAACTCGTCGATCTCGTAGACCACCGGATACCGGTTCCCCTGGTCGTCCTCGCCCGGAACCAGGCGGATGCAGTTGGCCGGACAGATGGTCGGGCACAGACCGCACGCCACGCATTTCGGGCGGCCGTCCGCGTGCACCGCCATCCGGTGCGTGCCCCGCCACCGCGGCGAGAGGTCCGGCTTCTCGTCCGGGTACTCGAGCGTCACCTTGTTCGGATCCACCAGGTGGCGGAAGGTGAGCGCCATCCCCTTGAGCGTCGCCCGGAGATACGACGTCTTCCCCTGGGGCCGCTTCATGACCTTTACATTCACCGCCATACGGCGACTCCTCCTCGCTGCGTCACTCGGCCGCGGCCGGAACGTACTCCGGCGCCGGCTCGGGCGCGCCCGCCGGCGCGACGGCGGGTCGAGCGCGCGGCGCCGCCACGACCACGCGGCGCCGGACCGATGCGCCCTTGATCACGCGATCCCGGTCGAGCACCCACAGGAACCCGTACGTCGCGCCGAGGTTCACGGCCGTCAGGATCAGGCCGTAGCCCAGGCCGAAGGGCACGCCCGCGCCGTCGAGCACCAGGATCGTCCCCCCGACCAGCGCGATGTAGGCGAGCGCCGTCGGGAGCATGACCTTCCACCCCAGATCCATCACCTGGTCGTAGCGGAACCGGGGCAGCGTCCACCGGACCCACATGTAGACCAGGATGAAGAAGCCGGTCTTGGTCGCGAAAGCGCCCAGCGTCAGCAGCGTCTTCCACCACGCCGGCGCCGCCCCCTGGACCACGCCGTTCGCGAGCAGGCGCATGTCGTCGCCGTTCCAGAACGGGATGTCCCAGCCGCCCAGGAAGAGCGTCGCCATGAGCGCGGACGCCGTGAGCATGTTCGCGTACTCGCCGATCATGAACATGCTGAACTTCATCGACGAGTATTCGGTGTGGTAGCCGGTGATCAGCTCCGACTCGGCCTCCGGCAGGTCGAACGGCAGCCGGTTCGTCTCCGCGAACGCCGAGATCACGAAGAGGAAGAACGAGAGCCCGAGCGGCAGCGCGAACCAGAGCCCGAGCGACTCCTGCTGCATCCACACGACCTGCGTCAGCGTGACGTTCCCCGTCAGCATGAACACCGGGATCAGGCTGAGCCCCAGCGCCACCTCGTAACTGACCATCTGCGCGCTGGAGCGCAGGCCGCCGAGGAATGCGTACTTGTTGTTCGACGCCCAGCCGGCCATCACGATGCCGTAGACGCCCAGGCTGCTCAGCGCGAGAATGAACAGGATCCCGATCGGCAGGTCGGCGACGATCATGTCGACCACGCCCCACGGCGTGGGGAGCGGCGCCGCGAACGGGATCACCGCGAAGGTGACCAGCGCGGGAATGATCAGCAGCATCGGCGCCAGGATGAAATGCGGGCGCGAGGCCTCCGCGGGGTCGGTCTCCTCCTTGAGCAGGTTCTTGAGCCCGTCGGCGAGCGGCTGGAGGAGGCCGAACGGGCCCACGCGGTTGGGCCCCATGCGGTCCTGGATCCATGCCGAGATCCGCCGCTCGAGCAATGTCAGCCCCGCGACCGTCACCATGATGACCGTGAAGACGGCCACCACCTTGATCGTCGAGAAGACCAGGAACGCCGTGGACGAGAGCGCGCCGACTTCGTACTGCATCACGCCTCCTCCGCCGTCGCGGCGATGCGGCCGACCATCGTGTTGAGCAGCGCGCCGCGCGCGCCGATCTGTTCGTAGCTCAGCCCTCGGAACGCGTCGTGAGTCTCACCCAGGAGCAGGAACGCGTCCGCCGCCGTCGCCGGCGCCTGTGTATCATCGAGTCCGGCGAGCGCCACGCCCAGGACCTGCCACGCCGGCCGCGCCAGGCCGCGAGGCCGGAGCGCGGGCCAGAACCGCTGCACCCGCCCCTCGAAGTTCGTGAACGTCCCCTCCTGCTCGGCGAACGTCGTGATCGGCAGGACGAAGTCGGCATTGCGCGCCGCCGGGCTCAGGCTGTCGCCCAAGTAGACGAAGAGCCGCGCGCCCGCGCCGAAGTCCGCCGGCTGGTCCGCCAACGCATCGCCCAGCACGAGCAGCACGCCGCCATCCGGCGCGTCGAGCCCGCCGTGCGCATCGTCATCGCCGGTGCGCCGCAGGCCCAGGACTTCGAGCCCGCGCGCGTTCGCCGAGAGGTCGCGCCGGCGCGCGAGCTTCGGAAAGCCGGGGCAAACGACCTCGTCCTCCGCGCGCGCCGAGCGGAACACGCCGCCCTCCCCGCCCAGCGCCGCCACCAGCCGCGCCAGCAGACCGTTGTCCTCGTTCGCGTGGAACGGCGAGCCGACCGCGTACACCGGCGCCGCGCCCCGCACCTCCCTCAGCCGCTCGACCAGCGCCAGCATGGCCTGCTGCCAGCTCGCGGCGACCAGCTTGCCACTCTCGTCGCGGACCAGCGGTGCCTCGACCCGCTCCGCCGCACCCGCGTCCTCGGCCCCGGTGGCCTCGACCCGGCCGCGGTTCAGCCACTCGTACCCGAGCCGGCCGTAGTCGCACATCCAGTACGAGTTGACCTCGGGGTTCTCCCGCGGCTTCAGCCGCTGCACCACGTCGTCGCGCGTCTCGATCCGGATGTTGCACCCCTGCGAGCAGTTCGGACAGATCGAGTTCGTCCGGTCCAGGTCCCACGCCCGCGCCTTGTGCAGGAAGTCCTTCGACAGCAGCGCGCCGACCGGGCAGATGTCGACGATGTTGCCCGCCCACAGCGAGCCCTCGACGCCGCGGTCGTAGAACGTGTCAATGACCGAACGGTGGCCGCGCTGCACGACGCACAGCGCATCATCCCCCGCGATTTCGCGCATGAACCGCACGCAGCGCGTGCACATGATGCAACGCGTGCCCTCGTAGAGGATGTCGCCACCGAAGTCGTCGCGGCCGAACACGCGCTTCTGCTCGAGGAACCGGCCGTGCTTGCGACCCTCCTGCGCGGCGTAGTCCTGGAGCTTGCACTCGCCCGACTTGTCGCAGATCGGGCAATCGAGCGGGTGGTTGATCAGGTAGAACTCGAGGACGCCCGTGCGCGCCTCGCGGGCCCGCTCGGTCTCGGTCCGGATGACCTGCCCGTCCGCGACCTCCGTCACGCAGGCCGGCGTCAGCTTCGGCGCGCCCTCGATCTCGACCAGGCACATCCGGCACATCGCCGGCGCCGACAACCCCGGGTGGTAGCAGTAGTGCGGGATCCCGATGCCCGCCCGCTCCGCCGCCTCGATGATCCGGGTCCCCTTCGGCACCGTCACCTGCACGCCGTTGATCGTGCAGGTCACCGCGGTCTCGCTCGCCTTCGTCGCCATCGTCTCCTTCCCCGCCGCGCCGTCCGTCCCGCCACTGCTCGCCTTCGCCATCGCTCCCCCTCAAACGGCCGCCGCCACGGCGGTCGGCTGCGGCTCGCGGCGGATCAGCGCCAGGTAATCATCGCGGAACTTGCGGATCGAGCTGGCCACCGGCACGGCGGCCGAATCACTCAGCACGCAGATCGTCGTCCCGGTCATGTTCTTCCCCAGCTCGAGCAGCGTGTCCAGGTCCTCTTCGCGGCCCCCGCCACGCTCGATCCGCCGGAGGATCTTCGCCAGCCACTCGGTCCCCTCCCGGCACGGCGTGCACTGCCCGCACGACTCGTGGGAGTAGAACTCGACCATCCGCCGGACCTGCTTCACGATGTTCGTCCGGTGATCCATCACGATGACCGACGCCGTGCCCAGCATGCTCCCCGCCTGCGCAACGCTCTCGTAGTCCAGCGCGATGTCGATCTCGTCCGCGGCAAGGATCGGCACCGAGCTGCCGCCCGGGATCACCGCCTTCAGCTCCGCGCCATCCCGGATCCCGCCACAGACGTCGTAGATCAGCTCCTTCAAGCTGAAACCGAGCGGCAGCTCGAAGTTGCCACGCCGGACCACATGCCCCGACACGTTGAAGAGCTTGGTCCCCGGGCTCTTCTCCGTCCCCCACTGGCGGTACCACGCCGCGCCGTTGCGGATGATGTGCGGCACCGCGCAGACCGTCTCGACGTTGTTGATCGTCGTCGGCATCCCGAACGCGCCGACCGCCGCGGGGAACGGCGGCTTCACCCGCGGCTGCCCCCGCCGCCCCTCCAGCGAGTTCATCAGCCCCGTCTCCTCGCCGCAGATGTAGGCGCCCGCGCCGAGGTGCAGCGTCACGTCGATGTCGACGCCCGAACCCAGAATGTCCTTGCCCGCCAGCCCCGCGGCGTACGCCTCCTCGATCGCCCGCGCCACGATCTGCGCCGGCTCGAAGAACTCGCCGCGCATGTAGATGTAGACATGGACCGCCCGAATCGCGTACGCGCCGATCAGTGCGCCCTCGATGAGCTGGTGCGGCGTCCAACGGCACAGCTCCCGGTCCTTGAACGCGCCCGGCTCCGATTCGTCCGCGTTGATCAGCAGATAATGCGGCTTGCCATCGTCCTTCGGCATGAAGCTCCACTTCACGCCCGTCGGGAAGCCGGCGCCGCCGCGGCCCCGCAGGCCGCTCTGCTTGACCTCGTCGATCACCGCATCGCGGTCCATCCCGAGCGCCTTCTCGAGCGCCGCGTAGCCGCCGCGCTCGCGCCATCCTGCGAGCGTCCGCGCCGCGGGGTCGCCGAAGTACTCGCTCAGGACCCGCGTCTCCTTCTCATGCCGATACGGGTAGGCCATCTATCCCTCCTCCCCCTCCCCCTTCCCCTCCCCTGGGCTGGGGCTGGGGCTAGGGCTGGGGCTAGGGTTGGCGGGCGCGTGCTGCGTGCGGTGGGGGTCGCCTTCGGAGCTGGGGCTGCCTTCCCTAGCCCTAGCCCTCGCCCCAGCCCTAGCCCCAACCTTCTGCTCCTCGCGCAGGCGCGTGAGGATCGCGGGGACGTCTTCGGGCTCGACGTTCTCGAAGTAGCGCTCGTTGATCTGGACGACCGTGGGAAAGCCGCAGGCGCCCAGGCACTCGGCCTCGATGACGGTGAAGAGGCCGTCATCCGACAGCTCCCCCGCCTCCGTCCCGGTCTCCTGCAGGAAGGCTTCGAACACCTCATCGGCGCCGCAGAGGTTGCACGCCACGTTCGTGCAGACCTGGATCAACACGCGCCCGACCGGGCGCTTGTTGTACATGGTGTAGAACGTGGCCACGCCGCGGACGTACGCGGGGGCCAGGTCCAGCTCACGCGCGACCGCCTCCATTGCGTCCGGCGCCAGCCAGCCGCGGATCTCCTGCGCCAGGTTCAGCGCCGGGAGCAGCGCGGCCTGCTTGTTCGGGTAGCGCGAGAGGATCTTCTCGAGCCGCTCGCGATACGGTCCCTCGAAGAGCGGCGCCTCGGGATCACGGTCGGCGAGCTGATACGGGTACGAGCAGGCGCCCCCGGGGTGTCCGCCCTCCGGCGGCCGCTCGCCCACGTACACCGTGCCGCGGACGTCCGCCTCGGTCAGGTGCCCGAACTCACCCGTCTCGCCCGCCCACCCGGGATTCTTGACTTCCGCCATCTATGCCTCTCCCTCCTCCCCCTTCCCCGCCCCCTCCCCAGGGCCGGGGCTGGGGCTAGGGCTGGGGCTAGGGAAGGCGGTTACAGAGCCCGGCGCGGCGCCGCCGCCGCGCGGTCCGCGTGCGCCGGCCCCAGCCCCTTCCCCAGCCCGGAGCGCCGTCTCCAGGCTCGAGCCCGCGCCCGTCCGCCATGGTTCCAACATGCGGAAACCCGCTTTCGCGCGTGTCGGCGCTTCGCCGCTGCCGACGATCGACAAAGCATGGAAACCCACCCCAGCCCCAGCCCTAGCCCCAGCCCTAGCCCGACTCACCTGTCGATCTCCCCCAACACAATGTCCAGACTCGCGTTGATCGTGATCACATCCGAGAGGAGGTGACCCTCGACCAGCTTCGGGAGGGCCGAGAGGTTGATGAAGCTCGGGCCGCGGACCCGCCAGCGGACCGGCTTCGCGCCGCCGTCGCTCACGACGTACATCCCCAGCTCGCCCTTCGAGCTCTCGACACTCGACCAGCTCTCGCCCGGCGGCGCCTTCACCCCCTCCATGACCACCTTGAAGTGGTGGATCATGGACTCCATGTCGCTCATGGCGTCGGTCTTCCCCGGCAGGATCACCTCCGGGTCGTCGATGTTGATCGGGCCGTCCGGCAACCGGTCGAGCGCCTGCTGGAGGATGCGCAGGCTCTGGCGCATCTCTTCCATCCGCACGAGGTAGCGGTCGTAACAGTCGCCGTGCTCGCCGACCGGGACATCGAAGTCGTATGTCTCGTAATCGTAGTACGGCCGGTCCTTGCGCACGTCGTACGCGACGCCGGAGGCGCGCAGGTTCGGCCCCGTCAGGCCGTAATTGATCGCGTCCTCCGGGCCGATCGCGCCGACCTCCTGGTTGCGGCCGATCCAGATCTGGTTGTGTGTCAGCAGCGTCTCGACCTCGTCGAGCGTCTTCGGCAGCGTGTTGATGAAGTGCTGGAGCTCGTCGGTCCACCCTCTCGGGAGGTCGGCCATCATCCCGCCGATCCGCGTGGACGACGTGGTGATGCGTGCGCCCGTGAACCGCTCGTGGAGCTGGTAGATCCGCTCGCGCTCCTGGAACGTGTAGAGGAAGACCGTGAAGGCGCCGATGTCGATGGCCGTCGTCCCCATCCACAGCAGGTGGCTGAAGATGCGGTCGAGTTCCATGCAGATGACGCGCACCACCTTGCAGCGCTCGGTGACCTCGATCCCCATGAGCTTCTCGACCGCCATGGCGTACGCGCAGTTGTAGATCAGCGGCGCGAGGTAGTCCATGCGGTCGGTGAGCGGGACGATCTGGTTCCAGTTCCGATACTCGCCCAGCTTCTCGAAGCTCGAGTGCAGGTAGCCGATGTGCGGGATGCAGCGCACGACGGTCTCGCCGTCCAGCTCGAGCACCAGCCGCAGCACGCCGTGCGTGGCCGGATGCTGCGGCCCGATGTTGATCAGCATGTGCTCGCCGTGCAGCTCCGGCTCGAGCTCCGCGGGGAGGATGGGGGCCGATGCCGGGCGCCCGTCCACCCCCAGCTCGGGGTTCCGCCTGACCAAATATTCGACCGTCTTCGTCGCCATGAGCTTTCCTGTCCGAAAGAACGGGCACGGACCCATCCGTGGTCCCGTTCGACCCTCGGGTGGCCGTTCGGCCGCCGCGCCCCCGACCGCAGCACGGCGCGCGAGATCGCGCTCCGGCCGCGCCAGAGCGGCTGCCGCATCGGTCCGGATCCGCGCCCGCGCCTCCCGATCGCGCCACAGGCGGTCGCGCGGCTCCAAACCGGCCGGCGAAACGCTCTAGCCGCCCGCGCCCCTCGCCGCCTCCGTCCCGGCCCCGCCGCGGCCGATACGCAACTCCTCGGTGGTGTAATCCGAATCCAGGTCCAGCGCCAACGCCCGCCGCGTCTGCTCCAACCGGCTGAAGCGGCCGCGCAGCGGGAAGTCCTTCCGCAGCGGATGTCCCTCCGCGTAGTTCTCGGGCATCAGGATCCGCCGCAGGTCCGGGTGCCCGCGGAACCGCACGCCGAAGAGGTCGTAAACCTCCCGCTCGAGCCAGTTCGCCGCGGCCCACACCGCCGTGACCGAGTCGATTTCGAGCGCATCCAGCGGCAGTTCCGCCTTCACCCGCAACTCGAGCCGGTGCTCGATCGAGCGAAGCTGGTAGACGATCTGGAGCGGCCGGCCACCGCCGAAATCGACCGCCGTCAGGTCCTTCAGCAGGTCGTACGCCTGCCCCGGCGTCTCCTTCAGCCAGCGCAGCACCTCGACGTTCCGCGACGGCGGGATGTAGACGACGTGCTCATCTCCCGCCTGCACCTCGTGGTGCAGCACCACATCGCCCCACTCCCGCCGCAGCGCCTCGACTCCCGGGTGCGTTGCGCCGCCCGCGCTCGCCCCACGCTCGGATGCCTCCGCGGCGTCCCTCGCGCCGGCGCCCGAGGCGAGATCGTCCAGCGCCTCCTCGAAGCGTCCGCCCATCTACGGCCTCCGGTCCGCCGGCCGCAGCACCGCACCCGTCGGGACCAAGCCGCTCGCCCGGTTCTGCTTCGTCGAATTGCCGAACGGCACCGTCACCGCCTCGACCGTCCCGGCCGGAAGCGCCGGCTCCCCGTCCACGCCAGTCTCCCTCCGAAGCTCCCCGTTCTTCAGCGACTCGCCGCGGATCTTCTCGTGCAACAACAGGATCCCGTAGATCAACCCTTCCGGCCGCGGCGGACACCCCGGCACGTACACATCCACCGGGATGATCGTGTCGATCCCCTGCACCATCGAGTAGACATCGAAGACGCCGCCCGACGACGCGCACGCACCCATCGAGATCGCCCACTTCGGCTGCATCATCTGATCCCAGATCTTCCGCAGCACCGGCGCCATCTTGTACGTCACCCGCCCCGCGCAGATCAACAGGTCCGCCTGCCGCGGCGAGAACGACATCCGCTCCATGCCGAACCGCGCGAGGTCGTAATTCGACGCCGCCGTCGCCATCATCTCGATCGCGCAGCACGCCGTCCCGAACGGCATCGGCCACAACGAATTCCGCCGCGACCAGTTGACCACGTAGTCCAGTCGCGTGGTCAGGAACGACGGGCTCCCGTCCTTCGCACCCCCGACGACCGGCAGCGCGCCCCCCTCAGCTAGTCCCATTGGAGCGCCCCCTTCTTCCAGATGTAGATGAACCCCACCAGCAACACCCCGATGAACACCATCATCTCGGTGAAGCCGAACAACCCCAGATCCCGGAACGCCACGGCCCACGGAATCAGGAAGACCGTCTCGATATCGAAGACGATGAACAGCAGGGCGACCATGTAGAACTTGACCGAGAAGCGCTCGCGCGTGTTGCCGAGCGGGACCATGCCGGACTCGTAGGGCGAGCGCTTGGCCGCCGTCGGGCGATAGGGACTCAGAAGGTGGGATGCGGCCACCATTCCCACCGCATTGACGACCGAGATCCCGAAGAGGATCAGGATCGGCGCGTACGACTCGATCATCGGGGTCGCCCCGGGGTTTGTGAAAACATTCACTTGCAGTACCGGAAGTTATCCGGACGCCCTGCGAGTGTCAAGCCGGGCAGCGCTTGCCCGCACGGTCGATGCGCCCGTAGGTTTTCCGGCGCGGGAGCGGGAGCCGGGCGGGCGCCACACGGCGCGCCGACCGATTCCGGGCGCGGGTTGCGCCCGCCCGATTTCCTGTGCGATTCGGATCACAGTACACGGCTGAGGGAGGCCCGTTCCGATGGCGATCAAGAGCGACCGGTGGATCCGGCGGATGGCGGAAGAAGAGGGGATGATCGATCCGTTCGAGGCGGGTCAGGTCCGGGAGGGTGTGGTGAGCTACGGCCTCTCCTCGTTCGGCTACGACATCCGGGTCGCGGACGAGTTCAAGGTGTTCACGGATGTGCACAGCGTGGTGGTGGACCCGAAGGCGTTCGATCCGCGGTCGTTCGTCGACATCCGGGGCGATCACTGTATCATTCCGCCGAATTCGTTCGCGCTGGCGCGGACGCTCGAGTACTTCCGGATCCCGCGCGATGTGCTGGTGGTGTGCGTGGGGAAATCGACGTACGCGCGCTGCGGGATCATCGTGAACGTGACGCCGCTCGAGCCGGAGTGGTGCGGGCACCTGACGCTCGAGATCTCGAACACGACGCCGCTGCCGGCGAAGATCTATGCGAACGAGGGGCTGGCGCAGCTCCTCTTCTTCCAGGGTGATGAGGTGCCGTCGGTGACGTACGCGCAGCGCCGGGGGAAGTATCAGGCGCAGGAAGGCGTGACGCTGCCGCGGCTGTAGCGGAGGCGCCGCGGTCCGGCACCGCAACCGAAGTCTGGGAGGTCAGTAGGCAAGCTCGCGCGTACGCGTGCGCGAGCGGCCGTTTCATGTTCCTGCGTGCATCGCCGGCGGGTAGAGAACTCGTGATGCACGCGGAGCGAAAGCGGGGCGATGAGAGGCGTGAATGCGTCCTCACGTACGAGTCCCCGCGCAGATGCGACCACGGCTCCGGGCGGCCGCCCATCGGCGGCGGTCCCGGGCCGGCGGATGCCGTTTTCGCTCCGCCTCGGCGGGGACGTGGCCGCGGTCGCCGTCCTCGTCCTGCTTCTCCTTCTCGCCTTTTCCCCGTGGTGGGCGGCCGGCCGGCTGATCGCGCCACTGGACATCCTCGATGCCGTCTACGCGCCGTGGAACGCCGATGCGACGCGCGTCGACATGCACAACCACTTCACCGGGGATGCCGTCACGCAATACCTGATCTACCGGAAGATCGCCGAACGCTCGTTCGCCGAGGACGGCTCCATCGGCTGGAGCGACCTCACCGGGGGCGGGAGGCCGGAGCACGCCAACACGATGGCGCTCTACGGGGACTGGACCATGCAGTTGCACCGGTTCCTGGACTTCTGGACGGCGTGGCATCTCGGGCTGATGGGCCAGTTCCTGCTGGCGGCGCTCGGGATGTTCGTCTTCCTGCGGGCGCGCGACCGGTCGCCGGCGGTCGCGCTCGTGGGCGCGGTGGCGTACGGCGGGAATACGCAGTTCGTCCTGTGGATCTTCCATCGCTGGCAACTCGGCGCGTTCGCCTGGGTGCCGTGGATGGTCTGGGCAATGGACCGCGACGCGGCCGGACGACGATGGGCTTGGCCACTGGTCCCCGTGTTCATGGCGCTCGCGTTCCTCGGCGGCAACCTCCAGACGGCGGCGTTCGTCGCGCTCGTGGCGGTCGTGATGGCACTCGCCCGGGTGATGCGGGCGCCCGCGGGGCCCAATGGTCGCCGCGTCGTGGCCGCTCGCTTCCTCGCGTGGAGCGTCCTCGGCGCGGGGCTGGCCGCGTTCACGCTCCTCCCCGCGACCTACGCGTTTCTCGAAACATTGGAGATCGGGCTGGATCGCGGCGGGATCGGCTACGCGAACGGCGCACTGCAACCGCTCCTCTCGTTGCTCTTCATTCCGGCGCAGCTCTTCCCTTCCCTGCTCGGCGGCCCCGGGTCCATGGACCTGGCCAAGGTGCTGAAGCTGGACCAGTTCGACATCGCGTTCTTCGGATTCCTCCCCGGGATACTGGCATGCCGCGCGCTCTTCCTCCGGGGGGCGCCGCCGGCCGCACGCTGGCTCATGATCCTCGGACTGGGCCTGCCGCTCACGCCGCTGGTCGGGCCGCTCTACCACCGCGTGCAATTGCTCTTCATCTTCGGCGGCGTCTGGGCGTTCGCGTGGTACTTCGAGCACGCCGCAGGCGAGGGCGTGGACCCCGTGGTGCGACGGATCTTCTTCGCCTTCGTCGCGCTGGTCGCGCTCTGGCTCGCGGGCAGCATCGCGAGC
>DASVCS010000128.1:0-19851 GCA_036381495.1 Longimicrobiales bacterium
GAGGACGTGCCGGCGCACACCAGGCAACACGGACGGCCCTGGAGCTCTCCTAGCCGCGAACGGCCGCTGCTCCCCCTCCCAGCGCGTTCGCCGGAGCGCCCTCCACGAGCGCGCTCGTGCAGTGCGGACACCGCGATGCCGCCGCGTCGATGCTCATCTTGCAGTACGGACACACCTTCGTTGCCGGCGCAGCCGCTGGCGCCGGCTCCCTGATGAACAGCTTGCTCATCCGCCACGCCACCAAGCCGATGATGAGAAAGTTCAGCACCGCACTCGCCAGATTGCCCACCCCGAACGCCACCGGTCCAGCATGCCAGACGGCCTTCTGCCAATCACCCGAGGGCGTCAGCACCGCCACGACCGGCATGATGACGTCGTTCACGATCGACTGTACCACGGTGTTGAGTGCGGCCCCGATCACGAACGCGATCGCGAGCGCCAACGCGTTCTGCTTGATCAGGAATGCCTTGAACTCTGCCCACATGGACGGCCTCACTGAATAGGGGTGGCGTTATAGTTGGATCGGCGGCGAGGGATGGCAAGGGGAGGAGAGAGCAGACAGCAGAAAGCAGGAGGGACTAGAGGGTTCAGGGTTCAGGAGGCAGGGTTCAGGAACTGCCAACTGCAGGGAAGCAGGAAGCAGTGAACGGCTCCAGCGTCGAGGGCTCTATGCGCGGGAGCAGGTACCTGCTTCCTGCTCCCTGTTTCCTGTAGTTCCTGAACCCTGAACCCTGCCTCCTGAACCCTCGCAGTTCCTGCTTCCTGCTTCCTGCTCTCTGCTTCCTACTTCCTCCCCACCGCCCCCACCTCCGGCGCGCCGAGCGGTGGCCGCACCCGCCCATGGGGCCAGGAGAAGAGGAAGCCGCACGCGGGGCCGCAGACGCCGCCCTGGCAGGGGCCCATGCCGATGCGCGTGTAGAGCTTCGCCTGACGGACGCTCCACAAGGGGTCGAGACGCGAGAGGGGGACGTCCTCGCAACGGCAGATGATCGTGTCGGGGGTCGCGAGGTCGCGCAATTCGGCGCGCGGCGCGAACGCGAGCGACAGACGCTCGGCGAATGCGCGCCAGCGCAGGCGTGCGGTCGCCAGCGAGCGGTCGACGGAGGCGGAACGGCCCGCCGCACAGAGACCGGCGATCTCGCCCTCCGTGAGCGCGGCAAGCTCGCCTCCGATCCCCGTAGGCTCGCCTGCTGCGAAGATGCCGGGGACGCTGGTGCGCTGCGAAGGGTCCACCACCACGCGTCCCTCGTCGACGGCGCAGCCGAGGAGAAGCGCGAGGTCCACGTTGGGGACGAGGCCGTACGAGCAGCATAGGATGTCACACTCCTCGCTCCACGTGCGGCGGCCGTTGGTGAGCGTCACTCGCTGCACACGCTCGTCCCCGTCGGCGCGCGCAACCCAGCAGCCGGCACGATACGACGTACGCGCGAAGGAGGAACGGTAGCGCGCCGCATCGGCGAGCTTCGAGGGGTGGCGCCAGAGCGTGCGCGCGAGGGCGGCGACGGCGGAGACAGGCGCCTGCTCCACCACGGTGACGAGCCGTGCTCCCGCGTGCGCCATCACGGCGGCCACGGGGAGGATGAGCGGTCCGCTTCCCGCGACTATCACGCGCTTCCCGCGCACGTGCATCCCGCCCTTCACTAGCGCCTGCCCGCCGCCGATCCCCATCACACCGGGGAGCGTCCACCCGGGATACGGGATGAACAGCTCGCGCGCGCCCGTCGCGATCACGATCGCGCTCGCGCGCACCGTCGTTCTCCCACCCTCGTGCGCGATGCTCACCGTGCCGTCGCCCGTAGCATCGCTGACGGTCGCCGATTGCATGCACTTCGCGCCCGAGCGATCGAGGCGGTCGAGCCAGCTGCGCGCGAGGCGCGGGAGCGTGCTCCGCTCGCGGTGGCGCCACACCTGGCCACCCGGGCGCATCCCCTGGTCCACCAGCACCACGCGCGCCCCCGACTCGGCTGCGCGCGCCGCCGCCGCGATTCCCGCGGGTCCGCCGCCCACGACTACGACATCGTACTCCACGATGCCCGCCGCTCCATCCGCGCGATCCACTCCGGTCACGAGCTCCTTCCCGCGCCGGTCTCGACCACCATCCCCTCGCTGCACGGGATGAGACACGAGCGTTGATGCGGCCGCCCGTTGACGGTGACCCGGCACTCGAAGCAGCTTCCCATCCCGCAGATCGGAGCGCGCGGCATGCCGGTCACCGAGATGCGAAAGGCGCTGACGCCGGCGTCCATCAACGCGGCCGCCAGCGTCATCCCTGCGCTCACGCGCAGCCGGCGACCGTCAACGACTATCTCCACCATTTCGGCCATCGCTCAGAGACCGGCTGGCTCGGCGGCCGCGGGCATCGCTCGCCCCGGCGCGAAGGGGGCGAGGTCGATCGCCGGCGTGCGCCCCAGGATTCCGTCGGCGACGAGTGCGCCGGTGCCCGGCGCCATTGTGATTCCGAGTCCCTCGTGACCCGCCGCTATCCACACGCCCGACGCTCCCTCCCACGGCCCGATCAGCGGGAGTGCATCCGGCGTCGCGGGACGGAAGCCGGTCCACGCGCGCGTCGCGTTGCAGTGCGCGAGCACCGGCATGAAGTCGATCGCGCGCCGCAGCATCGACTCCAGCAGATCGCGGTTCACCTCGGGATCTCGCCCCACCAGCTCACGTGATGACCCTATGAGCAGCTGCCCGGTCGCGCGCGGCTGAACATTGAACGCCACCGACGCCCCGCCCAGAGTGTGCGCGCTGTGCAGGTAGCCCAGCTCCACGATCTGACAGCCGCAGAGTCCGGGGTAGCGATCGGTTATGAGGAGGTGCCCCTTGCGCGGGATGATGGGAAGCCCCGGCGTGAGCCGCGGGGCATCCACACCCGCGGCGTTCACCACCGCTCCCGCCGAAACGAGATACGCCGCGCCGCCACGCTCGCTTACTCTCACGGTGCATCCATCGATGCTCTCGGCCATACACTGCTCGAGCACCTCCGCGCCCAGCTCCTTCGCGCGCATGGCGAGGTAGCGCGCCGCGGCCGGTGGGTAGAGCACGCAGTCGTCGGGCACGTGCAGCGCGCCCGGCAGTCCGGGACGCAGATGCGGCTCCATCTCCGCGAGCGTGCGCTCATCCACCACCTCGGCCGCGATCCCGTTGCGCGTGTAGCGCTCGCGCTTCTCGTGGACGGCCGCCATCTCCTCGGGGGCCGATGCGACCCAGAGCGTCCCGCGCCGCTCGTCCTCGCAATCGGCGGGGAGCTCCTCCGACAGCTCGGCCCAGAGCCGGCGCGAGTACGCGGTGAGCCGGAGCTCGGGTTCCGAGTCGTCCATCACCACGAGATGACCCATCGCGGCCGCGGTGCTTCCGCCGCCCACGAAGTCGGCGTCGATGAGCAGCACGCGCACTCCCTCGCGCGCGAGCGCCAGCGCGCACGCCGCGCCCACGACACCAGCGCCAACTATCAGTACGTCGGGCTGGCCGCTGCGCATCACCCCTCGGGGAATCCGAAGCGGAAGGGATCCGCTGGATCGAAGAGGAGCGTGGCGCGCGACGTCACGTACGCGCTGCCCCGGATGAAGGGAATCAGCTCACCGTCGCGCTCCTCGAGCCATCCGGTGAAGAGACTCCCGGTGATGCTCTCCTGATGGTACTTCGTCCCCACCGCCAGCTCTCCGCGTGCATGCAGCGCGGCCATCTTCGCCGAGGTACCCGTGCCGCAGGGTGAGCGGTCGTACGCCGCGCCCGGACAGAGAACGAAGTTCCTGCTGTCGGCATCCGCGCGCGTAGGAGCGGCGCCCAGCTCGATGTGGTCGATCAGCGCGCCATTCGTACCGGTGACACCGCGCGCGATCAACGCGTCGCGGATGGCGGTGGTGAGGCGCGTCAGCTCCGCGCGATTCGCGAGCTCGAGCGCGGGCTCATCGAGCTCGGCGATGAAGAACCAGTTCCCGCCGTAGGCCACGTCGCCCTTCACCCGTCCCACGCCCGGTACGTCCACCTCGACGTCGGCGAGATGGCGACGCGCCGGAACGTTCTGTACGGTCACCGTGCCGTCGGCCGCCAGCTCCGCGCCCACCGTGCCCACGGGCGTATCGATGCGCACCTTCCCCGGCCCCATGCGCCCCAGAAACTCGAGAGTGCGCGTCACGCCGATCAGGCCGTGGCCGCACATCCCGAGGTAGCCGATGTTGTTGAAGAAGATCACGCCCGCGGCGGAGCCGGGCTCGATCGGCGGCGTGAGCAGCGCGCCCACCACGGCGTCGTGGCCACGCGGCTCGCAGATCACCGCCCGCCGCAGCGACTCGAAGCGCTCACGCAAATCCGCCCGCCGCTCGGCCATGGTCGCGCCGGCGGGCTGCGGCCAGCCTTCGATCACCACACGCGTCGGCTCGCCCTCCGTGTGGGAGTCCACGACGGTGATGGTGTCCGGCCACGACGGCCCGACGCGATCTGCGCGGGCTGGATCAGAAAGCTGCACGTTCAAGTTGAGCCCCAGCGTTCGTAGGCGTACGCGCGCGCAGAACCGAGACGAGGCGGGCACGACGCCGGCGTTCCCACGCGGCGCGAGGGCCGCGGCGCACCCGCACCCGCCCTCACGGATGGATCTGTACGGTCCTGATCTCGGTGTAGAACTGCCGCGCCGCCGAGCCCTGTTCGCGACTCCCCGAACTCGAACCCTTCAACCCGCCGAACGGTGCATGCGGATCCACGCCCGTCGTGTCTCCGTTGACGCGGACGAGCCCGACCTCGATGCGACGGATGTAGTCGAGTGCACTCTTCAGGTCGCGCGTGAAGAGCGAGGCGCTCAGGCCGTAGCGCGTGTGGTTCGCGATCGCGATCGCCTCTTCCAGGTCCTCGGCGGGGAAGACCGCCAGAACGGGCCCGAAGATTTCCTCCTGCGCCAGCGCCGAGTCGCGCGCGACGTCGCGCACCACGGCCGGCCTCAGGAAGAAGCCCCGCGAGAGGCGCTCGTCATCGGGGGGACCACCGCCCCACACCGTCTCTCCGTCCACGCCTTCGAGCGCGCCACGCACGCGCTCGACCGCCGCCTCGCTGATCAGTGGACCGACGGCCGCGGCCGGGTCATCGACCGGCCCCAGCGGGAGCGCCGCCACCTGCTCGCGCAGCTTCTCGAGGAAGGCGTCCTCGACCGCCTTCGCCACGACGACCCGACTCGTCGCAGTGCACTTCTGGCCGGCGTAGCGCATCGCGCCCGCCGCCGTGAGCCGCGCCGCCCGATCGAGATCGGCATCCGCCGCCACGATCGCGACGTTCTTGCCGCCCATCTCGGTCTGGTAGCGGATGTTGCGCTCGGCGCACACCGCCGCCACCCGCGCGCCGACGGCGCCCGAGCCGGTGAAGCTCACGGCCCGGACCGCTTCGGCATGAAGCAGTGCCTCACCCACGACCGGACCGGTCCCCAGCACCACGTTGAAGACACCCGCCGGCAACCCCGCCGCTTCGGCCGTCTCGGCCAGCAACGTCGCGATGTGCGACGACGCCTCCGCCGGCTTCAGCACCACGGTGTTCCCGTACGCCAGTGCCGGCGCCGCCTTCCACAGCGGGATCGCCAACGGGAAATTCCACGGCGTGATCAGCCCGACCACGCCCAGCGGCTCGTGCAGCGTGAGCTGGAGTGCGCCCTCCGCCTGCGCGGGGACCACCTCACCGACCGAACGGACCGCGTCCCCTGCGTAGTACCGCAGGATCACCACGCACCGCCCGACCTCACCCCGCGCCTCGCCGATCGGCTTGCCCACCTCGCGGGCCATGGCGAACGCCAGCTCCTCGCGCCGCGCCTCGATCGCGGCAGCCCACGCGTACAGATGCTCCGCACGTGCCGGACCCGTGAGCCGCCGCCAGCCCGGGAGCGCCTCGGACGCCGCGGCTACCGCCGCCGCCACATCCTCCGCCGAACCCTCCGGCACCTCCGCGATCACATCCGATGCATCCGATGGATTGACGTCCGGCACCCGCCGGTCCGCGGCGCCCGCCCGGAACCGGCCGGCAACGAAGTTCCGAAGTATTGGACGGTCAACTACGGTGGCCATCGATCTCCACGTGTGAGTCATTATCGTTCGCAAGCGCCGGAGCCGCGACCGGCTCCGCACGCGTTCCACGGCCAAGCAAGGCGGCGCGACCGCCGCCCTCCATTACGCCGCGCCTTCCGTCCGGGCCCGATGCTCGCGCAGGAACTCCGCCAACACTCGCCCCGCACCCGTGATATGCGCCGTCAGCAGCGCGCACGCACGCTCCACCTCACCGTGCCGCGCCGCCGCCGCAATCGCCCGATGCTCGTCGTTCGCACGCGTTTCCCCGTGCGTCAACGTCAACTGCATCCGCATGTACCGGTCGCTCTGATTCTGGAGGTTCTGCACGATCCCCATCGTCAGCGGCCGCTCCGCCGGCGAGAGGAGCGTCGCGTGGAACCGCCAGTTCAGTGCGCCCCAGGCCGCGACATCGCCACGCCGAAACGCCGCCTCGTACTGGTCCAGGATCTCGTCCGCCCGATCCAGGTCCGCCTGCTCCATCATCGGAATCGCACGCCGCAGCAGGTCCGCCTCGATCAGCGCCCGAAGCTGGAACAACTCCTCGATCTCTTCCAGCGACAACGTCGAGACCACCGCTCCGACATGCGGACTGAACGTCACCAACCCTTCCGCCTCGAGCTGACGCAGCGCCTCCCGCACCGGGATCCGGCTCACGCCCAGCTCCGCCGCCACTGCATCCTGCCGCAGCGCTGCGCCCTCCGGGTATTCCCCCCGCAGGATCTTCTCGCGCAGCACTTCGAGTGTCATTCCTGCCACCGTCCGTCGCGCGACCGCCCCTGTCGGCGTCCGGTCGCGCGTCCGTCCGTCCTTCGAAGAAGCCATGATGATCCGTCCCGGCGTCATGTGGATAAAATATACGAACGCGCGCGCCCAGGCAATGACCGCGCCGCTTCGCGCCCGGTCAATGCCGGTCTACGCCCGCGCTCCTACGGGCCGGACGGCTTGCCGCCATCCGTCCCGATCGTCACCACGTTTACGCCCGCGGGTGCGCGGGCCGGGCCGTGGTCCAGCCGGTGCGTTACACCACGATCAGTTCCGACTGATAGTCGTCCGGCGTGACGAGGATGTCGTCATCCTCGACGTGCACGTTGACCTCGCTGCGCACGCCGGCCTGGCCGGGGATGTAGATCCCCGGCTCGATCGAGAAACCGACGCCCGGGATGAGGGCGCGGTCGTCGAAGCTCTCGGTGTCATCGATGGTCGGGCCGTAGCCGTGGAGTCCGTAGTGGTCGATGGAGTGTCCGGTGCGGCACTGGATGCAGTCGGCGTAGCCGTGGCGGTGGATGACGTCGCGTGCGGCGCGGTCGACCTCGGCGCCGGCGGGGGGTGTGCCGCGGGCGGTGCGTTCGCGGAGGAGGTCGAGAGCGGCGTCGCGGGCCTCGCGGATGACGTTCCAGAGGGTGGCATCGCGCTCGCCGGGTGCGCCGATGGCGCCCATCCAGGTCTGGTCGGCGTAGATGCCGCCGGGCTCGGTGGCCCAGAGGTCGACGAGGAGGAGTGCGCCCGGGATGATGGGGGCGGCGTCTTCGGCCGTGGGGTCGTAGTGGTTGCGGGCGGCGTTGGGTCCGTAGCAGACGCTGGGTCCGGATTCGGTGGTGAGTCCGGCGCGGTCGATGGCGTTGCGGATCCAGGTGGCGAGTTCGAACTCGGACATGGGCTCATCCGAGCGCGCCCGCTCGCCGGCGCGGGCGATGCCCTCGCGTGCGATGCCGGCGATGATGCCGGCGGCGCGGCGGTGGGAGGCGAGGCCGGCGTCGCTCCAGACGGAGCAGTAGCGGGTGACCAGCGGTGCGGAGCAGACGAGTGTGGCGCCGAGCCGGCGCAGGAACTCCGCGGTGCCGGCGGGGAGGTAGTCGACGTAGGGGACGGCGCCGTCGGGCGAGTACTCGACGGCGATGCGGCGGCCGCCGACGAGCGCGCCGAGTTCCTGGGCGAGCGTTTCGCGGCGGACCCAGATGCGCTTCTCCCAGGCGTCGGGCCAGCCGCGCCACTGCTCGGCGTCGATCGCGTGGACGAGCGCGGTGGGGCGGCCGGCGCGCGGGAAGTAGACGTAGGCGCGGCGGGTTCCGACGACTTCCGGCCCGACGACCGCGGCCATGATGGGGTTGATGCCGCGGAAGTCGAAGAGGAGCCAGCCGTCGAGTTCTTCCGGCGCGGCGGTGATGGCGTGCTCGAGTCGCCCGAGCGCATCGGTACGGATCATATCAGTGGCTTTTCGTGGAGACGCGCTGCGGCCGGCCTCCCGGCGGCAGGTGCGCCAGGAGGTAGCGCGTGAGCAGCGAGTACACGTGCAGCGTGGTCCCTTCGCCCTCGCAGATGCAGTGGCTCCGGTTGGGGTACGACATGAAGTCGAAGGTCTTGCCGAGCGCAATGAGCCGGTTGACGAGCCGCTCGGTCCCCTGGTAGTGGACGTTGTCGTCGCCGGTTCCGTGGACGATGAGCAGGTCGCCGCGCAGCCCCTCGGCGTGGTGGATGGGCGAGCCGGCGCGGTAGCCCGCGGCGTTCTGCTGCGGCAGCCCCATGTAGCGTTCCTGGTAGATGGTGTCGTAGAGGCGCTGGTCGGGCACGGGCGCGACGGCCATCCCCACGTCGTAGACGTCGGGATAGCGGAACATCGCGTTGAGCGTGGCCGATCCGCCGCCACTCCACCCCCAGACCCCGACGCGGTCGGCGTCGAGGTAGGGCCGGGCCGCGGTGAGTGCGCGCACGGCCTCGGCCTGTTCGCGGCTCGAGAGCACGCCGATCGCGCCGTAGACGATCTTGCGCCAGGCGCGCCCCTTCGGTGCCGGCGTGCCGCGGTTGTCGACGCTCGCCACGATGTAGCCCTGATCGGCGAGCAGTCGGTGCCAGAGGCCGCGCGAGCCGCTCCACCGGTCGAGTACGGTCTGCGCCGCCGGCTCGCTGTAGACGTGCATGAGGAGCGGATACTTGCGGCTCGGATCGAAGTTCCGGGGGAAGATCATCCAGCCGTCGAGCATCACGCCATCGCCGACCTCGACCTTGAAGAACTCGGTCCTGCGATCGAGCAGGGGTGCGGCGGCGGCGCGCAGCTCCGCGTTGTCGGCCAGCGTCCGGACCACCTCGTGGGACGGGAGCCGCACGAGGTCGATGGTCGGCGGCGAGTCGAAGTCCGAGAACGAGTGGAAGGCCCAGCGCGCATCCGGCGAGATGTCGTAGCCGTGCGTGCCTTCGGCCGCCGCAGGCGTGATGCGCTCGGGTGCGCCGCCGGTCAGCGGGACGCGGTAGAGGTAGCGCTGCGTCGCGTTCCCGGGGGAGGCGATGAAGTAGATCCAGCCACCGGCCTCGTCGACTGCCGCGATCGAGATGACGTCGTAATCGCCCGGCGTCAGGAGGCGGATGCCATCGGCGCCGCCCTCGCGCGCGACGGTGTAGATGTGGCGCCAGCCGTCGCGCTCGCTCATCCAGAGGAAGCGCTCGCCGCCATCGAGCCAGCGCAGGTCATCGACGACGTCCAGCCAGGCGCTGTCGCGCTCGATCAGCACGGTCCGGACCGCGCCCGTCGCCGCGTCCGCGAGCAGCACGCGGTTCGTGTTCTGAAGCCGGTTCATGCGCTGGAGCACCAGCTCCTCCGAGCCGGCCGCCCAGTCCATGCGCGGCAGATAGTCGTTGCGCGGGTCGCCGGGCAGGTCGATCCAGGTCGTGGCGCCGCCCGCGGCGTCCACGATGCCTGCGCGGACCGCCGAGTTCGTGGTCCCCGCCTTCGGGTACTGGATCGGGATCACGTACGAGTACAGCGAGTCCGTGTCGTTGATCAGGAGGAAGTCCCGCACGCCCGTCATGTCGAACTGCCAGTAGGCGATCTTCCGCCCGTCCGGTGACCAGCGGAACGCGTCGCGCAGCGAGAACTCCTCCTCGTAGACCCAGTCGGTGGTGCCGTTGACCAGCGTGCGCGAGCCGTTCGAGGTGAGGCGGGTGATCGCGCCATCGGCGATCCGTTCGACGTAGAGGTCGCCCTCGCGGACGTACGCCACGCGGTCGCCGTCCGGCGAGAACTTCGCGAACATCAGCGATGATGGCGCCGCATCCGGCCCGCCGAGCTGTCGCAGCGCGCCGCTACGCAGGTCCAGCACCCAGTAGTCGCCCCGCGTGTTGTCCCGCCAGACTCGCCGCGAGTTCGTGAAGACAAGCAGCATCGACCCGTCCGGCGACCACGCGTAGTCATCGATCTCGAGCGCCGCCTCCGCGCCCTCCGGCACCAGCGCCCGCGCCGGGACGTAGACCGTGCGCGCGCCCGTCGCAGTCTCGTAACGCACGATGTCGCGCGCGCCCGGCACCGTCTCGGACGGCTCGAGCGTGGTGTACGCCCGGCCGCCATCCAGCCATCGCGCCGGGCCGAACCGCTCGGAGGCGAAATCCCCCTCCAGGAACACCCGCCGCAGCATCGCCTCGAGCGCGGAATCCGTGGCTGCGCCCTGCGCGGCGACGGGGCACGGCGCGAGCGCTCCGGCGATCAGCGTCGTGATCAGGAGTGTACGGCAGCGGGTGAACGACATGAGCGATTCCCGGAGGGGCGAGATCCTATCCAATGCACATCCTCATCAGGGTAGTGTGCGGCGCATGGAGCGTCAAGGATCGTGGGTGCCTGCGGCACCCCGGGTTGCGCGCCAGGCACCGCGCCGTCCATCTTCGGGCGCGGCGCCCGCATCCCCGAAACCGCTCGTTGGGACCGTTCATCGATGAAACCACGACGTTGTCCGCCCCTGGCCGCGCTGCTCGCGGTTCTCTTCCTGTTCGGCTGCCGCGGCGCGCTCCGGCTCGCCGAAGATGATTCCGCCTTCGTCCTCGCGCAGCAGTTGCTCGACGCGCCGAACCCGGCGGAGCCGGGGCCCTACGCCGTCCGGAAGCTGTACTACGGCAGCGGCACGGACCGGCGCCGGCCCGAGTACCGCGACTCGGTCACACTGAAGACGGCGAGTGTGGACGCCTCGAAGCTCGTCTCGTTCGGGCGCGAGCAGGCGAAGGAAAGAAAGGACTACTGGGGATTCGGCCCCGATTCGTTCCCGCGGAACGCGCGCGTGTGGTATCCCGAGGGTGCGGGTCCGTTCCCGCTGGTCCTGATCGTCCACGGCAACCACGACATGAAGGACTTCTCGGACCCGGGCTACGCCTACCTCGGCGAGCTGCTGGCGAGCCGCGGGTTCATCGTGGCCTCCGTGGACATGAACTTCCTGAACGGCGGGGTCCGCGAGGAGAACGACGCGCGCGGCTGGATGCTGCTGAAGCACCTCGAGCTGTGGCGCGGCTTCGACGCGGAGCCGGGCAATCCGTTCTACGGCAAGGTGGACCTCGAGAACATCGCGTTGATCGGCCACTCGCGCGGCGGCGAGGCGGTCGGCCACGCGGCGGCGTTCAACCGGCTCAGCCGCTACCCGGATGACGCGACGGTCGAATTCGACTTCGGCTTCTCGATCAAGTCGCTGGTCGCGATCGCACCGGTGGACGGGCAGTACCGTCCGGCGGAGCGGCTGGTCCCGGTCGAGAACGTGAACTACCTGGTCTTCCACGGCTCGCACGACGGCGACGTGACGAGCTTCCACGGGCTGCGGCAGTACCAGCGGGTCCGGTTCACGGACGGCAAGCCCTGGTTCAAGGCGGCGGTCTACGTCTACCGCGCGAACCACGGACAGTGGAACACGGTCTGGGGTCCGAACGACGTCGGGCGCCGCAGCGGCCGCATCCTCGACCTGCGTGCGCTGCTCGCCCCCGAGGAGCAGCGGCGCTTCGCGAAGATCTACATCTCGGCGTTCCTCGAGGCGACGCTGAAGGGCGACACGCGCTACCTACCGATCTTCCGCGACCACCGCGTGATCGGCGGCTGGCTCCCGAAGACCATGTACATCACGCGCTTCCAGACG
Organism: Longimicrobiales bacterium; assembly: GCA_036381495.1. Lineage (GTDB taxonomy): Bacteria > Gemmatimonadota > Gemmatimonadetes > Longimicrobiales > RSA9 > DASVCS01. The sequence goes on from DASVCS010000128.1 coordinate 11,918, forward strand.
AGCACGTTCCGGGCCGTGGCCGATTACGAGGCGGACATCGACGTCACCGCGGGGAGCGTTGCCGGCGTCCGCCTCGACGGCGCCGGCCTGGCCGTCTGGCGCGAAGGGTTGCTCGACCTGCGCTCCCGCAACGAAGAGAGGGGTTCGGCCTCGCAGGACAACCAGGCCGTGTGGCTCGGGTGGAACCGCGGGGAGGCGGACGCGCAGCCGGCGCAGCCGCCGTCGTACACCGTGACGCTCCCCGACTCGCTCGCCGCCGCCTGGGCGCTCGGGCCGGGCGATGCGCTCTCCTTCCTCCTCGCCCCGACGAACGAGGTGCCCGAGCCGCCCGAAGCGCCGGGCGACTCGGCCGCGCGCAAGGCGGCAGGGGCGGGGGACGAACGCGAGGAAGCGCCCGAGGACGACGAGCCGGACGAGGATACGGCGCGGATCGACCTCACCATCGAGGTCACGGATGCCGCCGGCACCGCGGCCCGGCTCCCGCTCAGTCGCTACGGCGCGGCGCGCAAGCCGCTCGAGATCCACATCCTGCGGCGCGCCGACCGTGAGGACGACCGCTTCGACAACCCGTACGAGCTGGTGCTCCAGAGCTACACGATCCCGCTCGACGACTTCGCCGCCGCCAACCCCGCGCTCGACCTCGCCCGACTGCGGACCGTCCGCTTCGTCTTCGACCGCACCCCGGCCGGCACGGTGGTCGTGGACGAGATCGGGTTCTCCGCGCTGGACCCGGCGTTCCTGCTGGCGGACGAGCGGGCGGGAGGCGTTGCCGGGAGTAATTGAACCGCAAAGACGCGGACGGGGTGCTCGAGTCGTGGCCGAGAGCAGGACGGGATCTAGAGTGGTTCGGCCGCGGGTTCCGAGCCGCGCGGCCGCTCGCTGCGCTCGGTTCGCGCCCGTGTACGACTCCGAAGTGACCCGACAACCGCTCCAGAGTGCATCGGCGTATTGGCGCGCGCAGCGCGGCGACCATGGCGCTGCGGAACCCACGACGACGCCGAGCACTCGGGAGATCAGGGCGGATACCGCACGTGCGTGGCGGCTAGGGAACGCACACGATCTCCCGCGCACTGCCTACGTGGGAACGCCCCCCGGACGGGTCCAGTCATGACGAAGGATAGCGAGAGTCGGCGTTGCCGCGTTGATTCGTAGGCCGGCAAAGAAATCGGACGCCGTCGATCGCCTGCGCCCCGTATTCCGGCAGAAGCTCCAGGCAATCGGCGATCGATACGGGGGCGTGCGTCTCGAGAAAGAGCAGTGGCCTCGCCGTAGCCAGTAGTCCCGCGGCACCGCGCAGCACGTTCAGCTCCTCTCCTTCCACATCGATCTTGAGCACCGTAGGCGCTGAGAGCCGCAGGTCGTCGGCGCGATAGACGGCGACCGTGTCTCTGGCCAGCGGAGCGACGCGTCCCTCCATGCGCGTGGCTTCGCGGTGAAATCGTGCGGACCCGGAGTGTGCGCCGAGCGCGTACTTCCAAACGCGAACGCGGGCAGCAAGCCCGTTCAGTTCGAGGTGCCTCGAGATCCAGGCGGCGTTGTCCGGCAGGGGTTCGAACGCGTGGACGGTCGCGCCTCTATGCGCTGCGAGCAGGGTGAAGAGCCCCGCGTGTGCACCGACATCCCACACCACGTCTTCGGGAGAGAGCAGACGGCCGAAGCGACGGAGCACTTTCCGCTCGTACAGGCCAAGCCACATTCCGTGCGGGCCCGAAGCCGGATACCAGAGCAGGCCCGCGGCCGGCCCCGTGAGAATCGGCCGAGGCCGGTCGGGAGGAACCCAGCGCAGGGGCCGACGTAGCAAGCGCCCGAGGCGCGTCGTATGAGGGATCCGGTCGAGGAGCATGGTTGTTCCATCTTTACCCGTGCCCCACCTCACCCCTCCCAGCGGATCCCCACCCGGTGCCCGCCGCCGGGCCCCTCGACGCCTTCGTACGCGTATTCGAGCGTGAAGCGGTCGCCGATGAAGGCGCCGCCGAAGGTGACGGGGCTCACCGTATCGGACGCCGCGTGGCGGAAACCGATGCGGCCCACGAACGTCTTGCCGACCACCGGCCACCAGGCGAGTTCGACGCCGAGCCCCGGTACGACGGTCCAGTCTTCGAGCGTCGCGACGCTGGCCGTGGTGATCAGGTCGAACGGGCCCACGATCTTGCGCGGGTGCGCCGCACTCAGCGTGATGCGGCGCGGGAGCGGGATGCGAGTGCCGCCGGCGTCGAAGCCGCGCCCCAGGTTCTGGATGGCCAGGCCGATCGTCGCGCCGAACAGCTCCTTCGCGGCGCCCAGATCCACGGCGGCGGTTCCGGCCCGCTCGCCCGCCACCCGCTGTTCGATGTACTTCCCGACGATGCCGAGGCGCACGCCCTTCACCGGGCGCGCGTAACCCAGCGAGACGACGAGGTCGCTGGCAGGCACCGGCCCGCGCTCAAGCAGGTCGCCGCGCGTGGGGAACGCCGTCCCGGGCGCCGCGTCCGCCGGCGCGCCGTAGTCCAGCATCTGCACGCCGATGCCGATGCCGCCCGGCTCCATCTCGATGGCCGCGGACACCGTGGCCAGCGTGCTCGCGGAGCCGTAGCGCTGCGCGGCCAGCCCGATCCCCCGCGCCGCCGTGAGGAGTGCGGGATTGTAGAAGATCGCGTCCGGATCGCCGCCCACCGAGACGAACGCGCCGCCCAGCGCGAGCGCGCGCGTGCTCGCCGGCAACTCGAGGACGGCCGGCGCCCGTGCCGCGCCCTGCGCCCGGACGGGCGGGGCGCAGAGCAGCGCGAGGATCGAGAGGCAGGCGGCGCCCCGCGCCGCCGCTACCGGCACTGCTCGCTCACCACGGCCCCTTCGATCACCACGCCGCAGACGTGCGACGTGTATTCGAAGGGGTCGCCGTCGAAGATCGCGACGTCGCCGTCCTTCCCCTCTTCGAGCGAGCCGACGCGGTCGGCGATTCCGAGGATGCGCGCCGCATCGATCGTGACCGTGGCGAGCGCCGCCTCGAACGGGAGGCCGTACGCCGCGGCCATGGCGGCCTCGAAGAGAACGACGCGCGTCTTCGGGACGTACCCCTCGTAACCGCTCTGGAGCGCGACCGGGATCCCCGCCTCGTGCAGGATCTTCGCGGTCTCGAGCGTCGCGTTCTCGAGCGTGCCGCGCTGCCGCGCCATGGTCGGGTGCAGGATCACCGGGACGCCCGCCGCCCGGATCTCATCGGTAACCAGATACGACTCCGCCGCGCCGTCGAGCACCAGCCGGAAACCGAACTCCTGCTGGAGCCGCAGCGCCGCCAGGATCTCGCTCACCTTCTGGGCCGTGATCAGTGCCGGCACCTCGCCGTCCAGGACGCGCGCCAGGATCTCGAGCTTCAGATCCCGCTCCGGCCCGCTCCCGTCCTCCGCCGCGGCGCGCTTGCGTGCGTACTCGCGCGCTTTGATGAACGCCGCCCGGATCATCGCCACTCCTTTCGCGCGCGTGCCGGGCGACTCGAAATTCTGGCTCACCTCGGGACCCAGCGTCATCGCCACCATTGCCACCGAGTCGACGATCGCCTCACCCACGTTGTTGCCGCGCGTCTTGACGACCATCGTCTGGCCGCTCATCAGCGCACCCGGTCCATGGCCGGTGTGCAGCGTCGTGACGCCGAAGCCGCGCACCCATTCGATCAGCCGCTCCCGCGCATTGTACGCGTCGAACGCGCGCAGCTCGGGCTGGATCGCGTTGGACTGCTCGAGCTGATCCTGATCCTGCTCCTGGTTCAGGTACCCGGCGAGCCCGACGACCGTGTGCGCATCAATGAGCCCGGGCGTGACGACCTCCCCCTCGAGCACCCGGTAACCGTCTGGGATGTCGACGTCGGACGCGGCGCCCACTCGTTCGATCCTGCCATCCCGCCCGATGAGAACGACGCCATCCGTGATGGGCGCGCCCGCCATGGTGTAGACGGTCCCGCCGCGGACGGCGAGCTGCGCCGCCGCACGCTCCGCCCCCACCCCGAGCCCCAACAGCACCACCCCGAGTCCTGCCGAAACCGCCCGCAACCGCGCCCACGGCAGCCCAGCACCAACGAAGACGGCACCGATCCCGACCCCTCCACCGACGCAACCCCCTGCCTTGCCCACCCCAGCCCCAGCCCTAGCCCTAGCCCCAGCCCTGGCCCTACTAGCCCTTCTCCGCTCGCCCCCCCGCATCAGTGCCCCTCCATCCCCGCGTGGTGAGTGAGGCTGACCGGCCGCGCCACGTTGTAGCCGCCGATCGCGAACGCCCGGTCCCTGGGATCGCTGAGGTCGAAGACCTTCTCGCCCGCGGCCCAGGTCTGCTCGACGTGGGTGTAGACGCTGAGCGGATCGCCGGAGAGGATGATGAAGTCCGCGTCCTTGCCCGGTTCGAGCGAGCCGATCCGCTCATCGAGGTCGAGCATGCGAGCGCCGGCCATGGTCATGGCGTAGAGCGCGGCGCCGCGGGACATCCCGGCGCGCACGGCGAGTGCGGCGGAGCGGAGGAAGAAGCGGGAATCGGTGATCCCGTCATCGGTGTGGAAACCGACGAGGACGCCGGCCTCTTCGAGTGCCGCGCCGTTGGTCATGCGGATGTCCATGGCTTCGAGTTTGCCGCCGGGTGCATCGAGCACGATGATCGAGGCGGGGAACCCGGAGGCGGCGATCTCGTCGGTGATCTTCCACGCCTCGCTGACGTGGTGCAGCACGAGGCGGTAGCCGAACTCCTTGGCCAATCGGATCGCGGTGAGGATGTCGTCGTGCCGGTGCGTGTGGTTGTGCACGATGCGTTTGCCCTCGAGGACCTGGACCAGTGCTTCGAGTTCGAGGTCGCGTGGCGGCATCTTGGTCGAGTCGCCGTTCGCGGCGCGGATCTTTTCGCGGTACTCCTGGGCCGCCACGAACCGTGCCCGGACCATTGCGGCGGCCTTCGCCCGCGTGCCGGGGAAGGGCGGCGCGCCGCGCGGGTTCGTTCCGTTGGCCATCTTCATGCCGCCGCAGATGTCGTGCAGCACGTCGTCGCAGTAGAGCAGGTCGTAGATCGTGGTGCCGTCGCGCAGCTTCACGTAGGCCGTCTGTCCGCTCATCAGGTGGCCGGAGCCGGGCATGATGTTGGCCGTGGTGATCCCGCCGGCCTGCGCCTGCTGGATGCCGTCGTCCATGGCGTTGATGGCGTCCAGGATGCGCACATCGCCCTGGATCGCGTCGGACCGGTCGCCGCCGTCGCCGCCGCCGATGTGCGAGTGCGTGTCGACCAATCCCGGCATGATGACCTTGCCGGTCACGTCGTGGACCTCGGCGTCGTCCGGGATCCGGACCTCGCCGGCAGCGCCGACCGCGGCGATCCTGCCCTCGCGCACGACCAGCACACCGTTCTCGATGGGCGCCGAGGTGATGGGGAGGATGCGTGCGCCGCGGAAGACCTGCGGCCGCTGGCGCGCCGCCAGCGGCGTAGCGGCGGCCAGCGCGATCACGAGGAAGATTCGGAGAACTCGCCTCATCGCGCGTCCCTCTCGAAGGGTGGAGGACGGGGGCGTCTCCCGGCGGCGCCGGTGCCGGCCCGTCCTGTGGAATCGCGGTCCCGCGGGAAACGCACGCAAAGTGGGGAGCGGGCGCGACCGGTGTCAAGCGCGGCGCGGGGGCGTGGTGCTGCGGCGACCGTCCGCCGGGGCGCCGGCGGTGGCGCCTCGGGCCGGAGTCGCACGGACCGGCGAACCCGACATCGGGGGCCGTGGGGCGACTCCGGACCCGCGGGCGGAGCGCGCCGGCTCAGGGCGCGGCGCGTGCCGGCGGCGCCTCCCGGGCCGTGAACCCGGCGTAGGCCAGGATCACACCCAGAATGAAGTGCAGCCAGATGTTATGACTTCCGATGGGCATGATCCCGAAGAACCTCGGGGTGATGAAGCCCAGGAAGCCGAGCACGATGAAGATGATGCCCGTGATGCGACAGTAGCTTCGCGCCGAGCTCCACGCGCGCGCCGCGGCGATGCCCCAGATGCCCAGACCCACGTGCACCAGGGCATGCAGGAAGTTGAACGGGAAGAGGCCGAACAGGCGCGGTGCAGTGGCCACGCTCGCCTCCATGCCGAACCCGGTCACGAAGAAGGCGAGTATGCCGATGATCACGGAGATCCAGCCGATGATCTGCGCGACCCGTTGGACGGTCGTCATGTGCACCCCCGGGAAACTTGTCCTCCGCTCCGGCCGGGCGCCGGGCGCCACTCGCTGCGTCTCGCGCTCGGTCGTGCCGCAACGCCCGGATGCTCCGCCCGCGGCCCGCGGGCGTGGAACCCGTCCGCGCCGCCGGCCACGCTCATCAAGCGCAACGCCCGTGCCGGGAACGCGCGGCTGGCCCATCGCGCGTGGAAACCGCGGTGCCACGTACCGAACCGGCTACCTCCGATTCCGGTGCCGCGGCTGGCCCGATCGAGCGCGGCCGGGGTCGGCGCCCGGCGCGCTCCATGAAGCGGTCGCATCCGCGCGGCCGGCATCCCATGAGCGCGGCCGCATCGCACTCGCGCATGGAGGAGAGATGTTGATCCGTTTCACACGCTCGGTGCTGCTCCTCGCCCTCGTGGCCGGCATCGCGGCGTGCGCGGCCGCCGCCGTCGGTGCCGGCGCGGGCGCCGCGACCGGGATCTACCTGACCACACGCGGCGCCTCCACACTGGTCCAGGGGAGCGTGCCGCAGGTGACACGGAGGACCGAACGCGTCTTCGCCGACCTCGGCATTCGCATCACCGAGCGGGAGATCGAAGAGGACGACTCGGAGGTGGAGCTGGAAGGAGAGACCGACGACCTGGATGTGACCGCGAAGATCAAGCGCGAATCGCCCACCACGTCACGCGTCGACGTCGAGGCCCGCCGGAGCCTCGTCGAATGGGATCAGGACTACGCGCGCCACGTGCTCGAACGGATCGTCGCGGCGGGCCGCTGAAGCCGGAGAGCCCACCGGCCGGGCGATGGGCCCCGGGCGCGAGCGACGCCGCTCGCGACGCCGCCGTCACGCACCGGCGCCGTCGAGCTCGCCCGTGCCGCTCCGCTCCAGCCGCGCGACCGCCTTCTCGAGCCCCGCCACCGCCTCCTCGATGCCGTGCGCCGCCTGGTCGACCTTCTTGGCGTAATACTTCTCCGCGAACTCCTTGGCCGACAGCCCCCGCGCGTAGAGCACCTTCGCCAGCCGAACCACCGAGAGCAGACGGATGTAGATCCAGCCGATGTCGAACTCCCACCAGTGCGCCTTGAACTTGGCCGACCTCGGATCCGCGTGGTGGTTGTTGTGCAACTCCTCGCCGACGATCCAGATGCCGAGCGGATAGAGGTTCCGGCTCTCGTCCTTCGTCGAGAAGTTGCGGTAACCGAGCGCGTGGCCCAACCCATTGATGATGTTGCCCATGATCGGCATCCAGATCGCCATGAAGCTCCAGACGAGGAGTCCCGTCCCGAGTCCGAACAGGACGACATCGAGCCCCATCATCAGGAAGAGACCGAGATAGCCGTGCGGCGTGTAGACGTGCCGCTCGATCCAGTCGTCCGGGCAGCCGCGACCGTACTTCGCGACCAGTTCCCGGTCCTTGATGGCCTTGCGGTAGAAGAAGACGCCTCCGAGAACGACCGCCCAGAACCCTTCCACTGCGGGCGAGTGCGGATCCCCCTCGCGGTCGGCGAACGCGTGGTGCTTGCGGTGGACCGCCACCCATTCGCGCGTGTTCATCCCCGTGGTCAGCCAGAGCCACAGCCGCATGGCGTGCGCGACGACCGGGTGGAAGACCACGCCCTCGTGCGTCATCGAGCGGTGCAGAAAGAGCGTCACGCAGATGTTCGTGAGGTGACCGACCGCAAGGACGTAGAGGACGGGGATCCACCAGGGATGCGCGAGGAAACCGATCTCGGGCATTTCATTCTCCGCTTCGGACAAAACGAACGGCCCGGCGAGGCGCTCGACCGTCGCCGGGC
>DASVCS010000129.1:0-8088 GCA_036381495.1 Longimicrobiales bacterium
GCCGGCGTTCCTCATCGACGCCACGCTCGCGATCGCCGCGTACCAGAAGGCCGGCGGCCCGACGTCGCAGGTCTCCGGCGACGTCGAGCGGATCCTCGGCCGCCCGCCGCGCACGATCCGCGACTTCGCGCGGGATTACGCGGAGGCGTTCCGGTGATGCGGCGGGTGGGATTCGAGCGCTGAACCCTGTTCTGCCGCGCTTCGACCCCGACGCGCGAGGGCGTCGCCGTCTCGCGGCGGATGTCGGTGTCCACGCTCGCCACGGCCGGCCAGTGGAGTGCGGGGGTGAGCGTGCGGCGGCCGGCGCGCGCGCCGGGTCACTGCGGCGGCACGGCCGTCGGGTTCCGTGCCTCTCCCGGAAGCGCGATCGCGTGGACTGCTTCGGGCGCCTCGGGGTCCAGCCACCGCAGCGAGGGCGTCGTGCCGTCGTAGGCGACGAAGACGATCCGGCCATCCGCGAGCCAGGCCGGAACGCCGTCGCTCCCCTCGCGCCGGGTCAGGCGCGTCACCACTCGGTCGCCCGGGCGCAGCAGGTAGAGTTCCGCATCGCCGTCGCGGGTCGACGCGAAGGCGATGCGCTCGCCGTCGGGGCTCCAGGCGGGCTCGAACTCACCGCCGTCGCTCCCCTCGAGGAACGTGGCGGCGCCGCCGCTCCAGAGATAGAGGTCCGGGTCGCCCCCGGCGGTCGAGACGAAGGCCAGCGTGCGGCCGTCGGGGCTCCACGCCGGGGCAACCTCGAGCGTTCCGTCGTGCCCGTGTTCCGGGTCGGGCCTCTCGGCTTGGCTCGCGTCGGCGTTCGCGACGTAGAGGCGCGTGAGCCCCGAACCGCGCACGAACGCGAGCCGCGAGCCATCCGGTGAGAGCGCGGGGTGCTTCTCCGGTACGCCGGTTGCCGTCAGCCGCCGCTCGCCGCCGCCGGCCAGCGGCAGCGCGTACAGCTCGTCGTTTCCGTCGCGGTCGCTCACGAAGACGACGACGTCGCCGGCGATGGTCGGGTCGAAATCCTCGCCCGCGTGCGTGGTCAGCCGCTCGATCTCGCCGCCGTCGAGCGCGGCGCGGTAGAGGTCCCGGTTGCCGTCCACCACCATGTCGAAGAGGATCGCGGGCGGCGCCGCGACGTCCAGCCCGCGCGTCAGCTCCCGCCCGTCGTAGGCCGCGGTGACCCGGATCGAGCCGGCACGCTCGAGCCGGAGCGTGTCCCCGCGCAGCGTGCCGGCATCGGCCGGTTCGACGGTCCAGGCGACCGCGGCGGGCGGTACCGTGTCACCGGCCGCTTCGACGACGCGCAGCAGGAGCGGTAGGCCCCGCTCGAGCCGCCCGATGGCGACGATCTCGGCCGTGCGCGGCGTCGGATCGGCGGGGTCACGGCACGCCCCGGTCGCCAGTGCCACGCCGGCGGCCAGGGCGCGAAGCACGACGGATGACGGGTGGACCGCTTTCGCGGACCGCATCATCGGGCTCCTGTTTCCATATCCCGTATCCAATCCTTGTCCGGGGCTCGCAGGCACGCCATCTTGTGCGACATGTCCCTGAAATCTCGCGACTGGCGCAAGGTCCTGGCGCTGTGCGGCGAGCTGGCCGAAATCTCCGAGGACGATCCGGCCGCCGCCGCGCACCACGCCCTTGCCTCCGTCTACCGGCTGATCGGCGCCGACGAGGGGTTCATCGTATTCAGCGTGCTGGCGCTTCCCGAACGGCGCGAGACGGACCCGCTGCGCGGTTGGCGGCCGGTGCAGGCGCTGTACGAGGGGCGGGCGGAGGACCGGCGGCGTGCGGCCGCGGCGTGGTACCACGAGCCGTCACGCCTGCTGGAGGACTTGCCGATGCGCCGCCTGGCCCGCAGGGTCGCGGGCGCCGCGCGCACGCGGACGCTCCTGCGCCGGCATCTCATGTCCGATGCGGTCTGGCAGCGCCAGCCGTACGTGGCGGAGTTCCTACGCTCGCTCGGGATCCGGGACCGGATCCAGAGCGTGTGCCCCGTCTCGCCGCGGCTCCAGGCGACGCTCACGATCGACCGCGCCGGGCGCGGCCGGGACTTCGGCGCGCGGCAGCGTGCGTTGATCCACACCGTCATGCTGCACCTGCCGTGGTACTTCCGGCGGCTCGCCCGCCACTTCGCGCTGCTCGACCCGCCGACGCCGCGGCTGTCCCGCAGGGAGCGGGAGACGCTGCGGTGGCTCCTCACCGACCGCTCGGAGCGCGCCATTGCTCAGGAGATGGGCCTCGCCGTGGCGACTGTGCACCAGTACGTCCTCAGCCTCTACCGCAAGCTGGGCGTGAATGGCCGGCTGGAGCTGCTGGTCCGCCACGGCGGCGGTGTCCCCGCCCATCCCGGTGAGGCGATCCGGCTGCCGCCGTTCGCAGCAGCAAAGGGGCTGCGGCTCTCGATCAGCGGCCTGCCGGATCGGGAGTCGGGTACGGCCCACCGAGCGCCGCCAGCGTAGCCCGCCGGGCGCCGCGGTCGGGGGACGGCGGTCCCCCGACCGCGACGGTTCAGCCCGCGATCCCGCTCAGTCCTCCGGGGCCGCCGTGGCCGCGACCACGACGGGCGTCAGGCGGTTCGTGGTCGTGCCGTCGCCGAGCTGACCTTCATCGTTGGCGCCCCAGCAGTAGATGGGGCCGTCGGAGCTCACGGCACAGGTATGCGTGTCGCCGGCCGACAGCGAGGTGAAGCTCACGCCGGCGGGCGCGCTGACCGGCACGGGCGTGTCGTGCTGGGTGGTCGTGCCGTCGCCGAGCTGGCCAGAGCCGTTGTCGCCCCAGCAGTACGCCTGGCGGTCCGAGTCCAGCGCACAGGTGTACCTTTCGCCCGCGGTGAGCCCGGACAGCGTCACGCCTGCCGGCGCGCTCACCGCGACAGGGGAGTTGGACGATATGGCGGCCTCGCCATCGCCGAGCTGTCCCTCGACGCCGCGGCCCCAGCAGTACGCGTTGCCGTCCGAGCCTTCGGCACAGGTGTGATACCAGCCGGCGGCGAGGCCGGACAGCGTCACGCCGATCGGCGCGGCAACCTTCGTCGGCGTGAGGCTTTGCGCGGTCGAGCCGTTGCCGATCTGGCCCAGCGTGCCTTGGCCCCAGCAGTAGACATCGCCACTCGTGGCCCGCGCACAGGTGTGCCGAAGACCCAGTACGACGGACTCCCAGGCGGACACCTCCGTCGGCTTACTGACCAGGACCGGGGCGTTGGCGTCGTTCATCGAGCCATCGCCCAGTTGGCCATAGGTGTTGTCGCCCCAGCAGTAGAGGTCGTCCGTAGAGGAGATCGCGCACGTGTGGGTGATCCCTGCCTGGATCTCGTCGAACTGGACGCCGACCGGAAAGCTTACGTCGACCGGAACCAAGCTACTGTTTCCGCTGCTGTCCGCATCGCCGAGCTGGCCGTCCGCGTTCACGCCCCAGCAGTACGCGTGGCCAGTCAATCCCGCGATGGTACAGGTGTGATTGTGACCCGCGGTGGCGTTCGACAGGGTCCTGTCCGCCAAGGGCAGGCCGCTCACGTCCACGGCGCCGGGCACGCTCCTCGAGTCGCCCGTGCCGTCGCCCAGTTGGCCGGCGGAGTTCTTGCCCCAGCAGTAGATGTTCCCATCATCGTCGTCGCCGCAGGTGTGTTCCCCGCCCGCCGAGACTTCGGCCAACACCACGCCGTACTCTTCATCGTCCGGCACGGGCGTGCTGATCAGCACGCTGAACTGGAACGTGGTCGCGCCGTTCAGCGTGAACTGCCACGTCTTCGCGGCGCTCGTCTCGCCCGAGGTCAGGATCTGGTCGCCGCCCAGGTCCGCGCCCGCGTACGCGTAGTACTTCTGCGGCTCGGTGCCCGTGAAGACGGCCGAGCCGTCGTGGTTCGCGACGACGACGCCGTTGTTCGGCTCATCGACGAAGAAGACCCGCACGCCGGCGGCCTGGGGGGTGGTGCCGTCCACCGTGCCCATCGGCTGGAGCGTGAGGTTCTGCACCGTGACGTCCGCGCTCCAGACGTCGGACGCCACGGTGGGCGTGGTGTTCGCCAGGCGCACGAAGTGGTGCTGGCTGCCGATGACCACCAGGTCCATGTTCGGCCCGCCGGCCGGGCCGGTGGCGTCCGCCGGCCCGCACGTCATGCCGCCGCCCTGGCCGACCTGCACGGTGCAGACCAGCAGCGCCGCCAAGGTGGACTCGGGCGTATCGGCGGCGCGCTCGGTCTCGAGCGGCGAGGCGGACTCCTCCGCGCAGCGGGCGGCGAGGAGCAGCGCAAGGCCGAGCAGCGCCGTGCCCCGCGCCCAGGGTATGGAGTTCGTTGACCGCATCATCCGTCTCCGTTGTCTGGGGACCAGTGTTCGGGTGTCGAGGTCCGGGGAGAGCCCCGCAACTCAGCCCAAACGACGGGTCGGATCCGGGAGGTCGAGGAAACCGAAACCACCCTCGTCGCCGCCGATCGGGGACTGGAGCGTCAGATCGCGCAGCGGGGGCAGCACCTCGACGGCCGGCGCGAGCCACGTGCGGCGCGCCGGATCAGTCGTGCGCACGGCGCGGGAAGACGCGGCCGAAGAGCCGGTTGGGGCCGCATCGGCCGATGATTGCTTCGGCAAGTGTTCGTACATGGCGCAACCCTCCGTCAGATTGCCGTTCTCGCCTCGAGGACCCACATCCCCTCAGGCGGGGATGCCCGGGCCGCACGTACGGACCGGGCTCGAGTCGATGATAGGCAAGCGGAAGGCGCGCCGCATTCCACCAGATAGTGGAATGGAAAGCCGTTGACCGTCCGGCGCCGGGGCGCGCTTCACGGTCGAGTTGTCGGCGGGTGGCGGCGCGCCGGGTTCGGAGCGGAGCGAAGCGACGACGGACTCGGCGTGACGCCGGTCCCCGCGCCGGTCACCGGTCCGAGGGGGGCGAGCAGGTGCTCCGTGTCACGGCGACGGTCGCCGCTTGGAGGCAGCGGTCTCGATGCCCTTCGTCCGCCCTCCCTCAGCCCTGCGCCGGCCGGATCGTGTACCGCACGACCCACGGCACGTCGGACTCGTCGGGGTCGACCGCCCAGAAGACGTCGCCGCGGTGCGGCATCATATCATCGACCTCCCGGGCGGGTGCGGCGGTCGGGGCCCGGCTCGGCCGGCGCGGGATCTCGACGAACATACGCGGCCACATCATGCCGCTCAACCCGATTCAGCGCGCCTTGCGCCTCTTCGGCTTCGGCTCGGGGACCTCGCGCTCCGTCGCGCGGAAGAGGGTGGAGAGGAACTCCGCGTCGTCGACGTACGCGTCGACCAGGAAATAGGGCTTGGCCCCGGGGTACGGGGGCGCTTCGACCGGCGCCTCGAGGAGCGCGCGGCCGGCGGCGGTCGGTTTCAGGAAGAGCCGGTCGTCACAGACCAGCGCGACGACCTTGTTCCCGACGTAGATCGCGTACTCACCGAACATCTTCCTGTGGGAGACCTCTCCCACTCCGCGCAACTGCTCGCAGATGAACTGGACGAGACCTGGATCGGATGCCATGTCAGCCTCGGATTCGGAAGGGCGTCTCCTACACGATGACCTCCACCCGTGCGCCGTGCCCGCGCACCCGGCCGAGCCGCGCATCCCGCGTCACGAGCGGAGCGTCGAGCGCCTCGGCGAGGGCGATGTAGGCCGCGTCGTACGCGGTCACGTTGCGACGAAGCTCCCAGATCCGGCCGAGGAAGAGGTGGTGAGGGTACCGCTCGATCGTGAGGTCCGCGAGGTCCGCCAGCGCCTCCGCGCCGCGGCGGCGCGACAGCTCGCCCCGCAGCTCGTACCGCCGCAGCACCTGCGCGACCTCGAGGTCCAGCAGGTGCGGCGCGTGCAGCGTCGAGGCCGAGAAGAGCCGGGTCTCGACCCGGGGCGCGGCCTCCGTGCGCAGCAGGACCTCGAGCACCGCCGAGGCGTCGGCGACGACCACCGGCGCGGCCTCCTACCGCTCCTCGCGTTCGGCCCGCACCGCCGCGGCCGGCGATTCCGACGGGTACACCGGCGCCCGCTCTCGAATCCGCCGCAGCAGATCCCGGGGGTCGGGCCGCTCGATGGAGCGCCGCACCACGTCGAGCAGGTAGTCGGACAGGGTCATGCCGGCTCTCGCCGCGCGCGCCTTCAGCTCGCGGTGCAAGGGGTCGGGGACGTTTCGTATCTGGATCATCGCCATGCGCCTAACATGCGCACATGCGAGCCGCATGTCAACGGGAACATCGCTCACGACGGCAGTCCACGGTTCACGACGATCGGGCTCGCGGCGGGGCGAGGGAATGGCAATTCGAGCACGGACGGTGGCGAGCACGACGCAACGGAGGCCGGGTTCAGGAGCGCGAGCGCGTGCGCGAGCTGGGAACTGTCGTCGCGTCATTTCGAAGTCGAACGCGCCCGCGGCAGTCAAACCCGGCATCAGCTCCGCGCGTCCACGACCTGCGGGGCCTGGTGCGACGTTGCGTACTCGATCAGCCGGGCGTCCGCCGTGACCAGCGGGAGGTCGTGCAGCAACGCTGCGGCGATCAACATACGGTCCGCCGGATCGTTGTGCAGCGCGTCCGACAGGCGCGTCGCCAGCAGCAGCACGTCCCGGTCGAGCGGCAGGAACGCGATGCCGGGCGCCCGCTCCGCGCGGCGGAACCACACGCTCGCGTCGATCGACAGGGAAAGCTTGCCCCGTGCCGTCTTGACCGCGACCTCCCAGTACGAGATGTCCAGGACCCGCAGCGCGCCCCGGGCGCCGCTGCGCTCGAGCAGCTCGCGCAGCGCCGGCGCGATCCGCCCCGTGTCGCCCTCGAGCAGCCAGAGCCAGACGTGCGTGTCCAGCAGCAGCGGGCCGTCGTATCCGGTCAGCGCAGCCGCGTCACGCACCGGACCCAGCCCATTGCTCACGCCAGGTCGCCCCACGCCTCGAAGTCCGGCGCGACGATGTCGCCGTGCTCGATCACCGTCCCGCGCAGGAACCCGAACGCGCTGGGCGCCGCCACGTCCGGCGCCACCAGCTTCGCCACGGGTCGACCCCGCTTGGTGATCAGGTACTGCGTCGTTCCGGCGCTGACCCTGTCCATCAGCTCCAGGCAGGTGTTCTTGAACACGCCCGCGGCGATCTCGACCACCTCGGGAGCGCTGGCGCCGCGCGGCGCCGCAGGCGCCCTGAGCGTCGCCTTCACGCGCTTCGCACCTGGCATGGCTCGCCTCCATTCGTTCGGGCCCGCGGTCCGCGAGTTCCGGGTGCCGCAGGGCGCCCGGCCGACGTCATGGCCACAGAGTCATGGCCACAGAGTCATGGCCATGGCCATGAATCATGGCTGCGGATCCGCGTGCGCGCAAGGGGGTGTGACGGGCGCGGTCGCGGTAGATCCAGTGCTCGTGCGACTCGTCGAGGGGCGACTAGAGCGGTTGTCGCGTCACTTCGGAGCCGCACGCGCCCGCGAACCGGGCGCGGCGAGCGGCCGCGCGGCTCCGAACTCGCGGGCGGACCGCTCTAAAAGGATGGCCGCTCGACCGGTTGGACACGGGGTCGGAGGGGGCGCGTATAGCTGCGACGCGCAACGTCTCACATTTCGAGCCGACGGGCGTGCCGGTGGTGAACCCGTTCGAGGCGATGGCGAGCGGCGGGGCGTAGGCGGCCGTGCGGGCCGTCGTCGTGAACGTGATCGAGAGCGCCTCGAGAGTGGGCCGCGCCCTTCGGCGCGGCGCCGTGCCGGCTCAATGCTCGCGCGGCGCGTCCACCTCGTGCAGCGACTTCACCTTGCCGTCCGCCAGCCGCCAGATCGCCATCACGGCCAGCTCGTCCGTCCCGCCGTCGCGCTTCTCGCCCTCGAGCGTGTACGAGGTCACGACCTTGTCGTCGGCCGCGATCGGCTCCTCCCGGTCGGAGATGCGGAAGCGCTCGTAGTCGCGCATGTATCGGGCGAGGCGATCGGAGTAGCCACGCAGGTCGGTGCGGCGGCCGTTGACCACGTGCTCGAAGTCCGGCGCGAAGTACCGGGAGAGGATGCGGTCGTCGATCCGGTTCTCGGCGAACGCATCGGTGATCTCGTTGACGATCCGTACGTTGTCCAAGCTCCACCTCCCGTTGCGCGCGATGCATGCAACAGGCGGACCAGGTGCGGGGGGGGTGGGGGCGGGGCG
>DASVCS010000130.1:0-2229 GCA_036381495.1 Longimicrobiales bacterium
TTCGTTCCCATTGACCAGCGCGCCTTGCCCGAGGAACGGCAGATCGCCTATCTGCTGCGCCCGCCGGGCCTGTACGATCAAGCCGCGCTCGAACGGGCGACGATCGCCCGCGGCGGCCGGCAACATCATGTCATCGAGAAGCTGCAGGTGCTCCGCGCCGGCGTCCTTGAAGTGATGGACGAGGCCAGCGAGGCCGATCGGCAGTTCTTCGCGTCAAAGATCGACGCCTATATCGAAGCGTTGGTCGCGGTCGGCGAGCAGGCGATGTCCGGCACCCTCGATACGACGACCGAGGAAGGCCGGGCGGAAAGCCTCGAAGCCGCAAAGCAACTGGCCGCCTTCGAGGAAGCCCTTCAGCCCATCACGGCCATCGTCCACGATCGGTACGACCGTTACGCACAGATGGTCGCGGACGATACGGTCTATCCGATCATCCGCGGCATCGAAGCCGCGCGCATGTTCTTGGTGGGCTGGGAGAACCTCAAGGTTCCGTTCGTGCGGACCGAACGGGGCGTCCCGGATTCGGCCCTGGCGCGCATCCCGCGGCACCATATTCCGCAGATCGGCCGCGAGGTCGATCGCTTGATGCGGCCGACCGAGGACGAAGCAAAAAACTCCGACTCGCCGTCGGCTTCGCCCTCCGGGCGGAAGACTTCGCCGGCGGCGAATTCGCAACCCCGGAAGCGCCGCGGGAAGACGACTTCTGGTGCCTGAGCGAAATCGGCTTCCATGAACTGCGGATCCACCCGCTGTACCTGCTGGACGGCGACGACCTGACGCTCCTGAAGCTGTGGCGCGTCTATCGAGGGAATGGCATGGCGCCCGGCGCCCTGCCCTTCCCCGGCGGCGTCGCCGACCAGCCGGCCTGCGTCATGGCGTCCTTCGGGATCATGAACGACGCGGCGGAAAAGCTGCGGCCACCGAAGGAAGGCGAAGACCGCTAGATCTCGGGCGGATCCCAATCGAAGTGCCGGGCCTTGGGCGTCGCCGTGGCGGCGGCGCCCCGCGCGGCGATGGGGGCCAGGAACATCGCGACCACGGCCAAGGCCCCGACCACGGCGCCGGCCACGATCAGGATGGTGCCGCGGGTGAGGCCGGCCTCGTCGTCGGGCACGCGCGTCTCGATCTCGCGATGGGCCGCCGGATCGTAGACGCCCTGCACGTCGGCCACCGTTCGGGCGACGCTGCGGTCCCGGTATTGCTGATAGATCTCGCGGGCCGTCATGTCGCGGCCCCGGCTGTCCGAAATCACGTGCCATCCGACCGCGATCAGCACCACGGCCAACGCGGCGACGGCGATGCACGCAACGGTAGCGATCGGCTTGGGCATCGAAGCATCTCCACGCTCGCAAGGCCGGCGTCGCGGCGCCGGCGAACTATCAGGTGCGGCGGTCGCACCGAAAATCAAGCGAATTTTCCCGAGGCGACATGCCGATCACCGTCACTCTCGCCACGTCCGAGCCGTTCCGCGAGTGGGTCGCGCGAAACCGGGAGATCGCCGAGCGGGCGGTGACCGCGGGCGTGACCGCGGCCACGCGCGGGGCGCTTACGGACATCCGCCGGCACATGACGGCAAAGGGGCTGGGCACCCGGTTTCCGAACGCCTTGCGGATGCGGATCTATCCCAGCGACGAGCCGAGCCTCGGCGCGGCCGGCAGCATCTTCCCGAACGGGCGGCGCGCCGACGAGATCTTCGAGGCCTTTCGGCAGGGCGTGACGATCACGCCGCGCGAAGGCAGTTCGGCCTCTTTTCTGGCGATCCCGACGCCCGAGGCCGGGCGCGGCCCGCGGGGCAAGCGGATCACACCGGCCCTGTGGGAGCAGCAGCACGGCGAGCGCCTTCGCTTCATTTACCGGCGGGGCGCCCCTTCGCTCTTGGTGGCCGAGCGCCGGGCCCGGCGCGGCCGGCGCGGCGGATTCGGGCCGGTGCGGCCGGGCACACGGACCGGCCGGACGACGGTGGTGATGTTCATCCTCCTGCCGCGCGTCAAGCTGCCGAAGCGGCTGGATCCGGACCCGATCGCGCGGAAGTGGCGCGATCAGATCCCGGGTCTGATCGAGCGCGCGTTGCCCACGGACCTGTAGCGCCATGGCGACCTTCACGTTCCGGCTGACGGCGCAGGGCGTCGAGGAACTCAAGCGCGATCTCGAAGCGTTGGGCACCGGCGGGCAGCAAGCGTTCGACCGGCTGATCCAGGCTAGCCCGCAGCTGTCGAACGCGCTTCGCAC
>DASVCS010000131.1:0-4201 GCA_036381495.1 Longimicrobiales bacterium
CCGCCTTGAGCGAGGTGGGCGGCCCGCCGTGCTGGCGCCCCAGCTCGACCATCAGCCGCACTCCGTACTCGGTCTTCGCTGAGAAGTTCATCTGCCTGGAAATCCTACCAGCGGGGTCGGATAGCCGGGTCGCAGCCTGGAAGCGTACGTTTCCGGCACTGGGTCACACGCGCGCGAGGAGGGTTCCGGTGGCGAAGGTCAGTGTCCGCTACATCGTCGACGACGTCGACGCCGCGATCGCGTTCTACTGCCAGCACCTCGGCTTTCAGGAGCTGATGCACCCCGCGCCGACCTTCGCGATGCTGACGCGCGGCGACTTGCGCCTCCTGCTCAGCGCGCCGAGCGGACAGGGCGGCGGCGGGCAGGCGATGCCCGACGGCACGATGCCGAAGCCCGGCGGCTGGAACCGGATCTCGCTCGAAGTCGACGACCTCGCCGCCGAGGTCGCGACGTTGCGCGGCGCCGGCGTCCGTTTCCGCAACGACATCGTCATCGGCGTGGGCGGCAACCAGATCCTGCTCGAGGACCCGTCGGGGAACCCCATCGAGCTGTTCGAGCCGCGGCACTGAGCGGCGGCGGTCCGGTCGGACCGGGCTCGCGGGATCACGGCGGGTTTCGGGTGTGACGTCGTGCGCGAGCGCGTGCGGGTGCGTGGCCCGAATTCCCGTAAACGTAGACGTTCCCGCTCCCGCTCCCGTTCCCGGCTTTTCCCAGCGAGCTCAGAACGCCGAGCGCTCGCCGGACCTCACTATCAACGGTCGCCGACCGCCGTGACGGCCCGCGCCTCGACGTAGTAATCCGGATCCACCGCGAAGCTCGCCGGATCGTCCAGGTCGATCGCGACCGTCTGCCACTGCTCCGTGGGGTGGATGATGGTGTAGCCCGTTTCATCGAGCGTCACGCCCACCTGCATGTCGAAGCCGGGGACCACGTCGGTCCAGCGGTAGGCGAGTGTGTCCCCGTCGATGCGGTACTCGAGGGTCGGGACCATGGTGGTGCGCAGGTACTGGTCGAAGACCTTGCTCAGATCGGTGCCGGCGTGCTCGCTGATGTAGGCCTCGACCTGTGCGCCCGTAACGGTCTGGTGCCAGAAGGTCTCGTTGAGGCCCCGGAGGATGCCGCGCCACTTCTCGTCATCGCCCACGATCTGCCGGATCGTGTGCAGCATGTTCCCGCCCTTCGGGTACATGTCGCCCGAGCCCTGGGCGTTGACGCCGTACGCCGGGATGATCGGCCGGTCGTTGCGGATGCCGCGGCGGGTGCCGATGACGTAGCGCGCGCCCGCCTCCTTGCCGAACAGGCATTCCGTATAGAGGTTCTCCGCGTAGTTCGCGAAGCTCTCGTGCACCCACATGTCGGCCAGGTCCTTCGCCGTGATGTTGTTGGCGAACCACTCGTGGGCGCTCTCGTGGACGATGATGAAGTCCCACTCCATGCCGAGGCCGGTCCCCGATGCGTCGCGGCCGCGGTAGCCGTTCGCGTAGTGGTTGCCGTAGGTCACAGCGCTCTGGTGCTCCATCCCGGTGTTCGGAACCTCGATGAGCTTGTAGCCGTCCTCGTACCAGGGGTAGGGCCCGAACCAGTGCTCGAAACACCGGAGCATGGACTTCGCCTGCGGGAACTGCCGTTTGGCCGCATCCAGGTGATAGTCGAGGGGCCAGAAGTCCATGGTCAGCACGCCGCGCTCGCCCTCGTAGAAATCGCTGTAGTGGGCGTAGCTGCCGGCCGCCACCGAGATCGCGTAGTTGTTGATCGGATTCGAGACGAACCACACGTACGTGGTCGTGCCGTCGCCGTTCGGGATCACCTTCCGGAGCCGGCCGTTGCCGACGTGGACCATGGGATCGGGCACCGTGAGTGCGACGCGCTGGCTGTCGGGCTCCTCGGCGCCGATGTCCTTGTTCGGCCACCAGACGCTCGCGCCCAGCCCCTGACTCGTCGTGACGACCCACGCCCGGCCGAGGCTGTCCTGCGCCCAGGTGAAGCCGCCATCCCACGGCGGGCGCGGCGCGACCCGCGGCTTGCCGTGGTAGTAGACCGTGATCGTCTTGCTCGCCCCCACCGGCTGCGGCGCGGCGAGCGTCGCGAAGTAGGCGTTCCCGTCCCGGCGGAAGCGGAGCGCCCGCCCGTCCTGCACCATGCTGTCGACCTGGAGCGGCGCCTGGAGGTCGATCTGCATCTCGTGGGGCGATTCCACGACCCGGTACGTGATCGCGTTGTAGCCGGCGATACTCGAATCGGCCGGGTGGATCGCGACGTGGAGGTCGTAGAACGTGACGTCCCACCAGGTCCGCGCGGGGGAGGTCAGCGACCCGCGCAGCGAGTCGGCGTGAGTGTACGTCCGTCCGTTCTGGGCGACGGCCGGGGCGAAGCCGCCCAGAAGCAAGGCGCAGGCGATGGCGATCTGCCGCATGGCGTAACGGTTCCTGTCCATGATTGTGAGGATACTCCTGCATCTTCGCACGTGGGCGGCGTCGCGTCAACTTCCCTTGCTTCGCGTGGAACGATCGGCGCACCGTCTCGGTCTGACATGTCGCACGATGCCTCTCTACCCTGTTGGACGCGACGGATGGTGATCATGACCGAAACCGATGCGATCGGGATTCCCGGGCCGGGGCACCCGCCGCAGCGTGATGACCGGCCGCCGGACGCGCGCATCGACTCCGAGCGGATCGCGGCCCCGACGGCCGCGCGTGCAACCCATTCGCGCGGGGTGGAGCCCGCCGGGGCGCGCGGCCGGGGGCCGGATGCGTCGTCTGCGTGGCCCCGGCCCCGGCGGCCGGCTGCGCTCGTGCCGACGGCGCTCCTCGTCGCGGCCGCGGCGCTCGCGTCCGGCTGCGCCGATGATGGTGGATCGGATCTGCCGCCGGATACCGCTCGTGCGCCCGGCGCTGTGGACGCCGCCGGTGCGCCCGATGCCGCCGGTGCGACCGCCGCGGGCGGCGCGGCGGACACCGGCCGGGCACTCGCCGTCCCGGACACGGCCCGGATCGCTGGTGCGCCCGACGCCGCGGGTGGATCCCGCGCCGCCGATCCTGCCGCGCGGGCGGCCGCGGCCGTCGTCGAGCGTTTCGGCGCGCGCCTCGCCCGCGTCTCGTTGCTGGCGCCGGACTCCGTGGTCCGCCGGCAGATCCGCGCGGAGTACGGCCCACTCGTCACGCCGGCGTTGCTGGAATCCTGGCTTCGCGATCCTTCGGCCGCGCCGGGGCGCGCGGTCTCGAGCCCGTGGCCCGACCGCATCGAGGTGCGGGAGGTGCGCCGCGCGGGCGCCGGCGTCTACGACGTCGTGGGCCACGTCGTCTACGTCACGAGCGTCGAGGTCGCGGAGGGCGGCGCGGCCCGGCGCGAGCGGCTCGCGGCGACGGTGGTGGTGGATGGGGCGGGGCGCGCGCGGATCCGCGCCATCGAGGGTTGGCCCCGCGAGGTTGCGCACTGATCCGCGGGCGTGGCCATGAGATTCACGCCGGTCCGGCATCGCCCGGGACCGTGCCCGCCGCCTCGATGAGCCGCCGTCCGGTAGGTGCGCTTCCGCCCGGCCGACGCTACTCCTGGCGCAGCGCCCGCGCGGGCTCGACGCGCGCGGCGCCACGCGCCGGCAGATAGGCCGCGAGCGCGGCGATCAGGAGGAGCAGTGCGCCGGTCTGGACGAAGGTGAGCGGGTCCGTCGGTCGGACGCCGTAGAGCATACCGGTCAGGAAGCGGGTCAGTCCGAACGCGGCGGCGGCGCCCAGCAGCACGCCCGGCACGCCGAGCCGGACGCCGTGCCCGACGACCGAGAGCGCGACATCGCGCGGCCGCGCGCCGAGCGCGATGCGGACGCCGATCTCGTTCACCCGCCGGCTCGTGGCGAAGCTGATGACGCCGAAAACGCCGATCGTGGCGAGCACGAGCGCGATGGCGGAGAACGTGCCGATGAGGACCAGGTAGAAGCGCCGCTCGACGAGCGTGCCGGCGACGAGCTGCTCGACCGTCGCCTCGTGGTAGATCGACTGGCCGGGATCGATCCGCCAGAGCTGCCGGCGCAGCGCCGGCATCATCGCGGCCGCATCGCCTCGCGTGCGCACGACGAAGGTGATGCTGCCCGTCGGCGACCGGTCGTACGGGAGGTACAGCTCCGGCTCCGGTTCGCTGGCGAAAGTCGTCGGCCGGACGTCGCCGACGACGCCCGCGACCTCGACCGTGATGGTGACCGGGTCGCCGC
>DASVCS010000132.1:0-30707 GCA_036381495.1 Longimicrobiales bacterium
CGGCCGCGCACCCGCCTCCACTCCCACCCGCCGCACCTCGCCCGCCTGCCGCCACGCCTCCCGCGGATCGCTCTCCATCAGCAGCCGTGCCCGCTCCAGTTGCATGCGCGAACGACAGAACACATCCCGGTCCTCGAATGCGGCAATCCCCCGCTCCAGCCGCGCCACCGCCCCCTCCCTGTCCCCCTCGGCCGCGGCAAGGCGGGCGAGGAAGAGCTCGATGTAGGAGATGTCGTCCCCGAAGAACTCGGGACCCTTGTACGTGGCCAGGACGGCGGGACGGTACTGGCGGCCTTCATCAAGATCTCCACGGGCAAGGGCACAGAGGCCGAGAATGCTGCGGGCCTTGAGATGGCAGAACCATGGGACCGAGCCTTCGTTCCACGAGAGCATGCGGTGGGCAAGGGTGGCGGCTCTCTCCAATTGGTGCTGTTCGAAGCAGACAGATGACATGTTGCCATACGCGTAGACCAACGTGTCGACCGCTTGTTGCTGCTCCGCAGTGCGGACGATTTCCTTGAAAATGACTTCCACTCGATCATAATCACCGCCCTCTGCCCACATTGCCAACAGGGCGATTTGAATGTCGTCGATCTCGCCAGAATGCGCCGCGCGTTCCGCAATTCGCCGAGCGGTCGTCAGCTCCCGCTCCGCCGTACGTAGCCGGCCGGCGTAAAGCGCGATTTTTCCATGGGCAACCATTGCAGCCACGGTCGTCCACGGATCATCGATTTCGGCGGCCAGCTGCATCACCGGTTCGGCGCGCTTCAACGCCTCGGTTACGGATTGATATACGCCCATACCAACAATGGCATGCGCAAGCGTCCGCACACCTTCTGCGGTTCGCGTGAACTCGGCAGATGCACCCAACATTCTCGCCAGCAGCTTGACCATCAGATCCCGGTCCCCGATGTCGTGCAGCACACGGACAAACGCCCGTAAGGCGTCTGACATCACTTGGATATCACCGAGCCTCTCAGCTGTGGCCATCAGGGCCTCCAAGCGGGCCAGTGGCTGGCGTATAGGTGGCGAACCCGTGACCTGCTGCACGACAATCCGGTTCAATTCCACCAAGACCTGACCCGCGATGTCGTTCATCTTCCGGTAATGATTCTCCAGTACCGAAAAATGTTCTTCCGCTTCCACGTAGCGAGCGCCACGGTGCAGCAACCGTGCGATCCGATCCCGGGCCATCACGGCCTCGGTGCCTCGGGCATTACGCAGTGCCAGACGGAGAAACGATTCCGCCTCGTTACGTGCGAACACGCGCTCGCTTGCCGCAGCAGCTTCCATCGCGTACCGGTACGCCTGCTCGCGTTTTCCAGCTAGGTCGTAATGCAAGGCCAGGGTGCCGGGCGGTGCGCTCCCGGCACGATTGAGCACCTCCGCGGCTCGTGCATGGAGGATCCGCCTCCGCGCCCCGCTGAGCGCGCGGTGCGCTGCCTCTCGCAGCAGGTCGTGCACGAACGACAGGTAGTGCGACTCGTCGTCAATGATCCCTTTCCGCTTCAATTCATCGAGCGCTCGCGCGAGGTCGCCTCCGGTCACGCCGCTCACGCCCTCGACGACTTCGAGCGACGCCTCCCTGCCGAGGACCGCGAGGCTGCTCATGACTTCCGTCGCCTCTCGACCCAGACCGCGACAGCGACTGTTGAGGAACTCCTCCACGGATTCTGGCACGAAGCCCTCCGGACCGACACCCGCGTCGCCCGACCACTCCATCCCTGCCGGTGCCAGGCGCCCGTCGCCGAGCACCTTCAACATCTCCAGGATGAGGAACGGCCGACCGCCGACCTTGCGCCCGATCCATTCGCGTGTCGGCTCCGCAATGCGCACGTTCTTTCGGTTCTCGTAGGAATCGATCAGTGCCGTGATGCTCGCCGGATCGAGTTCGGGCAGCGGCAGGTATCGGATGCGTGCCCGATCCCCCTGCCGGGATCGAAGACTCGCCAACTCGGAATCCGCCTCCACCTCCTCGGTCCGGAGGGCGGCGAGGATCAGCACCGGCGAGGCGTGCAGTCTGCGAGCGAGATAGTGGACGAGAGCCACCGTCGAATCATCCGCCCAATGGAGGTCGTCGATGAATAGGATGACCGGCCCGGGGCGCCCGATCGCCATCAGCAGTTGGGCAATGCCCTCGAACAACCGTCGGCGCGCGCCCTCGCCCTCCAGGGAACCGGCCGGTCGATCGCTGGATTCGGTGCGGAACTCGGGGAGGAGTTCGCCAACCACCCCGGACCACGCCGGAGACAGGGCATCGAGGTCTTCCGGCCGCACACCGCTCAGGAGCGCGTCAGTAACCCCACTGTACGGGATCCGGCGCTCCGCCGCGTAGCAACGCCCACGGAGGATGCGAGCGCCCTGGAGCACGGCCCACCGCAGGAAGTGGCGGCAGAAGCGGGTCTTGCCGATCCCGGCCTCGCCCGAGACGATCACGGTCCGGCCATCGCCCGCGCCAACGGAGCGCCAGTCGTCCCGAAGCGATCGGAACTCGTCGACGCGGCCGACGAAGCTCGTCAGGAACCCGTCGTCGCTTTCCTCCGGCGCTGCCGGTAGGACGAGCGTCGGGGCGACGAGCCGGCCCCCCAACTCGGCACTCTCCGCACTCGGTCCCCGGCCGAGCTCGCGCCGGAGCAACGCCTCCAATCGCTGATACTCCGCAATGGCCCTCGCCTGGTCTCCGCTCGCCGCGATCGCCGCGATCCGCGCCCGGTGCACGCCCTCATCGAAGGCATCGAATTCGAGCAAGCGGCTCGCGACACGCTCGACTTCCAACCAATCGCCGCGTGTCTCCGCCGCCGCGAGCAGATGCCGCAAGACCTGACGCGCGAGCCGCTCGAGATCGTCGCGCTGCTCCTCCTGCCACGCCTGCCACGGCGCCGCTCCGCTCAGCCAGAATCCGTCCAGGAACGGTCCCCGATAGCGCGCCGCCGCCACCGCGAATGCCTCCGCGGCTACCGCCTCGCGGAACGCCAGCACATCCGCAGAGACGGCGCCCTCCTCCAACCACAGCTCCTCGCCCACGGTACGGATCGGGAGCCCCGGCAAGCATTTGCGCAGCCCGTAGAGCGTCTGGCTGAGCGAGTGCCGGCCACGCGACAGCGGCGCATCCTCCCACCACAGCCCGGCCAACTGCTCGCGACGGAACGATTGCCCCGGATGCACGGCCAGGTACACCAGCAGCGCCTGCTGCTTGCGCCCGCTCAGCGGCACATGCTCGCCATCCACTCGAACGGATAGTTCACCGAGCGTCCGGAGTTCGATCACGGTTCCGCCCCGTTCGGTCGGATCCTACGCAGCGCGCCGCGTCCGTACGCGCCCGCGAATCCATGATGACAGTCGCGATGACGGATCGATGATAGCCGCACCCTACCATGCGCCGCCCAGACCGTTGTTCTCATTCACCGCTCTCCGGAGGTTGGCATGGGCATCGTGCTGAGCCGTCAACCCGACACTCGACTCGCGCTCTTCGCGCCGCCGTACGAGCGCCTGTCGCCGATCGACATCTCCTGGACTCCGCCGACCCTGCCACCGCGTGGGCTGGCCCTCGTCTGGTGGCTGGCCGACGGCAGCGAACAGGAAGACCAGTTCCAGTGGCTCTACGAGCGGCCGCACGGGCTGCCGGTCTTCATCGTCCTCCCGCCACCGGACGACCTGAAGCGGGCACTCCCGTTGCTCCGCTACGTCAATGCGGTCGACCCCAGGTCCGTGCTGCCCAGCGGGAGGATCGTCACGCCGTCGTACCTCCGCGATCTGCTCAGAGCACCGCCGCGGCATTTCTCGAGCGCCGTGACCGGGTACCTGACCCGCCGGGGATTGCTGCCGCCCGACAAGGTTCGCAACGACGTCCGCAAGATCTTCGGCGCCGTCCCCCAGACGACGAGCATCACAGACCTCGCGCGCCGTCTCTACACCTCGCGACGCACGCTCGGGCGCCGCTTCGATGCCGCCGGCCTGCCCGTGCCGTCACACTGGTTGCAGTTCGCCCGGCTGCTCCACACCATCCTGCGGCTCCACAACGACAGCTCTGCGTTGTTCCGCCTCGCCCCCCGCGCCGGCTACCCCGACGGGTTCACGCTGAGCAACCAGATGAAGCGGTTCCTCGGTTGCAGACCGACCGAGATCCGCGGTCTCTTCGGCTGGGAGTGGATCATCGAAACGTGGATCCGGCGAGAAGCCCGGACCGGTGGGATCGACCCCGATCGCTACCGGGCAACGGTCGAGGTCTACCTCGACGAGTCCCGGGGGGACGATCCCGACGCCTCACCAGGGCCAGGGCCCCTCCGTCTGCATCGGGAAGCCCCGTCGGATGCCGGCGTGTCCGCCGCGGCCCCCGACACGGAGCGCAGTATGCTTCTCTAGAAGAAAATGGTTGGACCCGCTGCTTGCAATAGCAATATGGGCCAATCTGAAGTCACAGCGAGCCCGCCGGCTCGGGCGTGCGGGCCGCTGTGGCATCCTCCTCGATCATCGCCGCCACACGGTTGATCGTGTCGAGACGCACGATCGCCTCCGCGATCTCGGGGTCGAACTGGCTGCCGGCGCAACGGCGGACCTCCTCGGCTACCTGTTCAACGGTCAACGCGGGCCGGTACGGACGGTCCGAGAGCATGGCATCGATCGAGTCGCACAGCATGATGATGCGCGCGGCGAGCGGGATCTCTTTCCCACGGAGCCCGTCGGGATAGCCGCGGCCGTCGTAGCGCTCGTGGTGGTGCCGGACGCCGCGGATCACCTCCTCGGGGAAGGAGCTGAGTCCCTCGAGCATCTGCGCGCCCTTGATGGCGTGCGTTCGGATGATCGCCGTCTCCTCCTCGGTGAGCGCTGTCGGTTTTCGGATGATGGATGCGTAGATGGCGTCCGTCTTCCCCACGTCGTGCAGCAGTGCCGCTGTCTCGACCTGCTCGACCTTCCGGCGGGAGAACCCGAGGTCCTCGGCGATCGCACGCGCGATCCTCGATACGCGCAGCGAATGGCCGGACGTGTACGGGTCACGCGTCTCGATCGTCTTGACGAGAACGCGAAGAAGGTCCTGGTTGGCATGCTGGAGCTGGATCTTGGAGAGGTAGGAGTACCGGATGAGGAGGAGAGGCAACACCATGAGCATGAGGCCGCCGATGTACATCTGGTTGTAGAGTACCGCGGCAAAGACGGCTACTGGGCTAGCAAGCAGATTGTAGAACAGATTGCTTCCAGCCGGACCGATTAAGTTTCGCAGGACCGTGAACGGCTTTTCCTTTTGACGCAGTACAAACAAGTAACCGACGACAGATGTATTTGCCAAAAAGAACGTCAACGCTAAAGCGAGAAATGCGAACAAGTGTATAGATCCTGCGCTTGTACGGCTGATTAGCGAAGCTGCGCTGGTAGCCGCATAGACCGAAACAACTGCTTGCGATACATTGAAACTCACGATCCATGGCACACGTTTGCGAAATGAGATCTGTGTCACAAGCTCCGCCCCACCCATCGTGAGGACGGCTATACCAGGAGGGAAAACAATGCAGCACGCAAGCAACGGGATGAAAGCGAGAGACGAAAGAGCGGCCTTATGTGAGCCAAGTGCAAAGGTGATCGCCAGCGCATCGGACAGAACGTAGAGTCCTACAAACGCAAGAATGCCGGCCCAGTCGTGCGGCGTCAATTGCGCGACTTGGCGCCACGGTGAAGCCGCGATTATTGCCACCGCACCGGCTGTGATACAGAGGACGAATAGATACGCGCGTCTGTTCATGGATAGATTTGGAGCCCCAATCCAGCAACTATTCTGCGACCCTCAGGTAGCCAAGCGCCAGCACACTCACAAGCGCACTGATGAAACTAAACAAGGCCGAAAACACCCAGCATCACCTCCCTTCGGAGTGCATCGACCTCGGGTTCCGCTAGGACGAGGCCGTGTCGGCTCCGCTGACCGCTGAGGTTTCGCTACTTCGCTGGGGCTTCGCTAAGCGGGACGGGGGCTCCTTTGTCTCGGGTGATCGCCCGGCGGAATGCCGCTGCGCAGGTCCGGCCATGCACGCTGGCGCGGTGAATGGCCGGGGCGGCGCTCCCGGGCGCTTCTCCTATCATCCTACTAACGCCGGCACCGGTCGGGAGGTTCACACCACGACCCGCGCCGGGGACGCATGGCGCGACTTGCGCTGAGGTGGTGCGCGGATACACGAGGGTCGCCGTGTGCCCTGCCGGCACGGAGTAGAGGGCGGCGAAACCGGTTCGTGCGTTCATCCCGGGTACCAGCGGATGCCATCGATCAACGGTGCCGGCCGCAGCTCGTCGCGACGCCTGCGTGCCCGCATTGGTTTTCCAGCTCCCCCTACGTCGGGGGTCGTGTGGCTCGTCGTCGCCGCAACGCAAAGGTGAGTTGGCGGAAGGACAAGGATGCATCGCGTCCTTGATGATGTCAAGCGGGACGGCCGCGCGTCGTGGAGCCCGCGCCATACCGGAGCGGGAAACCGCCGGCGTCTGCGGGGTATTCACTCAAGACGTAACTTGTTGCCACTACCTATCTTAATGCATGCGACCGACACGTGGGCGTCGCGCGGCGCGGACACGACACCGGCGCGCCGGCCGGCGCGCTCGCCTGACCGTCAGCGGCGGCCATCGAGTGGCCGGCGGATCATGACCTCACGCAGCCGTCGCTGCGCGAGGCGATCTCGCCTTGCGGCAAGCATGACGAGCGCGGCGCGCACCGCGACGTGGACCACGGCTGGAGCCTCGGCCGGGGCAACGGAGCGTCGTCGCATGAAATTCGGCGAAGCGCTCGTGTTTCCCCATCAGCGGAGGCGGGTGTCTCCCGTAGTCACCCTGCTGTGGAAACGGAGGCTTGCTTCGGACACGGGAGCGAGCGGAACGGGCGGGCGCGCGCGAGCGAGTGGCCGCGGTCGCGCACGGAAACACGTCCGCCGGAGCGCTGCCGGTCGAGGAGGATCTGGCGTTGGGAGGCGTAGATGATGGAGAGACCGGGGATTCCGGCACGGATCGATCTGCACGCGGCCGGCGGAGTGGATCCGCAGCGCCTCGAGCGTTCATTGGGACTGCACGTGCGCAGGGTCGGCCGGGGCCGCTACAGGGTCTGGGGCGGCCGGGAGCCGCACTGGGTAGACCTCTACACCCGGCGGCTGCCGCGTTGCGACTGCGGCGACCATCTCTGGCGGGAGCGGGTCTGCAAGCACATCCTGGCGGTGATGCTCCGGGAAGGGGATGAGCGGGTGATCGGCGCCGTCGGCCGGCTGGTTTCGCGACTGCGGCTCGAAGCGCGGCGGGAGCGACGTCGCCGGCGGGATTAGAGCCGTGCGCCCGCCGGTTCGGAGTTGCCGGGGCGTTCGCGGGGCTCAGCCCGGCGGTCTATAGGGCTCCAAACCGACGCGGCCGCCCGCGAGCGTTCGTCCGTCGGTCCAGGGGCGCTCCCGCCGCGCTGCACACTCGCAACGCGCGTGCGGGGCCTCGGACGGATGCGACAGCGGTTCTAGAGCAGTGTCGCGCCACTGTCGGAGTCGTACGTGCCGGCCGACCGAGCGCAGCGACGGCGGCGCGGCTCCGAAACCGAGGGCGAACCGCGCTGGCCTGCTCCACCCGCGAACACGGCGCCACCCGGTCGTCCCGCAAACGTTCGCGCGCGCGTGGACTTCCGGAGATCGGGCGTCAAAGACGCTCTGGCCCCCCATTCCGCCGGGCGAGGTTGCACGCCGCCCTGCGGGGAAGATAACATTCCCGTACACGACTCCGGTGGAGGACGGCGGTGTTGCAGCCGGCCGGGCGCCTCATCGCGGCGGAGGGTTCCGCAGCGATGCGGGTCGCGTTGCGCGGTGCGGATCGTGATCGCGCGCGGTGCGGGGGCGGCCCACCGCGGACCGGCGCCATGATCCCGCCTCCTCCGGCAAGCCGTGTTGATCCGGGGATACGATGTGCGTCCCGGTCGCCGGAGGTCATGCCGGGGGTGTCGATGCGGCCGATCTACTTTGCCACCTTTCGATTGGGCGAGCCCGGGGGGTGGGTGCCGCCCCTCGAAGACGCCATCGATGTCTGCGGAGACTGGATATTCAAGAAGCACACGGGATTCCAGGGGATCGACGGCTTTCCCGAGCCCTTCCTCTCCGA
This sequence comes from Longimicrobiales bacterium, assembly GCA_036381495.1. GTDB lineage: Bacteria > Gemmatimonadota > Gemmatimonadetes > Longimicrobiales > RSA9 > DASVCS01. The sequence continues at coordinate 8,098 of DASVCS010000132.1, forward strand.
TGGCCGATACCGGATCCAGGGCAATACGGACCTGGTGGTGCGACGGTCCGAGGACGCGGCATCGCGGGTATTCGGACTCCGGATCGAGAGCGCTTCGCGCAGTGATCCGACGCTGCACCGTTGGGCCGAGGTGATCCTCCGCGCGTCGCGTGAGACCGGCGAGCTCCGTGTCGCGGTGACGCTCTACATCGGGCGGAGCGGCGATCGCATCCGCCCGTTGAGCGTGCCGGCACGGCGGCCCGCGGTCGTGCACGCGCTCATTCGCCGGTGCGGGGCGTTCGAGGACATCGAATTGTCGGTGGCGCCGTGGGATCTCGAGACCCAGGATGTGGACGATTTCGTCCGGCTCCTCACGGACGAGAACCGCCGGCTCCCGGTGGTCCTCTGTTCGCCGCTGAATTACAGCGGCCGCTTCCCGGCGGCGCCGGAGAGCATTGCCGCCGACTTGGCCGGCATTGCGCACGTCTTCGTCATGCGGAGCAAGTTCCCGGGGCTACGCATGGATGAGCTGATCGGTCGCGAGTTCGCCTGCTACGCCGGCGCGGTGCGCGTGTACTGGCCGGGCCTCGCGGTCGGTGGAGATCCTCGTCGACATCGGTTCTGGACGCCGGACGCGATCCGCGAGATGGACGGACGTTTCCCGGCCATGCTGCTCCAGCACATCGCGGCCGCATCCGTGGTCCGCATCGTCGGGCCGGGGCTGCGGTGGGACGGGATCACGCGTGCAGCGGACGCGACGAACGCGCACTCCCCAGGGGCCGCCGAGTCGAATGAACGGGTGGAGCGGCTCGAGCGACGGCTGGCGGCCGTCCGCGAGGATGCCGAACGACAGCGCGCGCGCGCCGCGAAATGGGAGCGGTTCTATGGGGAGCTCCGAGCCCTCGTCGAGCGGGCCGGCATCGACCTCGGCCCCCTTCCGCACGAGCGGCCGACGACCGTGCGCGAGGCCGTGGAATGGGCGCTCGCCCGCTACGGCGACCGCATCACGCTCGCCCTCAACTCGCAGGCCGAGCTCGATGACAACCCGTTCGAGGATGCCGAGTCCGTTCGTCGGGCGCTGCAATGCCTTGCGACGACGTACCACGATGCCCGCACCGGCATCGCCCCCTGCCCCGACCTCGATGCCGCCTTCCTCAACGACAGCGGGTTCCACTACTGCCCGCACCAATCGCCCGTGACCATGGGCCGCTACGCGAACTACTACCAGACGCAGTGGGAGGGCGAGTCCGTGCCGCTCGAAGAGCATCTGCGGAAGGGGACGTCGCGCGATCCCCGCCGCGCGCTCCGGATTGCGTTCCACTTCGACGCCCGTCGCAAACGTATCATCGTCGGCTACATCGGGCAGCACCAGCGGACGGCCGCGAGCTAGCGCGGCACGCCCGCGGGTTCGGAGCCACGCGGCCGCTCGCCGCGCTCATCCGCGGACGCGTGCGACTCCGAAGTGATGCGACCGCCGCTCGAGCGCGGTTGCAGCATCGCCTCGCAATCGTGTACGCGTGCCACGCGCTCGTGGCGAGGCGTCGGACGGCGCCGCAGTGTCGCGCGGGCGCGACACTCCGTGCCTCCACCCCTTGCATCCGCGCGGCGAATGTCCCATATCTCGGAATACGTTTCGCCCCGCGTAGTTGTTGTCCCCGGGCGCCGATGGCGGCACGCAGTCGCGAATCGGCGCCGTTGCAGGCTCCCCGCTCGCGGCGCGGTCGATCTCGCCCGATCCTTGCAGCAACGTTGGTCCAATGATGACTTCACTCGCCGCTGTGCTCGTCCTGGCAACGGCCGCGGCCGGGCCCACGGCCCCGGCCGCCTCGACCGACTGGGTGGACCGTACGCTCGCGCGTCTCACGTTGCGCGAGAAGGTTGCCCAGATGATGATGCCGTACGTCCCGGGTGGACCCATCGCGCAGTCGAGCGCGGATTGGCGGCGCGCAGTACGATTGGTGGTCGAGGAGAAGGTCGGCGGCATCATCGTCGGCAAGGGGTCGGCGCGGGGGACGGCTGCGCTGCTGAACGGGCTTCAGCGGCGCGCGGCGGTGCCGTTGCTCGTCGGCGCGGATCTCGAGTGGGGTGCGGGGACACGGTTGGAGGGTGCGACGGTCCTGCCGATCAACATGGCGATCGCGGCGGCGGGCGATGTGGCGTACGCGTATGAGGCGGGGCGACTGACGGCGCTCGAGGCGCGGGCGGCAGGGGTGCATCTGGCGTTCGCGCCGGTGGCGGACGTGAACATCAACGCCGCGAACCCGGTCATCAACACGCGGTCGTACGGCGCGGAGCCGGTGGCGGTCGCGGAACGTGTGGCGGCGTTCATCCGTGGTGCGGCGGCGGGCGGTCTGCTCACGACGGCGAAGCACTTCCCCGGCCACGGCGACACGGAGCTGGACTCGCACCTGGCGTTGCCGGTGGTCGATGCGTCCCGGGCGCGTCTCGAGGCGGTGGAGCTGGTGCCGTTCCGGGCGGCGATCGCGGCGGGTGTGGCGGCGATCATGACGGCGCACCTTGCGGTCCCGGCGCTCGATCCGGAGGGCGAGCGTCGGCCCGCGACGCTTTCGCGGCCGATCCTGACGGAGTTGCTGCGTCGCGAGATGGGATTCGAGGGCCTGATCGTGACGGATGGCCTGATGATGGATGCCATCCAGCGAGGTCGGACGATGGGCGAGATCGCGGTCCAGGCGGTGCGTGCCGGGGTCGACATCCTGCTGATGCCGCCGTCCACGGAGGAGGCGATCGACGCGCTCGTCGCGGCGGTCGAAGCGGGGGAGCTGGATCCGGCGCGGATCGACGCGTCGGTGCGGCGGATCCTGGAAGCCAAGGCGGCGGCGGGGCTGGACCGCGAGCGGCTCGTGGACGTCGAGTCGCTTCCCGCGCGGCTGGGTGTACCGGCGCACGAGGCGTGGGCGGAGCAGGTGGCCGAGCGCTCTCTCACGCTGGTCCGCGACTGGGCCGGTGTCGTGCCGACATCCGTCGAGGGGCTCCGCGTGCTCAGCATCCGCTACACGAGTTCGCGGAGCAGTGATGCGGGCGAAGTATTCGATGAGACGCTCGAGAGCGAGGGCGCCGACGTCCGGTCGGTCCATCTCTCGCGCCGCTCATCGGACGCGCGACTGCGGCGTGCCGAGCGCGCCGCGGCGGAGGCCGACCTGGTCGTCATCTCGTCATATGCGCGCGCGGTGCCGTGGAGTGGCACGCTCGCGCTTCCCGAGGACGTCGCGCGGCTGGTGAACCGGCTCGGCAAGCGGGGCGCCGTGTTGATCAGCTTCGGCAACCCGTACCTGCTGGATCAGGTCGGCGATGTCGGGACGTACCTGCTGGCCTGGAGCGACGCCGACGTGGCGCAGCGCGCGGCGGCGCGGGCGCTTGCCGGTCGGATCGTCGTGGCGGGTCGTTTGCCGGTTCCGCTCCCGCCGGCCTACGCCGTAGGCGACGGCATCAGCCGCGGCTCGCTCGCGGGGGAGCCGGCCTCCGACGGCGCGATCGCGCGGCCTCGGGAAGACCCGGGCTCGCGGTAGCGGCGGCCCGACCGCCCGGATCGCGCACCCCCCGATGTCGAATCGGGCCGCTCCCCGCATCGAAGCCGGCGCGATCATCGCGCTCCGGCTCTACGACATCGCGTACGCCATCGACCTGGCGCGGGTCGAGTCCATCGGGGCCGCGTTGGCGCCGGCGGTCGTGAGCCGGATCCGGCTCCGGCGCGCGGATCCCAAGGCGATCGCGTTCGATGTGCCGCCGGTCGAGATCGGGCTCCGGCCGATCGAGCTCGAGCTGGATGGCGTGTGGCGGACGCTCGAGGCGACCGCGCGCGTATACGACTTCGGCGCGATCTCGATCGCGCTGCGCTTGCCCGTAGCCGATCTGTCGTGGCCCGAGTTCGTGGCGCGCTCGGGCGCACTCAAGCGGGCGGTCTCCGGGCCGGGCGCCGTGCCGCTCTGGACGGAGCTGCTCACCCGGATCCGGGAGCCGATCGCGCCGGCACTCGAACGCGCCTCCGCCTCCGAACTCGAAGAAGACTATCATCTCTCGGTGGTGCGCCGCTTCGACCGCCCGATCACGGCGGCGGCGCTGCTCGAGTCCATCGACCTGGTGCCGCTCCTGTCGGGCGAGGAGGAGCCCTTGTCCGACGCCGCGCGCCGCGACCTGCTGCGGCACAGCTTCTCGTACTACCGCAACGACCTGGCTGTCCTGGCCTGGGATCACGCCTTCCTCTACGATCCGTCCGGAGATCCCGACGTCGCGGATGTGCTCGAGGTCGCGAACGCCCAGCTCCTCGAACTGCGCTACTACGACGAGCGGCTCGACGCCGAGCTGCCGCGCATGTACGACCGCGTCGAGGATGCGCGGCGCGCGTTCCGCGGGCTGCGTCGCCGCCAATACGCCGACCTCGCCCGCGACTACTACACGCTGGTCGCCGAGGTCACCGAGATCACGGAGCGGACGGACAACGCGTTGAAGGTCACGGAGGATGTGTATCTCGCGCGCATCTACGGCGCTGCGCTGGACCTCTTTCGCGTGCGGGCGCAGGCCGCGGCCGTCGATCGCAAACTCGCCATCATCCGCGAGACCTACACCGCACTCTACGATGAGGCCGCGACCGCGCGCGCCGAACTGCTCGAAGTCGCGATCGTGGTGCTCATCATCCTCGAGATCCTCCTCGCGTTCGTGTTCTAGAGCGGTGTCGTGCCATTTCGGAGTCGCACGCGGCCGCGGTACGAGTGCGGCGAGCGGCAGCGCGGCTCCGAACCCGCGGGCGAGCCGGTCTAGGTAGGATGGAAACGACGATCGAAACCTTTCAGGCGCTCGCTGTCCGGGCCGGCACGGTGGTGCGTGCCGAGCCGTTCCCCGAAGCGCGCAAACCGGCAATCGAGCTGTGGATCGACTTCGGCGCGGCGACCGGCGTGCAGGAACGGGCCGACCGCGGCCTCACCCGAGCGCGGCGATGACCGCTTTCGCCCCGAGGACGAGCGTGACGAGCACGACCACTGCGCCGATGATGTTGAGCACCGGCCCATTCGCCCAGCGCCCCATGCGGCGGCGGTCGTTGGCGGCGAGGAGCAGGAAGACCGCGACCGCGGGGAGCAGTACGCCGTTCGCGACCTGGGCGAAGAGGATCGCCTGGATCGGGCGGACCCCGGAGATGGCGGAGAGCGCGCCGGCCAGGACCACGGTCAGCCAGACGCCGCGCAGCCGGCGATCCCGGAGATCGCGCGGCCAGCCGAGCGCGCCCGCGGTGGCGTAGGCGGCGGCCAGCGGCGCGGTGATCGCGGAGCTGAGCCCGGCGGCGAGCAGGCCCAGCGCGAAGGCGATGCGGGCCCACGATCCGAGGAGCGGATCGAGTTGCACGGCCATCGCCGCCGCATCCGCGGGCTCTCCGCCCTGTGCGACCGCCGATGTCACGACGATCGCCACGCTCACCACACCGCCGAGCACGATCGAGAGACCGAGGTCCGTGCGGGCCGCAGCGAGCGACTCCGCTCCCTCCCACCGCTCGCGCACGGCCGCCGCGTGGAGGAAGAGGTTGTACGGCACGACGGTCGTGCCGATCAGTCCGACGGCGACGAGCAGGCCGCGCTCGCCCTCGGGGAGCGCGGGCACGAGCAACCCGCGCGCCACCTCGGCGAGCGGCGGTGCGGAGACCACGGCGGTGGCGAGGAAGACGAGCGACATCAGCGCGACCATGCCGACCAGCGCCCGTTCGAGCAGCCGGTAGCTTCCGGTCCACAGCAGCAGGAAGGCGACGACGGCCGCGACCAGCGCCCAGCCGCGCGCGCCGCCGCCGACGATCGCCCCGACGCCGAGCGCGGTGCCCAGCAGGTTACCGGCCTCGTAGGCGGCGTTTCCGAACGCCACCGCGGAAATCACCAGGAGCACGGCGGTCCAACGGAGAATGGGCGCCCCGAAGCGCCCGCGGATCGCTTCGCCGAGTCCCGCGCCGGTCACCAATCCGAGCCGCGCGGACATCTCCTGGAGGACCACGGTGGCGAACGTCGAGAAGGTGAGCGCCCAGAGGAGCGTGTAGCCGTGCCGGACACCGGCGAGCGTGGCCGTCGTGACGGTGCCGGGCCCGATGAACGCGGCCGCTACGACGGCGCCCGGCCCGATGGTGCGGAGCCGGGCGAGGCGGCCCCTCCGCGTTCCGGTTGCGGCCGGCGCCGTCGTGGTGGTCACGCCGCGCTCACGATCGCACCGGGATCGGCAACTCGACCACCTCGACCTCCGGACCCGCCGGCCCGCCGAGCCGGAGCGCCGACGGCGGCTCGACCTCGCGGCGCACGTAGCCGAGCGCAATGGTCTGCCCGTACAACGGCGACTCACACGCGCTCGTGATCCGCCCGACCGGCTTCTCGTCGCCCGCGCGGTACAGCTCCGTGTCCCGGGTGGGGACCGGCGCATCACCCAGCAACAGCCCCCGCAGATGCCGGTTCACATGGCCGCGGTGCAGGATGCGCGTGATGACCTCCTGGCCCGTGTAGCACCCCTTGGTCTGACTGATCGCGCGCTCGCGCAGCCCCGCCTCGATCGGCAGGACGCTCTCATCCAGCTCGGCGCCCCAACGCGGCCGCCCCGTCTCGATGCGCAACACGTCGAGCGCCGCGAAGCCGACCGGCCGCGCGCCCTCGTCGACCAGTGCCCGCCAGAGCGGCGCGAGCGCAGCACGTGGCGCGGTCAGGTCGTAGCCGTCCTCGCCGTAGTCCCCCGTTCGCGCCACGAGCGCCTCGGCGCCGGCCCGTTCGAGCATGACGAAGGCGTCCTCCGCCATACCCTCCGGGAGGTCGTCGCCGAACGCCTGCTCGATGATCTGCCGCGCACGCGGGCCGTAGACGCCGAGCACGCCGAGCGCGTCGTCCAGTTCCTCGATGCGCGCGAAGAGCGGGGGAACGAACTTCCGCAGGTGCGCGAGCGTGCCCTCGAGCGCGCCGGCGTCGAGGGCGAGGAGGACGCCGCCGTCCGCGCGGCGAAACACGCGCAGATCGGCGATCATCTTCCCCTTCGGTGTGAGCAGCGCCGCGTATACGCCCTGCCCGGCAGGTGCGCGGGCCACGTCGTTGGTCACGAGCCCCTGGATCATCCGGACGGGATCACGGCCGTAGAGCCGGATCAGCGCACGGTCGGCGCGATCGGCCACGCCCGCGGACTCGCGCACGGCCGCGTACTCGGCCGCGGCATCGCCGTAATTGCGCGGCACCACGCGTCCGGCGACTTCGGTGAACCGGGCGCCCAGTGCCGTGTGAATGGATTCCAGAGATGCGGTGTCGTTCATCTCCATCGATTGCGGCACACCATCCTACGGGATCTTGCGCCCCAATGCCTCGATCATGTGGCGTACGCGCCGGGCGTCCGGCGCCTCCGGCGCGGAGCTGAGATAGCTTTCGAGATCGGCGATCGCCTCGTCGACGCGGCCGGCGCGGGCCAGGAGCATGCCGCGATCGCGCAGTTCGCCCACCGCCCCGGGCCGGATCAGCAGGATCCGCTCGATCGCCGCGAGCGCCCGCCGATCATCCCGCGCGTTGAGGTGAATCGCCTTGAGGTTCTTGAGCAACCGGACGAGCATGTCCTTCTTGCCGGCGGGTTCGAGGAACTCGGGCTGGAGTCGGACCAGTCCGCCGTAGACGCGGTCGAGCAGTTCCTGCGCCTGGTCCTCAAAGCGGAACCGGCCGCCATCGAACGGATCGAGCAACACGTTGACGACCTCGCCCTGATAGCGGACGAGGAAGTGGCCCGGGAAGCCGATCCCCGCCAGCGGCAGTCCCAACCGCCAGCCGACTTCGAGGTAGACCACGCTGAGCGAGATCGGGACGCCGACGCGGCGGTCGAGCACGTCGTTCAGGTACGAGTTGTGCGGATCGTAGTACGCTTCGGCGTTCCCGCGGAACTTCTCTTCATCGAAGAGGACGCGGTTCACCTCCTGGAGGACCAGGAGCGGCGCCGTCTCGTTGCCGAGTCGATCGCGAACCCGCTCGGCCAACAGGTCCAGGCGCCGGAGATACGGCGCGACCGCGAGCTGCGGGTACTCCTCGGCCGCGATCAGCAATGCCGCGGCCGCGAGATCGATCTCGGAATCCGGCTCCGAGGCGAGCGCGGCGAAGCGCGCACGGACCGACAGCGCGGGCGCACTCACGCCATCCTCGCCCGCGCTGGCCCGTGATCGACCCGCTCCAGATGCACGGCCGTCATTCCTCGCCATCTCCATGGTGATCCGCATGGGGCGCCGACCGGCCCACGACGGAGCCGTTCATGGACGCGGTGAAGCGCGTCGCGCCGCTCCCGACCCCGCCCCACGACGCGCATCCCAAGTTAAGGGCCCGGAGAACCGTCCGGCAACCGCCACGCTCGGACCGGCGCCCGGACCGGCGCCGCCCGGCGGAGCGTTCGACACGTCAGCGCAAGCCGCCGACCTGCTCGGCAAGCCGCCGCGTGTCGAAGTACGCGCGGAACCGGCCGACCGTCCGATCCCGGAATTCGAGCACGCTGACGCCGTCGTACGAGAACGCATGCCCGTCGACCGCCTCACCGCGGGTCGTCCACTCCAGTGCAGCGATTCCGTTCCCCTCGATCACGCGCCGGAAATCGGAATGGAGGACCCGGAACGTGCGACGATAGGTCTCCCAGAACTCCTGGACCTCTGCCCGGCCGCAGTGCAGCCGGTGATGCAGCGGATTGCGCAGTTCCGCGTCCGGGGCGAAAAGCGAGACGATCGGCTCGAGCTCCCGCCCGTCCTCGAGACGATGCAGTGCATCGATGAATGCGTCGACCCGCTCACTCGCCATGGCTCCCCTCACTGGCGACACACGCCGGACCTCAGGCCGCCTCCCTCTCGTCGCCGCCTTCGCCGCGACTCAGGTCGAGTGCCGCCGCCCGACCGCAGTTGTGGCAGTACAGGACCACCGTGTAGTCGCCCTCCGGCTTCGTCGGGATCGCCGCGCCGCGCTCCATGCTCCGCGCATCCAGGAAGGCGACCACCTCGATCGTATCCGGGCCGCAGTGCGGACAGGGAATGTTCGACGGATCCTCCAGATACGACAGGGCCAGCGACAGACCGTCCTGTGCGTCGAACTCCGGCGGACCATCCGCATCGTCGTAGTCGGCGCCCTTCGGGCCCGTGGGATCGGCCATCTCGTCTGCTCCCGCCGAACGGTTCCGGCGCCGAAAGGCGCAACATCCATTCCCGGCCCACCCCCCGCGCACGGCCGCACCAAGCACCGGTGCACAACGCGCGCCCGGCGCGGCGCGCGCCGGCGGGCCAGCAGGGCACCGGCCGTAGCCATACACCGGCCAAACTTCGGTGTTCGTTCGGGGTACATGAATGCGGCCGATGGACGCGGACGGCGGCGCCGTGCGCGCCCGCGGCCGCCGACCGACCCGCGTACGGGCGGCGGGATTGCGATACGGAGCAGGCATTGCATTCGAAGGAACCGATGATGGCCGGCAACCTTTCGCTCCTGCGGGAGCTGGTGGAGAACATTCGTGAGACTGGAATGGTGGCGGCGCGGAAGCGTCGCGAAGTCATGGCGTTGCAGAATCGGCGCAAGGCGCTGCACGTCGAGATCCGGAACCGGTTGATGGAGCAGGCCGAGGCGCGTGGCGCGCGGCTCTCGGTCACGGCGGCGATGGATGATGCGCGGGCGCATCCGGAGTACGTGGCGTGTCTGGATGAGATCGCGCTCAAGCAGTTCGAGGCCGATGCCGCCGAGGTGGCGTACGTGACGGCGCGCGCGCTCTTCGAGGCGGCGGTGGCGCATCCGGACGAGGCGGGGCGGTTGGCCGCGGCGTGAGCCCGCGGCGGCCGACGACCGACGCGATCGCGGGTGTTGTCGCCCGGCGTGGGCGATGCGATCCTGGGGCGCAGGGGACGCGCGGGTGGAGAACACGGTCGCCGGTTCGCGCGGGTGCGACGCCGGCGGACCGGCACCGCGGGCGCCATTGCCGCGCCGGCTCCACTGTCGCGCCGCTCGGGCCGCCCCTACATTCCCGGGCATGACGGCTTCGACCCCCGAACCGAGGGACCAGCGTGAGCGGCTGCGCCTGACGCAGCTCTCACACGGCGCCGGTTGAGCGTGTAAGCTCGGCAGCGCCGAGTTGACGCAGGTTCTGCGTCACCTGGTTCCGTTCCACGATCCGGCCGTGCTGGTGGATGCGTCGACGTCGGATGACGCGGCGGTCTACCGCATCGATGCCGACCGAGCGCTGGTCGCGACGGTGGACTTCTTCACGCCCATTGTCGACGACGCGTACGATTTCGGTCGCATCGCGGCCGCGAACGCCCTGTCGGACATCTACGCGATGGGCGCGAGGCCGCTCCTTGCCCTGAACCTGGTGGGTTTCCCGCGGGACCGGCTGGGCGAGGGGGTGCTCGAGGAGATCATCCGGGGCGGCGGCGAGGCCGCGCGGCAGGCCGGCGTGGCGGTGATCGGCGGCCATTCGGTCGACGACCCCGAGCCGAAGTTCGGCATGTGCGTGATCGGCGAGGCGGCGCCGGATGCGCTGGTCCGCAACTCGACGGCGCAGGCGGGCGACCGGCTGGTCCTGACGAAGCCGCTGGGTACGGGCGTCATCGCGACAGCGATCAAGCGAGGCGCGGCCGGACCGGACGCGGTGCGCGCTGCGGTCGAGAGCATGGCGACGTTGAACCGGCGCGCGGCCGAGGCCATGCTGCACGCGGGCGCGCACGCGGCGACCGACGTGACCGGCTACGGTCTGATCGGCCATCTCCACGAGATGATGCGGGCGAGCGGGCTCTCGGCTCGCATCACCGCATCCGCGCCGCCGCTGCTGCCCGGCGCTCTCGAACTCGCGGCGCAGGGGTTCGTCGCCGGCGGGACGCGGCGGAACATGGCCGACCTCGAGACCGAGATCGACTGGGAGGCGACGGTCGCGGAGCCGTTACGGATCCTGCTCCACGATGCCCAGACATCCGGCGGACTGCTGATCGCCGTGGCGCCGGAACGGCTGGGTGAGCTGCTCGACGAACTGGTTCAGGCGGGCGCGCCGGCCGCCGCTGTCGGCGAGGTCGTCCCCGGACCCGCAGGACGCATCACCATCGCGGCGTGACGCGCGGGATGCTCCCAACGCGTGGCCGAGTCGCTCCGATGCGGAGGCCGCGAGGGATGGGGGTTCGAAAGACGTCGCGAACCGGCGGGCGCCGCGATGACGGCGGTTCGGACGTCGCCGGCTCACTCCCCGGCGTCTTCTTCCTGTCGCGTGAAGATCATCGTGAGTTCGCCGCGCACCGGGTCGCGTAGCTGTTCGTCCTCGAACTCGGGCGCCAGCTCGAGCAACCGGTCCAGCGGGACATCGACCTCGCCCACGAACGAGAGCGAGCCCGTGCTCGCATTGAAGGCAAGCTCCACGCGTTGCGGCAGCAGCAGCCGCTGCGCATCGGCCTCGGAGCCGAACTCGAGACGCACCCCGTCCGGCAGCGTCGTGAACTCGCCGTCGATCACCTCGAACCGCCCGGTCGACAGATAGCGGAACACGATCTGGAACGTCCCGTCCCGCGCCAGGTTGAGCTGCGGCGGTACACCCGGATCCAACCGCTCCGCAATGTGGACGACCGGCAACGAGCCGAGCGGATCGAACGTCAGCGTCGCCGGGTCGTAGAACCCGACGACCGCGTCCACATCGAGCCCCGGCGCGAAGGGCTCGTCATCATCGTCGCAACCCGCCAGGACGATGGCCGCGGCCGCGATCGGGAACACCACACGCGCAAGCCGCACACCGAGACCGCCGACCGGCCTACCCCTCATCGAGCGCCCTCCATTCATCCCATCTGGAGACGATACCCCGTCGTCCGCCATGGCTCGGCGCGCGACGACGCCCGGTCCGCCGCCGCGCGACGCACCGGGCACGACTCGCGCCCCGGCCCGGACAGACTCCTCTAAACACCGGACGCCGCGCGGGTTCCAATCGTCACTTCCAGCCGCCGTGCGCGTGCCCCTGTGGCCCGCCGCCCGCCGATGCCACGGGGCCCGAGGCGCCCATTCCCGCTCCCATCCCCTCCCGATCCCCGTCCCGTGCGCGAGCGCGTGCGCGTCCTCGCCGCCCCATGATCCCGCCCCCGAACCCGATCCCGTCGGCGCCGCGGAGGCGCCGATCCCGTAAACGTAAACGTTCCCGCTCCAGGCGGCGCAGCCGCCGCTCCCGCTCCCGGCCGTTCCCCTCCAGCTCCCCGCCCTCCCCGGGCCGTCCTCCCCTCCACCGCACCCCCTCCCGGGCACCCCAGCCCCAGCCCCAGCCCCAGCCCGGGCGCCTTCGGCGCCCCTAGATGTGAATCGTCCGGCCGAGCGAGCCGAGCGCGGCCTCGGCGATGGCCTCCGAGAGCGTCGGGTGCGGGTGCATCGCCTTTTCCATGTCCTCGGCGGTGGTCTCGAGATGGCGTCCGACCACGAACTCGGCGATCATCTCGCTGGCGTGCGGCCCGACGATGGTCGCGCCGAGCAGTTCGCTGTAGCGCTTGTCGCGGACGACCTTCACGAAGCCCTCGGTCTCGCCCGCCGTGCGCGCGCGCCCGTTCGCGCTGAACGGGAAGCTGCCGACCTCGACGTCGTAGCCGGCCTCCTTCGCCGCCTGCTCCGTCATCCCGACGGATGCGACCTCCGGGTGGCAGTAGGTGACCGCCGGGATGTTGCCGTACTCGACACCGCCGTGGAACTGGCCGGCGATGTCTTCCGCCGCGACGATCCCTTCGTGCGACGCCTTGTGCGCGAGCAGCGGCGGCTTGGTCACGTCGCCGATGGCGTAGATGCCCTCGACGTTCGTGCGCATCCGCTCGTCGGTCACGATGAAGCCCTTGTCCGTCTTGACGCCGGCGGCTTCGAGGCCGATGTCGTCGATCACCGGGGCACGGCCGACGGCAACGAGTACGCGCTCGACCTCGATCTCCTGCGTCTTGCCGTCCTTCCCCTTCACCGTGAGCTTGACGCCGTTCTTGCCGACGTCGGCGCTCTCGAGCCGCGCGCCCTCGAGCACCTCGATCCCGCGCTTCTTGTAGGCCCGCGCGAGCAGCTTCGAGGCGTCCGGGTCCTCGAGCGGGAGGATCCGGTCCATGGCCTCGATCAGGTAGACCTTCGAGCCGAACGAGGCGAAGACGTCCGCGAACTCCATCCCGATCGCGCCCGCGCCGATGATCCCGATCGTCTGCGGCGGCGCCTGTGCGAAGACCGCGTGGTCCGAACTCCAGACCCGGTCGCCGTCGATCTTCAGGATCGGCAGCGACCTCGGCCGTGAGCCCGTCGCGATGATGATGTGCTTCGCTTCGAGCGTGCGCTTCTTGCCGCCCTTGCCGGGCGCCTCATCGCCGTGCCCGGCGTTCTTGCCGGGATCGACCTCGACTTTGCCCTTCCCGGCCAGCCGCCCCCACCCCTGGACGCTCTCGATCTTGTTCTTCTTGAAGAGGAAGCCCACCCCCTTCGCGCCCTGGTCCGCCACACCCTTCGCCCGCTTCGCCGCACGCGCCAGGTCCAGCTTCACCTCGCCCACCTCGATGCCGAAGTCGCCGAGTTCGCCCACGTGGCGCGCGTAGCTTGCGCTCTCGAGCATCGCCTTCGTCGGGATGCACCCCCAGTTGTTGCACACGCCGCCCAGCCGCTGCGCCTCCACACACGCCACCTTCATCCCGAGCTGCGCCGCCCGGATGGCCGCCACGTAGCCGCCAGGGCCGGAGCCGATCACCACCACATCGAACTGATCCGCCACGCCTCACCTCGTGGTTCAAGTGCCTATTCGGAACCGGAGCGCAAGTTATCGCGGGCCGCTTTCGGGGACAACCGGGGCGGGTGGGATGCGCGGGGCCACGCGATAGAGGTTCGCGAAGACGAGAGGGTGAGGGGGGATCGAAAGGCCTCCCGATTCGGTGAACCTGACACGAGTTCTCCACGATGCCCGTCGAGACGGTCGAGGTGCTTGATCGTGTGAAGACCTGCCGCCAGCGATCGGGCCGCCCATGTCTTGCGAGGGCTTGGCCCGCCGGTTCAGGCGAGGGCCGAGACGGCGACGACCGGGATGGCGAGGCGACGGGGGCTCGAGATCCTCACGTTCGGACGCGGCGCCGCCACGGCCACGATCCGGTGGGCCGGGGAGATCGCGACAGCGGATGCGATCGACTTCGCAGGGCACCTTGCCGATGCGAACATCATCAACAACAGTTGGGGCGGCGGCGCACCGAGCGATGCCATCACCGCCGCTCAGCTGATTCAGCGGATCCGGAATGCCGCGGATGACCGGGGTTCAAGTCTCGACTTCGGCTCCGGCAAGCTGAACACAGGCCGGCTGGTCCCTCCTCCGCCGCGGGAGCGGGAGCCGTGTGAGCCGGCCCCGCAGATCATCTGCGACCCGCTTTTAGCGGGATCGAACCCTTCGCCGAGGGTATCCGACGCGGCCGCGCCGGATACCCTCGCGGATCGCCCGGGAGGACGTAATGGTCATGCCGTGGTCGCGATCATACCTGTTCTGCATTCTCCTCCTCGCGGCGTGTGATCGGCCGCCGACGCAGCCGGCGGGCGGCGCCGATACCGTGGTCCTGCTCGGCAGCGAGGCGGGGGAGATCCTGGTCGTGGATCCGGGGCCGTCATTGTTCGACGGGCCCGAGCGGCGGATCCCGATTCCGCGGTTCCTTGACGCGTTCGCTCTCTCACCCGACGGCGCGACCGTCTACTTCACCGCGTTCGAAACGCTGCCGGAACGAAAGCTTCACGCCTTCGACCTGCGCCGTCTCGATATGGTGCGAGCGCGAGCGATCGCCGATATCCTCGGGACCGACGACACACAGGATGTCGTGGATTCCGGTGGCCAGGCGATCACGGTCTCGCCGGATGGAACCACTCTGTTCATCGCCGGCTGGCGCTCCGGCGAGGGCGCGCTCGGGATCGGGGTCGTGGATGCGCGGAGCTTCGAGCTGGTCGGGTTCGTGGGTCCGCTACGCGTCCGCGCGTACGGCCTGGCCACACTTTCGCCGGGTGCGGGCCGGCCTGAGGGCGCGGTGCTCGCGCTGGGCCGGCGTCCCGGGCGCACGGATCCGTCGGACGTATATCTGTTCGTCATAGATCCAGAGCGGCAGGAGGTGATCGACTCGATGGCGGGGGTGGTCGCGGACACGTCCGCGTATCAGGTGGTCCCCGCGGCCGACGGGCGGCATGTATACCTGAGCGGTTCGTACTCGCTGACCCGATACGATCTCGAAGCGCGTGCGCTCCGCGAGCATGTCCGGCTGCCGACGCTCGGGTGGCTGACGCTGGCTCGGGATGGCCACGAGCTCTACCGATCAGACAAGAGGGTGGATCCCTACATTCCCGGCGAGGGCCGTGTCTTCGTGTTCGGACCGGACCTCGACGAGCGTGAGCCGGTCGACCTTTCGGGTTACCCCGAGGCCGGCTCCCCGCCGATTGTCCTGTCAGCCGCGTCGAGCCGCGATGGCGAGTTCCTCTATGTGGTCACGGGAACGGCCAGCTTCGAGCGCTCACCCCCGTACCAGCCGGCGCGTCTCTTCGTCGTCCGGCTAGCTGATCGCGCGGTCGAGCGCGTCATCCAGCTCGGTAGCTGGAACGTCGGACCGCCCATCGTCGTGCCGTAGAGTCGCCACAGACCGAACGCCCCGAGGCGCTGCCGGTGGGCGTGTTCACCGGCCGCGTGACGCTCTTCAGGCGAATGCGCGACATCTCGTTCCGGGAGATGCACGACAGCGAAGCATCCCATCCTCCTATGGCCACACGATCC
The DNA here is from genome assembly GCA_036381495.1 of Longimicrobiales bacterium. Lineage (GTDB taxonomy): Bacteria > Gemmatimonadota > Gemmatimonadetes > Longimicrobiales > RSA9 > DASVCS01. The sequence goes on from DASVCS010000132.1 coordinate 23,797, forward strand.
CGATGTGCGTAACTTCGGAGCGGGATTCTGCACGTGCCGAAGCAAAGTCCAGGACGTAACCGATGGCTGTGATCGCTCCAACCCGTCGCGAAGAATTCCCGAACGGCTCGCGGGTGGAGCTGTACCACGGCGACTGCTTCACCGTCCTCGAGCAACTTGAGGAAGGCCGTTTCCACGCGATCATCACGGATCCGCCCTACGGAGTCCTCGAGTACACGCCGGAGCAGGTCGACAAGCTGCGCGCCGGGCGGGGCGGCGTCTGGCGCATTCCCCCGAGCTTCGATGGACACCGGCGGCGGCCGCTCCCCCGATTCACGGTTCTGAGCGAGGAGGACCTCGACGCGCTGGAGGCGTTCTTCGAGGCGTGGGCGCGCGCCGCGCTGCGTGTCCTGCGGCCCGGCGGCCATCTCGTGCTGGCGTCGAACACGTTGCTCGAGGACGTCGTGTTCCGCGCCGTGCGACGAGCCGGTTTCGAGAAGCGCGGTGTCCTGCATCGTCCGGTGAGCACGCTGCGCGGCGGCGACCGACCCAAGGGGGCCGAGTCCGTCTTCCCGGATGTCTCCGTGAGCCCGCGGAATCGGATCGAACCGTGGGGTTTGTTTCGCAAGCCGTTCGAGGGGACGGTCCGCGAGAACCTCGAACGTTGGGGCACGGGCGGGCTGCGGCGGATCTCGAAGCGGTCGCCGTTCACGGACCTGCTGGCGGACCTCCCGCTCGACTCGTCAAGGACACCCCGGGACGAGCGTGAGCTGGCCGATCATCCGTCGCTCAAGCCCCAGCAGTTGCTGCGTTACCTCGTCTGGGCGGCGCTGCCCGTGGGCGAAGGGGAGATCCTGGACCCGTTCATGGGCTCCGGCGCTCACATCGCGGCGGCGGCGGCGCTGGGGTACGACGCCGTGGGGATCGAGATCGATGGCAAGTACTTCGAGCTGGCCCGCAGATCCATCCCGCTGCTGGCATCGCTGCCGCGGCGCGTCAACGGTTCGATGACCGGCGCTTCGACGGAGGGACCGGTGATCCCGGACGGCGACGAAGAGCAGCCACTGCGCCTATTCCGTTAGACCGGGTGCTTGGACCCCGGTGGGCTCTCCTACGTGGGTTCTCGATAGATCCGGTTCTCCCGGAGCTTTTGGAGCCCGTTGCGGTTCGGGCTTGCCGTCGTCGTGCCGAACTCGCCGCGTGCGTTCCGTCGAAAATCGTCCACCGTGAGCTTGGCGAGGAGGACCTCGACGATCCGCGTGGGTGCGCGGTCCCTCGCCGGCTCCGTCGTCGAATCGACCTCGTAGCGGAAGACACAAATCCACGATGGCCTCGCTCCGTGCATGTCCACGGCGCCGCGGCCTCTCGTTGCCTTGATCTCGACACCTTCCTCTCCGGATTGAATCGAATCGTAAGGGTACATTCCGGCGGGAACGAGATCAGGGTGTCCGTTGTGGAAGCGGTTCTCCCTCAGAGCGCGAGAATGCGTGGCCAGTGCTGCCGTCAACGCATCGCTCAGAATGCCGCTGAACACGGCAGGACGCACGATCTCCTCGAGGCGGGGCAGGTTGCGTGCGAGGAGGGCGGTATTGATGTCGTAGAGGAGATCGTAGATGTCCTGGAGTGCCAGCCGGAAGTCACCCAGCCGGAGCTGGTACGGCAACTCCGCACCAGCATTGAACTCTCCCGCATTGGACTGTGCTCGCCGCATCGCGCGCTCGCGTTCGGGTCGTATGTGCGATGCTCCGGGCGGGCCGCGCCCCGGCCATCGCCGGCCCGCCCCTGCCCCGCTATGCAACCATCAGCATCGGCTCCTCGATGAAGTCCTTCAGCGTCTGGAGGAATCGGGCGCCGGTGGCGCCGTCGACGACCCTGTGGTCGCAGCTCATGGTCATGCGCATGCGCGGGCGGACGACGACGTCGCCGTCCATGACCACGGGCTTCTCCTCGACCCGGCCGACGGCGAGGATCGCGGCCTCGGGTGGGTTGATGATGGCGGTGAACTCTTCGATGCCGAACATCCCGAGGTTCGAGACGGAGAAGGTGGCGCCGGTGTACTCCTCGGGCTTGAGCTTCTTCTCGCGGGCGCGGCCGGCGAGCTCGCGGACCTCCTGCGCGATCTGGGCGACGCCCTTGCGGTCCGCATCGCGGATGACGGGCGTGATGAGTCCGTCCTCGACCGCCACCGCGACGCCGATGTGTACGCGGCGGTGGCGGCGGATCACGGTCTCGGCCCAGGAGGCGTTGACTTCAGGGTGCCGGACGAGCGCGGCGGCGACGGCGCGGATGATGAAGTCGTTGATCGATGCCTTGATCCCCTGCGCTTCGAGCCGGGTGTTGACCCGTTCCCGCAGATCGAGCATGCGCCGCATGTCGGTCTCGATCGTGAGATAGAAGGTGGGGATCGGCCCGATCGAGGTGACCAGCCGCTTCGCGATCGTCTTCCGCATCTGCGTGACCGGGACCTCTTCCACCTCGACGCCGGGCGGTGCGGGTGGGGCGGCGGGTGCCGCGGGCGCCGCGGGCGCCGCCTCCGCGAGCGCGGCCTCGATGTCGCGCTTGGTGATCCGGCCGCCGGGACCCGTGCCCTGGACGGCGCCGAGCTCGACGCCGGCCTCCTCGGCCAGGCGCCGCGCGAGCGGCGATGCCTTGATCCGCCGGCCGTCCGGCGGGACCACGGCACGCTCGACGCGGCCGCCGGCGGCGCGTTCCGGCGCGGTCCCCGGCGGCACCGGCGTCGGCCGGCGGTCGGGCGACTCGACGGCCGCCTGCACCCCCGTGTCGGCCTGCGACTGCTCGGTCTCGTCCGACACCGCGAGGCCCGCAGCCGCCTCCCCCATTTCACGCTCGGCCGGCCCCTCCTCCGCCTTCGGTGTGGGCGCCCCCGTCGGCGGTGCGTGCGTGGGCTCGCCCGCGCCGGCCGGCGCTTCCGCCAGGATCCCGGAAATGTCCTCGTCCGGCTCGGCGATCACGCCAATGACCGCGCCGACCGGCGCCGTGCCGCCCTCATCGAGCAGCCACTGGCGGAGCACGCCCGAGCCGCGCGCCACCAGCTCCATCGTGGCCTTGTCGGTCTCGATCTCGGCCAGGACATCCCCTTCCTCGACCTGCTCGCCCTCCTGCTTCAACCGTCGGACGAGCTGCCCCTCCTCCATCGTGGGAGAGAGCGCCTCCATATGGACTTTGGTTGCCATGGAATTCGCCTCAGCCTTCCCTCACCGGTACAGCACCGCGTTGCACGCCTCGACCACCCGTTCGGCCGATGGCTTTGCCAGCTTTTCCAACCCCTTGGCGTACGGCATCGGGACATCGGCCTGCGTGACCCTCGCGACCGGCGCATCCAGGAAGTCGAACGCGTTCTCCTGGATGAGCGACGTGATCTCCGCGCCGATGCCGCCGAACGGCCAGCCTTCCTCGAGGTAGACCGCGCGGTTCGTCTTCTTGATCGTGGCGAGGATCGCATCCATGTCGAGCGGACGGAGCGTACGCAGGTCGAGGACCTCGGCCTGGACGTCGTCTTTCTCGAGCATTGCCGCGGCCTGGAGCGCGATGTGCACCATCTTGCCGTGCACGATGATGCTGACATCGCTGCCCTCGCGCTTCACGTCCGCCACGCCGAGCGGGATGACGAAGTCGTCGTCCTCCGGGACCTCTCCCTTCAGTGCGTAGAGCAGCTCACCCTCGAAGAAGGCGACGGGATCATCATCCCGGATCGCGGCCTTGAGCAGCCCCTTGGCATCCGCGGGGGTCGCCGGAGTGGCGATCTTGAGCCCGGGGAAGTGGGCGTACGGCGCTTCGAGCGCCTGCGAGTGCTGCGCCGAGAGCTGGAGCGCCGCACCCGTCGGACCCCGGAAGACGATCGGACATTTGAACTGGCCGGCCGTCATGTAGTACATCTTCGCGGCGCTGTTGAACACCTGATCCATGGCCAGGATCGAGAAGTTGAAGGTCATGAACTCGATGACCGGCCGCAGCCCGACCATTGCGGCGCCGATTCCGACACCGGCAAAGCCCAGCTCGGTGATCGGCGTGTCCACGACCCGCAGCTCGCCGAAGCGGTCGAGCAGCCCCTTCGAGACCTTGTACGCGCCGTTGTAGACCCCGACCTCCTCGCCCATGAGGAAGACATCGGGATCCCGCTCCATCTCTTCAGCGAGCGCCTGGTTGAGCGCCTCGCGATATGTGATTACCGCCATGACAATCGCTCCGATTGAAGGCTCCGCGCCGGCGACGCCGACGCCAGGCCAACGCTCGGGCGAAGGCTGAGCCCGAGCAACCGTCCGTAGCCTCCGCTTCAGCTTCTCCGATCAAAGAACATCAAGCCCCGCTCCGGCATCTGGGCGTAGACGTGTTCGTACAGCTCTTCCGGGCCGGGCTCGGGCGAGGCATCGGCGAATCCGGCCGCGTCGTTGACCTGATCGCGGACCCTCTCATCCATCGCGTTCAACTCCTCTTCCGTGAGCATGGCGTGCTCGCGGAGCCGGTCGATGAACATGCGGATCGGGTCCTTCTGCTTGGCCTCCTCGACTTCCTCCTTCGTCCGGTAGACGCCGTGTACGGGGTCGGACATCGAGTGGCCCATGAAGCGGTAGCAGCGCGCCTCGATGAGCGTAGGGATGGATTCGGCGCGGGCGCGGTCGACGGCCTCCTGGATCGAGGCTCGCATGGCGAGCACGTCCATGCCGTCGGCGACCGCGGATGGCATGGCGTACGCGCACGCCTTCTGCGAGATGTCGTAGAGCGACGACGCGCGTTCCCACGCGGTGCCCATCCCGAAGCGGTTGTTCTCGACGATGTAGACGACCGGCAGCTTCCAGAGCGCGGCCATGTTGAGCGACTCGTGGAACGCGCCCTGGTTCACGGCGGCCTCGCCCATGAAGCAGACGCAGACGCGGTCTTCACCCCGGTACTTGATCGCCCAACCGACGCCGGTCGCCATCGGGATCTGGCCGCCCACGATCCCCCAGCCGCCGAGAAAGTTGGTCTTGGCGCTGTAGAGGTGCATCGATCCGCCCTTCCCGCGTGAGCAGCCGTCGACGCGGCCGTAGAGCTCGGCCATGACCTCGCGCGGCGTCATCCCCTTGACAAGCGCCTGTACGTGCTCGCGGTAGGCCGTGATCACGTAGTCATCCGGCCGGAGCACGCTGAGCGCGCCGACCGCCACGGCCTCCTGGCCGATGTAGAGGTGGCAGAACCCGCCGATCTTGCCGATGGCGTACGCCTCGGCCGCTTTCTCCTCGAACCGGCGGCCCAGCAGCATCTGTTCGAGAAGTCCGTGCAGTTGCTCGCGCGAGAGGCCGCCGAGTTCTCGGCTCCCGTCGCGACTCGGAGCCGCCCGCCCGGACTCTGCGGCCGTCGTCGTCTTGGCCATTGACACTCTCCTCCATCCATCCCGTTCCGATCGCGCATCGCCCCGCCGCGGAGGACGGGGCTGGATCGGTCCGGCTCACTCGATCCGTTGGTCTCGATGGTCACAGCGCCGTCGAGGCACTGAGATCATTGTGGACGCGCCGAGCCCGCACGCAGCCGCAATTGATAAAGAAATTCACGCGCGTGCGCGTGCGCGAACGGCTCGGCCGAACCTGGTGTCCGTCTCCCACCCACGCGGTGGGCGAACCCCGGAGCATGAAACGGCGACTCGCGCGCGAGTGCGCACACCCGAACGCGCGCGGGTTTCCCGCTAGATCCCTGCCGCGCGCCGACGCGGCTCGAGCTGAACCAGCCCCGCGCCCGGATGAGCGGGACCGCCCGGTGTGACGACCTCCGCGGGCGCCGGTACATCGGCCTCGAGGATCTCCCGGATCTCTCCGGCGGCCCCCGCCTGCACGACGCGCGCCTGCCGCTCGGCATGGTAGCTCGAGCGCACGAGCGGCCCCGCCTCGACGTGCGGGAACCCCAGTTCCTCCTCGCCGATCCGCTTCCACTCGGCGAACTCGTCCGGCGTGACCCACCGCGCGATCGGCGCGTGGTGCACGGAGGGACGCAGGTACTGGCCGAGCGTGACAATGTCCACCCCGGCCTTCCGGAGATCCACCAGCGCCTGGCGGATCTCGTCGCTGGCCTCGCCCAGCCCCAGGATCACGCCGGACTTCGTCCGCATGGTCGGGTCCATCCGCTTGGCCGCGCCCAGCAGCGAGATGCTGCGCCAGTACCGGCCGCCCGGCCGTGCCCACGGGTGCAGTCGTTCGACCGTCTCGAGGTTGTGGTTCAGGATGTCCGGCTGCGCCTCGACCACGACGCGCAGCGCATCCTCATCCCCCTTGAAGTCGGGGATCAACACCTCGACCGTGCACCCCGGCCGCGCCTCGCGGCACAGCCGGACCGTCTCCGCGAAGATCGCGGCGCCGCCATCCGCCAGCTCGTCCCGGTTCACGCTCGTGATGACGACGTGCTCGAGCTCGAGCTCCGCCACCGCTTCCGCGACGCGCCGCGGCTCATCCCAGTCCAGCTCCGTCGGCATGCCGTGCGCGATCGCGCAGTACTTGCACGCACGCGTACAGACGTCGCCGAGGATCAGGAACGTCGCCGTCCCCGCCTCCCAGCACTCGCCGATGTTCGGGCACCCCGCCTCCTCGCACACGGAGTGCAGCCGATGCCCGCGCATCAGCCCCTTGAGACGACGATAATTCGGGCCGCCAGGCGAGCGCACCTTCAGCCACTCCGGCTTGCGCGCACCCATCGGCAGTGGCGCCTGCCCCTCGAGGACCGGAAGCCGGGCCGTGCCCTTCGACTTGACGGTCCCCGTATCCTTGTTCTTCGGCGCGTATCCCCGCGCCGTCTCGCGCTCGACGCTCATCCGCGTTTCGTCGGTTCTCGAAATTCGAACCGGATTGTTGTGCATTACCGGCCGGGCAACTCCTGTTCCCCGGCCGGCCCGGTTTGGATACAATTCTGTATCAACTTACGCCGTCGGACCGGCACCGGCAACTCGG
>DASVCS010000133.1:0-1032 GCA_036381495.1 Longimicrobiales bacterium
CCGGCCCTCACTGCGCAAACACCTTCGCGATGTCCCAGATCGCCGGGTCCAGCCGCTTGAGCGTGCGGACCGCGTCCGCCAGCGGCACGTCGCCGATCTCGACGCCGCGCAGCGAGACCATGCGGCCCCACCCCTCGGCGATCGCGAGGTCGGCCGCGTGGACGCCGAAACGCGTCGCCAGGACCCGATCGTGCGCCGTCGGCGAACCGCCGCGCTGGATGTGGCCGAGCACGACCGTCCGCGTCTCCGTCTCGATGCAGCGCTCCATCTCGCGGGCGAGCCAGGCGCTGATCTCGCCGGGCCGCACGCGCGCGCGGCGCTCGACCACCTCGCCGTCCCGTTCCGACGGCCGCGCGCCCTCCGCGATCACCACGATCGAGAAGGTGCGGCCCCGCCGCTCCCGCTCCTGGACCCGGTCGCACACCGCCCGGACCTCGAACGGGTACTCCGGCACCAGGATCACGTCCGCGCCGCCGGCGACGCCCGAGTACGCGGCGATCCACCCCGTGTGGCGCCCCATGACCTCCACCACGATCACCCGGTTGTGCGCCTCGGCCGTGGTGTGCAGCCGGTCGATCGCCTCCGTCGCGATCGACACCGCCGTGTCGAAGCCGAACGTGAAGTCCGTGCCGTCCAGGTCGTTGTCGATCGTCTTCGGCACGCCCACCAGCGGGACCCCGCGCTCGACCAGCTCCAGCGACGCCGAGAGCGTGCCGTCGCCGCCGACGACGATCAGCCCGTCGACGCCGTCGTCGTCCAGCCTGCGCCGGATCCGCGCGATGCCGTCCGGCACCATCAGCGGGTCCGTGCGCGAGGTCCCCAGGATCGTGCCGCCCAGTGGCAGGATCCCCTTCACCGCCGCGCGGTCGAGCACGAGCGACGCACCGTCGATCACGCCCTCCCACCCGTTCCGGTACCCGATCAGCTCCACGCCCAGACGCGCGCACCGGTGCGCCGCCGCCCGGATCACCGCGTTCAGCCCCGGACAGTCGCCGCCCCCCGTGAGCAGCCCGAACTTTCGTCGTGCGTGTG
>DASVCS010000134.1:0-9407 GCA_036381495.1 Longimicrobiales bacterium
TTCCTTCTCGTTGATCAGCCGGTTCTTCTTCTCCAGCCCGGCCACCACCCGGTCGATCGCCTCGTCCAGCTCGGCCATCCCCACCGCCCCCTTGTCGCGCCGCGCCGCCAGCAGCGCCGCCTCGTTGAGCAGGTTCGCCAGGTCGGCGCCCACGAACCCCGGCGTGCGCTTGGCCACCTCGGCCAGCTCCACCTCGGGCGCCAGCTTGATGCCGCCGGCGTGCACCCGCAGGATCGCCTCCCGGCCCGCCCGGTCCGGCCGGTCAACGACCACCTGCCGGTCGAAGCGCCCCGGCCGCAGCAGCGCCGGATCGAGGATCTCCGGCCGGTTCGTCGCCGCCATGATGATGACGCCCGTGCGCGGATCGAACCCGTCCATCTCCACCAGGAGCTGGTTCAGCGTCTGCTCCCGCTCGTCGTGGCCGCCGAGCACGCCGCCCACGCCCCGCGCCTTGCCGAGTGCATCGAGCTCGTCGATGAAGACGATGCAGGGCGCGTTCGCCTTCGCCTGCTCGAAGAGATCGCGGACCCGGGCCGCGCCCACGCCGACGAACATCTCGACGAACTCGGAGCCGCTGATCGAGAAGAAGGTGACGCCCGCCTCACCCGCGACGGCGCGGGCGAGCAGCGTCTTGCCGGTGCCCGGCGGCCCGACGAGCAACACGCCCTTCGGGATCTTCGCGCCGAGCCGCGCGAACTTGCCGGGCGTCTTCAGGAACTGGACGACCTCCTCCAGCTCCTCCTTCGCCTCGTCCGCGCCCGCAACATCGGAGAAGGTCACGCCCGTGCCTTCCTCCCCCACGATGCGCGCCCGGTTCTTCCCCACCGTCATCACGCCCTGCGCCGGGTTGATGCGGCGGAGCATCCAGACCCAGAAGAGGACGAGCAGCCCCAGCGGGATGAGCCAGCCGAGCGCCTCGCCGAACCAGCCCTCGGTCGCCCCCGTGTACTCGATGCCGCGCGATTCGAGCAGCGGGACCAACGTCTCGTCTTCGGGCACCCGCACGGCCGTCCAGACCTGCGGGTCGCCGGGCCGGCGTACACTGTCCGCGACCGTCGCCCGGACCATCTCGGGGCCGAGCGTCACCGCCGAGACCTGACCGGCCTCGATCCGCTTCTTCAGCTCGCTGTACGGCAGCCGCGTCGTGTCCTGTCTGCCGAGGAAATAGTTGATGCCCAGCAGCAGCAGGAGGGCGAGGATGAAGTACAGGATCGAGAAGCGGGTCCGCGGACCCCCCATCGGCCCGCCGAGCCCGCCCGCACGACGGTCCGGCGAGCTCCGCCGCCGATCCGCACGCCGGCGGCGATCCCGCGGTCCCCCTCGCCGTTCCTGATTCATGCCGGGTGGCGATGCGGGCAAGGATTGTACCGGGGATCGGGCTAGGGCTGGGGCTGGGGCTGGGGTTGCAGAGTGGCCGGAGGGGCGAAGCGATGTCTCGGGTTCATTCGTTTTCTCACATCAGGACCGTCGCACCTGCCGGAGTTCGAGTACGTCCGTGCCCAGAGCGTCCTTGCTTCGGACAAGCAATCGGCCGAAGCCGATGTCGAGGATCTCGATGTCGCGCGGGAGCAGGATTCTGCCGATGAAGCCGATCCGAGGGTCGAGGATCACCCAGTGGACCGAGTCGGCCCGTGGCAGCGGATAGGCGCGAATCCAGATGTTGCCGTCGGCATCCGAGTCGAGCGCCGAGAAGGCCGGCAGAGTCCTCCGTGCCGGGAGCGCCTCGATCAGCTCCTCCCTGAACTCGGCCACGATGGCCGAAGCCGGCCGTCCATCGACCTTCAGCCGACCGGACGGGCTCCAACGCTCCCGATTCTCTGCCAGTAGCCGCTCCCGCTCGGCGTTCACGACCTCGCCGGACAGCGCCGGATGCACGAAGTCGAACGAATACCGGAGCCCGTTGGGCACACGACGCGAGGTGGGGTCGATGATTGTGACCACGAACGTGTCACTCGACGCGATCACGGCGCGGTTCTCGGTGGTGGTCGCATATGTGGCGCGGCCGAACAGCAGCGGCTCGTCGCCCCAAACGCCCTGCCGCGCGCCGGCCATCTCCTCCGTCCCCGGCACGTTCCACGTCGCCGTGGTGCGACCGGTCGCGATGTCGACGAAGGCGTATGTCAGAGTGTCGCGGCGCGTCTGGAAAGCGCGCCCGGGCGGAGCCGATGTCACGAGCTCGCCCGGCCGTTCCTCGAAAAGGAGAAATTGCCCTCCCACCGCGCCGACGAGTCGCGTCCCCTGGAGCGAAACGCGGGGAGGCGAAACCGCGATCAGCTTCTCCACCTCGAAGCCGTCGTCCTCGATGTGGAGGACGGTCACGCGGGCCAGCGGCGGATCCCAGACGGCAAGGGTCTCGTCGTCGACCTTCACCAGGTCCTCGATGAAGTCATACTCCCCTGGCCCCTTTCCCTGGCGTCCTTGCGCGGCAGCCAGCCGACCCGCCGCCGAAAGGAGCAGGACCTGGTGCGTTCCATTGTTCGCCACGACGATCCGGTCGGACAGGATCACGCCCGCCACCGGCCGGTAAAGAGAGACCCCTGTGGCATCGCCGATGACACGCTCGGGCCGCCGTGCCAGTGTCCATTCCGGGATCGCCGGGTCCGTGAAGGGCGATATGGAGGTCGAAGCCGTCGAATTCGCCGACTGACCGCCGCCTCCGCACGACAGCAGCAAGCATGTACCGGCCAGGCAGATCACGTGCTTCATATGACGAACTCCGAGGTCCGCGCGCGTACGGCGGCGACGGATGCTCAGGGCCGGAATCCGGCCCGAGCAGACCGAGGTCCGCGCGCGTACGGCGACCAGTCCGTCGCGGACCGGGATGGTGTCGTTCCACGAGTACGAGCCATGGCTGCGCTGTTGGAGGTGAGACGCGCACCGACACGGCAGGCGGCCGGGTGTGACCCGACCGATCTCGGCCATGGATAATGCGGCGATGCGGCGTGCACAAGACTCTTCCGATTCGCATCCCGGTCTACCGGCCTCCGCGTGCCGCTTACCGGCCCGGCGCGTCCGATATTCGCCGGCGGCGCTACGGACGACGCCGGGCCTCGACGTGCATACCGCCGGCGCCTTCGCGCAGCGCACGTCGCACCCGCCACCGCGCTTGCGCTTCGCGCATCCGCACCGGCATCATTCTGCGGTCACTACGCACGTCCCTCTCGCGCTGGAGCCCCCATGCTCACGCTCTCCGACATCCGCGAGGCCCGGTCCGCGATCGCGGACCGCATCCACCGCACCCCGCTCCTCTCCTCCGCGGCGCTCGGCGCGCGGACGGGGCTGACCTGCTTCATCAAGGCGGAGTCGCTCCAGAAGACGGGGGCGTTCAAGGTCCGGGGCGCGCTGAACAAGGTGCGGCGACTCACCGCCGAGGAGAAGGCGCGCGGGCTGGTCACGGTGTCGGCGGGCAACCATGCGCAGGGGGTGGCCTACGCCGCGGCCGCCGCGGGTGCGGCGTGTACGGTCGTGATGCCGGAGGGCGCGTCCCGCTCGAAGGTCGCGGCGAGCGAGGGGTACGGCGCCCGCGTGGTGCTGCACGGCACGGTGACCGATGCGTTCGCCCGCTGCGAGGAGCTCCGGCGCGAGCACGGTTACACCTTCGTGCACCCGTTCGACGATCCGGACATCATGGCCGGTCAGGGGACGATCGGCCTCGAGATCGTCGAAGATCTACCGGATGTCGACGCCGTCATCGCGCCGGTCGGCGGCGGCGGACTACTTTCGGGGACGGCGGCGGCACTCAAGGCGGTCCGGCCCGAGGTGCGGATCTTCGGCGTCGAACCGACCGGCGCAGCGGGGCTGCACGCGGCGCTCCGCGCCGGCGGCGTGGTCCGCCTCGAGCGCATCGACACCGTGGCCGACGGCCTGACCGCGCCGCAGACGGGCGAGCACGTCCTCGAGCACGTGCGCGCGCTGGTCGACGACGTCGTCCTCGTCGAGGATGCCGAGATCATCGAGGCGCTCCGGTTCCTGCTCGAACGCACGAAGCTCATGGTCGAGCCCGCCGGCGCCGCGGCCGTCGCGGCGCTGCTCGCCGGAAAGATCCGGCTCCCGTCCGGCGCGCGTGTCGTCGCCATCGCCAGCGGCGGCAACGTCGACCTCGCCCGCCTGCGCGAGTTGCTGCCCGGCTGACCGGGGACGGACCCGGGCGGCGACACGTCGTATCCGACGCACCGCCGATGCGGTCGGCTCTCCCTCGGCCCTTCGGTCCCGATCCCGACGGCGCCCCACGGGCGCCGTCACCGCGGCGTCGCGTAGTACTGCACGACGTACCACACGCCGTCGCGCCCCAGCCATACGCCGATACCGGTGCGCGAGAAGATCGGGTCGAGCAGGTTCTCGCGGTGGCCGGCGGAACGGAGCCACGCGCGCACCACGTGCGCCGGGAGCCGGTCCGCCCGGGCGGTCAGACGCGCCAGGTTCTCGCCCGCGATCCGTGCGCGCGCGCCGGCGGCCTCGATACGGGCGCGGAAGGTCCGCCGGCCCGGCGTCGCCGAGCGGTGATCGATCTCCTGCCGCTGCGCCAATTCCCGCGCGTACCGCCGCGCCGCGCGGGTGAGCGCCGGATCCACCGAGAGCGGCCGCACGCCCGCGCGCCGGCGCGCACGGTTCGCCGCGCCGGCCACCCGCCGGGCCAGCTCGGCGGGGTCGATACGCAGCGCGAGCGGCTCTTCACGCCGCGGCCGTTCGGCGCGACTCGCCTTCTCCTGCAGCGGCGGCGGATACGGCGCGCGTAGCACCGCGGATTCCCGTGGCGCGCCGCGGGAGCGGCGGCCGGCCGCCGCCTCGACGCCCATTGTCGGGTCCACGCCGGTCGGCGAAAGCCCCGACCGGGCACGAGGGGAGACACACGCCACGGGGACGAGGAGAAGCAACAGCGCGGACTGCAAGACCTTCATCGGACTTCCTACGACACCACGGGAAACTTCGATGGCGGGTGCCGTAACCTACTACGTCGAGCGGATTTGCGAAAGGGTGGCCGGCGCCGCGCTACGCCCCGGCGCGCCCCAGCCGCTCGTGCATCCCGGCGGCGATGCGGCGCGCGACGCCCATGATCGTGAGCGATGGATCGACGGAGACCGAGCCCGGCAGCGCCGCGCCGTCGGCCACGTAGAGCCCCTTCACCCGGTGCGCTTCGCCCGTGGGGCCGGCGAAGGAGTCTTCCGGGTCCGTGCCGAGCGGCGCGGTGCCGAGCAGGTGACTGCCGGCGCAGAATTGCGCGTTCGGCTCGACGGAGCGGCGCGTGATCCGGGAGTTCACTTCCTCCTCGTTGCGGACCACGGTGCCGTAGATGTCCGGGATCCAGACCTCGCGCGCGCCGGCGGCGAGGAAGATGCGGGAGGCGTTCTTGAGGTAGTCGACGGCCTTGTCGGCGTCGACGCCCTGTACGCGGTACTCGGTCTTGCGCAGGCCGCCATCGAGGAAGACGCGGCCGGGGTGGGCCTCGTCGATGACGGACATGAGCGAGCCGAGGTGGCGGTAGCGGCGCATGCGGGCGGTGTGCGCCGCGCCGATGTCGGAGAGCATGGCGCCCGTGATCCCCGGCGACTGGTGGCTCGAGAGCATGATGTAGCCGCCGCCGGCGTATTCGCCGGCCGCCGTCGTGCGGATCCGGCGCCACTCGTGGACCACGTAGGCGCAGGGGATCCCGGTCACGTTGTCGATCTCGCGGCCGAAGTCGGCGAAGACCCAGTAGTGCGGGTTGATGTAGAGGCGGCGCCCGACCACGGGGTCGGGCACGTTGTGGAGCAGGAACTCGGCGGTGCCGAGCGCGCCGGCCGCGAGGACCACGACGTCGGCGTCGATGTGGAACCGGGCGCGCGGCTGGTCGGTCTCGCGGTCCAGCAGCACCCCCTCGACGCCGGTCGCCCGCCCGTTGGCCATGAGGAGCCGGTCCGCGCGGGCGTCGCTGTAGATGCGGCCGCCCGCCTTCGAGATGCGCGGAATCGTCGTGATGAGCTGCGAACTCTTCCGGTTGTACGCGCAGCCGAACTGCGTCCAGCCGCAGGCCAGGCAGTCGACGCGTGCCGTGGGCGGCGGCGCGGCCTCCACGCCGAGCAGCTCGCACCCCTGCCGGATCAGGCGGTTGTTCTCGTTGAACAACGCCTCGCCGGCCACGTGGATCCCCAGTTCCGCTTCGATCGCATCCCAGTGCGGGTTCAGGTCGGCCGGCGTCATCCAGTCCAGACCGTTCTCCTCGCGCCAGCGCTGGAGCCGGTCCTCGGGCGTGCGGAACGAGTCGCCCCAGTAATGGACCGTGGTGCCGCCCACGGCCTGCGCGTAATTCAGGAAGATGGCGTTGTCGACGGTCGAATCCATGCCGCGCCGGCCATTGAAGGCGGCCATGGCTTCGTCCTCGCGCTGCGAGAAATCCTCGGCGCGGAAGAAGCCGCCGCGCTCGACCATCACGACGTCCCAGCCGCGCTCCGCGAGGTAGGCGCCGAGCGTGCCGCCGCCCGCGCCGGTGCCGATCACGACGACATCGGCCCGATCCCGCACATCGCCCGCGTGCCGCGTACCCTGGAGGATCATACGACCTCCCCGAAGTCCACGGGGCGCGGCGGAATCGAGAAGCGTTCGGGCCACGGGCCCGGGAAGCCGGTCAACGGCCGCGTCGCATCCTCCGAATATGCGAAGAAGTAGACGAAGGCGCGGATCGCCTGGAACGCGCCGCGCCGCAGGTTGAAGCGACTGTGCGCCCAGCCGCGAAGGTTCTCGAGGCGCGCCGCCGGATCGAGCGCCGTGAACCGGCGCAGCCGGCCGCCGAGGAACGTGAGGTGTTCGATGAGTCCCAGGACCGTCTTCATGTCCTCGCGGATCGGGTCGCCGACACGCGCGAGCTCGTAGTCGATGCGGCGCGCGACGTCCGCCGGATCGACGGGCACATCCACGAGCAGCGCCTCCGCGGCGGCAAGCGCCACGGCGTATTCCTTGGCCGAGAGCGTCTCGAGCGCGATGCCCGCCGCCTGCGGGTAGTCCGCCGCGCAGCCGGCCGGGAGCAGCGAGGCGAGCGCGATCGCGGCGCTACCGCCGGCCGTGGTGCGCAGAAAGCCGCGGCGGTCCACCGTCGGCGGGAGCCCGGCAGGCGACGTGGTGAGTGGCGGCATCGAATTACGGAGCACGGGTTTCACGGGAATCTGCCCCGCAAAGTTACGGTGGAACGACCGGTGCCACAAGGCGGGCTGATTCTTGTCTCGGCCCGCGCTTTGTCGTAGCTTCGTCCGGGAATCCAGTGGCCATTTTCGCGGCGCCCCGCCCCGCGCAGGGCGGCACGCGCGACCTCATCGAACCGAGAGAAGACGGGTACGTGCGCGCAATCCGGTTCCACTACCGCCCTGTTCGCTACCTGCTGACGCGTTGGGCCGCCCGGCGACGGCCTGCCTTCGCGCTCGGCCGTCTGGGATGCATCACGCTGGACGACGTCGAGCCGCCACCGCTCCCCGGGCCGGACTGGGTGCGGATCGAGACCACGCTGAGCGGCATCTGCGGCAGCGACCTCGCCGCCGTGACGGCGCACGACTCGTTCACCCTCGAGCCGTTCGGCGCGTTCCCCTTCACCTTCGGCCACGAGAACATCGGCCGCATCGCAGAGGCGGGGAGCTCGGACCACGGCTGGCGGCCGGGCGATCGGGTCATCGTCAACCCGATGCTCGGCTGCGTCCAGCGCGGCCTCGATCCCGTCTGCCCGGCGTGCGCACGCGGCGAGTACGGCCTCTGCCGCCGCACGACCGAGGGAGCACTCGGGACCGGGCCGATGATCGGCTACTGCCCCACCGTCGGCGGCGGCTGGGCGCGCACCTTCCTCGCGCACCGCAGCCAGCTCCACCGACAGGGCGCGCTCGACGACTCGGTCGCCGTGCTCACCGACCCGCTCGCCTCCGCGCTCCGGCCCGTCCTGCTCCATCCGCCCGCGCCCGACGACGTCGTGCTCGTCATCGGCGCCGGCACCATCGGCGCGCTCACGGTCAAGGCACTCCGGTTGACCGGCTGGGAGGGGCCGATCGCCGTGCTCGGCCGGCACGACTTCCAGCTCGAACTGGCCGAGCGCGCCGGCGCCGACCACCTGCTGCGCCGCCCCGACGACGCCTACGCCTGGGCCGCTTCGCTCCCCGAAGCGCGAAGCTACAAACCCTCACTCGCGCCACGCTTCATCGAGGGCGGCCCCTCACTGGTCTACGACACCGTCGGGACCGCCGGCTCCGCCCGCGATGCCCTCGCGCTCACGCGCGAAGGCGGGCGCATCGTCCTCGTCGGCGCGGCCGCCCGGCTCTCCGCCGACTGGACCCGACTCTGGTACCGCCAGCTCACGCTTGCCGGCGTCTTCGCCTATGGCCACGCCCCGTTCGAGGGCGAGCGCCGCGACATTTACGATATCTCCATTGCGCTGCTCGAGCGCGACGGCTTCGCCGACCTCGGGATGCTGACCCACGTCTTCGAACTGGAGGATTACCGTGCCGCAATCTCCGCCGCCCTCGACAAAGCCGGCCACCGCTCCGTCAAGGTCGCATTCCGACCGGGTGGCTGACTCGATCGATGCGTACGCGCGGGATCCGTTCCACGGGTTCTTCGAAGGGCGCTCCGTCGACGAGCTGATCGAGCCCGGCTCGCTGCTCGACACACCGGCCGTACGGCGGTGGTTCGAGATCTTCGCGACGGGGTTGCCGCAGTCGCTCTACACGTTCCAGCTCCCGCTCGAGTGTACGCCGGGGCCGGAGTCGAGGGCGCTCGGCACGCCGATCACGATGTTCTCGTCGTACAGCTATCTGGGGCTGATCGGCCATCCGCGCATCGCCGCGGCGGTCAAGGAGGCGGTCGAGCGTTACGGCACATCGACGGGCGGCGTGCGGCTGCTGACGGGCACGCTCGAGCTGCACCTCGAAGTCGAGCACGAGCTGGCCGCGTTCCTCGGCCAGCCCGCGGCCGCGATCTTCGCGTCCGGCTACGACGCGAACATCGCGGCGGTCACGTCGCTCTTCGGGCAGAACGACTGCGCGCTCCTCGACCAGTACGCGCACCGCAGCATCCACGATGGCGTACAGATGGCCGGCTGCCAGACGCGGCGCTTCCGTCACAACGACCTCGAAGACCTCGAGCGCCGGCTGCGCCAGGCGCGCAGCCGCGGCGCGCGCCGGATCCTCGTGGCCGTGGACGCCGTGTTCAGCATGGACGGCGACCAGGCGCCGATCGCGGAGCTGATCGAGATGAAGCGGCGTTACGACGCCTTCCTGCTCGTGGACGAGGCCCACTCGATCGGCGCGGTCGGACGGACCGGCCGCGGCATCTGCGAGGAGCAGGGGATCGACCCGGCGGACATCGACATCCTGACCGGCTCGCTCTCGAAGGCGATCCCCTCCTCGGGCGGGTTCGTCGCCGGTTCGCAGGCGCTGAAGATCTACATCCAGCACGGC
>DASVCS010000135.1:0-271473 GCA_036381495.1 Longimicrobiales bacterium
TACGGCGCCGCCGGCTCTGCTTCGTCCCTAGCGCCCCCGGTGTGCGGGAGAGCGCCCCCCAAGGCGGGGCGGCTCCCCTCCACGCCGGGGGCGCTCTCGCTTCGCCCCCCCTCCCCCCTCCGCTTGCGCCGGATCCGCCCCGGCATCGGCAGCGATGCCGGGGCGGAATCGGCTCGGGCGCTTCACCTCGGAACAAGATTCTTGCGTCGGCCCGGTGCCGCGTGTATACGTGGAGCGCTCTCCGGCACCGCCGTAAGCTACCATGCCCATACTCGCACTGACGCCGCACACTCTGGGGTTGAGCGCGCTGGTCGACGAGATCGGACCGGGGGAGATCGTGGTCGAGCCCCGTCCGAGTCAGGGATTGGTGCGCCTGCGCGAGCGCCGTTGGCTGCTGGTCCTTCTGGACGTCGAGTTCGGCGATGGCGCCGCGCTCGAACTGCTGGGCCAGATGACGGCCGATGGCGCGCGGGTCGCGCTCATGACCCGATCGGTGACGGTGGCGCTGACCACGGACGCGCTCGAACGAGGCGCGTGCGACGTGCTGGCGTTCCCGCCGGACCCGGCGAAGGTGCGTCAGCTCGTGCGCAAGATGAGCATCGGGGAGTCGCAGGGAGACCTCATCCCGGCTACGCTCTCGACGGCGACGATGATCGGGCAGAGTGCGGGGATGCTCGCCGCGTTCAAGGCTGCGGCGCGCGTGGCCAAGAGCCCGGCGACGGTGCTCATCCACGGGGAGAGCGGCACGGGGAAGGAGCTCCTGGGCCGCGACATCCATCGGAACAGCACGCGAGCGGACCAACCCTTCGTGCCCGTCAACTGTGCGGCGATCCCCGACCAGCTCATCGAGTCGGAACTGTTCGGCCATGAGAAGGGGGCTTTCACGGGTGCCACGTCGCGGCGGATCGGGCGGTTCGAACGGGCATCGGGCGGCACGCTCTTCCTGGACGAGGTCGGAGACATGAGCCTGGCTGCGCAGGCGAAGATCCTGCGCGCGCTCCAGGAGGGCGAGGTGGAACGGCTCGGCGGCGGGGAGGCGATTCCGGTGGATATCCGCGTCGTCGCGGCGACGAACCGCAACCTCCTGACGGAGGTGGCCGCGGGACGCTTCCGCGAAGACCTGTACTACCGACTCGCCGTCGCCGTCATTCACCTTCCGCCGCTACGCGAGCGCGGCGACGACATCCGCCACCTGACTTCGCACTTCGTAGCGTATTTCGCGCAGGAGTGTCGCCGGCCCGTCCGAGCCATTGCGGCCTCGACCATGCACATCCTCCAGCGCTATTCCTGGCCCGGCAATGTTCGACAACTGCGGAACGCCATTCAGCGAGCCGTGCTGATCGCGGACGGCCCCGTCCTCCTGCCGAGCCATCTACCGCCCGAGATCTCCGATTCCGCGGGTTCCGCTGCAGGCGTGGGGGAGCCCCGCTCGGACAGCGAGCTGGTCCCGCTCCAGGAGATGGAACACCGCTACATCATGCGGGTGCTCGAGCTCAACGGCGGGCACCTCGCCCGGACCGCGGAGGTCCTGGGCATCCATCGCAACACCCTCCGCCGCAAGCTGCGCGACTAGAGCGGCTGTCGCGTCAGTTCGGAGTCGCGCACTTCGGCCGCGAGTCCATCGCGGGCGGATACGCAGCTCCGAACCGGCGGAGGCAATGCTCTAGAGCGGTCGGCGCGTCGCTTCGGAGTCGCACCCGCCCGCGAACGGAGCGCGGCGAGCGGCTCCGAACCCGCGGTTGAACCGCTCCGACGAGGAACGCGTGCGCGTGCGCGACCCGCTCCCCGCCGCCCCCATCCCGCTCCCGTAAACGTAAACGTTCCCGCTCCCGCTCCCGTTCCCGGCCGTTCTCATCCCGCTCCCCAGCCCGTTCCCGGGCCGTCCACCCCTCCACCACACTCCCTCCCGGGCACTCCCCAGCCCCAGCCCGAGCCCCAACCCCAGCCCGGCGGCGCCAACGGCGCCGCCCCCGACCGCACCCTTGTGGTGCGCACACCGGCCGGCCGGTGCACCACAAGGGTGCAGCCGCGTGCGGGCGCGGGTTGCACGCGCTCTCGCTAACAGTCGTGGTTGGAACCAGATGCGCGGAGCTCGGCCGTCTGGTCCGGTGGTTGCCCAAGGGAAACGGTTCCGAGGCGGGTCCATTCCCGCCGGTCGGAGAGGGGTGGATCGGGGTGGGGTCCGGTCGCAGCAGGATCAACACCGTTGCTGAGGAGGTGAGCCATGATGGCCACGGGAGCGAAGCAGCGAAGTGCGGGTGCGAGGCGCACCGCACGGGACCCTGGCGGACGTGCCGCGAGACGTTGGATCCGCTGGGCGTTGGGCTTGGGGCTGGTGGCGGGACTGCCCGGTTCGGTGTGGGGGCAGGTCTGCGCGCGCAGGATCCGGGCTGACGTCGTCGCGCTCGATCAGCCGATCTTCTACAACCGGCTGGGGGCGTTCGACCCGGCCGGGATGATCTACGCGCTCCGGCGGGATGTCGTGCCGATCGAGGGGACGGAGCTGACTCCGGGGAACGTGCGGCTCCGCGAGGACAAGCGGCCTCGGCCGCTGGTGCTGCGCATGAACGTGCACGACTGCCTGGAGATTCACTTCCAGAATCTGCTGGCACCGACGCCGGCGGATGAGGAGCAGCCGGCGACGCGCACGGCGTCGTTGCACGTCGAGGGGCTCGAGTTGGTCGAGGGGATCCAAGACGATGGCTCGTTCGTGGGACAGAACGCGAGCAGTCTGGTGGCGCCCGGAGACTCGGCCACGTACGTGTACTACGGCGAGCGCGAAGGCGGGTATCTGTTCTACAGCACGGCGGCGATGACGGGCGGCGAGGGAGATGGCGGCTCGCTCGCGCGCGGGCTGTTCGGCGCCGTGAACGTCGAGCCGGAAGGCTCGGTGTGGTACCGCAGCCAGGTGACGGGGGAGGACCTCGCGCTGGCGACGGCGCGCGATGCGAGCGGCTTGCCGATGACGACGCCCGACACCGTACCGGGTGGTGGTCAGCCGATCCTGGATTACAATGCCGTGTATCCGGTGGGGCACCCGCGGGCGGGACTGCCCATCCTGCGGATGTTGAACGATGCACAGGAGATCGTGCACTCGGACCTCACGGCGATCATCGCGGGGCCGCCCGAGGACGGGGGGCTCCTGCCCGAGCCGTATCCGGAGGTCGTCGTGTACCGGAACCGGCAGGAGCCGTTCCGCGAGTTCACGATCATCTTCCACGATGAGATCGGGATCGTGCAGGCGTTCGAGGCCTTCGAGGACCCGACGCTCGAGTTCACCCTGCACAGCGGGCGCGATGCGTTCTCGATCAACTACGGGACCGGCGGGATCGGCGCGGAGATTCTCGCGAACCGGCTCGGCGTGGGCCCGATGTGGGACTGCAACGAATGCAAGTACGAGGAGTTCTTCCTGAGCTCGTGGGCGGTGGGCGATCCGGCGATGGTGGTGGATGTGCCGGCGAACGCCGACCAGGATGGCGACGGCGAAGTCGATCCGGGGCCGAAGGCGACGAAGGCGCTCTATCCGGACGACCCGTCGAACGTCTACCACAGCTACATGGGCGATCACGTGAAGTTCCGCAACCTGCACGCGGGGCCGAAGGAGCACCACATCTTCCACCTGCATGCGCACCAGTGGTTGCACACGCCCGATAGCGACAACTCGACGTACATGGACAGCCAGGCGATCGGGCCCGGCGAGTCGTACACGTACGAGATCACGTACAACGGCGGCGGCAACCGGCCGAAGACTCCGGGCGATGCGATCTTCCACTGCCACTTCTACCCGCACTTCGCGCAAGGCATGTGGGGGTTGTGGCGCGTACACGACGTCTTCGAGCCGGGCACGGAGCTCGATGCCGATGGCCGGCCCGTGCCGGGTGCGCGCGCGCTTCCGGACGGAGAGATCGAGGCGGGCACCCCGATTCCGGCGCTCGTTCCGCTCCCCGGCCAGCCGTTGGCGCCGATGCCGGGCGCGCTGGGCAACCCGGGCTATCCGTTCTACATCCCGGGGATCGCCGGACACCGTGCCCCACGGCCGCCACTCGAGACCGTGTTCGATGGCGGGCTCCCGCGCCTCGTGGTCAAGGGCGGGGACGCCGACTTCCCGCCGCTCAACCCGCTCGACTTCGGCAAGGAGAACGTGACGATGGACGCCGTCGAACTGCCGGAGGTGGGTACGGACACCGAGCAGATCGCGATGGCGTATCACGCGGTGCGTGAGCATCCGACGTTCATTGTGGATCCGGCGACGCTCCACGTGAGCGCGAGCGAATTCATCACCAACGGCCTGGCGCCGGCGCCAGGAGCGCCGTACGCCGATCCCTGCGTGGATGACCAGGGCCAACCGGCGGGAATCGACCGGGTCTACAAAGCGGCAAGCATCCAACTGGATGCGAAGTTCAACAAGGCGGGCTGGCACTTCCCGCAGCACCGCATGTTCGCGCTGTGGCAGGACGTCGTGCCGTTCCTCACGGAGGCGAAGCCGCCGGAGCCCATGTTCATGCGGACGAACACGGACGACTGCCTGACCTACCATCTGGTCAACCTGATGCCGAACGTCTACGACCTGGACGACTTCCAGGTCCTGACGCCCACGGACGTCATCGGCCAGCACATCCACCTGGTGAAGTTCGACGTGACGTCGTCGGATGGCGCGGCCAACGGGTTCAACTATGAAGATGGCAGCATGAGCCCCGAGGAGGTCCGCGAGCGGATCCACGCGATCCGGCGCTTCAACGATTGCATCGGGCTGGAATCGGGCGATCCGCGCGACGGCACCTTCACCTGTCCGGTGCCCGAGGCGCATCCGTTCTTCGGTCCCACGGGGCCGAACGGAGAGGACTGGCGCGGCGCCATGGAGACCGTCCAGCGGTGGTACACCGACGACGTGCTGAATGCGGACAGCGTCGACCGCACGCTGCGCACCATCTTCACGCACGACCACTTCAGCCCGTCGACGCACCAGCAGAACGGGCTGTATGCCGGGCTGGTCGCCGAGCCGGAGAACTCGACGTGGCTGGATCCTGAGACCGGCGAGGTCTTCGGTACGCGTCCCGATGGCGGGCCGACGAGTTGGGAGGCGATCATCGCGACGGCGGACCCGGATTCGAGCTATCGCGAGTTCCTGATGCAGATCGCAGATTTCACGCTCGCGTATCGGGCGGACAATCAGGGATTCCCGGACCCGGAGCACGCGATCAACCCGCCGGGACGCAAGGAGGTCGGCCTGCCGTTCCTGCTCGCGCAGCCCGATGTGTGCCCGAACGGCATGGCGCCGCCGTGCCCGGAGCTGATCTCGGCGGAGGACCCGGGCACCATGACCGTCAACTATCGCAACGAGCCGCTGGCTCTGCGTGTTCGCGACCCGGCCACCAACACCCAGGCGCCAGGGGTCCAGGGCGATCTCGCGTTCGCGTTCCGCTCGGATGTCACGCGGGCCGACGCACGCCTCAACGTTCAGCCCGGATTCTATCCGCCGCTGACTCCGGGCGTGCAGCCGGGCGATCCGTTCACGCCGCTCATGCAGGCGTTCGAGGGTGAGCGCGTCCAGGTCCGGATTCTGGTAGGCGCTCACGAGGAAGGACACAACTTCTCGGTGCACGGCACGAAGTGGCTGTTCGAGCCGTCCGACCCGAACTCGGGCTGGCGCAACAGCCAGATGATGGGGATCTCGGAGCACTTCGAGTTCGTCCTTCCGCCGCTGCTGGGCAGTTCGTGGTGGCTGCCGTTCGTGGATTACCTGTACCGGCCCGGCAGCTCCACGGATGACACGTGGAACGGTCTCTGGGGCCTGCTGCGCGTCTACCGGCGGCGGTTCTCGGGGGATCTGGCCAATGCGCCGATCATCCCGATCGAGGACCAGATGCTGGCAGTCTCGTACGATAACCTGACCACGTCGAGCGGTTCACTGGCGGTCGATGAATCGTTCACGACGGCCAGCAAGCTCTCTGCGCCGGAGGGCACGGTCGCGGCGAGCGCGGAGGAGGGCGTCAGCGCCGAGAGCATCTCGCGCCCCTCCACGTTCATGTGGGGCGTGTGTCCCATCACGGCGCCGATCCGGTGGTTCGACGTGACCGCCGTGGCCGCGAAGGATGCCTTGCCCGGCGGGACGCTGGTCTACAACTCGCGCACCGTGAACGGCGGTCCGCTGAACGATCCGACCGCGATCCTCTACGTGCGCACCAGCGACCTGGACGCGAACGGCAACCTGAAGTCCGGCGCACCGATCGAGCCGTTGGTCCTGCGCGCCAGGGCCGGCGACTGCATCTACGTCTACCTGCGCAACCGGCTGCCGTCGAACCTGTTGGATCTCGATGGCTTCAGCACGTTGCCGATGATCGTCGACAACTTCAACGCCAACCAGATCAAACCGTCGAACCGGGTCGGGCTCCACACGCAGCTCGTCAGCTACGACGTCGCGCGCGGCGACGGCGTGAACGTGGGCTTCAACCCGATCAACACGGTGGCGCCGGGAGTGGACCGGCTCTTCCAGTGGTACGCGGGTCAGCTCGAACGGCAGCCGAACGGGACCATCACCGCAACCCCGACCGAATTCGGCGCGGTGAACCTCATGCCGGCGGATCCGATCGAGCAGCCGGGCAAGGGCGCGATCGGCGCCCTGATCATCGAGCCCCAGGGCGCGAGCTGGGCGACGGACTCGAATTCCCGCGCCTCCGCGACCGTGACCCTGGCCGATGGCAGCCAGTACCGGGAGTTCATCTCCATGTTCCAGGACGCGGTGAACCTGCGCTTCGGCAGCGCCTACAACCCGCCGGGGTGGACCGACCCCGAGACGGGCGAGGTCGTCACGCCGAGCTTCGCCGCAGGCGACGCCGTGCCCAACACCGCGGATTCGGAGGACCCCGAAGACTCGGGACAGAAGGCGTTCAACTACCGGACCGAGCCGATGTGGTTCCGCATGGGCTTCTCGCCCGACGAGCCGCTTCAGATCACGCGGACCCGGGACTTCACCAACGTACTGAGCGACGCCCAGGTCGGCGGGCCGCCGCAGACACCGGTCTTCATGGCCGAGGTCGGTACGCCGGTGCGGATGCGCGTGCTACACCCCGGCGGCCATCAGCGTAACCACGTCTTCGAGGTCTTCGGCCACGCGTGGCAGGAGGAGCCCTACATCAACGGCTCCCTGGCGCTGGGCGACAACCCGCTGTCGGAGTGGAAGGGTAGCCGCGGCGGGATCGGGCCCACGAGCCACCACGACCTGCTGCTCGCCCACGGCGCGGGAGGCGCCTTCCAGGTCACCGGTGACTATCTCTATCGGGACCACGCCTCCTTCCAGTTCGATGGCGGGCTGTGGGGTATACTCCGCGTGGTGCCGACACTGCTCGCGGGGTTCTGAGCAGTCGCTGAGCCGCCGCACGGCCCATCCGGGTCGCGCGGCGGCCGGTGGCGTAACCAGGGCGGACGGCCTCCCATACGGGGGTCGCCCGCCCGACTCTTTCGTATCCTGGTGGAATCCGCATCCGTACACACGACTCCCGCCCGGGCGCTCGTCTTCCCCTTGCGCTTCAGCGTGCCTTCAGCTATTAATAACCATTATTGATACCGTCGGCCATTGCAGGAGGGGCTCATGGCATTCGTTCACCTGTTCCGCCGTTATCTACGTGACCAGGGGTTGCCGGTCACGCAGCAGCGGGAGGCGATTGCGGAGACGATCTTCGCCTCACCGGAGCACCTGTCGGTCGACGATGTCGAGGCGCGGTTGAGGGAGCGGGGCGAGCGGATCGGCAAGGCGACGATCTACCGGACGGTCGAGATGCTGGTGCGGAGCGGGCTGGTGGAGGAGTACGACTTCGGGGAGGGGTTCAAGCGGTACAAGCATCTCTTCGGTCAGATGCCGGTGCGCGAGCACCTGGTCTGCACGGAGTGCGGGAAGGTGACGGAGATCCAGAGTGCGGAGCTGGTGCAGTTGCAGCAGCAGGTGGCGAGGGAGCAAGGGTTTCTGGTGGCGCGGCATCGTCTCGAGATCTACGGGATCTGCGCGGCCTGCCAGGCTGCCGGCCGCACGCTGGAGTGGGAGGGGTTGACCTGTCCGATCGAGACGCTGTAGTGGCGGCCTCGCGGCTGTCGCGCCTTCCCGAGCCGCTCCAGGGCCTCAGTTGGGAAGTGCCGCACGACTTTCTGGGATTGGAGGGGGATGCGCATGCGTTCGAGCGGGCGCGTGCCGTGATCTTGCCGGTCCCGTACGAGGCGACGACGAGCTACGGTGGTGGGACGCGTGGCGGCCCCGCGGCGGTGCTGGAGGCGTCGCGATACATCGAACTCTACGATCAGGAGCTGGACGGCGAGCCGTCCGAGGTCGGGATCGCGACGTTGCCGGCGCTGCACCTGACGGGAGCGGGCCCGGCGGAGGCGGTCGGCGAGCTCCGCGTGGCGTACGACCGGCTCCTCGAGGTGGCGGGCGACCGGTTCATCCTCGCGGTGGGCGGCGAGCATTCGATATCGAGTGCGCCGATCCTGGCATGGGCGGATCGGTTGGCGCGCGAGGGGCGGCGGCTGACGGTACTCCAGTTCGATGCGCATACGGACCTGCGTCCGGAGTACGAGGGGAGTCCCTACTCGCATGCCTCGGTGATGCACCGGGTACACGAGAGGGTCGACATCGTGGCGGTGGGGATCCGGTCGTTGACGCGGGAGGAGCGGGAGCTGGCGCGTCGGAGTGGGTCGATCCACCTCTTCTTCGCGGATGACATCCATGCGGGGGAGGCGTGGATGGAGGAGGTGATGGGGCGACTGGGGCGGGATGTCTACATCACGTTCGACGTGGACTGCTTCGATCCCTCGCTCGTGCCGTCGACGGGGACGCCGGAGCCGGGCGGTCTGCAATGGTACCCTGTGCTCGCGTTGCTCAGGCGAGTTTTCAGGGAGCGGAACGTCGTGGCGGGTGATGTGGTCGAGCTGGCGCCGATCCCCGGATTCGCGGCCCCCGACTTCCTGGTGGCGAAGCTGTTGTACAAGATGATCGGCTATCGGTTCTGTTGATCATCGCCTGGACGTGGCGCGGTCGACGGGCTCAGCGGTCCTGGTCGCGCGTCCGGGCGAAGTCGTGGCAGGCTGCGAGGAGCGCGCGTGTGACGGCGGCGGGCTCGTCGGCGGTCATGATGGCGCCGATGACGGCGATCCCCGCGGCGCCGGTGCCGGCGAGGGCTGCCACGTTGGCCGGTCCGATGCCGCCGATCCCGACCACGGGGATGTCGACGGCGCGGGCGACGGCGGCGAGTCCCGCGGGTCCGATCCTCTCTTCCCCCACCTCGGCCTTGGTGGTCGTGCCGAAGACGGCTCCGCAGCCGATGTAGTCCGCGCCTTCGGCCTGTGCGCGGGCGGCCTCGGCGGGGTCATCAGTCGAAAATCCGATGATGAAGGGTGGGGCCGCGGCGCGTCGAGCGGCCTTGATGGGGAGGTCATCCGGTCCGAGGTGGACGCCGTCGGCGTGGGCCGCGAGCGCGACATCGAGTCGGTCGTTCACGATGAGTCGCGCATCGAAGCGAGCGGTCAGGTCGCGAAGCCGCCGCGCCTGATCGAAGAGTTCGCGCGCGGTGGCGTGTTTGTCCCGAAGCTGGATGACGGGCGCGCCGGCTTCGAGGCAGGCGCGCACGATGTCGGAGACGGTGCGCGGCCTGGCGAGCGCGTGATCGGTGATGACGATCAGGCGGAAGTCGGGGAGCGCATCGATCGGCGCGGTCGTCACAGCCCTCGTTCGCCGGTGGTGTCCGTCGCCGGAGTGACCCGCCGGTTCCGTCGCAGACGCGCCCGGGCGCGGTTGTGCTCGGCGAGCGAACGGCTGAAGATGTGGCTGCCGTCCGGCCGTGCGACGAAGTAGAGGTAGTCGACGTCGGCGGGATGCAGCGTCGCGTCCACGGCGGGGATGCTGGGCGATGCGATCGGCCCGGGCGGGAGCCCGCGGTGACGATAGGTGTTGTACGGGTTGTCCGCCACGCTGTCGATGTGGGCGTACAGCAGGCGCTCCTGGTGTGTGCCAAGCGCGTACTGGACGGTCGGGTCGGCCTGGAGCGGGTAGCCGATGCGCAGTCGGTTGTGGTAGACGGCGGCGATCAGGGGCATCTCTTCGCGGCGCTTCGCCTCCTTCTCGACGATGGATGCGAGCGTGATGACCTGGCGTTCGGTCATCCCGAGTGCGTCCGCCGCGGCGACGCGCGCGGGCGTCCAGATGGAGTGGTACTTCCCGACGAGGAGCGCGATGATGCTGTCGAGCGGCGCATCGACGGGGATGGTATAGGTCGCGGGATAGAGGTACCCTTCGAGCGTGGGGCCCGGGACGTCGAACTTCTCTGCGCACGCGGGGTCGCTGAGCACGGCGAGGATGGAATCGGCGGGCGCGCCGGTGATCTCGGCCAGGCTCGGAGCAATGCCGCGGAGGCTCCATCCCTCGGGGATGACGAGACGCGCGGTGAGGATGCGACCGAAGCGGAGGTCATCGAGGACCTTCTTCCAGCCGGCTCCGCGCCGGAAGCCGTACGTCCCGGACTTGATCTCGTCATCGACCCCGGCGATGCGGGCGTATGCGCGGAAGAGCGTCGGCGCGCGGAGGATCCCCTTCTGGACGAGGGAATCCGCGACCTCGTCGAGGCTGGCGCCGTGGGGGACCCGTACGCGGATGACCGGACCCGTGCCTTCGCCGGAGCAGGCCGTGGCGATGGCGACCAGGAGGACCAGTGCAAGGGCGCGGATGCTATGCATTCGTTCTCCGGTTCAGGTACGCCTGGAGGATGAGGACGGCCGCGGCCGCATCAATGCGTTCCTTCCGTTCGCGTTCCCGTTTCTTCAAACCGAGCGATCGGATCGCGCGTTCCGCCTGTGCCGAGGTGAACCGTTCATCCAGATACGAGATCCGGATGCCTGCGCGGGATGCCAGTTTCCGGCCGAAGTCACGGATTTCGCGGGTCCAGTCGCTCTCTCCTCCCTCGGGTGTGAGCGGCAGACCGATGACCGCTTCCTCGACGTCGTACTCACGGGCGATCTCGGCGACGGCGGCGACGGGCGGCCGTTTCCCACGGCGGCGGTGCAGGGTCGGGAGCGGCATGGCGATCGTGGTGGTCGGATCGCTCACGGCGAGGCCGATCCGGCGCTCGCCGTAATCGATGCCGAGGATGCGAGCCACGCCGGGACTCAGACGAGCTCCGCCAGTGCGCCTTCCAGCTCGCGCCCGGCGGAGAGCGCGTCGTAGAGCCGTCCCAGCGCGGCGGCGCCACCGAAGAGGAAGCGGCATCGGAGGTCACCCCGCGAGCGGCACTCGACTTCGAGCGCGCCGACGCGATCGCCGGCCGTGCGGCCGAGCAGGTTGGCGAGGAGCCCGGCGGTGAAGTGACACGACGGGTGCGCCGCGCCGCCGACGGGATCCGCTTCGGCCCAATCCGAGCTTTCGAGCGAGCCGATGCCCGGGTGCGTCGCTTCGAAGTGCAGTGCCCCCCAGCCGCGCTCGGCGAAGAGAGCGTTGAGCCGTTGCCAGAACTCGGCTTCCATCAACTCCGAGATCTCGGGCGTATCGGCGGCCAGCCGCTCGAAGAGGGCATCGCCCGCGGCGTGGCCGGCGTTGTGGAGCGCGCGTGCCGCGGCCTCGACGCCGACTTCCGCTTCCAGCGCGCGACGCATCGCGTGGAGCGATGCCGTGGGGAGCGTCAGCTCCGCAGACGCATAGGGCGTTGTGGACATGTGCGGTTCAACTCCTCTCGGGTTGCGGTGGCGTTCCGGCCTCGGCCAGCGCCGCGAGCTCGGACTCGCTCAGGATCGGCACGCCAAGCTCGCGGGCACGTTCCAGTTTGGATCCGGGGTTCTCCCCGGCCACCACGTAATCGGTCGAGCGGGACACACTCCCCGTGACACGGCCGCCGCGTCGTTCGATGAACGACGTCGCCTCCTTACGACTCAGTGTCGGCAGCGTGCCGGTGATTACGAAGGTGAGATCGGCGAACGGACGCTCCGTCTCCCGTTCGATCGGCTCATCCATGCGCACGCCCGCCTGCCGGAGCCGCGCGATCAGCTCGCGGTTCCTCGGCTCCGCCAGGTACGCGGCGAGCGCCTGTGCCGTAGTCTCGCCGATCCCGTGCACCGCGGCAAGGTCGGCGACATCCGCGGCGAGCAGCCCATCCATCGTCTCGAAGCGGCGCGCCAGCAATTGTGCCGCCGTGTAGCCGACGTGGCGGACGCCGAGTGCGAAGAGCAGGCGCGAGAGCGGACGGGTGCGGGATTCCGCGATCGACGCGACCAGGTTGCGGGCGGACAGCTCCGCGAATCCCTCCAGCGCCTCCAGCGCCTCCACCCGCAGATGATAGAGGTCCGCCACGTCATGGACCAGCCCCGCGTCGAGGAGCTGTTGGACCGTCCGCTCGCCCAGCCCCCGGATGTCCATGGCGCCGCGCGAGGCGAAATGCTCGATGCGGCGGAAGACCTGCGCCGGGCACGAACCGTTCGGACAGTACACCATGACCTCATCCGCCGGATGCTCGACCGGCGTGCCGCAGACCGGGCAGCGCTCCGGCGGCTCGAAGACGGACTCGGCGCCCGTCCGCTCCTCCGTCAGCGGCGCGACGACCTGTGGGATCACCTCGCCCGCCCGCTTCACCAGGACGAGGTCGCCGATCCGCAGGTCCTTGCGCGCGATGTCCTCGAAGTTGTGGAGCGTGGCGAGGCGTACCGTGGCGCCACCGATCTCGACCGCTTCGAGGACGGCATAGGGGTTCAGCGAGCCCGTCCGGCCGACGTTGACCTCGATCCCGAGCAACCGCGTGGTGGCGAGGTCGGGCGCGAACTTGTAGGCAATGGCCCAGCGCGGGTCGCGGCCGCCGACCACGCCGAGTTCGGGCCAGAGCGCGAGCGGCGCGACTTTGACGACGACGCCGTCGATCGCGTAATCGAGGTCACCGCGGAATCGCTCGACGTCCTGCGTGTAGGCCAGGACCTCGGCGAGCGAGCGACACGCGCAGCGCCGCGGATTGACCGGAACGCCCCAGGCGGCCAGGAGTTCGAGCACCTCTTCCTGTGTCTCGACGGGCAGTCGTTCGGGGCGATCCGGGTCGAGCTGGAGCTGGTATCCGAAGAAGCGCAACGGGCGGTCGGCGGTCGCGCGCGGATCGAGCTGACGCAGACTGCCGGCCGCGGCGTTGCGCGGGTTGGCGAAGGTGGCCGCACCGGCGGCGGCGCGTCGCTCGTTGAGTTCGGTGAAACCGGAGAAGGGCATGTAGACCTCTCCCCGGACCTCGACGCGATGGGGGATCGGCGCATCGGGCCGGAGGCGGAGGGGGATGTCACGGATGGTCCGCAGGTTGGCCGTGACTTCCTCACCGATCACGCCGTTGCCGCGAGTGGCGCCGCGGACGAGCACGCCGTCCTCATAGAGGAGCGCGACTGCGGCGCCGTCCATCTTGAGTTCGGCGATGTAGCCTGCGTCGCGGACTTCGCGCAGGATGCGAGCGTTGCGGTCCTCCCACGCCTGGAGCTCGCCGAAATCGAATGCGTTGTCGAGAGACAGCATCGGTGCGAGGTGCCTGACCTTCGTGAACTGGGTGGCCGGTTCGGCGCCGACGCGTTGGGTGGGTGAGTCGGGGGTCACCAGCTCGGGGTGCCGGGCCTCGAGGCTCCGCAGTTCGCGGAGGAGGCGGTCGTATTCGGCGTCCGGCATGCGCGGCGCATCGAGGACGTAGTACTCGTAACTCGCCTGGTTGAGGATGTGCCGGAGTTCCGCCGCTCGCTGGGCGGCGTCGGCCAGATCCACCGTGCTCACGCACTCTTCTCCGTCGAAGTCCACATTTGCCGATGCGGGGCGTTCTCAGGCCGTGAGCCGCGTGAACCGGACGACCCGGTTGCGGCCTGCCGCCTTTGCGGCGTACAGCGCCTGATCCGCGCGTTGCACCAATGTCCTGGGATTGTACACCGCCGGGTGCGGGGTTGTGGCGACTCCGGCGGAGACGGTGAGGTGAAGCGGCTCCGCGCGGTCGACGGCGAAGGGGTGCCGTTCGACGCGCTGGCGAACGCGTTCGGCGAAGGTCACGGCGTCATCCATGTCGGTGTCCGGGAGTACGACGATGAACTCCTCACCGCCGTAGCGGCCGATCTTGTCGATCTCGCGCGCCGTGCGTTCGAGGATCCGCGCCATCTCCTGGAGCACGCGGTCGCCGACCTGGTGCCCGTAGGTGTCGTTGACCTGCTTGAAGTGATCGAAGTCGAACATGACGACCGCCAACGGCTCGCCTGTACGTTTCGAGCGCTCGAACTCATCGTGGACGACTTCCTTCATGTGCCGGTGGTTGAAGAGCCCGGTCAGGCCGTCGCTGATGCTGATCCGTTCGAGTTCCTCGTTCTTCTGCTGGAGCTCGTCCTGTAGCTCCTTGATGCGGAGCATCGAGCGGACCCTCGCTTCGAGTTCGGCGAAGTCGATCGGCTTCGTGAGGTAGTCATCGGCGCCGGCATCGAGTCCGGCCACCTTGTCCTGCGTCGAGACGCGGGCGGTGACCAGGATGATGGGGATGAAGGGGAGCGCGGGGTTGCTCTTGATGCGGCGCGTGACTTCGTAGCCGTCGAGGCCGGGCATCATGATATCGAGCAGGATCAGGTCCGGCGGATTCTGCTCGACGCGCTCGAGGGCCTCCTCGCCGCGGGTGGCCTCTTCGACTTCGTAGCCGCGGTAGCGGAGTCGCGTCGCGAGGATCTCGAGGTTGTCCGGTTCATCATCCACCACCAGGATACGCGCGCGCGCCGTTCCCGGCCCGTTGCGGCCCGCGTCCATCCGCTATTTCGCGGTCGAGAGCGCAGCGCGACCGATCGACCTGGTGGACGCCGGGCCGCCGTCGATGATTGCTTCGTCCATGGCGTTCGATCCCGGCGCGCCCGGTGGGCGTGCCGGTCCACGTCTCCGGCCGGCCGCCGGTGCCGCGGCCGCGGATGGTCAAGGCTCCGGACCGTGCGCGGCGAGTCGGCCGTTCGCGCCATCCCCACGGCATCGCGTGGCGGCCGTGCCTCGCGGGGCCCGCGCCGCGACGAGTCGATCGGTCGATCCGTCGCGTGTACGCGCCGACGCACTTGCACGACCGGTGCCAGATCGTGCGGTCGCGGGTAGAACGGGCGTCCGCGGTTCGGTTGACGCGGCGGATCCGCCGAATGTATGCTTGACTTCGGAGCCGCCGCAAGCGCGGTGGCATGGATTGAGACGATGGAAACCGGGCGGCGGCTGTCGGCGTGCCGATCCCAGCGGCACGCCGGTCGGGGCACGCGCTTTGCCAGACGGATCAGCTTTCCTCGTCAGGGTTCGGTCCCGAGGTCAGCCATGTATTACGAGGATCACTCGCGTTCGTTCAACTTCCTGGTCGGCCTTGCGCTGGGTGCGGCGTTGGGTGCGGCGGCCGCGATGCTGCTGGCGCCACAGAGCGGGCGGCGGACGCGGCGCCGGTTGAGAGATGCCGTTTCGGGCGCGACGGAGAGCGCGAGCGAGCGTTGGGATGAGCTGACGCGGGACGTTCGTTCCGCGATCGGCGGGGGCCGGCGTCGGTTGAAGCTCTAGGCGCCGTGGACGCACCCGGCGGACCTGCGCGGCCCCGGCTCGGCGCCGCGGACATGAGCCCGCTCTTCCGGGCGGCGTTCCCGGACGAGCGGTTCGTCGTGGTGAGCAACCGGGAGCCGTACGAGCACCGTTGGGCGGAGGAGGTCGGGGAGATCGAGGTGAGCCGTCCGGCGGGCGGGCTGACCTCGGCGCTGGATCCGCTGATGCGCGCGGTCGGCGGTGTCTGGATCGCGTGGGGGAGTGGTAGCGCGGATGCAGCCGTCGTGGATGGCCAGGACCGGGTCCGCGTCCCGCCGGAGGAGCCGGGATACACGCTGCGGCGTCTGTGGCTGGATCAACGGGACATCCAGGGCTACTACCTGGGGTACGCGAACCAGTTCCTGTGGCCGCTGTGCCACCTTCGCCCTGCGCTCACCCGCGTCCGCGCACGGCACTGGGAGCGGTACCGCCGCGTGAACCGGCGCTTTGCCGATGCGGTGCTGGACGAGGTACACGGTGTCGATGCGGCCGTCTGGTTCCAGGACTATCATCTGGCGCTGGCGCCGGCGTTCGTGCGTGGCCGTCGGGCGGGGCTGACGCTGGCGCATTTCTGGCACATCCCCTGGCCGCCGATCGAGATCTTCCGCGTCGCGCCGCAGGCGCGAGAGCTGCTGGAAGGGCTGGTCGCGAACGATCTGCTCGGCTTCCAACTCCCATCCTTCGCGGCGAATTTCCTCGAATGCGCCGCCGAGTTGCTCGGCGCGCAGGTGGATGAGGCGCGGTCGGTCGTGGTGCACGACGGCCGGCCGTGCCACGTGCGGGCGTTCCCGATCTCGATCGATGTGGACGCCTACCGAGCGGCCGCATCGCGGGCGGGCAGCGACGCACAGATCCGGCGTCTTCGCGACCGCTACCTTCTCGGCGAGGGCCAGCTCGGCGTGGGGATCGACCGGATGGACTACTCGAAGGGGCTCCCCGAGAAGCTGAAGGCGCTCGACCTGCTGTGGGGGCGCTATCCGGAGTTCCGCGAACGGTTCACCTTCGTGCAGGTGGCGGTGCCCAGCCGGACGGACATCGAGGCATACGACGAGTTGACCCACAAGGTGGAGCGGTTGGTCTGGGAGATCAACGACCGGTTCGGCACGGCCCAGTGGCGGCCGGTCCACCTCATCAAGCGGGCGCTCTCCGTCGACACGCTCGCGAGGCTGTACCGGGCGGCGGATCTCTGCATCGTCAGTTCGCTCCAGGACGGGATGAACCTCGTGGCGAAGGAGTTCGTGGCGAGCCAGGAGGGTGGGCGCGGCGTGCTCCTGCTGTCGGCGTTCACGGGCGCCTTCGAGGAGCTGGACGGTGCGCTCGAGATCAACCCGTTCGACCCAGAGGGCTTCGCGCAGCGGATCCGCGATGCGTTGACCATGCCGGTGGAGGAGCGCGAGGCCAGGTCTCGGCGGCTCTTCGCGTCGCTCCGTACGATCTACGACTGGCTGGCGGACATCTTTCGGGTCTGGGGCGAGCTGGCGGCGGGCGGCGGGGCGGCGGGCGCCTCCAGAGTCGAGCGGGCCGCCGATGGCGCCTCGTGCGGGCCGGTGGGCGGATGATCGCCTACGGGCTGATCCGACGGAAGCGCGACGGCGAGTCCCTCTCGCCGGATGAGATCGCGTCCTTCTTCCGCGCGTACGGCGAGGGCCGGCTCCCGGACTACCAGATGGCGGCGTTCCTGATGGCCGTATGCTGTCGCGGTCTGGACGCGACGGAGTTGGCCGCGCTGGTGGACGTCATGGTCGAGTCCGGGGCCGTCGCGGACCTCGGCGCCGTGCCCGGCCGCAAGGTGGACAAGCACTCGACCGGCGGCGTGGGCGACAAGGTGTCGCTGGTGCTGGCCCCCCTGGCCGCGTCGCTCGGCGTGGCGGTGCCGATGATGGCGGGACGCGGCCTTGGCCACACGGGCGGCACGCTCGACAAGCTCGAAGCGATCCCGGGGTTTCGGACGGACCTGTCGCTCGCCCAATTCCGTGCGCAGCTCGAGCGGATCGGTTGCGCGATCATCGGGCAGACGGACGAGATCGCGCCGCTCGACCGCCGCCTCTACGCTCTTCGCGACGTGACCGCGACCGTGGAATCGATCCCGCTCATCGCGTCGAGCATCATGAGCAAGAAGCTGGCGGAGGGGATGGACGCCCTGGCGCTGGACGTGAAGCGCGGGGGCGGCGCGTTCCTCCCGGATCTGGAGGCGGCGCTCGCGCTGGCGCGGACCATGATCGGGATCGGCGAGGCGTACGGCCGCGACGTGGTGGCGCTGGTCACCGCAATGGACCGACCCCTCGGCTCCGCGGTGGGCAATGCGCTCGAGGTGGAAGAGGCCATCGAGGCGCTCCGCGGTGGCGGGCCGGCGGATCTCCGCGACGTCGTCACGGCACTGGCGGCCGAGATGCTGGTGCTCGGCGGGGCCGCAGGCGATGTGGCGGAGGGACGTGAGGCCGCGGCCGCAGCGCTCGCCGATGGCCGTGCGCTCGCCCGGATGGAGCGCATGATCGTTGCGCAGGGAGGCGATCCGGCCGTGCTCGAGAATCCCGCGCTCCTGCCGCGCGCGCCCTGCGTGGCCGTCCTCGAAGCCGAGACGGATGGCTACGTCGCGCGAGTCGATGCGCGCGCGATCGGAGGGGCGGCGGTCGCGTTGGGGGCGGGGCGGACCACGCTCGGCGCGCCGATCGATCCGGCCGTCGGCTTCCGCATCACGACGCGGCCGGGGCAGTGGGTCGTCCGCGGCGCGCCGCTCGGCGCCGTATACGCGCGGACGCGTGCGGAGGGTGAGCGTGCGCTCCGCGCGCTGCGGGCGGCCATTCCGCTCGCCGAGGCACCGCCCCCGCCGCCGCTCCCGTTGATCTCGCACCGCGTGACGTCCCGGGGCGTGGAGCGGTGGGAAGCGGCCGCCCCATGAACCCCGTCCTCGTCTTCGACACGACGCACCACGCCTTGTGGGCGGAAGAGATCGCACTCGAGCGGGGGCTGGCCGTGCAGGTGATCCCGGCGCCGCCGGCCGCCGCGGCCCGGTGCGACCTGGCGCTCGAGACCCTCCCGGAGGACGTCGAGGCGCTCACCGCGGCGCTCGCCGCGGCCGGCGTGGCCTTCCGTATCTACGAGGGGAGCGGCGGACCGCCGCAATGAGGCGCTCTACCCGCGCGGGATCGTGTCGCGCGCGAGCGTATCGAGGCGCAGCGTGTCGAGGCGCAGCGTATCCCGCTGCATGGTGTCCGGCGGCGGCAGGAGGTCCTGGCGGAACCCGCCCAGCGGTGCACCGAACAGCCCTTCCTCGCCCATCCCGCACGCCTCGGTCGGCTCGGTGCCGGGGATGAAGTACTCGGTGTAGGCGTTGGCGGGATCGCACCACTCGGTCGCCAGCTTGCCTGTTTCGGAATCGATGCGGCGCGTGGTCAGTTCGG
Organism: Longimicrobiales bacterium; assembly: GCA_036381495.1. Classification (GTDB taxonomy): domain Bacteria; phylum Gemmatimonadota; class Gemmatimonadetes; order Longimicrobiales; family RSA9; genus DASVCS01. The sequence goes on from DASVCS010000135.1 coordinate 18,949, forward strand.
CGGGCATGGACCACGGCTCCGGCGGGGTGCGCAACGCATTCTCGCCCACGTAGATGGAGCTCATGAAATCCGACCAGATCGGGGCCGCGAATCCGCCGCCGGTCGCGCCCGGCGTGATGGTCTCGGGCGTGTCGAAGCCGAGCCAGACCGCCGCGAGGAGGTCGGGCGTGAAGCCGACGAACCACACGTTCGTGTAGTCGTTCGTCGTGCCGGTCTTGCCCGCTGCGGGGACGTCGTAGGGGAGGTAGGGTCCCCACACCGTGTCGCGCACGGCGTTGTAGGCGGTGCCGTGATCGACGACGTCGCGGAGGAGGTCCAGCATGATGGAGGCGGTCAGGGGATCGAGCACGCGTTCGCGCTCCGGCTGCGTCTCCCAGAGCACGCGGCCCTCGGCATCCTCGACCCGGAGGATCGCGCGTGGCGTGGTGCGGAAGCCCTGCGTCGCGAACACGGTGTACGCCTCGGCCACCTGGATCGGGATCGTGGCTGCGGCGCCGATCGCGATCGCCGGCACGCGCTGGATCGGCGTCCGGATCCCCATGCGGCGCGCGTACTGTACCACGGTCTCGAGTCCGACCTCCATGGCCAACTTCACGGCGACGATGTTGACGGACCGGCGGAGCGCCTCGCGGAGCGTCAGCGGCCCCTTGAAGTCGCCGCTGTAGTTGCTCGGCGTCCACATGGTGCCATCCTGCTGGGGGATCATCAACGGCGCATCGTAGATCACGTGCGACGCCGGAATGCGGCTGGCGATCGCGGCCGTGTAGACGAACGGCTTGAAGACGGACCCCGGCTGGCGTAGCGCCTGGAGCGCGCGGTTGAACTTCGAGTCATCGAAGTCGCGGCCGCCGACCATCGCGCGGATCTCGCCGGTCTCCGGTTCGAGCGCGATGAGCATCCCCTGGAGATAGGGCGTCGCGGTGGCGTTCGCGGCCTTGGCCGCCGCCTGCGCCTTCTCGCTCTCCTTCTCCTTCTCCTTGATCTCGGCGTACGTGGCGTGCGTGAACCTCGGATCGCCTTCGATGCGGAGCCAGCCCCGCTCCATGGCCTCCCGCGCGCGGCGCTGCATCTCGAGGTCGAGCGAGGTGTAGATCCTGTACCCCTTGCGATACAGGTCGGGCCCGTAGCGGTCGTCCAGCATGCGCCGGACCCACTCGACGAAGTAGGGTGCGACCGCGCCCTCGTCGTTCGTGTGGGCGTCCTCGGGGAGCGGCTCGCGCATCCAGCGTTCGGCGTCCTCACGACTCAGATAGCCCTGTTCCGCCATCAGGCGGAGCACGAGATTGCGCCGCTGGAGCGCCGCCTCCGGATTCTTGAACGGCGAGTAGTACTCGGGGAGGTTGATCACGGCGGCGAGGAGCGCGGCCTCCGCGGGGTTCACCTCGGTTGCCGACTTGCCGAAGAACCACTGCGCGGCGGATTCGATGCCGTAGTGTCCGCGGCCGTAGTTCACCTGGTTGATGTACGCCTCGAGGATCAACTCCTTGGTGTAGACCTTCTCGAGCTCGATCGCGACCTTGAGCTCCTTGAGCTTGCGCCGGAACCGCTGCTCGAAGCCGAGTTCCTCGACCCACATGTGCCGGGCGAGCTGCTGGGTGATGGTGCTGCCGCCACCGGCGATCTCGCCCTGGAGCACCATGTTGACTGCGGCGCGCGCGATGCCGCGGAGATCGAAGCCGTGGTGTTGGTAGAAGCGCTTGTCTTCGATCGCGATGAAGGCCTGCGGCACGTAATCCGGGAGCGCGGCGAGCGCGATCGGCGTGCGCCGCTGGCGGAACAGCTCGGCCAGGACCTGGCCGTCGTGGCTCAGGATCTTCGTGGACTGCTGCGGCTCCCAGACGTAGATCTGCGCGATCGAGGGACAGTCGTGGCAGACCGTCCGCCAGCTTCCGAGCGCGAAGCCCGCGCCGAGCGCAGCCAAGCAGAGCAGCCCGACGACCGCCGCGACGGTCAGCGTGCGACGGTGGGGGATCGCCTCGAGCAGGGCACGCCACTTCGTTCTGAAATCGGGCATCGCGGGCATGGGCCGTTTCGATGGGTCGGGGTCAGCGCGTCGGTCGTGGTACACTCCCAAGTTGGGGCGGGTTTCGCCGGAGGGAAAGGGGGCGGCGTGCGCGGGGGGGTCGGCGGTGTGGCGTGTGGGTGTGCGGGCGGCGCGCAGCCATGCCGCGCTTGACAGCACGGTCGTGCGCTTCCAATTATAGCGTTCCCCCCTGAAGCGACGCGGAGGAGGAGGATGGATCGCCCGGGCCGGGCCGACCCTGCGAAGCGGCACCGGCCTTTGCGTACCGTCCATTCTCCCGGGCAGATCACGCGTTTCACGTTTGCGCCGGAGTGATCGCCCGTTTCGGCGGGCGGCGCGCCCCGGAGGAGGGCCGGGCCGTCGTCGCTCGCATCAAGGAGCCATCGGTTGCCTGCGAACCACGCAAGAGGTCTGGTCGTCGCCCGGTGCGGACACCGGGAGATGCGGGCGCTGCGACCGGCAGCGCCCGGTGCATCGGAGCGCGGAGGTTCGCGCGCCACCGCACGGATGCACGATGGCTGCGTTGTTGGCGGCGCGTTTCTGGAGCAGGCGGGCGCCGCGCCGGGTGGCTCGCGTCGCGGCAGCCTGGCGGCGTCTGGTTCCCGCCGGCGGGGATGATGATCGAGCGCCGCCCGCCGAGGCCAGCCGAGGCTGGCGAACGTGATGTCGACGATGGCGCGCTCGTAGCCCGGCTCGGCGCGGGCGACAGCGGCGCACTGGACGAGCTGCTGCGGTGCTACTGGCCGGAAGTCTTCGCGTACGCCCGCCGGATCCTGGGTTCCGCCGATGCGGCCGAAGACGTCGCGCAATCGACCTTCATCCGGCTGTGGCAGCGGAGGACCAAGCTGGGTCCGCACGGCTCCCTCCGCTTCCTCCTCCTCCGGATCGCCCGAAACTTCGCACTGAATGAAGACCGGGCACGGCGACGCCGCTCCCACCGGCGGCACGCGCCCGGAACCGCCACGCCGGCGACATCGACGACGCCGCTGACCAGCATCCTGGACGCGGAGCTCGAGGAGGCGGTCGAACGCGCCATCGCGGCGCTCCCGGAACGGCGGCGCCAGATCTTCGTCCTCAGCCGGTATCACGGGCTCTCGTACAGGGAGATCGCGGATCTTCTGGACCTCTCGCCGCAGACGGTCGCCAACCAGATGAGCGCCGCGCTGACCGCGCTGCGACGCGCGCTCGCGGATCACCTCACCTGAGCTTACCTGACCGTTGTTCACGGGCGCTCGGCGGCGCGCGCACGACCGGGCGCCCTGGCCGCCGCTCCCGGGGGACACCCGAGTAGTAGAAGGTCCGGGCCGGCGGTGTGTATTGATCGTGGACGAGGCCGGGTTCGCGTCCGGTCCCGCCCCAGAGCAGAAAAGGCGCATGGAGAATCGCGGTCGCGAGATGGACGAGCTGATCATCGAGTCGCTTCAGGGGAACGCCACCGAGGCCGAGGAGGCTGCACTCCGCGCCTGGCGGCGAGCGTCGCTCGATAACGAGGCGCGATACCGTGCGCTGGCCCAGATCTGGGAGTTGACGGGCGCGGTGTCGTTCGCAGCGGCACCAACTCCGCCGGCGGCCGAAATCATCGCCGCAGCGGAAGCCGACACTTCCGTCCTGCACCTTCGCCCGCGCGGCATGACGCGCGCAGCCCGTTGGCTCCGCTGGGGCGCGGCCGCGGCCGCCGTGGTCGCGATCGGCCTGGCGCTCGGCAGGTGGCTGGCTCCGCAAGGAGAAGCGGGCCGATCCGATGTCGCCGTCTACACCACGGGGCCCGGCGATATGCGCACGGTCAAGCTCGCGGATGGCAGCGTCATCCGTTTGGCCGGAAACACGGTCGTCCGGTTCCGCAACGGCGCGGTGCGTGATGCCTGGCTGGAAGGTCAGGCATTCTTCGCGGTGGCAGAACGAGGCGGCAGTCCCTTCATCGTCCGTACGCGCGGCGGCGAAGCGCGCGTGCTCGGCACACGGTTCGCGCTGACATCGGATGACCGAGGGCTGAAGCTCGTCGTGGTGGAGGGCCGGGTCGAACTGGCCGCGAACGAGGGGACCGTCCAGGTGGCCGCAGGGGAGGGGACCCGTGTGGTGGACGGCCGCCGACCGGTGGTGCAGCCCATTCCCGATGTGCACGAGGCGGTGAGTTGGCTCGGCGATGTCCTGATCTTTCAGGACACGCCGCTGGCGCAGGCCATCGCCGAGGTCGAGCAGCATTACGGCGTCTCGGTCGTGTTGGCCGATTCCACGGTGCGCCAGCGCACGGTCACCGCAGTCTTCACCGATCAGGACTTTTCCCAGGTCTTCACGACGATCTGTCGGGTCGTCGACCTGAATTGCACTCGTACGGCAACCGGCGGGGCCATCCTCCCGGAATGACGCCGGTGGGGCCGTGGATCGGGGACATCACGCTTCCGACGGAGGTTGCCATGAGTCGCATCGCATGGTCGGGATTGATCGCCGTCCTCACCCTTGGCTCCGGTAGTACGGCGATGGGTCAGGTGAATCACCGCGTCATTGCGGCTGCCGAGCGCGGTCCGGTTGCGGCAACCCATCGCGAGGATGTCTCGCTGCTCGATGAGCCGGCGCGGCTGGACATCGAGGACGTGTCGATAGCGACGGGCCTGCTGGAACTCCAGCGGCAATCGGGGATCCCGGTGGCGTACAGTCCCAGCCTGCTGCCCGCGGGTCGACGCGTGACCTGCCGGTGTACGGACGTGACGGTGCGGGATGCACTGGACCGGATCCTGTCCGGGACGCGGCTGGGGTACGCGGAGTACGGCGGGCAGGTGCTCATCGAAGTCGGCCGCCCGAGACCGCGGCTGACGCACACCCGTAACGTCCGGCTCGTCTCTCTCGAGCCGGCGGCCCGGGATGCGACAATGGCGCCGCGTAGGGTGCTGCGCCCGCAGGCGTTCCGCATTGCCGGCGTCGTCGTGAACGAGGAGAACGGCGCGCCGATCGCGGGAGCGACGGTCTCGCTGGCGGGGAGCGACAGAGAGGTCCTCACCGATGCGCAGGGGCGCTTCGAACTCCGCGCGTTGCGGGCGGGCACCCGGCGGATCGAGGTTCGGAAGTCCGGCTACCGGACGCTCTCGGATGCGATCCGGCCCGGCCGGGATGTGGCGGTGTTGGAGATGAGCCCATCGCTCTTCGGTCGGCGCGCCGGCAGTATCACGGGTCGGGTGACGGCCGAGGCGACGGGCGAGCCGCTGGCCGGCGTTCAAATCTTTCTCGAAGGGACCTCTCTCGGGGCGCTCACGCAGGACAACGGCCGCTACCTGATCCAGAACGTACCGGATGGCATCTACACGGTCGTCGCGCGTTTCATCGGCTACGCGGACGGCCGGAGCGACAACGTCGCGGTCACGGGAGCGGGTACGGTGGTGGTGGATTTCGCGCTCTCGACGCAGGTCCTCACACTCGAGGAGGTCGTCGTCACCGGCGTGGCGGACCCCATCGCGGGCGTGAAGCTGCCGTTCTCGGTCGGCCGGATCAGCGGCGAGAACGTCTCGTCCGTGCCGACGACGGGCTCGGCCGCGACGGCCTTGCAGGGGAAGGTGGCGGGCGTCTCCGTCATCCGAGCGAGCGGCCAACCCGGTTCCGGCGCCTACATCCTGCTCCGGACCCCGACGAGCATCGAGAAGGACAACAGTCCGCTCTTCGTGGTGGACGGGATCCCCATGGGCTCGAGCTTCAGTGGCACGACGGCCGACCTCGCCACCATGGACATCGAGAGCATCGAGGTGGTCAAGGGCGCGGCCGCGGCGTCGCTCTACGGCTCGCGCGCGGCCAACGGCGTCATCCAGATCCGGACGAAGCGGGGCAGCGGCGTCGCGGAAGGTGAGACGCGCTTCGAGCTCCGCACCGAGTACGGGGTCAGCCGGGCGCCACAGGAGTATCCGCTCGCTACGCACCACAACTATGTGACGAACGCGCAGGGGCAATGGCTGGACGAAGACGGCAACGTCACCACGGACCTCGATGAGCGCGTGGTAGACGGCGTAGGGATCATGGACAATCCTTACGGCATCCCGATCTACAACAACATCAAGGCGTTCTATCAGCCCGGCCGGTTCCTGCGGACATCGCTCTCGGTCGCGCAGAACAGTCGCAACACGAACTTCCTGCTGTCGTTCGAGAACCACCACGACCGGGGCGCACTGGAGAACAACGACGGCTACTGGCGGCGCGGCGCGCGGCTCAATCTCGACCACCGAATCGGGACGAGCCTCAACCTGGGTGCGACCGTCTATCACAGCCGGTCGTGGCAGGACGAACTCTCCGGCGGAGGGAGCGGGAGCGAGGGCGGGATCTTCTGGGACCTGCTCATGTACCCGCCGGAGGTCGACCTCGGCAAGAAGGGGCCGGACGGGCAGTACCTGCAAGCGCCCGACCCGAACATTCCGCAGGAGAACCCGATCTGGCGCCAGGCGACGCGCGACAATTTCGAGGAGCGCGCGCGCACACAGGCGAGCCTGACCGCCCGATTCAGTCCGCTGGGGTGGCTCACGTTCACGGGGCTGGCGAGTTACGACCGGGCCGCGATTCAGGAGCAGATCTACGTTCCGAAGGGGACCCCGCTTTCGATCACGCAGGACAACCCATCCAGCGGGCGGTTCTTCCGAAGCGACCGCACGGTCAACACGTACAACGCATCGTTCGGCGCCAACCTCCTTCATCGCTTCGGCGACTTGACGGCGCGGCTGAACGTGTTGGGCACCATGGAGCGTGAGGAGAACCGCTACATCGACGCGGATGGGCAGGACCTGCTGGTGGTGGACGTCCCGGATATCGGCGTCGCGCGGGACCAGGCGGGTTCGTCCTCGTATCTCGAGATTCGGGGGAATGGGTATTACGGTCAGGTCGGGCTGGACTACGGGGGGAAGTACGTGGGCGACTTCCTGGTCCGGCGAGATGGCAGCTCGCTCTTCGGGCCCGAGGAGCGTTGGCAGACCTACTACCGGGGCTCGGCAGCGTATCTGCTGTCGGAGGAGCCGTGGTGGCCGTTCGCGGCGCTGAACCTTTTCAAGATTCGCTACGCGATCGGTACCGCGGGCGGGCGGCCGGACTTCAATGACCGGTACGAGACCTGGGGGGTCGACGGCGAGACCGGGCTCGTCAGCAAGGGCACGCTGGGCAACCGCGCGCTCAAGCCGGCGCGGAAGACGGAACAGGAGATCGGCATCGACCTGATCGCATGGGATCGTTACTCGCTCATCCTGAGCTACGTAACGCAGACTACCGAAGACCAGCTGATCACCCTGGTGATCCCGGCCGTGACCGGGTACGGCTCGCAGGTGGGCAACGCCGGTACCCAGAAGGGCACAACCTACGAGGCCACGCTCGAAGCCGTGATCCTCAACCAGCCCGACTTCACCTGGTCGATGACGCTCGTCGCGGATCGGTCCCGCAGCGAGATCACGGAATTCGGGCGCTCCTGCTACATCGATGGGATGCAGAAGATCTGCCCCGGATCCTCGCTGTCCGATATCTGGGGCGAGCAGTTCATGACATCGGTGGACCAGCTTCCCGCCATCCACGCCGGTTCGTTGGACGCCTTCGAGGTCAACGATGATGGTTGGCTCGTTCCCGTGGGCGAGGGGAACAGCTACAAGGATGGTCTCCGCAAGGGCTTGTGGGGCACCCAGGTCGTGATCGACGGCGTGGCGTACCCATGGGGTCATCCGATACTGATCCGGGATTCAACGGGCGTCCCGGTGATCGGCAAGATCGGCAGCAGTCTGCCGGACCTCAACCTCGGGTGGATGAACAACGTGCGCTGGAAGAACCTGACGTTGCACATGGCGATGCAGGCCCAGATCGGAGGCGAGGTCTACAACGGCACCAAACAGCGGCTGTACCAGCACACCCGACACGGGGACCTCGACCAGTTCGGCAAGCCGGACGAATTGAAGAAGCCTTCGGAGTACTACTACACCATCTACAATCGGATGAACCGCACGAACGCGTTTCTCGAGCCCGGCTGGTTCGTGAAGCTGCGTGAAGTCTCGCTCCTCTACAACTTCGACCGGCAACAACTCGCGAGATTCGGGCTCGGGTGGCTCGGCAGCGAGCGGATCTCGCTGGGCCTCATCGGGCGCAACCTGATCACGATCGACGACTACAGCGGGTACGACCCGGAGGTCGGGACGATCCTGAACCGCTTCGACTACTTCCGCTGGCCGCTGACGCGCCAGTTCACCGGGACCGTCGAGATCACGTTCTGATTCGGCCGCGACGAGAAAGGACGAGAACCATGAGGACATCCGCTTTCGGTGCCATGGCATCGGCCGTGCTCGTGCTCATCGCGGGTGCGTGCCAGGATCTCGATGTGGTGAACCTGAACAATCCCGATCGGGAGCGCGCGCTGGCAGAGCCCGGCGATGTGGAGGCATTGATCGGCAGCACGTGGGTCGGGTGGTGGAATCGGATGGTCAACGCAAGCTCGCTGTATCTGGTCATGCCCACGGTCGCCGACGAGGGCACGGCCACCTACGCCAATGCGGCGTCTCTGGAGCTTTCCTCAGAGCCGCGGCCGCCGTTCAACAACAACCCGACATCCGAGGCGCACGGCCTCTCGCGTAACGCGTGGGAGAGTTTCAACGAGATCCTATCGAATGCCAACGAGGGGCTCTTCGCGATCGAGAACGGGCTCGTGTTGGAGACGCAGGATCCGGGCGGCGATGAGCTGAGCGACAACACGGAACGCGGGAGGGCGTTCGCAATGTTCGCCCGCGGCCTGGCGCTCGGCTACCTGGCGCTCTTCTTCGATCAGGCCTACATCACGCAGCCGGAGACGGACTACGAGGACCTGCCGCCGATGAGCCCGTACATGGAGGTTCGGGACTCGGCGGTGGCGGCCATGGAGTCCGCGATCGCGGTGATGGAGGCGAATGCCTTCACCCTGCCGTACACATGGCTATACGTCGATGGTGTGACGAACGAGGACTTGGCGCGGATCGCGCATTCCTTCATTGCGCGTTTCCTCGTGTACACCGCGCGCTCACCCGCGCAGCGGGAGGGCGTCGACTGGAACGAGGTGTTGCGGCACATCCAGGCCGGGATCACGGAAGACTTCGCGCCGGTCCAGGACGGGGATGCGCTCTACGGGTATCTGTGGTACTACGGGACGAACAACGGCTCGTTCTCGCAACATGCGGACTACAAGCTGATCGGGCCGGCCGATGTTTCAGGCAACTATCAGGCGTGGCTCGGGAAGGACCTGCGAGACCGGCAACCGTTCCTGATCACCACGCCCGACCGGCGGATCACGGGTGTCGACGAGAACGGTGCTCCGGATCCGACAGCGGACGGCAAATACTTCGAGTACCGGGAGGACATCCCGTTCACGGAGTCGCGAGGGATCTACCACTTCTCGCACTATCAGTGGAACCGGGCGTTGAGCGACTGGCATCCGACGGAGCCATGGTACAGCGGCCCGGCGCACATCATGACCGTGGACGAGATGAATCTGCTCGCCGCGGAGGCCTACTACCGGCTGGGAATGTTGCAGAAGGCGGCGGATCTGATCAACCTCACGCGGGTGGGAAACGGCGAGCTGCCGCCCGTGACGACGGATGGCGTGCCGGAGGCGCCGGACTGCGTGCCGCGACCGCAGACCGATCCCGCCGGCTCCTGCGGTTCGCTCCTCGATGCGCTGCACTACGAGCGGATGATCGAACTGGCGTACATGGATGGCGCGCGGACCTGGATGGATCGTCGCGGATTCGGCTCGCTTCCGGAGGGTACCTTCCTCCAGTTGCCGGTCCCGGGGCGTGAACTGATCTCCCTGGGGTACGAGCTCTACACGTTCGGCGGCGTGGGCGGAACCTGCGCCGCCGGGAACGCGACCACGTGCGAATAGAGCGGATGGTGGCTCGGGGCAGCATGTCCTGCCCCGAGCCGCATCCTGCGAGCGGCTGCGCGCTCAGACCGAACAACGCTTTCCATTCGGATACCGGAGGGGCGACATGCGGGCACACCAGAACCTTGGTTTCGGGCTACTCCTCCCGCTGATCGCCGCCTGTGCCAGCGCGGGCATGCCGGACGGGGCGATGCGGATCGGCCTCGGCAATGCGAGGAGCGGCGAACTGAGCAGGGTCGGGACGAGCGTGCTGCGGCACCACCAGTTCGAGATCTTCCGCACCGACGGTCCGACTGCGTTCTATTACGAGACGCATTGGAAGTCGCGCACGCCATTCGAGGATGAGCGCTCGCAGGGTGTCGAGGCGGCGGAGACGAAGATCATTCTCCAGGGGAGCGAGCGGCCGGCCGCGGGGATGGGGCGCGTCATAGCGGTGGAGCTGATCGCCCGCAACCGAGTCCGGCTCCGGGACGGCGCGGAGTGGACGACGATTCCGCCGACGCCGGCCTACAGCGCCTTCATCGACACGATTGCCGCGGATCTGAAGCGCGAGCTCCAGACGGGGATCCGCGTGTATTGAGAGACGGCGCGTAGCGATCGTGCCCGGACCGCCGGGATCAAGCGGTCCTGGGTTCATGATCACGATCGGGCTCACGAACGGGTCGCGCTTGCAGCGCCCACGCGGGCGCTGCAACCGCGCTCGCGACGGCCGGGCCGCGCGCCGATCCACCGTGCCCTATCGTCGTCAACGCCTGCTCGCCATGCGCTCCGCCTCGGCCAGCGCCGCGACCGCCTCCTGCAACTCCGCCTCGAGCTCGGCCTTCCGCCGCCGGTGCGTGGCGGTGGGTGGATAGAGGCTACCCTGCTGTGCGCCGGCGCCGTTGAACTCGCGGGCGAGCCCGTAGATCTGGCGGCGCAGGCGGTCGAGTCGGGTGCGGAGCCGGTCGGCCTCCGTGGTGCGCTCGGCCCGTGCCGCGCTCGCCTTCGTGCCGCCCGGGCCGCCGGTGTTCTCGGTGAGTGCGTGGCGGAGTGTATCGGCGCGCCGCATGGCGTCCCATACCTGGCGTTGCATGGCGAGGATATCGAGGAGGAAGGCCTCGCGTTCGCGCGCCTGCGCGAGTGTGAGCGGCATGAGTGGATCGCCGCGGACGGTCACGGTGCGGGTCGTGCGCGCGCCATCGGCTTCGAGCGCGACGGTGTAGGTGCCGGGCGAGACGAAGGGGCCGCGCGGCGCGAGCGAGTGTGGCAAGGCGCGCATCGTGGCTGCGTCGTCGTCGCGGTCGGCGGACGGGGGCGGTTCGTGCCGCAGGTCCCAGACGACGCGGTGGACGATGCCGCCCGAGGCGGGAGCGTCCAGCCGGCGGACCACGCGGCCGTCGGCGTTCGTGATGGTGATCTCCGCTGCAGCCGCCGACTCGGCCAGGTGGTAGTTCAGGATCGCGCCGAACGGGGGATTCTCGCCGGCGAACACGGCGTGGCCGCGATACGACGTGTCCTTCCAGTACTGGAAGATCGTGGCGGGCCGGATCGGGAAGAGGTGGACGGGCGCGGCGGCGACCTCGTCGGACCAGCGTTCGAGCGGCGTGATGTCGTCGAGGATCCAGAGGCCGCGGCCGTGGGTGGCGACGATGAGGTCGTTCTCCCGAGGATGGATGCCCAGGTCGTCGATCAGCGTGGTCGGCAGGCCGGCCCGGAGGCGCGACCAATGGGCGCCGGCATCGAGCGAGACGAAGAGCGCGTGCTCGGTGCCGAGGAAGAGGAGGTCCGGGTTGTCGGGATGCTCGATGAGGACGTTCACGGAGCCGTCCGCGGGGAGTCCGTTCACGAGCGGCGTCCAGCTCCGGCCGAAGTCGTCGGTGCGGAAGACGTACGGCCTGAAATCGCCGCGGCGGTGGGCATCGAGGGCCACGTACGCCCTGCCGGGCGCGGCGGCGGACGCGGTGACGTCGCTCACGTAGGTGCGGGCCGGCACGTCGCGGCCGCCGCGTTCCCCGCGAATGTCGTCTCCGGCTGAAGCCCGCCCGCCGTCGACCCCTTGGGCCGTGTGCGCGGGGCGGATGTTCCGGCCGACCTCGGCCCAGGTCTCGCCGCCATCGCGCGAGACCTGGACGTTGCCGTCATCCGTGCCGACCCAGAGGATCGCGGGGTCGAGCGGCGACTCGGCGATGTCCGTGATCTCGCCGAAGCTGGATTCGCCGTCGTTTCTCGACAGCGCGATGTCGGCGCCGCGCACGCCCATGAGCTCGAGCGTGTCGCGGTCGATGCGTCGGGTCAGGTCCTCGGTGCGGGACCAACTGTTGCCGCGGTCCCTCGAAATGAAGAGTCGGTTGCCGCCGAGGTAGACCACGCGCGGATCGTGCCGCGAGACGAGGACGGGGGTGACCCAGTCGAAGCGGTCGTCGGGCGCGCCGGCGGGCGGCGCGGGCCGGATGTCGAGCCGGTCGCCGGTCTCGGCGTCGACGCGGGCGAGGGCGCCGTTCTGGGCGAGACTGTAGATATAGCGGTGGCTGGTCGGGTCGGCCTCCTGGTGCATTCCATCGCCGAAGCCGATCTGGCGCCAGTCGGCGTCGAGGATCCCGAGCCAGTGGCGCGTCGCGCTCGGTCCTAGCCACGAGTGATTGTCCTGGAGGCCGGCGTAGATGTAGTACGGATCGCGGTTGTCGATGTCGATGCCGTAGATCTGGGCGATGGGCAGGTTGTTGATCTTGGCGTAGTTCTCTCCGCCGTCCCAACTCTCGTAGAGGCCGCCATCGCCGCCGAGGTAGAAGTGGTCGGGGTCGCCGGGGTCGATCCAGAGGGCATGCAGGTCGGAGTGCACGCCCACGTCGTAGGTCGCCTGGATCGGCAACTCGCGGAAGGTGTGGCCGCCGTCCTCGCTCCTGTAGAAGTCGGTCCCCAGGACGTAGACGCGGTCGGCGTTCGTGGGGTCGATGAAGACCTCGCTGTAGTACATGGGCCGCGGGTTCAGTTCGTTCACGCGGGTCCAGGTCCTGCCGCCATCCTCGCTGCGGTAGGTGCCACCCTCGGTTGCGTGCTGGATGAGCGCGATCAGGACATCGGGGTCCGTGCGCGCAATGGCGAGACCGATGCGCCCCTTGTCGCCGGCGGGGATGCCGTTCGTCAACTCGATCCAGCTCTCGCCGCCGTCGGTGCTCTTGTAGATGCCGCTGCCCGGGCCGCCGCCGTTGAAGCCCCAGGTGCGGCGGAGGCGCTGGTACGCGGCGGCGTAGAGCGTGTTGGGATCGGTGGGATCCATGACGAGGTCGACGACGCCGGTCAGCGTATCGACGAAGAGGACCCTCTCCCAGGTCCGCCCGCCGTCCGTGGTCCGGTAGACGCCGCGTTCCGGGCCGGGCTTCCAGAGGTTGCCGAGTGCGGCGACGTACGCCCGGTCGGGGTCCTCGGGGTGCACGAGGACCTTGCCGATGTGGCGGGTCTCGACGAGCCCCAGATGCGTCCACGTCCGGCCGCCGTCCGTCGACCGGTAGACGCCGTTCCCCCACGAGCTGCTCTGCCGGTTATTCTGCTCGCCCGTGCCCGCCCAGATGACGTCGGGGTCGGATGGCGCGATCGCGACATCGCCGAACGTGCTGACCGGCTGGTCATCGAAGAGCGGGGTCCAGGTGGTGCCGTGATTGACGGACTTCCACAGACCGCCGGAGGCGGTGGCGACGTAGAGCGTGGCCGGATCGCCGGGGAGCGCCTCGATGTCGTGGATGCGGCCGCCCGTGACCGCGGGGCCGATCGAGCGGAACCGCAGTTCACCGAACGGTCCGGCCGGCGCGGATCGTGTCTGCGCGAATGCCGGCCCGGCGAGTGCGGCGAGGGCGATGAGTGCGCGGCACAGCGGAATGCGGCTGAACACGGGACACCTCCCGGGCGAGGTCGCGGATGTCTTGCCCACGGGGAAACGGCCTCATTGTAGCGGTAAGCGGGAGCGGCAACAAGCCGGGATGGGGTCGCGTGTGAGCGCTGGCGGCCTCCGCGCCGGGGTGGCGGTGGCGGGGTGGTATGGATTCTGCGCGGCTGCCGGCCCGGCTGTGCCCGCCGGCGCGCCCGGCATCCACGATTCCGAGACCCCGACCGAGGAGGCAAGACCATGGCTATCTTCGCGACCCGCCCCGGTGCATCGCCCTGGCAGGAGTTGCGTGACATCCGCGAACAGATGGACCACATCCTGAGTGCGGCGCTGGGAGGGCGCCGGGAGGGCGGGATCGAGTGGTCGCCCGCAGTGGACATCACGGAGAAGAAGGACGAGCTGGTGCTGACGGCGGAACTGCCGGGGATGAGCCGGGACGACATCGAAATCGAGCTCGAGAACAACGTGCTGACGATCCGCGGCGAGAAGAAGCAGGAGCGCAAGGAGGAGAAGGGCCGGCAGTATCTGTACGAGCGGGCGTACGGCGCCTTCTCCCGGTCGTTCACGCTGCCGCGGACGGTGGATCCCGACCGGATCCGCGCGCGGTTCGAGAACGGCGTTCTCACGGTGACAATGCCGAAGTCCGAGCAGGCGCGCGGCCGGCACATCGAGGTGGAGTCGGGAGGCGAAGGCGGGCGGAATGTGGAAGTGAAATAGGGGGGGCTCGATCGCGGAGCGGATCGTGCATTACCGAGGCGAGTACACACCGGCGGCCTACGGCGCGGACTTCGCGAGGAACCTGCGGTGGGGTTATCACACCCGCTACGGTCGTGGGCGGTATCTGGACCCGTACCGCGGCGGTGGTTCGTACGGCCGGGGGTACGGCCGCGCCGCGAGCGGCGGGTTCCACGCCGCGCGCCCGCTGCCGCGGGGGCCGTGGCGCCGTCCGTACGAACGGGAGCCGCGCCGGCCGCGGTTCCGCCGGGGCCGGACGGCCGCTCGGCGGTACGACGAGGCGTATCCCTATTTCGGGAGCGCCGCGGCCGTGGAGGGCGCGCAGGGCTATCCGCCGGGCAACTCGCTCAACCCCGACGTCTACGGCGCGGGATTCGGACCGAACCGCAGCTACTACGACGACGAGTACTGAACCGCGGCGAGGACGTCCAATAGCGCTGCGTGAATGATGGGATTGCCGGCCAGCACGCCTCCGCGACCGCGCGCATCGAGAGCGGCGCCGGTGGGTGTGCTGGCCACGCCGCCGGCTTCGCGGACGATCAGTGCGCCGGCCGCGTAGTCCCACGGGGCGAGATCCAGCTCCCAGAACCCGTCGAGGAGGCCGGCCGCCACGTAGCACAGGTCGATGGCTGCGGATCCCGCGCGGCGGATGCCGGCGGTCCGGCGGAGCACCGCATCGAACTGGTGCAGGTACGCGGGGAGCAGCTCGTGCGCCTTGAAGGGGAATCCGGTGCCGATGAGCGCGCGCGGCAGCCGGTCGATGGCCGAGACGCCGATCCGCTCTCCGTTCCGGAACGCGCCGCCGCCGCGCACCGCCGTCCACTCCTCGCCCGTCGCGGCCGAGACGACCGCGCCGGCAACCGGCGCGCCGCGGTGCAACACCGCGACCGAGGCCGCGTACATCGGGTATCCGTGCAGGAAGTTGGTCGTCCCATCGAGCGGGTCGACGACCCAGACCCATTCGGGCTCCGACCCATCGCCCTCCGCCGGCCACGCTGCCGTCGCCGTCCCCTCTTCGGCGAGGATCGCGTGGTCCGGGAAATGATCGCGCACCTCGGCCACGATCCGCTCCTCGGCCTCCATGTCCACGCGCGTGACGAAGTCCGCGATCCCCTTCTCGCCCCACTCATCGGACCGGATGCGGCCCAGGTATCGACGGTGCACCTCGGCCGCGCCGCGCGCCGAACTCAGCGCGACCGCCAGGAGCTCATCTTCGGTCATACTCGATCCAGCGTTGAGAGTCCATATCGTTGCGTCTCGTGCGCGGGCGCCCGGCGCGCGCCGCCGGTTGATCCCTCCCTCGCATTCATGGTAACTTAGGGCCGGACCTCACGAAAACACAGGACCGGTCGGATGGCGGAGCAGCGGATCTTCAGCGGGATGCAGCCCTCGGGTGAAGCGCATCTGGGCAACTACCTCGGGGCGCTACGGCAGTGGGTCGAGTTGCAGGAGCGGGCGGAGTGCATCTTCTGCATCGTCGACTACCACGCGATCACCATACCTTACGACACCGCGGCGTTGCCGGCGCGTGTGTTCGACCTCGCCGTCAGCTTCCTCGCCGCCGGACTGGATCCGGACCGGTGCACGATCTTCGTGCAGTCGGACGTGCCGGAACACACCGAGCTGACCTGGCTGCTGAACACGGTGACGCCGCTGGGCGAACTCGAGCGGATGACGCAGTTCAAGGACAAGGCGACCGGGATGGAGTCGGTGCCCGCCGGGCTGCTCAACTACCCGGTGCTCCAGGCGGCGGACATCCTCCTGTACCGGGCGAACGCCGTGCCGGTCGGCGAGGACCAGCTCCAGCACCTCGAGCTGACACGCGAGATCGCGCGCCGGTGGAACCGGCAGTTCGGCGAATACTTCCCCGAGCCGCAGGCGATCGTGGGGCGCGCCGGCCGGATCCGCGGGCTGGACGGTGATACGAAGATGAGCAAGTCCCGCGGCAACACCATCGGGATGCTCGACGAGCCGGCGACCATCGCGGCGCGCACGCGCACGGCCGTCACCGATCCACAGCGCGTCCGGCGCAACGATCCCGGACGGCCGGAAGTTTGCAACGTCTTCACGTTGCACGGCTTCTTCACGGCGCCGGAGCGCGCCGAGGAGATCGCGCGGGACTGTCGGTCGGCCGCGCTGGGGTGCGTGGACTGCAAGCGGGAGCTGGCCGAGAGCATCGCCGAGGCGTTCGCGCCGATGCGGGAGCGCGCCGCGGAATACCGGGCGCGACCCGAGCGGGTCCGCGAGATCCTGAGTGATGGCGGCGCCCGGTGCCGTGCCCTTGCGAAGGAGACGTTGCGCGAGGTCCGGCAGCGGATGGGTCTGGCGCGCGTGTGAGTGGCCGTGTCGGGACGTTCAACCGTGGAGGTCACGATGCGTGAGCAGCGCAGGCGTCGGGCGCGGGCCGAAATACGGAACGAGCCGCGGGGGGAAGATCGCAGCCTCGAGGCGCTGCGGGCCGAGCAGCTCGGTCAGACGCCGGGGTACGAGGCCCGGGGACAGGTGGGGCGCCCGGCCGACGGTGTGTTGGTCCAGGTCTGTCTGGAATGCGGTCGCGAGTGTACCTTTGACCAGGAGCCGCCGCCGGCGGAGCTGACGTGCCCGAAGTGCGGGAACACCGTGTTCCGTTCGTTTTTCGCGGTCAAGGGGTACGACGACGTGGAAGCCGACTTTCGTGCGTCGACGGAGCGTGACCTGGCGTCGAACGACACGGAGTCGGACGTGACGGAGTCGGACGTACTGGACCTCAACAATCTGTGACGATGGCCGATCCTCGATTCATCGGGTCCGGTGTGGCGGTGGTGACGCCGTTCGACGAGCGGGGCGTCAACGACGCGGTGCTCCGGGAGCTGGTACGGTTCCACCACCGGGAGGGCACGGATGCGCTGATCGTGTGCGGCTCGACGGGCGAGGCGGCGACGATGACGCCGGCGGAGCAGCGGCACGCGCTCGAAGTGGTCGTCGACGAGAATGCGGGACGGCTGCCGGTGATCGCCGGTTGCGCGGGGAGCGCGACGGCGCATGTGTGCGAGTTGGCGGCGGCGGCGCACGATGCGGGCGCGGACGCGTTGCTGGTGAGCGCGCCGTCGTACAACAAGCCGACGCAGCGTGGCCTGATTGCGCACTACCGGGCGATCCTGGCCGGGACGGATCTTCCGCTCATCATCTACAACGTGCCCGGGCGCACGGCGGTCAACATCCTCCCCGCGACGATCGCCGAGCTTGCCGATGATGAGCGGGTGATCGGCGTGAAGGAGGCGTGCGGCGATCTGGTCCAGGTGGCCGAGCTGGCGCGCCTGGTGGGGGATCGGCTTTCGATCTGGAGCGGCAACGACGATCAGATCGTGCCGATCCTCGCGCTCGGCGGCGCGGGCGTGGTGAGTGTGCTGGCGAACGTTGCGCCGCGGGACACGAGCCGCATGGTGCACGCCTTCCTGGAGGGCGACACCGCGGAGGCGCGCAGGCTTCAGTTGCGGTACCTGCCGCTGATCCGTGCGCTCTTCGCCGAGCCGAACCCGATCCCGGTCAAGACGGCCGTCGCGTGGCTCGGCTTCGATGTCGGGCCCTTGCGGCTCCCACTGACGCCGTCGGAGCCCGCGGCGCGCGAACGGCTCATCGCGGCGCTGCGCGACGCGGGTCTCCAGCCCGCGCGTTGAGGCATGGCATTGCGACTCGTCGTCTCCGGCGCTCGCGGCCGCATGGGCACGGCGCTGGCGCGGCTGATCGCGGAAGCACCGGATCTCGAACTGGTGGGTGGAATCGGCCGCGAGGCCGCGGCGCCTGCGGATGGGCCCGGCGCCGGCGGTCGGATCGAGACGCCCGAGGGCGCCGGCCCGCTGATCGGCGGTGCGGATGTGCTCCTCGATTTCTCGGCGCCCGAGTTCCTCGCCCGCATCCTCGACCTCCACGCCGATGCGCTGGCGGGTCGCGGGCTCGTCGTGGGGACGACCGGGCTCGATGATGCGGTGCTGCGCCGCCTCGACGCCGCCGCGGTGCGCGGACCGGTACTGGTCGCGGCGAACTTCAGTGTGGGCGTGAACCTGTTGTTGGCGCTGGTCGAGCGCGCGGCGGCGCTCCTCGATGCCGACCGCTACGATGTCGAGATCATCGAATCGCACCACCGGCGGAAGGCGGATGCGCCGAGCGGCACGGCTCTCGCACTGGGTCGCGCGGTCGCGGCGGGCCGCGGTGTCGCGCTGGACGCCGTGCGCCGCGACGGGCGGAGCGGCCGGCCGGGCCCGCGGCCGCCGGGCGAGGTCGGGTTCCACGCCGTGCGCGGCGGTGCCGTCGTCGGCGACCACCAGGTCGTGTTCCTCGGCGAGCGTGAGCGGCTGGCGCTCGCCCATAGCGCGATCGACCGTTCCCTGTTCGCCGAGGGCGCGTTGACCGCCGCGCGCTGGATCGCCGGCCGCGCCCCCGGGCACTATGAGATGCGGGACGCGCTCGGCGTGTAGCGCGACCCGATCGAGGATGTATGGACTACGAGCAGATCCGCGACATCATCGCGAACAGTCGGAAGAAGACGCCGGTACGGGCGTTGATCCGGCACGAGGCGGAACTGACGGTCGAGCCGGACGGGGAGCTGATGGTCTTCCCGACGGGTGCGGGGACCACGATCCTGGTCGGTGAGTGGGATCGGGTGTCGGAGGTGCTCGAGCGGGAGGCCGAGCGCATCCGATACCACTGGCTCGAGAGCGACCGTCGCAACTCGGCGGTCCCGCTGCTCGACCTGAAGCGGCTGGACGCGCGGATCGAGCCGGGCGCGGTGATCCGTGAGGGCGCGCAGATCGCGGAGCACGTGATCGTGATGATGGGCGCCGTCATCAACATCGGCGCGGTGATCGGGGCCGGCACGATGGTCGACATGAACGCGGTGGTGGGTGCGCGGGCGCTGGTCGGCCGGGACTGCCACATCGGCGCCGGCGCCGTGCTGGCGGGCGTGCTCGAGCCGCCGAGCGCGGCACCGGTGGTGATCGAGGATGGCGTGCTGATCGGCGCGAACGCGGTGGTCCTCGAGGGGTGTCGGGTCGGGGCGGGGAGTGTGGTGGCGGCGGGCGCCGTGGTGACCGGCGACGTCCCGGCCGCCGTCGTCGTGGCCGGGCAGCCGGCGCGGGTGATCAAGCAGGTGGACGCGCGCACGAAGGACAAGACGGGGCTGCTCAAGGAGCTGCGGCGGTTGAACCCGCCGGGCGGCGCGGTCACCGGCAGCGGGCCCGTGACGGGACCGGCCGGCGCGGACGGCGCCTGAACACGCGGCGAATGGGGATGTTGGGCGGCGTGTGGCTCGAAGGACTGGGCTGGCTCCGACTGGATCTGCTGGGCCGTCTGCTCCTGGCGGCCACGCTCGGCGGATTGATCGGGCTCGAGCGGGAGGTCAGCGGCAAGCCGGCGGGGTTCCGCACGAATCTGTTGATCTGTGTGGGTGCCGCGCTGCTGACGGAGCTTTCCGTGGCGATCGCGCGGGCGGCGAACCCGTTGGACACGAGCGCCGACCCGACGCGGATCGCGGCGCAGATCGTGAGCGGTATCGGCTTTCTCGGGGCCGGTACGATCATCCGGGCCCGGGGCAGCGTGGTCGGCCTCACGACGGCGGCCACGCTCTGGGTCGTGGCGGCGATCGGGATGGCGGTGGGCGCGCGCGCGTACATCGAGGCAGTGGGCACCACGCTGCTGGTCATCGTCGCGCTCATCCTGCTCGGTCGCGTCGAGGACGCGCTGCTGCGCCGGCGCGCCGAGCGGCGGATCCAGGTCGTGGTGGACCCGGACACCGAGTTGGTGCGGCGGGTGTCGGAGGCGCTCGGCCGCGCGGGATTCAGCGTCGACGTGGTGGACATCCAGCGGAGCGAGGACGGCTTCGTGGCATCGCTGCGGGTGAGCGGGCCGCGGCCGAAGTGGGACGAGATCCTTCCGGGCCTGTTCGCCATGCCGGGCGTTCGCAGGGTCTCCTATCTCTGAGTTTCGGACGTGCCTCGACTCGTCGTGGACATGGCGGACCGGCGGCCGCTGCTGCGCGTGCCCTCGTGGGCGCTCGCGCGCATCCGCGGCGCGTTGCCGCCGTCGTGGGAGGTCGTGGCGGTCGAGACCAGCGCGGACGGCACCGGTGACGGCGGCGACCGCGCCAGCCCGGAGGCGCTGGCGGCGGTGAGCGACGCCGAGGTCTACTTCGGATTCGGCGTACCCGCGGAGATCCTCCGCGCCGGACCGGGGTTGCGGTGGGTGCACTCGGGCACGGCCGGCATCGGCGCATCGCTCTCGCCCGAGATGCGGGAGCGCGACGACGTCGTCTTCACCAACTCGGCGGGCGTGCACGCGGTCCCGATCGCGGAGACCGTGCTGGCGATGATCCTGTACTTCGCGCGGGGGCTGGACTTCGCAGTGGCGGCGAATGCCCGTGCGCGGTGGGAGACCGAGCCGTTCGAGGCGGCGGACTCGCCCGTTCGGGAGGTGGCGGGGAGCACGGTGGGGATCGTCGGTTTCGGCGGGATCGGCCGGGAGGTGGCGGCTCGGGTGCGCGCGCTCGGTGCGCGCGTCGTGGCACTGAAGCGGCGGCCGGCCGAGCCCGAGCCGGGCGTCCGGATCGTCTACGGCGCCGAAGGGCTCGGCTGCTTGCTCGAGGAGAGCGACGTCATCGTCCTTGCGGCGCCGGAGACGGGGGAGACGCGCGGGATGATCGATGCGGCGGCGCTCGCCCGCGCGCGGCCGGGCGCCGTCCTGGTGAACGTCGCGCGCGGTGGACTGGTCGTCGAGGACGCGCTCGTTGCGGCGCTCCGGGCGGGCCGGCTCCGCGGCGCCGCGCTCGACGTGTTCGCCATCGAGCCGCTCCCCGCGTCGAGCCCGCTGTGGCGACTGCCGAACGTGCTGGTCACGCCGCACGTCTCCGCGGCCACGCACCGCTTCTGGGAGCGTGAGACCGCGCTGATCGAGGAGAACCTCGAGCGATATCTGGCGGGCCGGCCGTTGCGCAACGTGGTCGACAAGCGTGCCGGGTATTAATTTCCCCGCGCACCCCTTTCCTCAACGGTGTAGGACATGGTCGAGATCCTGAAAGCGGCGATCCAGCAGGGCGCGTCCGACATCCACGTGAAGGCGGGTGACTTCGTGCGTGCCCGAATCCGTGGCGAACTGGTCCAGCTCACGAAGCAGCCGCTACCGCCGGAGCAGACACGGCAATTGGCGCTGCAACTCATCCCTCCGTGGGATCGGGACAAGATCGACGAGATGCGCGACTACGACTGCTCGTGGGGCGCGCAGGGGCTCGGGCGTTTCCGGGTGAACATCCTGCGGCAGCGCGGCTCGCTCGGGATCGTGATGCGCGTCATCCCCATCGAGATCCCCACGCTGGAAGAGATGCGACTGCCGCCGGTGCTGGCGAAGATCGCGGAGTCCGAGCGGGGTCTCGTGCTGGTGACGGGCGTGACGGGGTCGGGGAAGAGCACGACGCTGGCGGCGATGATCGGGCACATCAACCGGACGCGCCGCAAGCACGTGATCACGCTCGAAGATCCGATCGAGTTCCTGCACCGCAACAACATGAGCTCGATCACGCAGCGTGAGGTCGGGACGGACACCGATTCGTTCGCGGCGGGGCTGCGCGCTGCGTTGCGCGAGGACCCCGATGTCGTGCTGGTCGGCGAGATGCGCGACACGACGACGATCGACATCGCGCTCAAGGCGGCGGAGACCGGGCACCTGGTCTTCTCGACGCTGCACACGCAGAACGCCGTCCAGACGATCTCCCGCATCATCGCGGTATTCCCGCCGGAAGAGCAGGAGATGGTGCGCGTCCGGCTCTCGGAGACGCTGGTGGCCGTCGTGAGTCAGCGGCTCCTGCCGCGGAAGAACGGGTCGGGTCGCGTGGCGGCGTGCGAGATCATGATCGCGACGGGGACGATCCGCGATGCGATCCTCGACCCCGAACGCAGCGCCGAGATCTACGACCTGATCGCCGACGGGCGCGAGACGTACAAGTCGCAGACGTTCGACCAGCACCTCATGGAGCTGGTGGCGTCCGACACGGTCGATTACGAGGTCGCGAAGGCGGCGGCGAACAACCCCGCGGACTTCGAGCTCAAGGTGAAGACCCTTGCATGACGGCGAGATGAATCGGTTCGCGGGCGTGTTCCTCCCGGTCACCACGCCGTTCGACCCGGTGACGGGCGAGATCGCGCCGGTCGCGTTCCGGCAGAACCTGCGGCGCTGGCTGGCAGCGCCGGTCGACGGCATCGTCCTCTTCGGCTCGACGGGCGAGGGCGTGCTGCTCGACCTCGAGGAGCGGCAGCGGCTGATCGGCTTCGCTCGCGACCTGGTGCCGCCCGGCACGCCGCTGGTCGTGGGTGCCGGCGCGGAGTCGACCCGCGCGACGATTCGGCTGGTCCGCGCGCTGGCCGACGCCGGCGCGGAGGCCGCACTCGTCGCGCCGCCGGCGTATTTCGGTTCCACGCTCACGCCGGCGGCGCTCCGCGACCACTTCCGCGCGGTCGCCGACGCGGCGCCGATCCCGATCCTGGTCTATCACATCCCGAAGTTCACACATGTCACGCTCGATGCCGGGTTGGTCGGCGAACTCGCGCGGCACCCGAACATCGCGGGACTCAAGGATTCGTCCGGCGACATCAAGCGCTTTGCCGACTACAGCAGCGCCTGTGCGGGCGAGTGCTCCCTGTTCATCGGCAGCGGCGCGCTGTTCTACACGGCGCTCGAGCTCGGCGCCGCCGGCGGGATCGTGGCGCTCGGCCTACTGGCGGCGGAAGGGTGCGCGGCCATCCTCCGCCACTTTCGCGCGGGCGAGACCCGCGAGGCAGGCGAGATCCAGACACGCCTGGCGCCGGTCCACCGCGAGGTCGTGGCGCGCTACGGCGCCGCGGGCGCGAAGGCCGCGCTGGATCTGCTCGGCTACATCGGCGGTCGGACCCGCCCGCCGCTCGGTGAGCTAGACGAGAAGCAGCGCCGGCAGGTGGCCCGCGTCCTGCAAGATGCGAAACTGATCTGAGGACGCAGGACCCGCGCCGGGCGTGTGGAATGGAGTTCAGAACCGAGATCGAGCAGGCGCGCGGCAGGATCCGGCCGGCCACGGCCGAGGAGTGCCAGGAGGCCCAGGCGGCGATCGCGGCGCTCTCCCGGCCGCGGCGGACCGGATCGTCCGGCGCGGCCGAAGCGGAGGCCGAGCTGCGGCGCCGACTCGAAGCGCTCGATTACGAGATCCATCCACTCGGGTTCTCGTTCTCGACCTGGCCCGGCCGGTTCGGCGTGCCGCTGGCCGGCCTTGCCTACCTGCTCGCGACGGGCCTCGCCGTCCAGGCACTGATCGACGGCGCCGCCGGCACCGCACTCGGCGTGCTCCTGCTCGCCCTCATCGCGTTCGTGCTCGGCGCGCGCCTGGCCGCCAGCGCGATCACCGCGTTCCCGTTCGGTCGCATCGAGACCGCAAACTGGCTCGTTCAGCGCCCGGGCGCCCGGCCCCGCTACGTCATTGTCGCGCACCGCGACACCAAGTCACAGCCGATTTCGACGTTCCTGCGGACCGCGGCGGTCGCGCTCGCGCTCTTCGCCTGGCTCGCGCTCGCCGTGCTGGCACTCCTGGCCCGGCTCGATCCGGCCTGGCACTGGACGGCGCTCACGATCGCGACGGCGGGCCTCGCCGCCGCCGCGGGCGTGCTGCTCGTCGCCTGCCGCGTCGAGAACGAGTCGCCGGGCGCGCTCGACAACGCCACGGGGCTGGCGGCGCTCCTCGCGATTGCACGGCGTGAGCGGGAGCAGCGCGATGTGGCGTTCCTCATCACGGACGGCGAGGAGTTGGGGTTGGCCGGCGCGCGTGCGGCCGCTCCGCGCCTGCCCCCCGTCCACGGGATCATCAACCTGGACGGGCTGGACGACGACGGCCCGGTCCGGGTGATCGAGCGCTTCGGTTGGCCGCGCCACGGGTTCGCGCCGCATCTCGCGACGGCGCTGCTGGCGGCGGCCTCGACGCTCGAGCTCCCCGCCGCGCGCCAGGACCTTCCGATCGGTGTCCTCGTCGATCACATGCCGTTCGTGGCGGCGGGGCATCCGGCGCTCACGATCATGCGCGGCACGTTCCGCTCGCTGCGTCGCGTCCACCGGCCCGAGGACACGCCGGACCGCACGAGCGGGCGGGGTGCGGCCGACGCCGCGGCGCTGGTCTCCGGCGCGCTCGACATCCTGCGCCGCGCCGCGTAGGCGGCTCGGGGGTTCACTCCGTCACCGCGCCCTGCTCCCGCGCGCAGCGCGGCTCCTGGTTCCGCGGGCTCAACGGGCGCTCGCGCCGGCCGGCGCCGCGACCGGTGTCCGCCAGCCGTACGGGTCGGGTGCGGTTCCGCGCGCGATGGCCAGGAGGCGTTCCTGGAGCGTGCGCGTGACCGGCCCCACGCCGTGCCGAACCGGGATGCGGTCCACGCTGCGGATCGGTGTGACCTCGGCGGCCGTCCCGGTGAAGAAGAGCTCGTCGGCGGTGTAGAGCATCTCGCGCGGCACCGCCTGCTCGCGGATCGGGATGCCGATGTCGCGGGCGAGCGTGAGGATGCAGTCGCGCGTGATGCCGCGGAGCACGGTGCCGTCCAGTGGCGGCGTGATCAGCGTACCATCACGAACGAGGAAGAGGTTCTGGCCGCTGCCCTCGCTGACCAGTCCGTCGGGTGCGAGCGCGATCCCTTCTGCAAAGCCGTTGGCGAGCGCCTCCATCTTGATGAGCTGCGAATTGAGGTAGTGGCCGCCGGCCTTCGAGAGGACCGGAAGCGTGTTCGGCGCCGGACGGTGCCAGCTCGAGACGCAGACGTCGACGCCGTTATCGAGCGCGCCATCGCCGAGGTAGGCGCCCCACGGCCAACACGCGAGGTACGTCTCGATCGGGCTCGCCGCGGGGTTAATGCCCGCCGCGCCGTATCCGCGTAGCACGAGCGGACGGATGTAGCCCTCCTCGAGCCCGTTGCGCCGCACCAGCTCGATGCATGCGCGGGCGAGCGTCTCCGGCGTGTGGGCCGGCTCCATCCGGTAGATCCGGGCCGAGTCGTGGAGGCGCCGCAGATGGTCCTCGAGCCGGAAGATGGCCGGGCCGTCGGGAGTGCGGTAACAGCGGATCCCCTCGAAGACGGAGGAGCCGTAGTGCACGACGTGGCTCATCACGTGGAGCGTCGCGGATGCCCAGGGGATGAACTCGCCGTCCTTCCAGATCCATTCCGTGGCCGGAAACGATGATGCCATGCTGCCTCCTACGACACCGCCGCGGCTACGGCCGCGCCCATGGTTTCGCTGTCCACTCGCGGCGCGCCCGGCGCCGCGAGGTCGGCCGTGCGGAGGCCGCCCGCGAGTACCGCGGCGACGGCTGCCTCCACCGCCCGCGCCTCCATCTCCAGCCCCAGCGAGTGGCGGAGCAGGAGCGCCACGCTCAGGATCGTGCCGAGCGGGTTGGCCGCGCCCCGCCCCGCAATGTCCGGCGCGGAGCCGTGGATCGGCTCGAAGAGGCCGTGCCTGTGCTCGGTCTCCCGGGGCGCGCCGAGCGAGGCGGAGGGGAGCAGACCGATCGAACCGGCGAGCATCGACGCCTCGTCCGTCAGGATGTCGCCGAACATGTTCTCGGTGACGATCACATCGAAGTCCGCGGGTCGGCGCAGCAGGTGCATGGCACAGGCGTCCACGAGCAGGTGTTCGAGCGTGACGTCGGGGAATTCGTCGCGGACCACGCGCGTTGCGACGGCGCGCCAGAGGCGGGACGTCTCGAGGACGTTCGCCTTGTCCACGGAGGTCAGCCGGCCGCGCCGGCCGCGGGCGAGCGTCGCGGCGACGCGGATGACACGCTCGATCTCCGCCGTCGTGTAGGCGCACACGTCGACGGCTCGCTCGCCGCCGCCGTCGAGCGACTCGCGCGACTTGTCGCCGAAATAGATCCCGCCGGTGAGCTCGCGCACGATGACGAGGTCGACGTCGCCCGCGTGAGCGGCGCGGATCGGCGAGGTGCCGGCGAGTGCGGGGAACACGGTGACCGGGCGCAGGTTCGCGAACAACCCGAGCTGCTTGCGCAGCGCGAGCAGCCCCTGCTCCGGCCGGACCGGGGCGTCGGGGTTGTCCCACTTCGTGCCGCCGACGGCGCCGAGCAGGATCGCATCCGCGGCGTGGCAGAGCTCGAGCGTGGCCTCGGGCAACGGTCCACCGGTCGCCTCCATCGCGCACCCGCCGATGAGCGCCTCGCGCACATCGAAGGTGTGGCCCCAGCGCTCGGCGACGGCGCGCAGCACGCGGACGCCCTCGGCCGTGACCTCGGGGCCGATGCCATCGCCCGGGAGCACGGCGATCGTGGCGTGCATCGTCACATCGCTCCGGCGGTGGTGCGGACGCGCGCCGGGTGCGCGGCCTCGTAACGCGCGATGTCCGGCTCCTGCGCGAGCAGGAAGCCGAGCGGGTCGATGCCGTTCAGCAGGCAGTGCTTGGCGAACGGCTCGACCGGGAAGCCGGCACGCTCGCCGTCGGGGAAGACCACGACCTGCGCGGCGAGGTCGACCGTGATCCGGGCGTCGGGCATGGAACGGGCCAGGTCGAGGAGCCGCGCGTGCGCAGCCGCGTCCACCGCGATCGGCAGTAACCCGTTCCTCAGCGCGTTGTTGCGGAAGATGTCCGCGAAGCCGGTGCTGATGACGGCGCGCAGGCCGTAGGCCAGGAGCGCCCAGGGCGCGTGCTCGCGCGAGGAGCCGCAGCCGAAGTTCGCGCCGGTGACCAGGACCTGCGCGCCCCGGGATTCCGGACGGTTCAGCGGGAACTCCGGATCGGGCGCGCCCGCGTCGTCGTAGCGCCAGTCGGCGAAGAGCGCATCGCCGAGCCCCGTGCGGTCCGTGGTCTTCAGGAACCGCGCCGGGATGATCTGGTCGGTGTCGATGTCGTCGATGGGGAGCGCGACGAGTGTCGAGTCGAAGCGCGTGATCGGGTTCATGCGTTCACCTCCTGTTCCGTCCGCTCGTCGCCGCGCCGTGCTCCGCCGCGAGCCGCGGGTGCCTTCGGACTCGAGTACGCGGGCGAGCGCGGCCTCGTCATGCCAGTAGCACGCGGGGATCCGCGATCACGCCGCGCACGGCGGTGGCGGCCGCGGTCAGCGGGCTGGCCAGGAACGTGCGTCCACCCTTGCCCTGCCGGCCTTCGAAGTTGCGATTGCTCGTGCTGACCGCGTACTGACCGGGCTCGAGGCGGTCCCCGTTCATCGCAATGCACATCGAGCATCCCGCCTCT
Source organism: Longimicrobiales bacterium (assembly GCA_036381495.1). Classification (GTDB taxonomy): domain Bacteria; phylum Gemmatimonadota; class Gemmatimonadetes; order Longimicrobiales; family RSA9; genus DASVCS01. Next base: position 46,645 of record DASVCS010000135.1, read on the forward strand.
CGCCATTCGGCGCCGGCCTCGCGGAACACGCGGTCCAGCCCTTCCGCCTCGGCCTGCCGCTTCACCTGCTGCGAGCCGGGGACGACGAGCATGCGCTCCCCCGGCGCGATGCGCCGACCACGCATCAGCGAAGCGGCCGCGCGCAGGTCGGTGATCCGCGAATTGGTGCAACTGCCGAGGAACACGACATCCACGGGCTTGCCGAGCAACGGCCGGCCGGGCTCGAGATCCATGTAACGCAACGCCTTCTCGACCGCGTCCCGCTGACTCCCGGCCGGAAGCTCCGCCGGCGCGGGGATGCGGCCGTCGATCGGGATCGCCATCCCGGGGTTCGTGCCGTAGGTGATCATCGGGGCAAGCGAGCGCGCGTCGAGATCAATGGCGACATCGAACGCGGCGCCGTCGTCCGTCGGCAAGCGCCGCCAGGCCTCGAGCGCTGCGTCCCACGCCGCGGCGCGCGGCGCGTGCGGCCGGCCGGCCAGGTACTCGAACGTGACGTCGTCCGGCGCGATCAGCCCGGCTCGCGCACCCGCCTCGATCGACATGTTGCAGATCGTCATCCGCTCTTCCATCCCGAGCGCGCGGATCGCCGAGCCCGTGTACTCGATGACGTGGCCGGTGCCGCCGCCCACGCCGATCTTCGCGATCACGGCGAGGATGACGTCCTTCGCGGAGACGCCCGGGGCGAGGCGTCCTTCGATGCGAATCTCCATGGTCTTCGGGCGGCGCTGGAGCAGGCACTGCGTGGCGAGCACGTGCGCGACCTCGGAGGTGCCGATGCCGAAGGCGAGAGCGCCGAACGCGCCGTGCGTGCTGGTGTGGCTGTCGCCGCACACGATGGTCGACCCCGGCTGGGTCAGCCCCTGCTCGGGCCCGATCACGTGGACGATCCCCTGCCCGGCGCTGCCGAGCCGGTGCAGCGGGATGCCGAAGTCGCGGCAATTGCGTTCGAGTTGCGCGAGCTGCGCCGCCGCCCGGGCGTCGGTGACCGGGATCACCCCGTCACGGCCGCGCGGAGTCGTGGGCGTGGCGTGGTCCATCGTCGCGATGGTGCGGTCCGGACGGCGGACGGCCAGCCCGCGTTCGCGGAGCAGCGCGAACGCCTGCGGCGAGGTCACCTCGTGCACGAGGTGCAGGTCGATGTAGAGGATGGCCGGAGTCTCGGGCGTCTCGGCGCGAACGAGGTGCGCGTCCCAGAGCTTCTCGACCAGGGTGCGGGGTCGTGTGGCCATCCTCAGACGCCCCACAGGTCGTTGGCCGCTTCCAGCGCCTTCGCTTCGAGCACCAGGGCGTGCGCCGCCTTGTCCAGTGCGTGCAGATAGGCGCGAACCGCCGCGTACACCACATCGGTCGACGCGCCGCGCCCCGTGAAGGTCTTCCCGCGGATCCGCGCGCGGAGCGAGACCTCGCCCACCGCATCGTTGCCCGGTGTGGTCGCGCGAATGGCCAGGTCCTCGAGCGCGACGCGCTCATCGACGACCGCGTCGACCGCGGCAAAGGCGGCGGCGATCGGGCCATCGCCCTCCGCGTCCGCGGTCCGCTCCCGGCCCTCGACTTCGAGGACGACGGTCGCGACGGACCGGCGCTTACCGCACACCACTTCGAGCGAGCGCAGCCGATGGACGTGTGGAACGTCCTCGAGCGCGCCGTGGTGCAGGATCGCGAGCAGGTCCTCGTCCAGGATCGTGCGCTTCTGATCGGCGAGCATCTTGAAGAGCCGGTAGACGCGGTCGAGCGCGTCGTCGTCCAGTTCGTACCCCAGCTCGCGGTAACGGCGCGAGAGCGCGTGCCGGCCCGAGTGCTTCCCCAGCACCAGCCGCGACTCGGGGACACCGACCAGCTCCGGGCTCATGATCTCGTACGTCGCCCGCTCCTTGAGCACGCCGTCCTGGTGGATCCCGGCCTCGTGAGCGAAGGCGTTCCGCCCCACGATCGCCTTGTTCGGCTGCGGCTGGATACCCGTCAGGTGCGAGAGGAGCTGGCTCGTGCGGTAGATCTCGCGCGTCTCGATGCCCGTCTCGTACGGAAGCACGTCGCCGCGCACGCGCAGCGCCATCACGATCTCTTCGAGCGCCGCGTTCCCCGCGCGCTCGCCGATCCCGTTCACCGTGCACTCGACCTGCCGCGCGCCCGCCTCGATCGCCGCGAGCGAGTTGGCCACCGCCAGCCCCAGGTCGTTATGACAGTGTACGCTGACCATGGCATCCCGGATCCCATGCACCACGCCGAACAGTGCATCGAGGATCGCGCGAATCTCCCGCGGGTGTGCGTAGCCGACCGTGTCCGGGATGTTGATCGTCGTGGCGCCCGCCTCGATCGCCGCCTCGACCGCGCGGCAGAGGAACGCGATATCGGTGCGGGTCGCGTCCTCGGCGCTGAACTCGACATCCGCCGCATAGCGCCGCGCGTGCGAGACGCCGGCCGCGATCCGCTCGAGACACTCGGCCGGCGTGATCCCCAGCTTGCGCTCGAGGTGCAGCGCCGACGTCGCCAGGAAAACGTGGATACGCCCGCGCTCCGCACTCTCGAGCGCCGCGGCCGCCCGCTCGATGTCCGCCGCCGTCGCCCGCGCCAGCGCCGCGATCACCGGCCGGCGCACCTCCCGCGCGATCTGCCGAACGGCACGGAAATCGTCCGGCGAGCTGATCGGGAAACCCGCCTCGATCACGTCCACGCCGAGCGCATCGAGCTGATGCGCCATCCGCAGCTTCTCCGCCGGCGTCATCGTCGCGCCCGGCGACTGCTCGCCATCCCTCAGCGTGGTGTCGAATACGTGTACTCGCGTCATCCCCGGCTCTCCGTGCACATGAAACAAAAACCGCGGACCCTCGATCCGAGAGGGTCCGCGGTCGCTGCTCCGGTCCTGCTTCGCTGACTAACTTTCATCCGGCACACGCGCAAAGCCGCCCCCTCTTCCTGGCCCGAGCACGAGGCCAAGAAGTCGAAGTCGAAGGCTGAGTCGGAGCGTGCTGCCGTGCGCCATCACTGCCCGTTCGTGCGAAAACTCGTCGTGTCGTCGCGATCGCGATAGGTAACGCGCTCCGCGGCGGCTGTCAAGGGGGCGCGGCCGGGCACGCGGGCTCCCGCCGTGCCGCCGCGCGGCCGCCGCCTCCGGGGATTGCGGCACGCCTCAACTCGCGTTAGCATCAATAGTTTGTGTCTTTCCCCCGCCGCGCCCGGCGCGGCGGGGGCACGTTTGCCCCGGACCGCGGTCGGCGGGTGGGAGCGATGGAAGGATACCGGTGCCTGGTCGTTGTCGGCGCACAGTGGGGCGATGAGGGGAAGGGCAAGATCGTCGACGTGCTGGCCGACGAAGTCGACATCGTCGCGCGCTATCAGGGCGGCGCGAACGCGGGTCACACCGTGGACATCGGCGGCGAGGCGTTCGTGCTGCACCAGATCCCATCCGGGATCCTGCATCCGGGCACGCGCTGCCTCCTCGGCAACGGCGTGGTGCTGGACGTCGAGCAGTTCTTCCAGGAACTGGACGCGCTGGTGGCGCGCGGGATCGATGTCGAGGGCCGGATCGGCGTGAGCGGTCGCGCGCACCTGTTGCTCGAGTATCACAAGCGGCTGGACCAGGCGAACGAGCGGGCGCGGGGGCACGGACGGATCGGGACGACAGGGAAGGGAATCGGTCCGGCGTACGAGGACAAGATCGCGCGCCGCGGCGTCCGCGTCTCGGACCTGCGGCTCCCGGACCGGGCGCACGAGCTGGTGAAGGCGGCGGCGGAGCGGGCGAATGCCCGGCTGGGTGCCGTGGGCGCCGAGCCGGTCGACCCCGAGCGCGTGGCGCACGAGACCCTGCGGGTCCGCGAACGGCTCCTACCGCTCGTCACGGACGTGGGACGGGAGATCAGCCGTTCGCTCGACCGCGGCGAGCGCGCGCTCCTCGAAGGCGCGCAGGGCGCGCTCCTCGACGTGGACCACGGGACGTACCCCTTCGTCACCTCCTCGACCACGACCGCCGCCGGTGCCGCCGTGGGCACCGGTATCGGCCCCACGGCGATCGATGCCGTGCTCGGCGTCGTCAAGGCCTACACCACCCGCGTCGGCAGCGGACCGCTGCCGACCGAGATCCCGCCGCCCGAAGGCGATCGCCTGCGTGACCTCGGCGGCGAGTACGGCGCGACCACGGGGCGGCCGCGCCGCTGCGGCTGGTTCGACGCGGTCGTCGTCCGCTACGCCGCGCGCATCAACGGCCTGACCGGCCTCGCGCTCACCAAGCTCGATGTGCTCGATTCTCTCGACGAGGTGCGCATCGCCACCGGCTACCGCATCGAGGACGTCGACGTCGAAGACTTCCCCGACGACCCCAGCCTGCTGGAGAGCGCGACACCGGTCTACGAGACGCTCCCGGGGTGGCGGACCTCGACCGCCGAGGCACGCTCCCTCGCGGAGCTGCCCGATGGCGCGCGCGCCTACATGCATCGCATCGAGGAGCTGACCGGCGTGCCCATCCGCTACGTCTCGGTGGGCACGGCGCGCGAACAGATCATCCGGGTGGAGTAGACGCGCCGGCGGCATCCGATGCCACCGGTTGAGCCGGCGGCGCGGATTGAGTATACTTAAAGGCTATGGTCCTTCGATGGATGTGAAGCGAGCGGGATGTTCGACGAACTCGCGGAAAAGCTAGACGGCGTACTCGGCCGCTTCAAGCAGCGGGGATTGCTCACGGAGCCCATGATTCGCGATGGGCTGCGGGAGATCCGGCGCGTGCTGTTGGAGGCGGATGTGAACTACCAGCTCGCGCGCGACTTCCTGGCGAAAGTCGAGGCGCGCGCGCTGGGCGAGAAGGTGCTGAAGTCGGTGGCGCCGGGCCAGCAGATCGTCAAGATCGTGCATGACGAGCTGGTGTCGCTGCTCGGCGGTACGCGCGAGGGGTTGGCGACGGCGCCGGTCCCGCCGACCGTGGTGCTGCTGGTCGGGTTGCAGGGGTCGGGGAAGACGACGACGGCGGCGAAGCTGGCCAGGCGGCTGAAGCGTGAGGGGAAGGCGCCGATGCTGGCGGCGCTGGACGTCTATCGGCCGGCGGCGATCGACCAGCTCGAGACATTGGGCCGGGACGTGGGTGTGCCGGTGTTCGCGGATCGCGGCGAGCGGAATGTGGCGCGGCTCGCGGCGCGGGCGCTCGAGGAAGCGCGTTCCGCCCGGCATCGGGTGCTGATCCTGGACACGGCGGGCCGGCTTCAGGTCGATGCCGAGCTGATGGAGGAGTTGAAGCGGGTCCGGGATGCGGTGAAGCCGGCCGAGATCCTGCTGGTGGTCGATGGCATGATCGGGCAGGAGGCCGTCCGCGTCGCGCAGGGCTTCCATGAGCCGCTCGGTCTGACCGGCATCATCCTCACGAAGCTGGACGGCGATGCACGCGGCGGCGCGGCACTCTCGGTACGCGGCGCCACGGGCGTGCCGATCAAGTTCATCGGCATCGGCGAACGGCCGGACGGCCTGGATGTCTTCGACCCCGCGCGCATGGCGGACCGGATCCTCCAGCGCGGCGACGTGGTGGGGCTGGTCGAGCGGGCGCAACAGGCGTTCGACGCCGACGAGACGGCGCGGCTCGAGAAGAAGGTCGCGCGCGAGGGGAAATTCGACCTCGAAGACTACCTGGTCGTGATGCGGCAGATCCAGAAGTTGGGACCGCTCGAGGGGCTGCTCAAGATGCTCCCCGGCGTCAACAACAAGGTGCTCAAGCAGGCGAAGGTGGACCCGAACCGGATGAAGCACGTCGAGGCGATCATCCTGTCCATGACGCCCCACGAGCGCCAGCGGCCGGACATCCTGAACGGCTCGCGGCGCGCGCGTATCGCGCGCGGCTCCGGACGCCCCGTCCAGGAGGTGAACCGCCTTCTCAAGGGGTACAAAGAGACACAGAAGCTGTTGAAGCAGGTGCGTAAGATGGGAATTGGCGGCATGATGCCGCGCCTGCCCGGACTCGGCTAGCCGGTGACCCGTATCGGAACCTGAACCTGAGACGCCATGCCCGTACGAATCCGTCTCCGGCGCATCGGCCGGAAAAAGCAGCCCAGCTACCGCATCGTGGTGACCGAATCGAGGAACCCGCGGGGCGGTGCCTATATCGAGAACATCGGTTTTTACAACCCGCGGCGCGACCCGATCGAGCTGCGCCTCGACCTGGACCGGGTCGAGCACTGGGTCGGCCGGGGCGCCGAGCTGACGCCGACCGTCGCATCCCTGGTGCGCAAGGTCCGGCGCGGCGAGATCGCTGCTCCCGCGGAGGCGGCGGAGGCACCGGAGCCCGCCGCGCCGAAGCGCCCGCGGCGCACCGCGAAGGCGAAGGCCGCGGCGGCGGCGGAAGCGCCGGCGGCTGAGGCGCCGCCCGCGGAGGTAGCGAAGCCGGAGGCGGCAGCCCCGGCGGCGGAGCCCGAGACGGTGGAAGCCGCCGCGCCGGAGGCGGAAGCCGCGCCCGAGACGGTGGAAACCGCCGCGCCCGAGGCGGAGGCCGCGCCGGAGCCGGAGGCTGAAGCGGAGCCGGAGGCTGAAGCGGCCGCCGAGCCGGCGGCCGAGGCTGCCGCCGAGGCGCCGGCAGCGGAGGTGACCGAGGCGGAAGAGCCGGAGGCCGCTGCGGCGGAGGCGGAATCGCCCGAGGCGCCGGCCGGCGCGGGCGAAGAGGCGGAAGAGAAGCCCGAGAAGGAGTAGCTGGTGCCGGCGTCCGGCTGGCCACCGACCGATGCGGCGATGGAGCGACCGGACGACGGTGAGGCGGGCCCCGAGTTCCTGGTCGTGGGGCACATCACGAAGCCGCACGGCACGAAGGGCGAGGTGTACGTCTGGCCGCTGACGGACCGGCCGGAGCAGCTCTTCGCGAAGGGGCGCGAGCTGGTCCTGGGGGACAGCGAGGGGGCGCCGGGCGATGAGCCGCTCGCGCTGAGGGTCGAGCGTGTGAGGGCGTTCAAGCGGGGTCTCCTCGTGAAGTTCGAGGGGTTCCCGGACCGGACCGCGGTCGAGCCGTTCTCGCAGCGGTACCTGCTCGTGCCGGCCGAAGCGGTGCCGCCGCTCGAGGAGGGTGAGGTCTTCTACCACCAGCTCCTGGGGCTGGAGGTGGTGACGACGGCGGGCGAGGTGGTCGGGCGCGTCCGGGAGGTGTTCGAGACCGAGCCGGCGCACCTGCTGGATGTGCAGGATGGCGGGCGCTCGCGCCTGATCCCCTTCGTCGAGCGGATCGTTCGGGAGGTGGACCTGGAAGCGGGCCGGATCGTGATCGAGCCGCCGCCGGGGTTGTTGGACGTGTGAGGCGGCGTCCGCGCCGCCGGGGCGAACGTGCCGCGCACGAGCACGGCAGGGAGACCGGGCCGGGCCATGCGGATCAACATCGTCACGATCTTCCCGGAGTTCTTCGGGACGCCGCTTTCGCTGGGGATCCCGGGGCGGGCGGCGGCGGCCGGGCTGGTCGAGTACCGCGTGGTCGATTTGCGGGATTACACGCACGACCGGCACCGGACGGTGGATGACACGCCGTACGGCGGCGGCGCCGGGATGGTGATGAAGCCCGAGCCGTTCTTCGAGGCGGTGGATGCGCTTGCGCCGGAGGGGCCGATCGCGCTCATGTCGGCGCGAGGCAAGCGGTTCGACCACGACGACGCGGTGCGGCTCGCGGTCGAGGAGGAGGTGACGCTCCTCTGCGGCCATTACAAGGATGTGGATCAGCGTGTGGCCGAGTTTCTGGCCACGGAGGAGCTGTCGCTCGGCGACTTCGTGCTGAGCGGCGGCGAATACGCGGCGCTGGCCATCACGGATGCGGTGGTGCGGCTTCTGCCCGGAGCACTGGGCGCGCACGAGTCGGCCGCGACGGATTCGTTCTACGACGAGGGGCTGCTCAGCCCTCCGTCGTATACCCGGCCGGCGGTCTACCGCGGCCACGGCGTGCCCGAGGTACTCCTCTCGGGCGATCACGCCCGGATCGCCGCGTGGCGGCGTGAGCAGGCCGAGCGACTGACGCGGGAGCGCCGCCCGGACCTGTGGGAACAGTACGTCCGGAAATACGACGACATCACGGAAGGCTGAGCGGCATCCCTTCCGGCAGAACCGTTCAGGAGGTAGCAATGGATGTCTTACAGGAGGTCGTGCGGGAACAGGTTCGATCGGATCTGCCGGAGTTCGCGCCCGGTGACACGCTCCGGGTGAACGTCCGCGTGCGCGAGGGCGAGAAGGAGCGGATCCAGGTCTTCGAGGGCGTGTGCATTGCCCGCAAGGGCGGTCGCGTCAGCGAGACGTTCACCGTCCGCAAGGTCTCGAACGGCGTCGGCGTCGAACGGATCTTCCCGCTCCACTCGCCGAGCATCGAATCGATCACGGTGGTTCGCCGGGGCCGCGTCCGGCGCGCCAAGCTCTATTACCTCCGGCAGTTGCGCGGGAAGGCCGCGAGGATCCGCGAGAAGCACCAGCACTAGCGGGCGTCGCACGGGTGTCCCGAAGCGCTCGGGGCCGGGCCGCCGGTCCCGCCCGAGGGAACGCGCGGCGGTCCGGGTCCGCGTCACCGGATGCGGCCTCGCTCCTCGCGCTCGAAGAGGGGCTCCGGGCACGCGGCGCGCGACACATCGCCGGGATCGATGAGGCCGGCCGGGGCCCGCTGGCCGGGCCCGTGCTGGCCGCGGCGGTCATCCTCCCGCCCGGCACCTTCATCGAAGGCGTCGACGACTCGAAGCGCGTCGCGCCGGCACTGCGCGAGCGGCTCGCCGTCGAGATCCGCCAGCGGGCACTCGCCTGCGCGATCGGCGCCGCCAGCTCGACCGAAGTCGACCGGTTCAACATCCTGCGCGCGACCCACCTCGCCATGCGGCGCGCAGTCGATCGGCTGCGCGTCCCGCCCGACCACCTGATCGTCGACGGCCTACCGGTCCCACTGCTCGGTGATGCGCAGACGGCCGTGGTCGAAGGCGATCGGCGCGTCCACTGCATCGCGTGCGCCTCCATCCTCGCCAAAGTGACGCGAGACCGGCTCATGCGCCGCCTCGCGCGGCATTATCCCGGCTACGGCTGGGAACGCAACGCGGGCTACGGCACCGCCGAGCACCGCGAGGCGCTCGTCCGGCTCGGACCGACGCCGCATCACCGGAGGTCGTTCGCGCCCGTGCAGTATTCGCTGGAGTTGGGCTAGGGCTAGGGCTGGGGCTGGGGCTACGGACGGACACCAAGGCCCTCCGCCGTCGGCTCCTTTCGTGCGGGTGCGCGTGCGCGCCGCGGCCGTCCCGTCCTGATCCCGATCCTGGGGCGATGCGGGCGTCCGGACCCCTCCGGCGCGGAGCGTGCATCCGCGAACAGCGGATTCCGTCGGCGGGGGGCGATGCACACGGAACACCTCGAGAACATCCGACCCGGTTGGGTGGCGGCCGGCTGGCTGGTCGCGGCCGCCATGACATCGCTCATCGGGCTCGTGCTCGCCGCACTCCAGCTCATCGGCGCAGGCGACGAGTCGGACCAGCTCTGGGCGCTCGTCATCGTCGCGTTCGGCTTCTGGGTCGGCGGATTCTTCACCGGGTTCCGCGCGCTGCGGGCGCCCATCCTCCACGGCATCGCCATCGGACTCGCCACGCTCGTCGCCTGGTTCGCGCTCAACCTACTCAGCCTTGTGTTCCCGGACCTCCGGTGGCAGGCGCTGACACCGACCGTGACCGCGGCGCTCTTGCTCATCCAGATGGCCACGGCGGTCGCCGGCGCATGGGTCGGCCACCGTATCGCGTTGCGGGGCACCGCGGAACTCCAAGCGTAACGGGCCGCAAGCGGTTGAATTTCAACGAAATCTCGCTTAGTTTCCACGCGGGCCGGTAGCTCAGTTGGCAGAGCAGGGGCCTTTTAAGCCCAGGGTCGTGGGTTCGAGTCCCACCCGGCCCACCTTGCGCCGCAACGACCTACGAGCGTTGCGGCGATTTTTTTGCACTCCATTATCCTCGATGCCCTTCGCTCCAGCGGCGGCGTGGGTGCCGCCGGCTCGGCCGGCCCATGTCGTAGCCGTACGCGTACGCGCGCCGGCGGCGGGCGCGACGAGGAGCACGATGCCTCCCGCGGCCGCGGCTCGGTCGCCGGCCGCGCGGCATGTAGACGTATTCGTCGCCGTAGGGATGGGCGCCGATCGGCTCGAACGGGGCGGGTCCACCGCCTTCCAGGCCGTAGACGACGCCGCCGCCCCACGGCACGGGCGGGTAGAATCCGCCCCAGGGGGCGGGTTCGAGTCGCTGTCGGCGCTCGCGCGTGCGGTACGTCCTCCGGTGCCGCATCCGATCCTCCTGTTCCCGATGACCCGCTGTCCCGATGGGGGCACTTCGCGTGCCGGCCCCTCGAGCCGGACGGGTGTGCACCCGGGTCGAGCGGTTCGACAGCGGTGACGCCCGCGTCGGCGTGACCCGCCCGGGCGCGGGCCCCGGGATCGCGCAAGGCGCGTACGCGCGGGTTCGCCTGCATGACTCATCCGGGCGCGAGCACCGGCCCGATGAATACGCCGGAGTCTCGACAACAGACGTGTGACCCGCCTCGGCGCGGGAACGGGCACGTCCCCCGCCCTGCCAGATGGGAGAGGACGCACGGGCCTGTCCTGTGGGGTGGCGGGCGCCGGGCCGGGACAAGCTGCCGTTGCTGCGCGCTCCGCGGGAGGCGGGCCGGCCGGAGGCGTTCACCCGGCACCCGGCGTGCGGAACGCGGGTTGCAGTACGCCCCGCGGGCGCGCTGTGCCGCATGTCCCGCCGCGCGGCCGAGGTGCACCGGAACTCACGCAGGAGGTCCTCATGGCCGAGTCATCATCCCCGACGGAGTCTTCGCTCATCGCCGAGCTGAACGACCTGCTCCAGCTCGACCACGACGCGGTGCAAGCCTACACGATGGCCATTGAGAACCTCGAAACGGAGCACCTGCGGAGCACGCTGATGCAGTTTCGCTCCGATCACGAGCGGCACATCACGAACCTGACCGACCTGATTCGTTCACGCGAAGGAATGCCGCTCGACCTCGCGCACATTCCGACGGGCCTCTTCAAGCTGGCCGTGCAGAAGGTGGGCACGGCCGGCGGCGACCGCGAGATCCTGCTCGCCTTCAAGGCGAACGAGCGGCAGGTCCGGGACAAGTACCGCCGCTCGGCGGAGGCAGGTCATCCCACCGAGGTGACGCAGGTCATCGAGCGTAACGCGAGCGACGAGGAGCGGCATTACGACTGGGTGGTCGGCGTGCTCGAAGGGATGGGCGCCGGCGAAGACACGATGGTGGGCCGGGCCGAGGGGGTGTTCGAGCGCGTGCACGAGGCGACCGCCGACGCCATCGAGGGTGCGGAGCGGAAGGTCATGGAAGGTGCGGAGTCGGCGCGGCGCGGCGCAATGGAGATGGCGGACCGCGCTCGCGTCGGTGCCGGCGCCGGATTGGACCGCACGGCGGACGCGCTGGACCGGGCAGGGGATTGGGCAGAACGGAAGGATGGCGCCGCGGGGATTCGTGCGGGGCGGATCGCGCACAACGTGGCCGATTCGCTTGAACGCGCCGCCGATTACGTTCGGGAGCGAGACCTCCGCGCGATGCGCGCAGACGTGGAGCGGCAGGTGGACGCCCACCCGATCCGCATGGCGTTGATCGCGCTGGGTACCGGGCTCGTCGTCGGTCGGCTCCTGCGCTAGCGCGGCGTCACTCCTCGATGAGCTCCCCCAGCTCGGCGGGGGTCTGGCCGTTCAGCAGGGCGCTGATGACCTCGCGCGCGTAGTGTTCGGATTCCTGGCCCGGATCCGTGCCCCGGATGTGCGCCAGGATCAGGCGCTCGCCGTTGGCGCATTCGAGGCCGACGTACGCCGACGGGTAGATGCCGTAGGCACCCGTGATCGACTCGGACTCGTGCGGCACACCCGCGACGCCGAGACGGGCATCTCCGCTGTTCAGCGCGGATTCGACGCGATCCCACGTTTCATCGAGCGGGAAGACCGTCGCGGCCAGGATGGTTGGAAGGCCGCCGATGATCAGGCCGATGTCCAGCTCGACCTCCTCCTCGGCATCGAGGAAGCGGGCCGTGTGCAGGACCGGAAACGGTCCGGCCAGGAATACGGGGATGGCAGAAGAATCCATGCTCGGCTCCAGCGCCTACGCGAGAGCAGCGGTCGTCGCGAAAATCACCTGTTCGTCACGGGGTGTCGACGACCACATACCCGCCGCGTCACGGAGGGGTTCCTGACCGCCGGACATCACCACCCATCCTTTAGGGTCGGCGCGACCGGTCGGGATGTGAAACGCCGCGCCCGCAGAGGCTCTCGACGCGAGCGGTCCGACGGAACCCGGGATCGATTCTCCACCCGCGCGGTGCGCGCACCCTGGACCGACGAAACGGCCGCTCGCGGTCGCGTACGCACGAGAGGCGCTTCAGACCAATCCCAGCGTGTCGCGCAGTAGCTGGACGAAACGCAACCCCTCGCGGGCGGCTCGGAGCGGATGCCGGCCGACCGGGGTGCCGCCGGAGTGGCCGAAGAGGGGCGTCACGACGCAACCAACGCAGCATCCCGGCGGGAGCGCGCGGCTCAGTCGGATCGATTCCGTGTAGGGCACCAGGCAGTCGTCGCGTCCGTGCGCGATGAGGGTTCGTGCCCGGATCCCGGCGAGACGCGGTGCCGGGTCCAGCAGGGGATCGACGCCGAGTGCTGCATCGGCAAGTGCGGCGGCCAACGAGACGGCACGCTCGAAGTCGTCCGGCAGCCGGCCCGCTGGAGGCGCGAAGAGATCGAACACCGCTTGCTGTTCCGGCGGCAGCGGCGCGCGCAGCTCGGCCTTCAGTCCATCGTAGACCGGTGCGCCGGCGAAGACGCCCCGCCGGCCGCTCTCTTCCGCGAGTCGACGGAGCGCCCCCGCGACGGCGTGGTCCGCCGCGTGTTCGGGGACGTGGGTCAGGTAGTTGGCCCCCATCACCCAGGCGCCGTAGGGGTCCGGTCGGATCGTGCGCCGGATGCCGTCGATCTCGTGCTCGCCCGTGAGGCCGAACCGGAACAGGTCATGGAGGTCGTAGTATCCGCCCCACGCCGCCATGGCCCGGACGCGCCCGAGCAGTGCAGGGTCCGTGAGCGAGGCGAGCCCGTGCGTCGCGCCGAACGAGAAGCCGAAGACGCCGATACGCTCCGGGACCGCGACATCCGCCGCGAGCAGGGCCTCGATCGAGCTCGCAATGGTCGGCGCCGTGACCGCCGGCGCCACTTCGAGCCGCCGCCACTCGGGGACCTCGGGGACGAAGACCGCGGCGCCGCTCGCGGCCAGCGCCCGGGCAAAGCGCTCGAGCGCCGCGTGGCGGCGGCCGTGGTACGTGATGCCGTGGAGCACGATCCAGGTGGGACGCGGACCCGTGCGGCCCGCCGGCCGGTACAGACTCGCGGGCAGGGCCTGGCCCTCACGGCGGTAGCCCGTCTCGGTGTGCGTGACGGCCGGCCCGTGTGGATGGAGGTATTCTCGCAGAAAGCGCAGTGTCGATGCCATGACGGGTGAAGCTACGGCGTCGCCGGCACCTCGGCCAGGTGGCGCCGCTGGCCGGATGGCCCATCCTCCGGACTTGCATCCACCATCGGACCCCTGCACATTCCCGCGCCGTGCCTACGCTGTTCGATCCTGAGTCGGAGGCCTCGCAGCGCGGCGGCGCGTCGGAGCCGCCGGGCGAGGTCTCTTCCCCCGCGCCGCCGCTCGATGGCCGCCGCTCGGCGACCGGCGCCGCCACACCACTTACCCGCCCACGGCGCTCGCCGCTCCGCATCCCGCAAAACCGTGCGTGGCTGCGCACCGTGGCGCGGTTCCGGCGCGAGGCCCGGTGGGGGGCCGGTCTCGTCGCGACCGGGTGGCAGGCGCTCGTCGACTGGTTCAACGGGCTGGCGCTCAGCGAGAACGCCATCCTCATCGGTTTCGCCGTGGCGGTCGGGATCGTCGGCGCACTCGGCGTGGTGGCGTTCTACAAGCTCATCGACCTGGCATACGCGGCGTTCTTCCGCTGGCCCGCCGACTATTTCTCGTGGGACTCGTTCCTGGCGTACCGGCCGGCGTTGACGGCCGCGGGCTTGGCTCTGGCGTGGTGGACCATGCGTCGCTTCGGCCGCGACCACCAGGGGTTGAACGTCCCCGACGTACAACTCGCGGTCGCGCGCCGCGGCGGCTACATCCCGACGCGGCCGGCACTCGTCCGGACCGCGGCGAGCGCGATCACGCTCGGAAGCGGCGGCTCGGCCGGGAGCGAAGGCCCCGTCGCGGTCCTGGGCTCCGCACTCGGTTCCGCCCTCGGTCGGGCGTTCCGTTTCGATCCATCACGCGTCAAGGTCCTCGTCGCCGCGGGCGCGGCCGCCGGCATCTCGGCGGCGTTCAACGCGCCCCTCGCCGGCGCGTTCTTCGCGCTCGAAGAGATGCTGGGCTCTTTTGCGATCGGCGCCTTCCCGCCGGTCGTGGTCAGCAGCGTCGTCGCGGCCGTGGTCTCGCGCGGGTTCTTCGGCAACCATCCCGCGTTCCCGATCCCCATGGAATACGGCTACGCGCTGGCACGCGAGGTCGCCCTCTTCTACCCGCTCCTCGGCATCGTCACGGGCCTGGTCGCCGTCGCCTTCATCCGCATCTACTTCCGTACGGATTCACTCGCCCGGTCGCTGCCCGTACGCCCTGCTGCGCTCCCCTGGATCGGCGGCGCCCTGGTCGGTCTCTTCGTCCTCGCCTCCCACGGTATCCTCGTGGGCTACGGTCACCTGGCCGTCCGCCTCGAAGTCTTCGGCGGCATGCCCTGGTTCGCCCTCGCGCTCCTCGCCGCCGGCAAGATCTTCGCGACGTCGCTGACCCTCAACACCGGCGGCTCCGGTGGCGTCTTCACGCCCGCCCTCTACCTCGGCGCCGCGACCGGCGGCGCCTTCGGCGTGGCGCTCGCGGGCCTGTTCCCCTCTCTTCAGCTCCATCCCGAGGCGTACGCGCTCGTGGGGATGGGCGCCGTCGTCGCCGCCGCCACCGACGCACCGATCACGGGCATCCTCATCGTCTTCGAGATGACCAACGATTACGCCATCGTGCCGCCGCTCATGCTCGCGACGGTCATCGCGTACGTGGTCGCCCGTCGAATCGAGCCGGACTCGCTCTACAGCGGATGGCTGAGCCGCCGCGGCGAGCGCATCGAGCACGGTCGGGATCGCGACGTCTTGGCCGGCCTCTGCGTCGCCGATGCCTACGATCCGGACCCGCAGGTCGTCGGCCAGGCCGCCACCGTCGCCCAACTCCTCGAACGCCTCGGCGAGGGCGACCAGACCGACTTCCCCGTCGTCGATGACGCACTCCGCTTCACCGGCATGATCACCGTCGCGGAACTCGGACGGATCGCCAAGGCGTACCGCGAGTTGACGAGCGTGCTCATCGCCGCCGACGTCGCGAACCCGTCCGAGACCGTGGCACCTCGGGACTCGCTCCTGGATGTCGTGCGTAAGATGGGTGTGCGGGGAGCCGCTGCGCTCCCGGTCGTGGACCCCGAGAACGGGCGATTGCTCGGATTGATCAGTCGCGGCCACATCCTGGCCGTCTACGAGCGGGCGATCGTGGGGACCAGCGCGGGCGGCCCGACGGAGAAACCCGCGCGGCCGCGCTAGAGCGGTTCATCGGCGGGTCCGGAGCCGCGCGGCCGCTCCCCCCGCTCGGTTCGCGGCCGCGGACGACTCCGAAGTGGCGCGACAACCGCGCTAGTACCCGTGCACCGCCTCGATCGCGCGGAGTACGTCGTCCGCGCCCGGCAGGATCGCCTCTTCGAGCTGGGGCGAGTACGCGACCCAGGTGTCCAGCGAGGCCACCCGCTTGACCGGCGCATCCAGCCAGGGGAACAGGTCGTCCGCGATGCGCGCCGCGATCTCGGAGCCGATCCCCCACGAGAGCGCATCCTCGTGCGCCACCACGACCTTGTTCGTCTTCCGCACCGAGGTCGCGATCGTCTCCATGTCCAGCGGGCTCAACGTCCGCAGATCGATCACCTCGACGCCGATCCCACGGTCCTCCGCCACCTTCGCCGCATCCAGCGACCGTTTCACCAGCGCGCCGCACGCCACCACCGTCACGTCCGCGCCCTCCCGCACGACCTTCGCCTTGCCGAACGGGATCATGAAGTTCGGGCCAGGATCGCGGCTCTTGTTGTATACCTGGCGGTAGAGGTGCTTGTGCTCGAGGAACAGCACGGGATCCTCGCACCGGATCGCCGTGCGCAGCAAGCCGTTCGCGTCCAGCGCCGTCGAGGGGAGCACGATCCGCAGCCCCGGCGTGTGCGCGAAGAGCGTGTCGCCGGTCTGCGAATGGTAGATCGAGCCGCCCTTCAGATACCCGCCGTACGCCACCCGGATCACGACCGGGCAGCTCCACGCGTTGGCCGAGCGGTACCGCATGGTCGCCAACTCGTTGCGAATCTGCATCATCGCCGGCCAGATGTAGTCGAAGAACTGGATCTCGACCACCGGCTTGAGCCCCCGCGTCGCCATGCCGATCGCACGGCCCACGATGTTGGCCTCCGCGAGCGGCGAATTGAACACCCGCGCCGCGCCGAAGCGCCGCTGGAGCCCCCACGTCACCTTGAAGACCCCGCCCTTGCCCTTGACTTCATCGAGCACTTCCTCGCGGCTCGCATCCGCCACATCCTCGCCGAAGATGACCACGCGCGGGTCGCGCTCCATCTCATCCCGCATGCACGCGTTCAGGAGGTCCACCATCGTGGTCTCCTCGCCGGTGAAGTGCGGGTCATCCTCGGTGTCGAACGGTTCCGCCGTGGGATCCACATCGGGCGAGTAGAGATAGAGCGTGGCGGTCTCCGCGGCGGGCTGCGGCTGCTCGAGCGCACGATCGGCCGCCTCCTGGATCTCCGCAACCACCGCCTCTTCGAGCGCATCCAGCTTCTTCGCCGTCGCGACCTTCTCGCGGATCAGGAACTCGCGGAACCGCGGGATCGGGTCGCGCTCCGAGTCACGCTGCCGATCGCTTTCCGGACGGTACATCCGCTCGTCATCCGACATCGAGTGCGAGTACGGCCGGATCACGTGCGCGTGCAGGAGCGCCGGACCCTTGCGCGCGCGGCAGTGCGCCACCGCGCGGCCCGCCGCTTCGTAGCTCGCCAGGACGTCGCAGCCGTCCACCTCCTCGATGTAGAGCCCCGGGAAACCCGAGACCAGGCCGCTGATCTTGCCACCGGCCGTGTTGACCTCGACCGGAACCGAGATCGCGAAGCCGTTGTCCTCGACCACGAAGACCACCGGGAGCGCCAGGTTGCACGCCGTGTTGAGCGCCTCCCAGAACTCGCCTTCCGACGTCTGGCCCTCGCCCGTCGTACAGAGGACGATCTCGTCGTCCTCGAAGTCGTCGATCGCCTGGCGGATCGCATCGACCAGTGACGCGCGCCAACCGGCCTCCGCGCACCCGACCGCCTGGAGGAACTGCGTTCCCGTCGGCGAGGAGGTACTCGCGATACGCAGGGGGCGAGCGCCCCAGTGTGCCGGCATCTGACGGCCGCCACTCGCCGGGTCGGACTGTGCCGCCACGGCCTGGAGGAGCTGGTCGTAGGGCGTCACACCCAGTGCGAGCGCCAGCGCCCGGTCACGGTAGTACAGATAGAACCAATCCGAGCCGGGCCGAAGGTGACGCGCGAGCGCCACCTGCACGGCCTCGTGCCCCGCGCCCGAGATCTGGAAGAAGATCTTGTTCTGCCGTTTGAGCTGGATCTCCTTGTCGTCCGTCCGGCGCGCCGTGAACATCTGGCGGTACATTTCCAGGAGCGTGTCGCGGTCGAGACCGAAGCGCTGTTCGATCCGCTCCGCGGCGCTTGCTTTCGTCGCCATGGGTCCCCAGCAATGGTGGATCGAGGCCCCTCGGAGAGGGGCGCCACGGGCAGTTCGCCGACGTGGCAAAGCACGTCGTATTATACCCCGGAGGGGTCGTTCCTGCCACCCTGCGCCGCGGCGGATGCCGTGCTGCGGGCGGCCGGCCGGAGGTGGACCGGCGGGAGCGGCTGCGGTGTACCGCAGGGAGCGGTGGAGCCGACGCGGTTTACACGGCTGCCGGCGCGGCGCTATCTTCGGACGGCGAGGACGGACTGGAGGGACTGTCACCTGAGTGCATTGCGCGTGCGACCTCTGCTGGAGCTGCTCGGGCGTGCGGCGGTACGCCCGCGGCTGCTCTATCTCCTGCTGCGCACGGCGTGGCGGTTCCGGGCGCGTGACTGGAACCGGCGCCCGCCGTTCCTGCCGCTGCCCCCGGCCGAGTACCTGGACTGGAGGATGCACACGGCGTACAGCGATGCCGGGGTCCGGCCGCCGATCGAGCACGTGGGGCGTTATCTCCGTTGGGCCGTCCGGATGAGCCGGACGCCGCGCACTTGGGGGTGACCCGCGGTGAAGCGGCTCGTCCTGTTCCTGCTCGTCATCATCGGCGCGAGCTTCTCGATTCCCTCGCTGCGTGAACGGATCGCGCCGCGCGTACAACCGCTGTGGGCGTCGGTCCGCGGGACGGCCGCGCCGAAGGTGCGGGATGCGCTGGGCCCGGTCTACCGCTGGATCGCCGTGCGGGAGGTCCGGACGATCGTCGAGGACCTCGAGCGGTACGAGGCGGCGGGCCAGCGGCTGCCGCGGCCGAACGGTTTCGAGAAATTCCTGGACAATCGCAGCTATTCGCTCATCGATGGCCGGGACCCTTGGGGCACCCCGTACATGATGCTTCTACGCCGTGACTCGATCATTGTGCTCTCATCGGGCCCGGACCTCGAAAGCGGCACCGCGGATGATATTCGCGGTGCCGCGCCGCGGAGATAGGCGTGCCGGCGGTCGACCGGGCGACGAAGGCGGCGGTGGCCGCGCCGCCGCGAAGCGTCCGACGACGCCGCGCCCGACGGGTCCTCTACGCCCTCTCCGTCCTCGCCTTCATCGGACTTGCCATCTGGCTCCCGACAATCGAGCTCGAAGGCGCGCTCGAGGCGTTCGTCCTCCGGTTCGGCTACGCGGGCTACGTCGTGGCGGCGTGCATTGCCGGCATCAACGTCGTGGTGCCGACCACGCACCTGATCCTCACCGCGCCACTGCTCGAAGCCGGGCTCGATCCGTGGATCCTCGTCGCGTGCGGCGCGGTCGGCGCGACGTTGGCCGACGGCGTCGGTTACATCGTCGGTTCGAGCGGGCGGCGTGCGTTCGCGAGCGAAAACTCGCGCACCGCCGAGCGGCTGACGCGCATCGTCGAGCAGCATCCGCGGCTCGCGCCGGTGGTCCTCTTCCTCTGGGCGGCCTTCGCGCCGCTGCCGAACGAAGTCCTCGTGATCCCGGCGGGCGTGCTCGGGTACGGCATCTTGCGCACGGGGCTGATCACGCTCGGTGGCAACATCGTCTTCAACGCCATGGCCGTGGTGCTCGGCCGCGCCATTGTGTAGGGCGGCGGCGTTTCTCCACGGACGATGCTTCGCGTCGGGCTGACCGGTAACATCGGGGCGGGGAAGTCCTCGGTCGCACGCGTGTGGCGCCGCCTCGGCGCGCCGGTCATCGATGCCGATGCGCTCGCGCGCCGCGCGGTCGAACCGGGCACGCCGGGCTTCGCAGCGGTGGTCCGCGCGTTCGGCGACGCGGTGCTCGACGCGGAGGGCCGACTCGACCGGGCGGCGTTGCGCCGGCGGGTGTTCTCGGATCCGGACGCGCGCAAGCGCCTCGAAGCGATCATCCACCCCGAGGTGGCGCGGCTTCGCGAAGAGGCCGAAGCGCGGCTCCGTGCCGCGGGCGCGACGATCGTCGTTCATGAGATCCCGCTCCTCTTCGAGGTCGGGATGGCGGAAGAATTCGACGTCATCGTGCTGGTCGATGCGCCTGCCCCGCTCCGGCTGCGGCGGCTCGCGCGCGACCGCGGGCTGGACGAAGCGGAAGCGCGGCGCATGATCGAGGCGCAGATGCCGGCCGGAGAGAAGCGCGCGCGCGCGGACATCATCATCGACAACACGGGGTCGCCGGAGCAACTGGAGGCCCGGGCGGAGCAGGTATGGAGGGAGCTCGAGCGCAGGAGCCGCGGATCCGCGTAGACATGCACCTGCACACGCGCCGATCGTTCGATTCGTTGAGCGATCCGGACGCCGTGGTCGAGACGGCGCTCGCACGGGGGATCGACCGGGTCTGCATCACGGACCACAACGAGATCGAAGCGGCGCTCGCGCTGAAGGCACGATACCCGGATCGCGTGATCGTGGGCGAGGAAGTCAAGACGACGGAGCGCGTCGACATCATCGGCCTCTACATCTCGGAGCGGATCCCGAAGGGGACCCCGGCGCGGGCGACGTGCGAGCGGATCCGCGCCCAGGGCGGGATCGTCTACGTGCCGCATCCGTTCGCGGGCGGGAAGGGCGGCGCCCGGGTGCTGGCGGAGATCGGGGATCTGGTCGATGCCATCGAGGGCTTCAACGCCCGCATCCACTTTCACCGTCTGAACGAGCGCGCCGTGGCGTGGGCGCGCGCGCGCGACGTGGCGCTCGGCGCGGGCTCGGACGCGCACACGCTGCGGGAGGTCGGGCGCGCCTGCGTCGAGGTTCCGCGGTTCGACGACGAGCCGCGTGCGTTCCTGGCCGCGCTACGGGCCGGCCGGATCCACGGCCGGTTCTCATCCTGGGCGGTCCACCTCGCGTCGACGTACGCGAAACTCCACAAGCGGCTGTTCCCTTGACAGCCCACGCGCTCCGCGCCTAATCTCGCTGGTTTGCGACCACCGTCTCCGACCCGGAGCGTTCTGTGTCCGAGCCGACCATCGTTCCCGAAGCGCGCCGCGGCGATCTCACCCGGCTCGGCGATGCGTTCGCCGCCGCCACGGACATTGTCCTGACGACGCACGTCAACGCGGATGGCGACGGCGCCGGCTCGGAGGCCGCGCTCGCCGCCTGGCTCGCCGCGCGGGGCAAGCGGGTCGCGATCGTCAATCCCACGCCGTTCCCGGCCGCCTACCGGCACCTGATCACGGATCCCGACCAGGTCGGGGATCCGGGGAGCGAGCGGGCCGCCTGGGCGATCGAGCGCGCCGAGCTGTTCGTCGTGCTCGACACGAACGAGCCCCGCCGCCTGGGCAAGATCGCCCGCGCGTTCGGCGAGCGGCCGGTCGTGGTGATCGACCACCACCCGCCATCCGAGTCGGCGATCCCGGGCGACGGGTTGCGGGATCCCACGGCGTGCGCGACCGGCGAGCTGGTCTACGACCTGCTCCAGGTCATCGATCCGGGCATCGAGCCCTGGCCGCCCTTCGTGGCCGAGGCGATCTACACCGCGATCCTCACGGATACCGGCTCGTTCCGCTTCGCGAACACCACACCGCGGGCGCACCGGATCGTGGCCGACCTGATCGAACGCGGCGTCGACCCCGAGGCCGTCTACCGCCGCCTCTTCGCCAGCGTCCCGCTCCGCCGGATCCGACTCCTCCAGGCCGCGCTCGGCCGGCTGGAAGCGGATCCGGATCTGCCGGTCACCTGGATCACCGTGCCTCGCGCCGTGACGGCGGAGTTGAGCGCCACCTCGGAAGACCTGGACGGAATCGTCGAGTACGCGCGCTCGATCGAAGGGACGGAGGTCGCGCTCCTGTTTCGCGAGACCCCCGATGGCGCGACCAAGGTCTCGCTCCGCTCGAACGGCGAGGTGGACGTCAACGCCGTGGCCCGCCGCTTCGGCGGCGGCGGCCACGTCAAGGCGGCCGGCGCTCTGATCGGCATGCCGCTCGCCGTCGCCCGCGAAGATGTGCTCGAGGCGACCCGGGCCGCCGTCCGGGAGCTTGAGTCGCGCCGCGAACCCAGCTAAATTCCGAATGTATGGGATCCTTCTACCGACGACCGGATTTCGAACAGGCGCGCTTCACCGGCGCGCCTGATGCGCGCTTCGAGGGGGCGCCCGCCGACGGCGTACTCCCGGAGGGCTTCTTCTCGACAACGAACCTGCCCACCTACGTCAAGGTGAACGGCACGTGGCGGATGCCTCGCGCTCCGCGCATGGATGGGGCCATCGCGCTCGATCCCGACGGCATGCCGCGCACCATCGAGGGCCGCTACGTCCGGGCCGGCACACCCATCGCCGTCGGCCACGCCGAAGACGGCAGCGAGGGGATCTACGTCCACGCCACCGGTTTCGTGGTGGACGATGAGGGCGCGGCCGGCGACGAATTCCGCTTCATGCGCTCGGAGGTCAGCCGGGAGAAGCCCGTCGACTACGCCCGGCTTGCCCGCCTCCTCCACGAGGAACGGGAGCGCGGCGGCCACGTGGTCTGGGTGGTCGGCCCCGCCGTCCTCCACTCCCGCGGCCGCGACGTGCTGACCTGGTTCATCGAACAGGGATACGTCGGCGCGCTCCTCGGGGGCAACGCGGTCGGCGTGCACGACATCGAGCATGCCCTGCTCGGAACCACGCTGGGGATGGATGCCGAGGGCCGGCCCGTCACCGGCGGCCACGCCTTCCACATGCGCGCCATCAACCGGATCCGCGCCGCCGGCTCGATCGCCGCGGCCGTCGAGCAGGGAATCCTCCGCGAGGGGATCATGCACGCGTGCGTCCGCTGCAACGTCCCCTTCCTCCTCGCCGGCTCGATCCGCGATGACGGCCCGCTCCCCGACACGGTGACCGATGTGGTCCGGTGTCAGGAGATCATGCGCGAGCACGCGCAGCGCGCGACCATGGCCGTGATGATCGCCACGGCGCTGCACTCGATCGCGTTCGGCAACATGCTGCCGGCGTACACGGTCGACGAGGCGGGCGAGGTCCGGCCGCTGACCACGGTCGCGGTGGACTCGTCCGAATTCGTCGTCAACAAGCTCAAGGACCGCGGTACGCACCAGGCGTTCGGCGTGATCACCAACGCGCAGGACTTCCTCCACGTGCTGCGGCACTTCGTCGAGGTCGTCGCGGCGGACCCCGCCGGTGCCGGTGCCACGGCACCCGTCGCCCCGGTGTCCGATCCGGCGCGGCCCGGCGCACGGGCGGCTGCCGGAGGGTGAACCCGGTCGCGCCGGGGACCGAGCGCGCCGACGCGTCGACGCCCGGATCCCTCCTCCGGTCGCTCGAGCGGCGGATTCCGGTCCAGATGATCGACGAGGTCTGGATCTTTCCCACCCGGCGCGCCGGCGCGAGCGAGAGCACCGTGATCGTGGTCTCCGCATTCGACGCCGCGGACGCGGATCGGCGCAGGGTCCTCACCGCGCAATACACCGCGCGCCGCGACCGACGCGGAAACACCGAGGTCGATGAGACGGTGACCGAGCACGGCCGCGCCCCGCCGGACCGGATCGGCCGGCTCATCGACGGCGTCGTCCGACGCCTGGACCCCGAATTCGATGATGCGCCGCCGCGCGCCGTACGCATCGCCGGAGACGCCGATCGGTGGATGGAGCTGGTCGGCGAGCGCGAGGCGTGACGAAGGCCGTTACAGCCGGGCCAGCATCCGTTCCACCAGCTCGTTGTTCGAGTCCGTGCGCCGCATGATGGTCAGCAGCTCGGACATCGCGTCCGCGGGGCTCGAACTCGCCAGGTTGCGACGCAGGAGATTCACCGCGGCGTGCGTGTCCTCGGGGAGGAGCAACTCTTCGCGCCGCGTAGCGCTCGCGATCAGGTCGATGGCCGGGAAGATCCGCCGGTCGGCCAGCTCGCGGCTCAGCAGGATCTCGCAGTTCCCCGTCCCTTTGAACTCCTCGAAGATCACCTGGTCCATGCGCGAGCCCGTGTCGATCAGCGCCGTCGCGATGATCGTCAGCGAACCGCCGCCCTGGTTCGGATCGACGCACCGCGCGCTGCCCAGGAAGCGCTTCGGCTTCTCGAGCGAGGCCGCATCCAGTCCGCCGGAGAGGGTTCGGCCGCTGCCGGCCTCGACCGCGTTGTACGCGCGGGCGAGCCGCGTGATCGAGTCGAGGATGATGACGACGTCCTCGCCCATCTCGACGCGACGGCGCGCCCGTTCGAGCGTGATCTCCGCGACCGCGATGTGCTCGTTCGGCGGCCGATCGAAACTCGAGGCCACCACCTCACCGAAGCCACACGCCTCCATCTCGGTGACCTCCTCCGGACGCTCGTCCACGAGCAGGATCAGCAGCGTGCACCCCGGATAGTTCCGCACCACACCCTCCGCCACCGCCTGGAGCACCGTCGTCTTGCCCGCCTTCGCCGGCGCCACGATCAACGCCCGCTGCCCCTTGCCCAGCGGCGAGAAGAGGTCGATCACGCGATTCGTGCAGTCCGCCTGCCCGCGTCGCGTCAACCCGCACTCGAGCACGAGCTGCTCGTTGGGATGGATCGCACTCAAACGGTTGAAGTTCGGACGGCGCGCCGCCTCCTCCGGGGGCAGACCGTTGACCAGCAGCACACTGGTCAGCGGCGCGCTCTTGCCCCGCCCCGGCGGCTTGCCCACCTCCCCCGCCACCTCGTCGCCCGTACGTAGCCCGTAGCGCTGGATCAACTTCTGGGATACGTAGAGGTCGTTCTCACCCGGAAGGTATCCGGTCTCACGGCGGCGAATGAAGCCGGAGCCTCCTCCCATCACTTCCAACACGCCCAAGGATTCCCCGATCGTCACGATAGCTGCTCCACGATTCACGAGTTCGCATTATCTCCCGGCATCTCGCCGGTATTCCACGTCCGGCACCCTGTCCGGTGCCGGACCTTGCGGTTACATTTCGGCCGGTTCACATCTCGGAAACCGAGACCGGGCCGGCCGCCCGGTCCGAAGAGACGGTTCTTCATGCTTGAGACGATCGCGGCGACGCGGGTCGCCACCACGACCGAAATCCGCACCCATTTCCCGGCGCTCGCGCGCCGTCACGCCGGCCACGCCGTGGCATACTTCGACGGCCCGGGTGGTACGCAGGTGCCGCGCCAGGTGGTCGACGCCATGGCCGACTACCTGTTCCACCACAACGCGAACACCCACTGGGAATACCCCAGCAGCGCCGAAACCGACACCGCCGTCGAGGCCGGCCGGCAGGCCCTGGCCGATTTGCTCGGCGCGGCGCCGGACGAGATCGCCTTCGGCCCGAACATGACCACGCTCACGTTCCACCTGGCCCGCGCGATCGGTCGTACGCTGCGCCACGGCGATGAAGTGGTCGTGACCGAACTCGATCACCATGCCAACATCGCGCCATGGCAGGCACTGGCACGCGAACGCGGCGTCGTTCTGCGGATGGTCCGGATGCGGACCGAGAGCGGAACGCTCGACATGGACGACCTCGAACGGCAGATCACGCCGCGGACCCGCGTCGTCGCCATCGGCGCCGCATCCAACGCGCTCGGGACGATCAACGACGTGCGGCTCGCGACGGAACGTGCGCACGCGGTCGGCGCGCTCGCGTTCGTCGATGCCGTCCACCTCGCGCCGCATGCGCCCATCGATGTCCGCTCGATCGGCTGCGACTTCCTGGCCTGCTCGGCGTACAAGTTCTACGGACCGCACATCGGCGTGCTGTACGGCAGGCGCGACCGCATCGAGGCGCTCGACGTCCCCCGTCTCCTTCCCGCGCCCGACACGGCGCCCGAACGGCTCGAAACGGGAACACAGAACCACGAAGGCATCGTGGGTGCCACGGCAGCCGTGGACTTTCTCGCATCGCTCGCGGACGGACCGACACGGCGGGACCGCCTCGCCACTGTCCTCGCGACGCTGCACGCACGGGGCACTGCGCTCGTCACCCGGCTGTGGGAAGGCCTCGCGGCCATCGACCGCGTGCAGACCTTCGGTCCGCCGCCCGGCGTACCCCGCACCTCGACCATTGCGTTCACCATCGCCGGCATGCCGGCCGCCGATGCGGCGCGCCGCCTGGCCGAGCACGGCCTCTTCCTCTCGCACGGCGACTTCTACGCCGCAACGGTCGTCGAGCGGCTCGGCCTCGCGCCTCACGGCCTCGTGCGCGCCGGCTGCACCTGTTACACCACGGAGGGGGAAGTGGATCGCCTCATCGAGGCGGTCCGGATCATCGCAAACTGAGGCCGCGCCCGATGACGCGTTCTCCCAGCGCCACACCCCTTGCGCCGCTGGCCCCCGGGAACCGCCGATCCGTCACAGCCGATCGGGTAGGGGACGCACGCGGCGCGTTCGGGTCCGACCGGACATCGCCGGCGCGGACTCCGATCTCTGGTTCACTGCGAGGATGCCCGTAGTATAGCGCGTGCGCAGCCGTTTCGCCACTCGAGATGGTTGTTTTTCGCGGGAAATCCCGTAAATTTCGGGGTTGCAGACGATACCGGGATCCGGGCGCCCGGACGTCGTCCGCCGTAGCGCGCGCTCCGCGGTGCGGCGCAGGAGCACGCCCGGATGGGAGGCAGGATCACATTGACATTCGAAGAGCTGACGTCTGCACCGGAACTGTTGCAGGCCATCCGCGACCTCGGCTGGACGGCGCCGACGCCGGTCCAGGCGCGTGCCCTTCCGCCGGTGCGCGAGGGCCGTGACGTCGTCGGCATTGCACAGACCGGAACGGGCAAGACGGCAGCGTTCCTGCTCCCCGCGCTCGAGCGTCAGATCGGGCGTGAGGGGCTGCACACCCTGGTCCTCTGCCCGACGCGAGAGCTGGCGCAGCAGGTGGCCGAGGATGCACGCATGCTGGCGCGGTACACGGAGCTGTGGATCGGTGAGGTCTTCGGAGGTGTTCCGATCGGCCCGCAGATTCGCGACCTGCGCGCCGGCTTCGACGTCCTCGTGGCCACGCCGGGGCGCCTGATCGATCACATCGAGCGGGGCACGGTCGACCTCTCGACGGTGGAAGTGGTCGTCCTGGACGAGGCCGATCGGATGCTGGACATGGGGTTCAGGCCGCAGATCGAAGCGGTGTTGAAGGCCTGTCCGACGGAGTGCCAGACCCTGATGTTTTCGGCGACCATGCCCAACGGCGTGCACGCGCTTGCGCTCCGGATCCTGAGCGACCCGGCCTGGATCGAGGTGACGCCGCCGGCGACCGCGGCGGAGAAGGTCGAGCAGGTCGTCTATCCGGTGCGACCGGATCGGAAGATCGCGCTGCTGCTCGAGTTGTTGCAGCGCGACGGCATGGACCAGGTGCTGGTCTTCACGAGGACGAAGAGCGGTGCCGACGTGCTGTTCTCGCGCCTGTACGCGGAGGGCATCGATGTGGCCCTGCTCCACGGCGACCGCGACATGCGCCAGCGTCAGAAGGCGTTGGCCGCCTTCGCCGAAGGCCGCGTCCGCGTGCTGGTCGCCACCGATGTCGCGCAGCGAGGGCTCGATGTCGAGGGGATCAGTCACGTGATCAACTTCGACGTCCCGTGGAATCCGGAGGACTACGTGCACCGGATCGGGCGGACGGGCCGCGCCGGCGCGACCGGATCGGCCGTGACGTTCCTGACGGCGGGTGAGTTGCCGAAGCTTCACGAGATCGAGCGGGCGTTGGGCTATCGCCTGCCCCGGGTGGTGCTCGACGGCTACGAGTCGGCGGCGGCGAGCGCGCCGCCCGCGCGGCCGGCCGCCCGACTGAACCGGAGCGGGACGCGACTGGGGAGCCGCCGCACGGATCGGCTGACGCCGGAAGAGTTGCAGGAGCTCCTGAAGGTCGGCTGATCGCCGGCTCCGGCACCCTCCTCGATCCCGATCCGTCCCGATCCCTTCCACCAACTGCGCGGCGCGCGTACACTCCCGCTCGGAGGCGCCCCTCACCCGTGAGCCGCCGTCCGGGATCCTGCGCACGGCGCGGACGCGCGGCGTCGTTCCAACCTTTCCGCCGGAACCAGGGTCGAACTCTGCGAACAGGCGAAACGCAGCGCTTCGAAGTGACGACGCAGACCCGTGAACCCGGAACGGTCGGTTCCGATGCCGACAACGCCGACGTCCTCCTCTCGTTGCGGGGCGATGCGCGCGCGTTCGAACGGCTGTATCGACGTCATGTGGCGCGGATCCATTCGCTCGCCCGGCGGATGCTGGGCGACGGCGAGGCGGACGAGGCGACACAGGACGCCTTCATCAGGGCGTGGAACCGGCTCGGCACGTTCCGGGGCGATGCGGCGTTCGGGACCTGGCTCTACCGGGTGGCGCTCAACGTGGTCCTCTCTCGCCGCGCTTCGCTGGCCCGGCGGCGGCGCCGGTTCGTCCAGGATGACGCCGCGATGCGCACCGCGGAGCAGACCACGGCCAGGCCGGACCTGCGGACGGACCTCGAGGCCGCACTCGCGCGGCTGCCCGCCGGAGCGAGAGAGGTCTTCGTCCTCCATGATGTCGAGGGATTCAAGCATGACGAGATCGCGGGGATGCTGGGGGTCACCCGCGGCACGTCGAAGTCGCAGCTCCACCGCGCGCGGATGCTGCTCCGCGCGGAACTCGCGGGATAGCGGAAGATGATGACAGCCGATCCGTGGACTTCGCGCCTCTCCGAGTATCTGGATGGAGAGCTGGACGCGGCCGACCGGAACGCGCTCGAAGCGCACCTGCACGCGTGCGCGCACTGCCGTGACGCGCTCGAGGACCTGCGGGCGATCACCTCCGCCGCGGGACGGCTCGAGGACCGCCCGCCGACGACGGACCTGTGGCCCACGATCGCCGCCCGGATCGGAGCAGGAACCGCGCCGGCCCGCGCTACGTGGCGGTTCCGCCCCGGCGCACGGCTGCGATCCTTCCTCGACGCAGGGCTCCGCCAGCCGCGCCTCGCCGCGGCGGCGCTCGCCCTCGCCCTCGCGGCCGGCGCACTGTGGATCGCTCGCCCCGACCGCATCGCCTCCGGGCCGCCGCCGGCCCCCGCGCCCCGGCCGATCGCCGCGCCCGCGCCGGCGCCTCGGAACGGCGGCGCGGTACGATTCGTCACGGATGACGGCGCGGCCGGCTACGATGCCGCGATCGCGGACCTCCAGCGCGTCCTCGCGGAGAGGCGGGACGAGTTGGACCCCGCGACGGTCCGCGTGCTCGAGCGCAACCTCGAGATCATCGACCGGGCCATCGAGGACGCCCGCCGCGCGGTCGCGGCCGATCCGGGGAAGAGATACCTGAACCGACACCTCGTGGACAGCATGCAACGCAAGTTGGAACTCCTGCGGCACGCGACGCGGATCGTGCGGGCGCAGAGCTGAGGGGATCAGGACGATGCTCACGACGTTGATGTTGGGCGCATGGGCGCTGGCCGTGCCCGCGCCGCAGGCGTGGGACACGACGTTCGCCGCGGCCGCGGACGCTCGGATCGAGGTCGAGAACCAGGCCGGCGAAGTGGTCGTGGACACGTGGGACCGGAACGCGGTGCGGGTCACCGCTCGCCCCGGGGATCGGGCGCGCGTGGTGATCGGCGGCTCCGACCGGGAGGTCCGGATCCGGTCCGAGGCCCATGGCGGCAGCGTCAGCATCGCGTACCGCGTGACGGTCCCGGCGGCCGCGGCGCTGCGCATCACCGGCCCGTTCAACGACGTCTCGATCGATGGGGCGGGCGCCGAGGTCTATGTCGAGACCGTCCGGGGCGACGTGGACGTCCGTGGGGGCGTCGGCCTGGTCTCACTCCGGTCGGTGGACGGCCGCATCGTGCTCGAGGGCGCCCGCGGCGACGTCCGCATCGATGGCGTGAACGGCGAGATCCACCTGGCCGACGTCACCGGGGAGATCGCCGCCACGGCCGTCAACGGTAGCATCCGGCTCGAGCGGATCGAGTCCCGCGGCGTCGAGGCGGCGACCGTGAACGGCGACGTCTCGTACACCGGGACGATCCTCGAGCGCGGACGCTACCGACTCAGTACGCACAACGGGGACGTCGCCATCACGCTGCCGGAGGGTGTCGATGCGACGCTGTCGGTCGCGACGTTCAACGGTGAGGTCGAGTCCGCGGTCCCACTGCCGCTCAGCTCGCTCCGCCGTGGCGAGCGCTTCCACGCGACGCTCGGCAAGGGCGGAGCGGAGATCGAGCTCGAATCGTTCAACGGGACCATCCACATCCAGCGCCCCGGAGGCGCGGAGAATTCGGAGGAGCCATGATGCGAAGGGAACGCATACCCGTGATGATGTACCCGCTCGCGGTCTTCGCCGTGGTCACGGCGGCCGTGGCATGGACGCCGGAAACGGCCGTGGCGCGGCAGGACTTCCGCTGGAGCGGGCGCATCCCCGCCGGCCAGGCCATCGAAGTGAAGGGCATCAACGGCGAGATCCGCGCGCTGGCGGCAGAAGGGGATGAGGTGCTGGTTCTGGCGGAGAAGCACTCCCGGCGCGGCGATGTCGAGTCCGTGACGTTCGACGTCGTCGAGCACGAGGGCGGCATCACGATCTGCGCGGTGTACCCCGGGCGCGGCGGAAGGGAAAACCGCTGCGCGCCCGGCGATGGCGGGCGCATGGAGACGCGGGACAACGACGTCGTCGTCGACTTCACGGTCCGTGTGCCCCGCGACGTCCGCTTCATCGGCCGGACGGTCAACGGCGGGATCGAGGCCGAATCGCTCACTGCCGACGTGGTCGCCCGGACGGTCAACGGCGAGATCGACGTGGAAACGGCGGGCCACGCGCAGGCCTCCACCGTCAACGGCGAGATCACCGCGCGCCTGGGGCGCGCCGATTGGACGGGCACCCTCGAGTTCGAAACGGTCAACGGCGGCATCACCGTCGAGTTGCCCGCCGACGCCGCCGCCGTGGTCCGCGCGCGGACGACGAACGGCGGCATCGAGACGGACTTCCCGCTCGTCGTGCGCGGGCTCTTCACGAGCCATCGCATCGAAGGGACGATCGGTGCCGGCGGCCGCGTTCTCGAGCTGAAGACCGTGAACGGCGGCATCACCCTGCGCAAGGGATAGATCGTCCGGGTCGCTCGCGGCCGCCGGCGCCGGCCCTCGAGACGGCGGCCGCAGCCATCCGCGACGGCTCAGGCCAACACTTCCCGCAGGAAGCTCACCGCGACGCGGTCGAACGCCGCTTGCCGGCCGAAGACGACGCCGTGCGCGCCGCCCGCGAGGACGGCCAGGCGCGCGCACGGGATGCGCCGGCAGAGCCGCGCGACATCGCGCCGGGAGACGATCGGGTCATCGCGTCCCACGACGATGAGCGTGGGGCACCGAACGCGGCGCGCCGTCTCGGTGGGGTCGTCGCGCGCGGCCTTGAGCCAGCTCCCGATGAACGCCGTCGGCGACGCACGCAGGTATTCGCGCGCCACGGCCGGCACCAGACGAAGCGGTTCGCGCGCGACGTCCCGCACGTACGCGCGGAGCTGGCGGAGCGCCCGACCCCCGTCCGGGCCGCCCGTCGGCGTGGCCACGACCAGGGCGCGGGCGCGTGCCGGAGCCCGCGCCGCCAGCGCGAGCACCGCCTGCGCCGCCAGCGAATGCCCGAGCCACGCGGCCGCGTCCACCTCGAGCCGCTCGGCAAGCGCCAGGAGCCAATCCGCGATCTCCCCGACCGACTGGCCGAAGACCGGTCCGCCGCTCTCACCGAACCCCGGCAGGTCCGGCGCGATGATGTGGAACCCCGCTGCCGTGAACGCCGCAAAGTGCGGGATCCAAAAACGGCCCGATAGGCCGAGGCCGTGCACCACGACCAGCGGCATCCCCGTCCCCGCCTCGTAGAGCCGGACCGGGCGCCCATCCAGCCGCAGGGACCGCGCCTCCATTCAGCTCCCGGCCAGAAACGATGTCAGGATCTCGTTGAACGCCTCCGGTCGGTCGACCATGGGGTTGTGCGCCGCGTCCGGGATGATGCAGAGCCGGGCGTCCGGGATCCCGTCCGCCAGCGTCCATGCGTGATCGAGAGGCGTGAGTGGATCGAGCCGGCCCCAGATCAGGAGCGTCGGACTGCGGATGGTCGGAAGCAAAGGTCGTACGTCGTCGGCGAGCAGGCGTCGCGCTGCCGCGGCGAGGGCGAGCGGCCCCATGCGGAGCGCATCTCGCGCGATCGTGGGCAGGAAGCTCGGCCTTCCCCAGGCGGGGGGCGGGATCAATTCGGCCAGGAGCCGCACCAATTCGGCGAGCGGTCGCTGGCGGGGGATGCCGGCGGCATCGACCAGGACGAGACGCGCGACCCGGTCGGGCTGCCGGGCCGCGAGGTGGATCGCGATCTGGCCGCCCATCGAATGGCCGACCAGGTGGGGTCGTTCGATCCCGAGTGCGTCGAGCCATTCCACGATCAGCTCGGCCGTCCGCGCGATATCGGGGAGCGGCCCGGCCGCCGGGTTGCGGGCGAACCCGATGAGTTCCGGGACGTGGACGCGGTGGGTTCGGGCGAGGGCCGGAATCGTGGTGCGCCACCAGCGGTGCGAGCCGGCCAGTCCGTGGAGCAGGACGGCGGGTGGCCCTGCGCCCGTGTGGACGGAATGGAGGCGGAAGCGGCCGACGGGCGTGGACCTCGGCTCGAGGGTCATTTCGGGGCTCGGCGGCCCCATCCCCCGCCGCCGGGCGTCCGGATGCTGATGATGTCGCCGGCGCGTGCGGGGAAGGTCGCCTTTGCGGGGAGCGGTTCCGGTTTGCCGGCGCGGATCAAGACGTTCTCGCCCGTCTTGCCGGGTGCGCCGCCCGCGAGTCCTGCGGGGGGGACGCATCGCCGTTCGGTCAGCAGACTCACCTCGGCGTCGGTCAGCAGCTCGATGTCGCGCCGCAGTCCGTCCCCGCCGCGGTGCAGACCATCGCCGCCGCTCCCCGACCGCAGGCCGTAGCGGCGCACCCGGAACGGATAGGCGTGCTCGAGCGCCTCGATCGGCGTGTTCAGCGAATTCGTCATATGCACGTGCACGCCGGAGAGGCCGGGTCCGTGAGGGCCCGCTCCCATCCCACCGCCGGCCGTCTCGTAATACGCGAACGGTGTGCCGGTGCGGGGATCGGTGCCGCCGATCGTCAGGTTGTTCATGGTACCCTGGGACTGCGCGGGGATCCGGTCCGGCAGGGCCGGGGCCAGCGCGAGCAAGAGCACGTCCGTGATCCGCTGGGATGTCTCGACGTTCCCGGCCGCCACGCCGGCCGGCGGCCGCGCCGCGACCAACGACCCCGGCGGGAGCGTCAGTCGCACCGGGCGCAGTTCGCCGCCTCCGGCCGGGAGCGGCTGGCCCAGTAGCGCCTCCACCACACAGCGGATCGCGTACCGCACGCAGGATACCGTGACCGCCGCCACCGCGTTCACGCCCCCCGCCGCCTGGGGCGCGGTCCCCGTGAAGTCGACATCGATCATCTCGCCGCTCACCACGATCCGGACACGGATCGGCAGCGGGCCGTGGCCGAACCCGTCCTCCTCGAGGACATCCTCCGCCTCGTAGACGCCATCCGGGATGCGCGCGATCCCCGCCCGCAACAGCCGGTCCGCATACGCCAGCAGCGCCGCCAGCGCCGCCTCGACCTCCGCTGCGCCGCGCCGCTCGACGAGTTCGCGGAGCCGACGCTCGCCCGCCACCAGCGCCGCGAGCTGCGCCGACAGATCGCCTTCCCGCTCCTCCGGCGTACGCACGTTCGCCAGCAGCAATCGCCACACGTCCTCCACGCGGCGTCCACCCCGCACGAGCCGGAGCGGCGGAATTCGCAGGCCCTCCTGATAGATCTCCCGCGACAACGGCATCGAGCCCGGCGCCATCCCGCCCACATCCGCGTGGTGCGCGCGCGCCGCCAGGTACGCGAGCGGCCGCCCCGCCCCTCCACCCGGGCCCGCAACCCCCGGTCCCACGCCCGTCCCGGCCCCCGCCCCCGACAGCCACACCGGCGCGATCAGCGTGATGTCCGGAAGGTGCGTCCCTCCCTGGAACGGATCGTTCAGCGCCACGACATCACCCGCGTCGATCGGCCCCGCCGCCTCCAGCGCCGCCGCGACGCTCAGCGGCATGGCACCGAGGTGCACCGGCATGTGGTCGCCCATGGCGACGATGCGGCCCAGGCCGTCGAAGACGGCACACGAATAGTCCCTCCGCTCCTTGATGTTCGGCGAGTACGCCGATCGCCGCAGCGCGGCGCCCATCTCCTCCGCGAGCGCCGCGAAGAGATGCCGGTACACCTCGAGTCGCACGGGATCCAGCTCATCCGTCACCATTTGCGTCACCTGTCCGATCCGCTATATTTTGTTGGGCTCGCCACACACCAGAACGCAGTTTGCAGGGTGTGCGAATCGCAGCGCGAACCGCACCAACGGAGGATCTATTGTCCAAGAAGCGACACGAGACCACTTCGCTCGATCGGGCGAGAGATGAATTGTTCAGCCACATCCACCGCTGTGAGGTCATCGGCGCGTCCGAGGAGCAACAGAACGAGTGGATGGAAGAGACGATCGAATTCATGGCGGAGCGCTACCCCGACCTGACGCCACGCGAGCTCGAAGAACTCAAGCACCTGGGGTTGCGTTTCTGCCAGCCGGTGATCCCGCACGGCAGGCAACATACGGCGCCGTCGGATGAGGAGGCAAACGCCGCCTGAGCGCGGGCCATCAGCGGAACCGATCGGCTCCGCCGCACGCGGCGGGCGTGATAGAGCAGGAAGACGGGTGCGGCGCATGGCGCCGCGCCCGTTGTCGTTCGGGCCCGGTTGCGGGCCCACAGCGCGGGCCGCCACCATCGCCGCGCCCATCCATCCAGTCCCCACGGGCCGGTCGTTCTCGACCACCCGACAGAGAGCCGCACCGCGACGACTCGGCGTGACCTCCTGAAGCAGACGGTCGGCACCGGCCCCGGCGCGGCCGCGTGCGGGTCCGTCCCTCATCCAACGAGATTCCCGGGGGCATCGGCGGTCGACCCGAACCGCGCCACCGCGAGCGTCGCCGGCCGTTCGGAGGTGCGGGACACCGTGTACTTTCCCCGCGTCCGCGGCTGCCAACATCTGTTTCGCGGGAACGACACTTGCGCTGTCCACGACCGCAGCGGAGGTGCGTATGGCGATACGGATCGGCGACATCGGAGACGGCGCGGGGCGGGGCGCGGTCGATCAGCAGTGGGTCCTCGGGCGTTACTACGCCGGGGAGGCGGTGCCGTGCCCGGTCGGTTGTGGCGGGGTGGCGGAGGTCGTGCGGACGGGGAGCCGCGAGGGGGGCGGGGGGGAACTCTGGGTCGAGTGCGGGAGTTGCGCGCAGCGCGCCCGCTATGCGGTGCCGGAGGCGACGGACGAGGAGCGGCGCGAGGTGTGGCGGGCGTTGGAGGCGGGAGAGGACCCGTTGTGCGGTCGGCATGCGACGCCCCCGGCGTTGCAACGCCGGGGGCATCGGCTGGTGTGCCCGGCGTGTGGCGTGCGCTATCGAGATTGAGTGCTCCGGATGGACAGGAGCAGCCGGGTCGAGATCTTGCGGTCGCAGCGGCGGCGCCATGGCCGCTGGGCGCGGGTGATGACGCTGGTCTCGGTGGGCGCGCTGACGTTCGCGCTGGCGAAGCTCCAGTTGGTGGCGGCGGACGAGTATGCGCTGATCGCGAAAGAGAACCGGCTGCGGCCGATCGTGGTTCGCGCGCCTCGTGGGATCATCTACGACCGGCACGGGCGGGTGGTCGCCGAGAACACGGTGGGATACCGGGTGCTGCTCATGCCGGCGCCGCTCGATTCGCTGCGCAACGTTCTCGATCGGCTGAGGCCGGTGCTCGGCTTGACCGATGCGGACATCGAGAAGGCGGTGCGGAATTACCGGCGGGACGGGAACCTGCCGATGGTCGCCGCGAACGATGCCTCCCCGGCGGCGGTCGCCCGGTTGCAGGAGCGGCGTTTCCTCTTCCCCGGCGTGCTGGTGCACGAATACCCGAAGCGGCACTACCCGGCGGGCGCGGCCACGGCACACGTGGTCGGGTACGTCGCGGAGATCAGCGAGGCGGAGCTCGCGCTGCCGGAGTTCCGGGGATACAAGCAGGGCCGCTGGATCGGAAAGGCGGGGCTCGAGCGGTCGTACGAGCGCGTGCTCGGCGGCCAGCCGGGCGTGCGTTACCTCGAGGTGGATGCCGTCGGCCGGATCAAGCGGTGGCTCCCGGAAGAGATGGGGGTGCCGCCGATCCCCGGGCGAGACATCCGGCTCTACCTGGATCTGGACCTTCAGCGCTACGTGGCGGAGCTGATCCGTGACCTGGGGCGCACGAACGATATGGGCGTTCCGCGCGCAGCGTTCGTGGCGATCGACCCGCGGACGGGTGGCGTGCTCGCGCTCTACGCATCGCCCGGCTTCGACCCGAACGCCTTCGTCGGCGGCATCAACGCCGATGTGTGGCGCCGGCTCGTGAACGATCCGGCGGATCCGTTGCTGAACCGGGTGAGCGGCTCAGCACAGCCGCCCGGCTCGACGTTCAAGCTGGCCACGGCTGCGATGGCCATGGAGCTGGGCGTGCTGAAGCCGGGCGATGTCATGCCCATCCCGTGCACCGGCGGGATGCGCTACGAGCGGCGGTACGCGCAGTGCTGGTACGCCCGCGGCCACGGCTATCTCGATCTGGTCGGCGCGATCAAGAACTCGTGCAACGTATACTTCTACCAGGTCGGTATCCGGATCGGGCTCGATCGCTTCCTCTCACTGGGGTCGCGCATGGGCTTCGGGCGGCCGACCGGGATCGACCTGCCGAACGAGCTGTCGAGCACGTTCCCCGAGGGTATCGCGTGGTGGGAGAAGACCTTCGGCTACCGGCCGTACGACAACGAAGTCATGTCGCTGGCCATCGGCCAGAGTGCCATCACGCTCACACCGTTGAAGCTGGCGCAGATCTACGTCGCGCTCGCGAGACCCGACGGCAAGGCGCCGGTCCCGCGCCTCGTCCAGAACGACTCGGCGCCGCGGCTCGGGATCGACCTCGGGCTGGACAAGGACCAGATCCGGGAGCTGCGCCGCGGGTTCCGCCGCGTGGTCGGCCCCGGAGGCACGGCCGCCCTGAGTCGTCTGGATCGGTGGGACTTCCTGGGCAAGACGGGCACGGCCCAGAACCCCCACGGGGATGCCCACGCCTGGTTCGTCGGGATCGCCGGTCCGTTCGGCGAGGAGCCCGAGATCGTCGCAGCCATGCTGCTCGAGCACGGGATGCACGGCTACGTCGCATCGGGTGTCGTCGCCAACGCGGTGAACTTCTACCTGAACCGCACGCACGGCCTCCCGTTCGAGCGCTACGCCACGCCCCGCGAGCTCCTGCCGCGGGGATTCCCGATCGACTGGGCCTGGTTCCAGTCGGAGGTCGTCGACCCGCCGGTGGCGGAACCCTAGGCAACGTCGTCAGTAGAACAGGAAGGCGGCCGCCTGGCCCGGCAGGAGGCCCGGCCCCCCCGCCGGACTGCACCTCGCGACGGAACGCACCCCGATGCCGGTCCATTCCCGTTGGCCGGAGGAAAGGAGGCGACCATGTTCGTTCGTCCGCACACGGCCGTGTTCCTCGCATCCAGCGTGTATGCGCTTCGGGTCGGCGCCCTCGCGGCGATGACGACCACGGATCCCGTTCGCCTCGTCGTAGAGAACGACACGTACGCCTCCCTCGAGATCGCGCTCGTCGATGCCAGCGGCCGGGAACGGCCGCTCGGCCAGGCGCCGCCGGACTTCACCAATACCTTGTCGGTCTCCGAACCGCTCCCCGAAGGCGAGGTCCGCTTCATCGCGCGGCTGGCAGGCGAGGAGGAGGTCATCTACCGGTCCGAATCGGTCCGGGTCGTCCCCGGGATGCGCATCAGATGGCGCTTGCCGGCGAACGTGATCGAGACCTGAGGTCGGGGCTGGGGCTCGGGCTACGGCTAGGGCTGGGGTTGGGAAGGCCGGCTGCGCGGGGTGGACGCCGCCTTCGGAGCCGGGGCTGCGTTCCCCAGCCCTAGCCCCAGCCCTAGCCCCAGCCCGAGCCCGCGGGGTGGCGCCGGTGGTGGGGTAGAGGGGGTGGTTCCCGCGCCGATAGGCGATTAGATTGAGCGAGATCGCATCCGCGATCTCTCTTCGGGTCGCATTCGACGACGCAAACCAACTCTCGACGCGGAGAGGAGACGCTGAGCATGGCCACACCGTTCCTCGGCTCGGAGGAGTACGATGAGCGCGCACACCGCCTCTACAACAGCGGCGACTACGACAGCGCACTCGATACGCTGAAGGAGGGTCTGGCCCGCTATCCGCATTCCGTGGACCTCCACGTGGGTCTGGGCTACACGCGGCTGGCGCGGGAGGAGTTCGTCTGGGCGAAGCAATCGTTCGAGGCGGCGCTGGCGCTGGACCCGGAACACGAGGATGCCCTGGTCGGTCTCGGCGAGGCGCTCCTCCGCTTCGGGCGGCAAGAGGAGGCGCTCGAATGCTTCGAGCGCGTGCGCCGCGCCGGGTGCGGTGACGACCTGGACCTCCTCCTCTCGATGGGGCGCGCGCTCTACCGCGAGCAGCTCTACGAGGAGGCGCACGACATCTTCCGCGAAGCCACGCTGCTGCACACCGACAACCCGGAAGCCGTCGCGGGGCTGGCCTATACGCTGCACCGGTTGGGACAGGAGGGCGCCGCACGGCGCGAACTGCGCCGGGCGTTGAAACTCGATCCCGCGTTCCACGAGGCACGGATCTACCTCGGCCACCTGCTCTACGACCGCGGCGACTGGAAGGGTGCCCTCCGGCAGTACGAGCGGGTGCCACCGTCGGAGCAGTGGGACAGTCTCGCGCTCTGGCGGTTGCTCGAGCTGAAACGTACGCTCGGGGGGGTCCCGGCGGGCGATCCCGACCTGGCTGCGTGGGAATCCCGCCTCGAAATGCTGGAAGCCCGCACGGATCCGGTCGAGGCGCTGCTCGCCGAGATCGAGCACGGCGCCGCGGAAGCCATCGGCGCCACGGCCGAGCCGGGCGACCGTTGGGCTGCGGAACCGATCCACCGTGTCCGGACGCGCGACGGGCAGGTCTACACCGGCACCTGGATCGAGATCGTCCGGCAGATTCGCGATGCCATGGGCCAGCCGGACGAGACGGTCGCACAATTCATGCGGCGATGGGCCGAGGATCACCGCGCGCGGACCGGGGAGGGGATCCCCGGTGACGATCCCGAGGCGTTCCTGCGGGCGGGCGAACGCGCGGGGTACCTGCGCATCGAGTGCTGAATCGATGATCGAGCCGTCTCGCGTCCTCGGCCCCCTGCGGGAGGCCGGGGATGCGATCCGCCGGCTGGGTGACTACGACACGCCCGCCGCGCTGGCTCAGGCGATCCAGACGAGTTGGAAGGCGGTCGAGCGGTGCCTGCGGCTGCTGCTGCGGGCGGATCCGGATGCGCCGGACGCCGCGCGGCTGCGCGCGCTCACGCCCGAGGACCTGCCGGTCCGCGAGCTCATCGAGGTACTGCGCCGGCGCGATCTGATCTCGATCGCGCTCGCCGGCACGGCCCTCGATCTCGAGCGGGCGGCGGAACGGGCGGCCACGGGCCACGTCCGCGCGGCGGATGCGGACCTCGCGGCCGGCGTGATCGAGCGTCTCCGTACCGAGGTGACGGCCATGGCGGGGCCGGGGATCGCGGCCGCCGCGCCGGTTGCGGAGCAAGAATCGCCGCCCGTCGCCTCCCCGCCCGAAGAGCCGCGGGTCCGGCCGATCAACATCACCGCCGCGGTGCTCGCTCTCCTGGTCCTGGCGGCGCTGGTCCTGGCGCTGTTCCGCGCACTGGACGACAGTATGGACGAAGCCGTCGCCGCGTTCGAGGCGGGCCGTCTCGAGGCCTCCGCGGCCGCGTTCCGTGCCGTGGTCCAGGATGCGCCGGACAACGTCACGGCCCGCCTGTATCTGGCACGCATCTACAGGCGCGGCGAGCGGTACCATGAAGCGGCCGAGCAGTTGCGGGCCGCGGCCACGATCGATCCGGATGACCCGGACGTGCGCCGCGAGCTGGGCCATCTCTTCCTCGACCTCGGTCGGCCGGATGCCGCGGCGGAACAATACCGGCGTGCGGTCGAGGCCGCGCCCGGGGATGAGCTCGGCTGGATCGGCTGGGTGCGCGCACTCCGGATCGCGGGAGATCCGAGCGCAGCCGACGTGCTGCGCCGCGCGCCGCCGGCCGCTCGCGCCGCCCTCTCCTCGCACCCGTGAACGATCAGGAGGAATGGAGCGATCATGACCGCAGCCGATGCGAACGTCGCGCGGCTCCACCGCTGCCTGGTCGAAGCGCTCAGGGCCCGCGGTCCGGATGCGCTGGACCGCGCGGTGACCGTCGCCGAAATCTACCAGGACCTGATCCCGTACCGGCTGGTTCGTTCGAAGTTGAACCTCGAGCTGAACGCCGATTACGAGCACGCGCTGCTGCGGCTCCTCGCGGGCGAGGGGAGGTACGTCCGCCTCGAGCCGGCCAGCGCGCGCGAGCAGTTGCGTCGCGAGCTGGAGCTGCCCGATCCGCACGTCGGTTTGTACCGCAACTTCGCGGCGTGCGACGTCTGGGTGAGCCCGCTCGGTGGCGGCGCCGCGGCGGCTGTGGCCGCGCCGCCGCCGGCCGCGACGCAGGGTGCATCGCCGCCGCCCGCTGTGGCGCAGGGTGCATCCACGCCGCCGGCTGCTGCGCCGGCCGCACGCACGCCGGCCGCGGCTTCCGCACCGCCGGCACCGGCGGCGGCGGCGAAGCCGGTGGCGCAGCCGCCGACGCCGACCCGGGATGCTGCGGTGTCGCGGACGCCGGCCGGGCCGCAAGCGCCTCGCACGGGGCCGGCTGCGGCGCCCGCCGGCCACGTGCGGCCGCGGGAGTGCGCGTTCTGCGGGGGCGCGCTCCCCGCGCGTGCCGACATCCACTACTGCCCGTTCTGCGGCAAGGACCAGCGGCAGCGCCCGTGTGCGCGCTGCGGCGCGGCGCTCGAGCGCGACTGGCGCTTCTGTATTGCCTGCGGCGCGCCGGCGCAGCCGCCTGCCGCGCCGGCATGAGCCCGTTCGCGGCCGGCTCGCGTCTTGCGTTCCCCCGAGCGCCGCGGAAGATTGACGTTGCTCGGGGTGCGGCGTATCTTCGCGTCGCGGAGGAGTTCGGCACGGCCCCGCATCCATCGCGGGTCTCCGCGCGCGCTCATCGATGTCCCGTTCCAGGAGGACGCTGATGCGAAGGAGGAGCTGGACCGCAGTGGCCTTGGTGTTGGGAGTGGCGGGGACGGCTGCATGCGAGGGGGGCGGACGGACGGCCCAGGAGCAGCCGCCCGCCGAGGCACCGCCGGCGGAGGCGCCGACCACTCAGGCTCCGCCCGCCGCGCAGCCGTCCGGACCGCTGCCGCAGGGCGTGACCCCGGAGATGGTCGCCCGTGGCGAACAGATCTTCAAGGGTCAGGGCAACTGCCACACCTGCCACACGCCGCAGGCGACGGGTGGCCCGCTGGCGCCGAACCTCACTGACGACCAGTGGTTGTGGCTCAAGCCGGACGAGGGCGACATGCTCGGACAGGCGATGAACTTGATCCGGACGGGCGTTCCGCAGCCGAAGGAACACCCGGCGCCGATGCCCCCGATGGGCGGTGCACAGCTCTCCGACGACCAGATCCGCGATGTCGCGGCATACGTGATCTCGTTGAGCCAGCGCGGCTGACGCGTGGGTGCACGGAGGACTCGGGCGCCGGGAGGCCTGCTGCGCGGGCGTCCCGGCGCCCTTCTCTTGTTCGGTCTCGCATGTGCGCTGGCGGCGTGCGAGTCCCCGGTGCCCGGCTCCGACACGGCCGTCCTCGAGCTGGATGAGGATACGATCCGGCTCGACCCGGGCGTTGCGCTCGTCAACGTGGTACTGAGCGCGGACCCGCGCACCGGCATCCAGCCGGATACCGCGCGGATCCGCGCCGGCGACGTCGTCCGCTTCGTGACCGGCGACGGCGTCCCGCACGCCGTTGCATTCGACCGTGCACGCCTCACGCCCGCCGCACAGCGGTTCCTCGGCCGGACCGGCCAGCTCCGCGGGCCGCCGCTGGTGACGACCGG
This sequence comes from Longimicrobiales bacterium, assembly GCA_036381495.1. GTDB lineage: Bacteria > Gemmatimonadota > Gemmatimonadetes > Longimicrobiales > RSA9 > DASVCS01. The sequence continues at coordinate 88,309 of DASVCS010000135.1, forward strand.
CGCGAACTGGGTCGTGAGCTTCGAGGGCGCGCCGCCGGGGAGCTACCCGTTCACGGACCTCTCGCACGGCTTCCATGGCGTGGTCATGGTCGCCGCGCCGCCCGACGCGCCGCGCTGATGGAGGACGTCGTGCGCGTACGCATGCGCGAGCGGCCGCCTCGCGTTCCAGGGTCCACCGCAGGCGGGTGGAGAACCGATGCCGGCCGAGACTAGCGACGACGCCGGCTCGCCGGTTATGTTCCCCTCATGAAGATCGCGGTCATTCCAGGCGATGGCATCGGCATCGAGGTCACACGCCAGGCCACGAAAGTCCTCCGCTGTATTGCGGAGGACGCCGGACTCGATTTCGACCTCGTGGAATGGGATCTCGGCGCCGAACGCTACCTCCGGACGGGCAGTGCCATCACCGACGAGGAGATGACGCAGCTCGAGACGGAGTACGACGCCATCCTGCTCGGCGCGCTCGGCGATCCCCGGGTGCCGGACAACGCGCATGCGCGGGCGGTTTTGCTCGGGCTGCGCTTCCACCTCGACCTCTACATCAACCTGCGGCCGGTTCGACTGCGCGACGCGCGTTTCTCGCCGCTCAAGGATGTCGCGCGCGAGGATGTGGACCTGGTCATCATCCGGGAGAACACCGAGGGCGTGTACGTCGGGATGGGCGGCACGTTCAAGCGCGGCACCGCGGACGAGCTGGCCATCGAGGAGGACGTCAACACGCGCAAGGGCGTCGAACGAATCGTGCGTGCGGCCTTCGAGCACGCCCGCTCCGCCGGGCGCAGGCGTGTCACGCTCGCCGACAAGGCGAACGCGATGCAGTACGCCGGCGGCCTGTGGCGGCGCGTGTTCGCCGAGGTCGGCGCCGAGTACCCCGAGATCGACCGTGACGCGATGTACATCGATGCGCTCGCGCTCGATCTCGTGCTGCACCCCGCACGATACGACGTGATCGTCGCATCGAACCTGTTCGGCGACATCGTGAGCGACCTCGCCGCGGCGCTGGTCGGCGGGCTCGGCCTCGCGCCCGCCGCGAACCTGCACCCGGGCCGGCCGGGCCTCTTCGAGCCCGTCCACGGATCCGCGCCGGACCTCGCGGGGAAGGACCGGGCCAATCCGCTCGCGGCCATCCTCACGGCGGCGCTGATGCTGGACCGGCTCGGCTACGCCCGCGAGGCCGCGCGCATCGAAGCATCGGTGGACCACGTCATCGCGAGCGGCCACGTCACACCGGACCTCGGTGGTGAGCTAGGCACCGAAGCGGTCGGCGACGCGGTCTGCCGGGCGTTGCGGGAGCAGGCCGACCCTTCCTGAACCCGCACGGGCTGTCGAACCGCTCGTCCTCTGGATCCTTCGCGATCGCGAGGAGCGCACGCCCGCACGCGGCAGCGCCGGACCGTCACGAGTCCGCGTCGCGCGCAAAACGACATCTTCAGGAGGAAATGGGCATGGCAACACAGGGCCATTCGAAAGACATTGTCTTCCTCTCGGGCCGCCGGACGCCGTTCGGCACGTTCGGAGGGAGTCTGAAGGACTTCTCCGCCACGGACCTGGGGGTCGAGGCGGCGAAGGCAGCGCTCGAGTCCGCGAACATCCCGCCCGATGCCGTCGACCACGTGATCTTCGGCAACGCATTGCAAACCTCATCCGACGCCATCTACCTGGCGCGACACGTCGGGTTGCGGGCCGGCCTGCCGAACGAGGTGCCGGCGCTCACGATCAACCGGCTGTGTGGCTCGGGTTTCCAGGCGATCATCAGCGGTGCACAGGAGATCCTCCTCGGCGAGGCCGAAGTCGTGCTGTGCGGCGGCGCGGAGTCGATGAGCCAGGCGCCGCACGTCGTGCGTGGCGCCCGTTGGGGCGCGCTGCGCCTGGGCGAGGCGGGCGGCTTCTTCGAGGACCTGCTTTGGGCCGCACTCACCGATCCGCAGTGCGGGTTGTCCATGGCGCAGACGGCGGAGAAGCTGGCGGAGCAATACGGCATCACGCGCGAGGAGGCGGATGAGGTGGCCTATCGCTCGCAGCAGCGCGCCAAGCAGGCGTGGGATGCCGGCCGGTTCGACGCCGAGGTCGCGCCCGTCACGATCCGGACGCGCAAGGGCGAGGTCCAGTTCGGACATGACGAGCACATGCGTCCCGAGACGACGCGCGAGGCACTCGCCAAGCTGCGGCCGTACTTCAAGCAGGATGGCCTCGTGACCGCGGGGAACGCCAGCGGCATCGGCGATGGTGCAGCCGCCACCGTGATCGCCGACGCCGCGTGGGCCGAACGCAACGGCCTCGCGCCGATCGGCCGTCTCGTCTCGTGGGGGATCGCGGGCGTGGACCCCTCGATCATGGGGATCGGCCCGGCGCCGGCCAGCCGGAAGGCGCTCGAGAAGGCCGGCCTCGGCATCGCGGACATGGATCTGGTCGAAGTGAACGAGGCGTTCGCGCCGCAGTTCGCCGCCGTCGCGCACGAGCTCGACCTCGACCTCGAGAAGACGAACGTGAACGGCGGCGCGATCGCGCTGACGCACCCGCTGGCCGCGTCCGGCGCCCGCATCACCATCCACCTGCTTCACGAACTCCGCCGACGCGGCGGCCGCTACGCCCTCGGCACCGCCTGCATCGGCGGTGGCCAGGGCGCCGCAGTCATCGTGGAGGCGATGGGATGAGAGACGAGGGCTAGGGCTGGGGCTAGGGCTGGGGCTAGGGAGCGCTCCGTTGCCGCCGGCAGTTGGGCCCCGCCGCGACGGCCGAACTGCCTTCCCTAGCCCTAGCCCCAGCCCTAGCCCCAGCCCTCGATCGACCGGTGCGCGCCGCGCACCGGTCGATCGAGTGGACCCCGGGTGGCACGAAGCTTGACCCGGAACGGGAGGAAGGGGAACCGGAGAAGCTTCAACTCAGGTGAGTGGATGCGGGCGCGCGCGCTCCTTCTCTTGCTCTGCGGTGTGGTCGCCGCCGATGCGGCGCAGAGCACGGATGACGGCGCGACGCGACAGCCGATGCGCCCACCCTCCGCGGTGCAGCCGCCCGAACTCCGCGGCGTCCTCGCCGATGGGACGGCCTTCTCGCTGAGCGAGTTGCGCGGCCGGCCCGTCGTCCTCGTCTTCCTTCGCGGCGCCTCGTGCGGTCTCTGCCTCGAGCGCTTGCGCGCGCTGGCCGCGCACGAGGCCGCATACGACCGCCGTGATGCCCGCGTGGTCGCCGTGACGCCGGACCCTCCCGACCGGGCCGACGCCGTGCGCGAAGCGCTCGAACTGGATTTCCCCATGGTTTCGGCCGCTCACGCGGTGCTCGCCGCCTGGGGCGTCTGGCCGCCGGGACGGAAGCAGGCGTTCCCCGGGGCGTTCGTCCTGGACCCGCAGGGGCGCGTCCGGTTCCGGCACATCGGTCGGACCGCGGCGGACCGCGTGAGCGATGTGATCCTGCTCGCCGCGCTCGACCGGTTCACGCCGGCTCGGTGATCCGCCGATGTCCCGCGATTTCGTCCTTCGCTCGCTCGCGCTCGGCCTCGTGGCCTTCGCGCTCGCCGGGTGCCCGCGACAGCCGTCCGCGGTCGAGGTCCCGGAACGTGAGCCGCTGGAAGGATGGCGTGTTGGAGCCGCCGAGCACCTGGCGCTGTGGTATCACGGGCTGGCGTACACGCGTGCCGGCGCGGCGCGGGACACCGTGGTACTTCCGCCGTACCGGCCGGGGTACGTGGACAGCATCGTCGCGGTCAAACGCGCACGTGGCGTCTACCCCACGGAGCTGGACCGGCGCGCCGATGAGTTCGCGGAGCGCTTCCGCGACGGCGGGTACGACGGGCTCCAGTTCGTGCCGTTGTACTTCCGGAACATGGAGGCGCTGTTCGCGGGGATCGCTCTGTGGCGGCGCGCCGGCGGCGATCCCCGGCGCACCGGCTCGGCCGATGCCGCCCGCGTGGTGGCGTTCCTCTCGACGCTCTTCCCGCGCGGGGAGCAACGAGAGGTGGTCGCGGAGTTCGCGGGCGTGCTGCGCGAGGAGGCGGACACCTTCTATCATGCCTACTGGCAGGAGCTGGGGCCCGACCTGGTGCGGCGGGCGGCCGCGGTGCAGACCGAGTGGGATCGACTCGCGCCCCGGCTCCGGACGTATCTGGACTACCTCCAGCTCGAAGACGGCGAGCTGTTCCTCGTACCGGCGCTCGATGGGGAGGGGCGCACCGTGACGCGGGGCACGACCTCGCCGCGGGTGGCGGTGCCGGCGCCGCCGGACGGGCGGCCGCGCGAGGCGGTCCTCGCCTTCGTCCACGAGCTCCTCTATCCGCTCGTGGGCGATGTGATTCGCGATTATCTGGCGCCGGTCCGGATCCGCGAGGTGGGCGAGGACGTCCTCGCGGCGCGGGCCGCGGCCCGGGGCGGCGCCCTCCTTCTCGACCGCGCCGCGCCCGACCGCGCGGCCGACTACCGGCGGTTCTACCTCCGCGCGGCCGGCCGGACGCCGCCGGAGGACCCGGCCTCGCTCGAGGCCGCCTTCGCCGACGCCTTCCCCATCCCCTCCGAGCTGGAGCGCGGCCTCGTCGAGGTCATCGAGCGAGCCCTCGCGGGGATCTGATCCCATCGTTAGATTTCAGGGCGTGGAACGCGAATCGCCCATCACGCAGAATGATCGGGGGATCACCCGCCGCGACCTCGAGGCGGTCATCCGCCGCGCGGCCGAGTTGTACGCATCCGAGGCCGATGCCGAAGAGCGTATCTCGGAAGCGGAGCTCTTCCGCATTGCCGCGGAGCTGGGGCTGCCGAGTCGCCACGTGCGGCAGGCGCTCATCGAACTGCCGACCGGCGCGGAGGCTTCGCTGCTCGACCAGCTCTGCGGCTCCGCAGTCGTGGCCGCCGCGCGGATCGTCCCCGGCGACGCCGAGCGGACCGCGGCCCGGCTCGAGGAGTACCTGACCAGCCACGAGTACCTCCAGCTTCAGCGCCGCCAGCCGGGACGTTCGTGGTACGCCCCCGCGGAGGACGCCATCTCGAAGATCGCTCGCAACTTCAGCCGACCCAAGGCACGGTGCCACGTCGCGCGAGCGCGCCGCACGCTGGTGGCGGTCCAGCCGGTCGATGCCGATGCCAGCGGGATCCGCGTCGAGATCGACCTCACCAACCACCGCAAGACGGCCGTCGGCGGTGCCACGTCCCTCTGCGGTGGCCTCGGCGCCCTCATCGGCGCGGGCCTCGCCTTCGCCGCCGGCTCGGCCGCCGGCGACCTCGCGGGCACCGCCGCCGCAGTCTCGGCCGCCACACTCACCTTCGGCGGCGCTACGGCGACCGGCATCGCCGCCGGCATCGCGGTCGCGAGAGCCGGTTTCCGCCGCCGCGTCGCCGCCGCGCGCACCGAGCTGGAAGGACTCCTCGACCGGCTCGAACGCGGTGGCCCACTCGAACCGCCTCCCGCACCCTGGCGCAGGCGGCTCCGCGCACGACTCGCGCCCCGGCCGCACTTCCGTTGATCCCGCTTCCGATTCACCCCATATTGCCGCCGTCGTCGAATACCTGATCGATCACGCGATGGAGGTAATATGGCGGAAATCAGAACGGTCGGCGTGCTGGGCGCCGGCCTCATGGGGAGCGGGATTGCGGAAATCGCTGCACGCGCCGGGTACGAGACCCGGATCCGGGAAGTGAACGAGGAACTCGCCGAACGCGGCCGCGCGGCGATCGCGCGCAGCCTCGGCCGCGCCGTCGAGAAGGGCAAGCTGGACGCAGACACGCGCGATGCCACACTCGCGCGCCTCCATACGACCACCGTGATCGAGGACCTCCGGGACGCCGACATCATCATCGAGGCGGTCACCGAGAACCTCGACATCAAGAACGAGATGTTCCGGGCGCTCGACCGCCTCTGTCCGCCGACCACGATCTTCGCCAGCAATACCAGCTCGCTCACCATTGCGGACATGGCCGCCGCGACCGAACGGCCCGACCGGATGATCGGCCTCCACTTCTTCAATCCGGTCCCCGTCATGAAGCTCGTCGAGGTGGTCCGCACCATCGCCACCGACGACGCCGTCTACCGCCAGGCGCTGGACTTCGCGCGCTCGCTCGGCAAGGAACCGATCGAGGCGAAAGACACCTCGGGGTTCATCGTCAACCGACTCCTCGTGCCGTACATGCTCGACGCGATCCGCGCCCTCGAGACCGGGCTCGGCAGCATCGAGGACATCGACAAGGGGATGGTCCTCGGGACCGGCTATCCGATGGGCCCCTTCACCCTCAGCGATTTCGTCGGCAACGACACGCTCTGTCGGATCGCCGACATCATGTTCGATGAATACCGCGAGACTCGCTTCGCACCGCCGCCCCTCCTCCGCAGGATGATCAGCATGGGCTACTACGGGCGGAAGTCCGGCCGCGGCTTCTACGATTACTCCGGCGAGCGGCCGGTAGCCGTGGATTTCGGGTTGTAGCGGAGCGCCGGCGCGGGATCGGCGCGCGGGGAAGACGGCGTGCCCCCGCACGCCGCCGCTCCCGCGCCGGGTGTCCTCTTGCGGAGTTCACGGTGTCCGCCGCGATGGCGCCTGGCGCCCGATCCGCGGCGCAACGGCTCTCGTGAGCCCGTGAGCACCCGGCGAGAGGACCGCTCAGACGGGAAGGAAGTAGAAGGCCAGCGCCAGGATCGCGTAGACGGCGAGCAACTGGACACCCTCCATCCAGTGCGTCTCGCCGTCCTGCGCGATGAAGACCATGACCACGACGGCGATCGCGACCGCGACGACCTCGAATGTCGTGAAGATCAGGTCCATCGGCCGAGGCGCCACTGCGTAGCTCAGGAACACGAGCAACGGCGCCACGAAGAGCGCGATCTGGATGGATGAGCCCACGGCGATGTTGATCGCCGCATCCATCTTGTTCTTCCCGGCCATGAGGACGGCGGTCGAGTGCTCCGCCGCGTTGCCGATCAGCGCGACCAGGATCACGCCCACGAAGACCTCGCTCATGCCGAACGCTGCGGCGGCCTCCTCGACGGCGCCGACGAGGATCTCGCTCATGAGCGCGACGCCCGCCGTCGCGACCAGGAGCAGCAGCAGCGCCCGCTTCAGCGAGTGTGGCGCCCCGTCGCCGTCCTCGAGCGGGTGCGCCCCCGCATCGCCGACGTAGAGGTGTTTGTGCGTCTTCAGCGTGAAGATGAGGCTGAGCGCGTACGTCGCCATCAGGACCACCGAGATCTCGAGGCTCAGCTCCTGCTCCGGCGCCCCGGGGCTGCCGCGCACGATGTAGTGGAAGATCGCGGGCACCACCAGTCCGATCGCGCTCAGCGCCATGAGCGTCGAGCCGAGCCCCGCGGCGGTCCGGTTGAATCCCTGGCGGGGGTAGCGCAGTCCGCCGAACAGCGCGCCCGCACCGAACACCAGAAGGACGTTACCGATGATCGATCCCGTGATGGACGCCTTCACGAGGTCGAAGAAGCCTGCCTGGAGCGCGACGATCGCGATGATCAGTTCGGCGGCGTTGCCGAACGTCGCGTTGAGCAACCCGCCGATCCCCTCGCCGAGCCGCTCGGCGAGCAGCTCCGTGGCGCGCCCCATGAGCCCGGCCAGGGGGACGATTCCCAGGGCGGAGGTGATGAACAACGGGATCCCGCCCGCATGCAACACGTACTCGAGGACCAGCGCCACCGGCACGAAGACCAGGAGCGTCAGGAGCGCATGTTCCTTCAACCAACGTAGACCGGCCACGGCACCGCCTCGGATGTGTTTTTCAGCGATTGCACAACGAACGGAAGACACGTGCGGAATATACGCCGGCAGACGCAAATTCACGAGATTCCATTCCGGCCGCCGGCGGCGTGCGAGGACCGATCGAAGAGGCGCGGACCGGCGCCGCGGCCTGGCCGCGACACGTGCGGCTGGCTCAGCGTCCTGCGGATCGGGATCTGACGGAGTTGCAGAAACGGTATGCGGCGCGACCGGCGCTACGGCAGCGCCTCGCCGCGATGAAGCGCGTGACTGTAGAGCTGGTACGCTTCCGGCTGCGCCAGGTAGTCCTCTGCCCAGCGCTCGAACGGCGGCAGCGGCAGCAGACGTTCCAGCTCCTGGACCACGATCATCGCGAGCTGGAATCGGTCCCGCGCGCGGAAGTCGATCGAGCGTCCATCGAGTAGCGTCTCGACGACCACCCGGAAGTCGTCCGGCTCGATCAGCGCGATGAGATGCGCCACCTGGTCGAGGCGGTACGAGTCGTAGAGCAGACGCAGGTTCGTGATCGAGAGGTCGGCCGCCGGACCGGCCGCCGGAAAGGGTTCGGTCGCGTGCGAGGCCAGCAATTCGCGGAACCAGCGCCGGGCATCGGGCGAGGCCCCCTCGCGCCGTTCGCGGATGGCCAGCGCAGACTCGAGTAGCGCCGATACCAACGGGCGGCCGAGGCCGCGCGCCCGCGCATCCACGTCCGCCTCCGTCGCCTCCACGAACAGGTCGGCCGTTCGCAGCTCCGCCTCACCCGGCTCCGCCGTCGCCGGACGGAACATGAAATAGCCCCGCCAACCCCCCGTCTCCGACGGATACGTCACCAGGAACACGGTCCACCGCTCGCCGTTCCGCTCGAGGAAGCAGAACGAACGACAGCGCGAGCGCGTGGGCCCTTGCCCACGCAGAGCCGCCGTCTCCCAGCCGTCCGGGTCCAGTCGTAGCGGAGTCCCCATGCGGCACCTGACATCGCGTGGCACCAGCGGCGGGGCGCGTCCCGTTCGGCGCGCCTGCCCCAACCCGACCACGCTAGCGGCGCGCGGGCCCGAATGTCAAGTCGCTCGATCGCCCCCGCTCGACCGCTCCACCACCCCCGCACACCCGCTCCTTGACCCTCCCGGTGGGCCACGTTATCCTTGGATCCAGGTGGCGTCGGCGCCACCCCTCCCAAGGGCCGCATACTCGCGGCTCCAAAAACAAATCGCCCCGCGGCTGGCAACCGCGAGGCGATTCGAGGCGTCGGGGTGGCGATCCCGCTGCACTCGGTTGGCTACCGCTCAGGTTAGCAACGAGTCGCCTCCCTGTCAAGGGGTCCTGCGCCCGCACGCGGCGCACCCCGGCCAACCCGGCACGGCCGCCCCTGCGCCTCGCACATACAACAAAAAGAGCCTCCGGCTGGCAACCGGAAGCTCTCACGTTCACGCGGGTGGCGGCCCGCGCAAACTCCTCGACCGGAGCATACGCTACATGCGAGCCGCCCCCGTGTCAAGGGTCGTCTGTGCCCTCGACGCGTGGGCGTTCCTTTTGTCACGATCCCGAGATCGACGGCGCCCGGAGCGGCGCCGTGACCCGGCACATGCCGGAGCGAGATGAACCAACGACAGGCCCGGGAGCCGGCAACTCCCAGGCCTGTCGTACCCCGCGCCGCGGGTGGTTTCGAACTTCGTCGGATGGCACCGCGAAGCGTAACGAAACCGGGCCTTCGGCGCAAGGGGATTCTATGTCCCGAAAACTCCGCCGGAGGCCCGGTCCGCATCGGGCATCCGGATCGGTATCGACGCGAGGTCCGTCGCCGCGTCCGCGATTCCCGCTGGACCGCGGCGGCCCCTGTCCGTCGGCCCCGCTGCCGGGGTCGAGTGTTGCGCGGCGCACCGACCGCGCCGCGCCGCAGGGGCGGATGGTGTGGTCACCGGCGACGGCCTCGCGAAACGCATGCAGGCGGCTACTCCCTCGTGTCCGCGTGAACCATAAACAGATGAATTACGCAGCCGGGCGGCGACACGGTCTTCGGTGGTTTTCTCGACGCAACCCGGTGCCGGTCGGGAACTTCGCACCCCTAAACACCTGCGGTCGCAACGTACGCCGCGTGGCAGAACCCCGAAACCGGCGAATCGGCGCGGTGGTCTAAATCATTGCAAATGTGTGAGTTACAGCTAAGCAGTTGTCGGGGCGCCGGTTACGATGAGGCTTGACGCGCCCGACCCAGCCGTCTATCTTGGGCGGTGGCCGTGGGGAGCGGTGCCCGTGACGACGACGCGGGGCGCGACCTGTCCGACGACTCAATAATCAGTAAATTTTTCGGATGCTCGAGGCGGAACGTATGTGGGAGACTTGTGCGGTGGAGCTGCGCGTCGAACTGCCGCGGGCGGTGGCGGCCGAGGTGGAAGAGGTGCAGCGGCGGGACCCGGAAGTGCTGAGCCGGATCCTGCTGTACGGCTTGACGCGCCGTGCGATCTTCGAGCATCTGTCGCGACTGGAGTCGCGGGGATCGAGCGGGGGGCGGGGGGCTTGACGATGAGAGCGGGCCGGCGTAGCGTAAGAGCGTGGGATGGGTTGTGGCAGACCCGGCCGGGTTCTGAGGATGGAGCGGAACAGCCCCTCGTGCCGTGATGGTCGGAATTCGGCGTGTGGGGCGTCCTGATCCCCTCACCTGAATCAAGGCAAGATGGTCGATCCCGCGGACGATCGCATTCTGCGGGCAAAGTATCTTGACTGGTGTTCGGCGAAGCTCGCCGACCGGTTCCTGGAGCTGACGCCCGATCAGATCTACGAGCTTGCGTATCCGCCGCCGCAAAGTGATCGTGCGGAACCGGATCCGGGCGGGCGCATCTCGTCCTCAGCCGCAAACATCGAATCTCCTTCCGAGCCTTCGTTTCCCCTCCAGACGCCATCGTCCCGATTCGCCGCCGTCGCTGCGGAGGCCGGCCTGCGCTACGGTGCGCTGGTCGAGCGGGTCACGGAAGTCCTGGCGCAGCGCCTGAATCTGCCGTCGTTCGAGGAGTGGGCGGAGGCGTACCGGGCGGCGCCGGAGCGATACGAGGAAGAGTTCCTGGGGTTGTGGCAGCAGAAGCCGGCGTGATCCGCGGGTTCGGGGCGGGCGCGTGAACCGGTGTGCCCGTGGCCCTGCCGTGCGCGTTCCCGCCGCCGTGCCCCGATCCCGCCGGCGCCGAAGGCGCCGACGGCCAGGATGGGAGATGGCCCGGCTTACGGGAACTCGGGCGAACGCGGGACGCCGGCGGGTGTGCGGCTTGGGCTACCGGTGGGACTTGACCCGGTGCTGATGCCACCAGGTTCCGATGATGGAGATGGAGCCGGCGCCGAGGAGGAGGACGCCGACGAGTCCCCATCCGATGCCCCAATCCGTGCGCTGGTAGGCGAACCCTCTGGCGGCGGAGACGAGGGCGCCGGCCGCCATGGCGATCCAGAGGATCCCGACTCCGAATCCGCCCACATAGGCGAGCGTCCGCATGATTCCGTCTGCTTCCCTGTGCATCGCTACCTCGCGCGGTATGGACCCCTGAGAGAACGGGAAGAATATAGCTCCGCGGCCGGATTCGGCAAGGGATTGCGCGAATCCGGCGGATGCGCCATCGTTGATGCGAGGGAATGGTTCAACCTGAACCCGGAGGCGAAGATGGCGGTGATTGGCGCGTTGGTTCCGGAGGGGACACGCGTGCGGGTCCGGCGGGGGACGTTGCCACTGGATCCGGCCGCGATCGGGCGGACGGGAACGGTCGTGGAGACGAGTGAGTATCGGGCCCATTGCTATGGTGTGATCCTGGACGGTGACCAGGAAACGCGGTTCTTTGCGCCGGCGGAGTTGGAGGTCGTGGAAGCGCCGGCGCTCCCTCCGGAGCGTGAGGAAGCGAAGCGGAGGCGCGCTCTTCCCTGACGGCCGCCGGCGGCGGCGGATGACGTGACGGCCGGGCTCCCGATCGGGAGCCCGGCCGTCTCCGTTTCCGGGCGGCGCGGTTCCGCGATGGGAACGAATAGTGCACGGGGACTTCGCGGACCATGGAGAGGGGGAGCGCATGGCTGAAGAGATTCGCGTCGTGAGGAGACAGGAGCGGGGCAGGACCGGTCCGGGCGATGAAGCGACCGAGCGTGCCCCGACCTCGACGACGGAAGCGCGGCGGGAGATCGAGCGGACACGGGGGCGGATCTCGACGACACTGGATGCCCTCGAAGAGCGGGTCGACAGCACGCGGAATGAAATCCGGGAGCGGCTCGACGTCCTGCGCCCCGTGCGGCGGCAGGTCCGCGAGCATCACTGGGCCAGTCTGGGGATCGCCTTCGGCACCGGTGTGCTGCTGTCGATGCTGTTCGGCGGGAAGGGGGAGGAGGAAGAGCGGCGCGTCGGACGCATGCTCGAGGAGGAGCCGCGAGAGGAGCGACGCCGCTGGCGCGCCGAGCGCCGCGAGCGCCTGAGCCGGCGCGCGGAGCGCCGGCGGACGAGGCGCCGCCGCGGGATGATGGCCGGCCTCGGCCTCCGCCGCATCCCCGGCATGCTCGCCGGCGCGGTGGTCGCCGGGCTACGCGACCGCGCCCGGCGCGCGGTGATCGGCCGCGGCCGCGCCCCCCGTCCGCGCACGCGCCGCGAGATCGTGGCCTGAGGGCGATCTCCGCCGCGCGCCGCCGGAGGCGGAGAGCGACGCCGGGTCAGAAGGGCAGGTCGTCGTCCTCGTCGTCGAACGGCGCCGCGGCCGGCTGGCGACCCCGGGACCCGCGCGACGGCCCGACTTCGCCCGGCGCGCCGCCCTGCCCGAGCAGGACCATCTCCCGGACGATGATGTCCGTCCAGTAACGGGTGCCGCCCTGGTCATCCTCCGTCTGCGAGTACTCGATCCGCCCCTCCACGTACAGGCGGTCCCCCTTGTGGACGTACTGCTCCACGATCTCCGCCAGCCGATCCCAGAACGTCAGCCGATGCCATTCCGTCCGTTCCTGCCTCTGTCCGCTCCGATCGTTGAACGTCCGGTTCGTGGCCAGCGAGACCTTGGCCATCCGCGTCCCGGAGGCCGTCTGCTTGATCTCCGGTTCCGCGCCGACGTTGCCGATCAGCATCACCTTGTTGAGCGAACGACTCATCGCGATCCACCTTTCCGATGCGGTTCAAGGCGCGTAGGTGCGCCCGATGTGGTACCCGCGTGTGGGGAGCGGGTTTCGGGTTTCATTCGGCTATCGGGTCGTGCTGCCGGGCACCAGCGTAGGGTGCGCGCGGGCGCGGGGCAAGGCCATGGCGGTATGGGGCTGTCCGAAATGGCCTGGCGCGTGCGCCCGCGAGCGGCGGGAGCCGGCCAGGAGGAGCAACGGGTCCTCCTGTCAGGCCCGAGGCGATCAATCGCCGGGGATCGCGTTGCTCCGGATCGGACGGCCGGGGACGAGGGCGACGATCTGCCTCGCATCGAAGGTCATGCCGTCGGCCAGGCAGAGGACCGGCGGGTCCTGCTGGAGCGCATCGAGGTACTCCGCCTGGAGATCGCTGAAGAGGGGCGCGGTGGTGACGCACTGGCCCGTGCTGAGCAGCACGTCCCAGGTCCGCGGGCAGATGCGGCGGGTAATGGGGATCTCCATCCGGCTCTCCATCGTCGGAGCGGCGCCGGCCGCCGGGGGCCGGTCGATTCGATCGTGTCGATTCACGGCAGAGTAACCCGGGCCCCGGGGAGTGTTCCCCTGTCGGCGCGGGTCGCGAATCGGGCGCGGAAGCGGGGCGGCACGCGGCGGGCGCCGTCCCGCGCTCCGTTCACATGAGTGCCCGGTACGCCTCGAGCAGACGCTGCGTAATCGGCCCCGGCGCGCCCGTGCCGATGGGCCTCCCGTCGACCCGGGTGACGGGCATGACGTCGGTGGTCGTGCCGGCGAGGAAGAGTTCCTGGACACCGCCGAGCCGGTCTGCGAAGAGCGGCGCCTCGCGGGCGGCGATCCCGAACTCGGCCGCGAGATCCAGCAGGCGTTGCCGAGTGATCCCCGGCAGGATGTAGTTGCACCGGGGGTAGGTCACCAGGACGTCGTCCACGACGGCGAACAGGTTCGAGTGCGAGCCTTCGACGACCACGCCGTCGCGCACGAAGAGCGCCTCGAAGGCGCCCGCCTCCTTGGCTTGCTGGTTCGCGAGCACGTTGGGCAGCAGGGCGGTGGACTTAATGTCGCAGCGAGCCCAGCGGGTGTCGGGAACCGTGATGGCGCCCACGCCCTCGGTGAAGTAGCAGCCGGGGTGCTGCGTGAACGCCTTGGCCGCGACGTAGACCGTGGGCGGCGTCCCCTCGGGTGGGAACGCGTGTTTGCGCGGCGCGGCGCCGCGGGTCAACTGGATGTAGATGGTGGCATCCCCACTCCGCAGCGCATTCTCTTCGATCAGCCGCTCGCCCACCTCGGCGAGCCGCGCGGTGCCATCGAAGGCGATGCGCAATGCGGCCAGTCCGTCGGCCAGCCGGTCGAGATGTTCACGGAAGAGGAAGGGGCGGCCATCGTGGACGCGAACGACCTCGTAGACGCCGTCCGCGAAGAGGAAGCCGCGGTCATCGACGGGGAGGCGCGCCTCCTCGTGGGGCAGGAACTCGCCATTCAGGTAGACCAGCACAACCACTCCTTGAAGTGCGTGAATCCGAACAGAATCGCATGTCGGGGCGGCCGCGTCAATCCGTCCGCTCGATGGTCATGAGGATGCGGCCGCCGCCGAAGACGCGGGTGTCGCCGGAGGACTCGGAGACGGTGAACGCCACGGCGCGGGTCGCGGCGGTGATGCCGGCGGCGGCGCGGTGGCGCGCGCCGAGGCCGAACGGCACCTGCTCGCCCGGGACGATCTCTTCGAGGTAGCGTCCGGCCGCGACGATCACGCCATCGCCGCGAATCACGAAGGCGCCGTCCATCCCCGAGAACTCGCGGATGGCGCGCTTGGCGTCGGGCGTGAGGATCGAGCGCCTGGCCTCCGGGTGTCCCTCGAACGGGTTGAGCACGATTGCATGGGAGTGCGCCATGACGGCATCGGCATCGCCGAGGGTGGCCAGCAGGCCGACCCGCTTGCCCTCGCGGCCGGTGTGGCCGAGTTCGACGCAGAGGCCGAGCAGGGCATCGAAAGCGGCGGGGTCGGCGACATTGGCGAGCGCGCTCAGCGGGGCATCGGCCTGGCCGTCGAGGTAGTCTTCATCGGTGGTCAGTTCGACGACGGCGACGGTGTCGAGTTCACAGCGGCCGTCGACGGCATCGCCGGAGATGACGACGACCTGCTCGTCGGGTCGGAGGAGGCCGGCGGCGAGGCCTTCGAGCAGGGCGATCTTGGCCCGTCCCCGGCGCCGCAGTTTGACCTCCGGGAGCGCGAGGACATCGGTCTCGCCGAGCCTTGCGGCGCCGCCATCGGGCGCGGCGGTCATGACGCGGCACTCCTCGCCCAGTCGTTCCCGTAGGCGGTCCGCCTCTTCCGGGAGCGCGGCGGCGAGCAGGACGGCATCGGCGCCCGTCCGGCGAGCGACGACGACGGCGCCCTCGATGATGGCTTCGTTCTTTGGATGCACGTTTCGTCCCCTGGCGCGGGTCCGGCCCTCGTTCCCGGCGGCCGGACGGACCGGTTGCCGGGCACGCCGCTTGCCCTCTAGCTTGGCCCGCAAGCTCCGGTCCCGGTCACACCACCTGCGAACGCGGATGAAAGGATCGTTCCTCGGCCGACTCCCGACGCACGAACATCGGCTCGACAACGGGCTCACGGTGCTGGTTCGGGAAGACCGTTCCGCGCCGGTCGTCGCGATCGTCGCGCACGTGCGCGCGGGGTACTTCAACGAGCCGGACGCCGTGGTGGGGATCAGTCACGTCCTGGAGCACATGGTGTTCAAGGGGACGGAGCGGCTGGGGCCGGGCGAGCTCGCGCGGGCGACGAAGGCGGTCGGCGGCTACCTGAACGCCGGGACGATCTACGACTACACCACGTACTACACGGTCCTGCCGTCGGCGGCGCTCGAGCGCGGGCTCGAGATCCAGGCCGAGGCACTGAGCCACGCGGCCATCGACCCCGACGAGTTGCGCCGCGAGCTGGAGGTCATCATCCAGGAGGCACGGCGGAAGCTGGACAACCCGCGCGCCGTGGCGACCGAGGCGCTCTACGAGCTGATGTTCGACGTCCACCGGATGCGTCGCTGGCGGATCGGCCGAGAAGCGGAGTTGCGGCGGCTCACCCGCGAGGACGTCTGGCGCTACTACCAGGACTTCTATCGGCCGTCCAACATCGTGCTGGTCGTGGCCGGTGACGTGGACCCCCGGCGGACGTTGGAGTTGGTCGAACGCTGCTACGGCGGCATGCCGCCGGGCGAGTCGGTCTCGACCGCGGCGCCCGAGGAGCCGGAGCGGCGCGGGCTGCGCTTCCGCGAGATGGCGGGCGATGTGGTGCGTACCTCGATCGAGTGGGGGTGGCGGACGCCGGGCACGCTCCACCCGGACACGCCCGCGCTCGATCTCCTCGCGGTCGTGCTCGGTCAGGGGCGCGCCTCACGCCTCTTCCAGCGCGTGCGCGAAACCGGACGGGTCACCCGCATCGGTGCGTCCAATTACACGCCGACGGAGATCGGCGTCTTCGGTGTGAGCGCGGAGGCGCTCCCCGCCGACACCCCGGCCGCGATCGAGGCGACCTGGCGCGAGGTCGCCGTGCTGGCCGCCGAGACCGTCTCGTCCACCGAGCTCGATCGCGCCCGCAACGTGCTCGAGGCTCGAATGCTCCAGCGGCTCGAGACCGTCGAGGGCCAGGCCAGACTGCTGGCGGAGTGGCAGGCGCTGGGAGACTGGCGGCTGGCCGACGGCTACCTCGCACGACTGTTCGCCGCCACGCCGGACGACCTCCGCCGCGTTGCGCGCCGGTATCTGACGCCCGAGCGCGCGGCGCTGCTGGTCTATCGGCCCGAGTCCGCGGAGCCGGTGGGGGCGCCGGAAGTGCCGAGCGCGAAAGGCGTGCCCCGGGGTCGGGCTCGAACGGAGCAGGCGCAGCCGGCGACACGCACGCGCTCGCGCACGCCTCCGGGCGGCCCGGCCGTGGCGGCGGGCTTCGAGGACGGCGTCCACTTCTACGAACTCGCCAACGGCGTACGCATCGCCATCAAGCCCCGGCGGACGACGCCGCTCGTGTCGATGGGGATCCTCGCGCGTGGCGGCGCGCTCGACGAGCAGATGGAGCAGGCGGGGATCACCGGGTTGTTGGCGCGCACATCCGTGAAGGGGACGACGACGCGGAGCGGCGCACGGATCGCGGAGGAGGTGGAGGCGATGGGCGGCGCCGTATCGGCGACGGTCGCGTCCGACGCCTTCGGCTGGACGCTCTCCGTGCCGGCTCGCCATTTCGCGGACGCGTTCGCGGTGTTGGCCGATGTCGCGCTGCGTCCGAGCTTTCCGGAAGCGGAGCTCGAGCGCGAACGGAAGGTGGCGCTGAGCGACCTGAACCGGCTCCGCGACGACATGCGACGCTATCCACTGCGCCTGCTGTTCCAGGGCGCGTTCCCGGACCACCCGTACGGCTTTCCCGCGGCAGTGACGGAGGCGGCGCTCGGGCGGGCGACCCGTGCGGATCTGACGGCATGGCATCGGGCGCGGGTCCTCGAGACGCCGCCGCTGGTGGTGGTCGTCGGGGATGTGGATCCGGATGTGGCGGCCTCGGGGATCGCGCGTGAGATGGAGCCGGTGCGTGGCGGTAGGGCGGAAGGGGAGGGGTGGCGGCCGGCATGGCCGGAGGGGCCGCGCGTCGAGGTCGAGCACCGGACGCGGGAGCAGACGGCGCTGGCGTTGGGTTTCCCCGGGCCGGCGCGGAACGACCCGGACGCGTACGCGCTGGATGTGCTGGCCAATGTGCTCAGCGGCCTGGGCGGCCGTCTCTTCGAGGCGCTGCGCGAGCGGCGTGCGCTGGCGTACACGGTGACAGCGTCCCCGGTCGCGCGCTGGTGTGCCGGCGCGTTCGTCTCGTACGTCGCGACATCGCCGGAGCGGGAGGACGAGGCGCGTCACGCGCTGCTCGAGGAACTGGCGCGGGTGGCGGACGAGAGCATTGGTGCCGACGAGCTCTCGCGCGCGCAGGAGTATACGATCGGTGCGTGGAAGATCCGGAGCCAGGCGAATGCGGCGCAGTTGGGCGACCTGGCGGACGCGCTCCTGCTCGGCCGGGGTCTCTCCGAGCTGCGCGAGTTCGAGGCGCGGATCCGCGCGTTGACGCCGGTCGCGCTGCGGGAGGCGGCCCGTCGCTGGTTCGACCCCAACCGGATCATCGAGGGAGTCGTTCGCGGCTCACGCTGAGGCGTCCCGCGCGATTGCCCGGACTCCGCGTGCCGCCTATATTTCCTGCCGTCACGCGGCCGCCGGCCGGCCGCTCTCGAGACCATCCCTCCGAGCCGACCATGACGGACGAAACGCGCTACCTGCGCATCGAGAAGAAAGAGGACATCGCGGTCGTCATCGTAAGCCGGCCCGAAAAGCTGAACGCGCTCAACGCCGAGACGGTGGCCGAGCTGGACCGGACGTTCCACGCGCTGGCGGACGATCCATCCGTCGGGGGTCTCATCGTGACGGGCGCCGGAGAAAAGGCCTTCGTCGCCGGGGCGGACATCGGCGAGCTGGCCGAGATGGGCCCGCTGAGCGGGATCCGGACCTCGCGCCAGGGACAGGACACGTTCCGGTTCCTCGAGACGATGCCGAAGCCGGTGATCGCGGCGGTGAACGGCTTCGCGCTCGGCGGCGGGCTCGAGCTGGCGCTGGCGTGCCACATGCGGCTCGCCAGCGAGGAGGCGCGTTTCGGCCTCCCCGAAGTCCGCCTCGGGATCATCCCGGGGTACGGCGGCACCGTCCGTCTGCCGCGGCTCATCGGCAGAGGGCGGGCACTCGAGATGATCCTCACCGGCGAGATGATCGATGCGGCGGAGGCCTATCGGATCGGCCTCGTCAATCGCGTCGTCCCACGAGTCGAGCTGATCGGCACCGCGGAGGCGCTGCTCCGGCGGATCCTCGCGAACGGCCCCGTCGCCGTGGCCATGGCGCTCGAGTCCGTCGATCGCGGCCTCGACACCACGCTCGCCGACGGCATGATCCTCGAGTCCAACCTCTTCGGCCTGCTCGCCTCGACCGAGGACATGCGCGAGGGGATGCGAGCGTTCCTCGAGAAGCGCCCCGCGGAATTCCGGGGACGCTAGCCAGGCCGGCCGTGGCCCGCGCGATCATGTCGCCCGCCTCGGTCTCCTGCCGGCAGCTCCGTCTCCGCGAGTTCCGCAACTTCGCGGAACTCGAACTGACCCTGCCCGCGATCGGCGTCGCCATCATCGGCGACAACGGCTCCGGCAAGACGAACCTCATCGAGGCGCTCTACTACTTCGAGATCTTCCGCTCCTTCCGCGCCGCGCCGGACGAACAGCTCGTCCGCATGGGCGCCGATGCGTTCCACATCCGTGGCATCTTCGAGGGGCCGGCTGCCGGCGAGGAACGCGAGATCACCGCGGCGTACCAGCGCCGCACCCGCAAGAAACGGGTGAGCGTGAACGGCGTCGTACCCGAACGTCTGGGAGCCGCGCTGGGTGGCGTGGGCGCCGTCGTCTTCTCGCCCTCCGACGTGGCGCTCGTTGCCGGCACCCCCGCCGAACGACGCCGGTTCCTCGACATCGTGCTCTCCCTGAACGTGCCCGGCTACCTGAGCGCGCTCCAGCGCTACCGTCACGTCCTGCGGCAGCGGAACGCCATGTTGCGCGAGGGCGCCCCTCCCGCGCTGCTGTCGGCGTGGGACGAGGGACTGATCTCGTGGGGCGCGCGGGTCACTGCGGAGCGCGCGGCCTGGGTCGCAGCGCGGAGCGACGGCTTCGCGCGGCGCCACGCCGCGATTTCCGGCGGCGCGCCGGCACGACTGGTCTACCGTTCCTCGGTCCCGCTCCCGGGAGAGGAGCCGTCCACGCCGGAATCCGCCGCGGAGGCGTTCCGCGCCGAGATCGCGCGTACGGCGGTGCGAGAGCGGGAGCGTGGCGTGACGCTGGTGGGTCCGCACCGAGACGACCTGGCGTTCCTGCTCGCCGGTGCCGGGGGTGAAGTCGACCTGCGGGAGTACGGCTCGGGCGGCCAGCAGCGCACCGCGGCGATCGCGCTGCGCATGATCGAGGCGGAGACCGTGCGGGAGGCGCGCGGCCGCGAGCCGATGGTCCTGCTGGACGACCTCTTTGCGGAGCTGGACACCGGTCGCTCGCGGCGGATTCTGGAGCTGCTCGAAGAGGAGGAGCGCGGCCAGGTCATCCTCACGGCGCCGAAGGCGTCGGACATCGAGGTGCGCCGCGGCGCGCTCCCGCACTGGCGTATTGCGCACGGCGAGGTCTCGACGTGAGTGCCGGCCGGGACGGACCGACGCCGCTGGGCCGCGCGCTCGGTGACTATCTCGACCGCACCGGTCTCGGCGCGCGCATCGACGAGGCCCGCGTGGTCCCCGAATGGGCGGAGCGCGTGGGTGATGCCATCGCGCGCGTGACCCGGCCGCTGCGCGTCTCGCGCGGCACTCTCTTCGTCGCTGTCCGTTCGAGCGCCTGGCTCATGGAGCTGAAGCTGATGGAGTCCGAGATTCGCCGCCGTCTCAACGCCGGCCGCGAGCGAGGCAGAATCGAGAGAATCCGCTTCGTCGTGGCGGAGGACGGAACCGACGAGACGGGCTCCGGTGGCGGTAACCTTCGGAGGGGTGGGGGGTAGTAGAAAGGCTGGAATTTCCGCGAAACCCGAGCAAGAACACCATGGCGAAGAGGCAGCCCAACAAGAACGAGTATTCCGCCGGGCAGATCCAGGTCCTGAAGGGGCTCGAAGCGGTCAGAAAGCGCCCGGGGATGTACATCGGGTCGACCGGGCCCCGCGGCCTGCACCACCTGGTCTACGAGGTGGTCGACAACTCGGTCGACGAGGCGCTCGCGGGCCACTGCACGCGCATCGACGTCGTGATCCGGCCCGACAACTCGATCACGGTGACGGACAACGGCCGGGGCATCCCCGTGGACCTGCACCCGGTCGAGAAGAAGCCGGGCGTCGAGGTCGCGATGACGATGCTGCACGCCGGCGGGAAGTTCGACAAGAACGTCTACAAGGTGTCCGGCGGGCTGCACGGCGTGGGCGTGAGCGTGGTCAATGCGCTGTCCGAGTGGCTCGAAGTCGAGGTTCGGTGGCGCGACGGCCGCACGTACCGGCAGCGCTTCGCGCGCGGGGTCAAGCAGACGGAGCTGGAGGCGGCGGGCAAGCACGATGGCGAGACGGGCACGACCGTGTCGTTTCGGGCCGATCCCGAGATCTTCGCCTCGCTCGAGTACGACTTCGAGACGCTCTCGAACCGCCTGCGCGAGCTGGCCTTCCTCAACCGCGGCCTGCTGATCAGACTCGTCGACGAGCGGGAGTCGGCCGGGGGCGAGCCGCGGAGCGAGGAGTACCACTTCGAGGGCGGCATCAACGAGTTCGTCGCCTACCTGCGGGGTTCGCGCAAGCCGCTCCACCCGGAGCCGATCTACATCGCGGCCTCGCGCGAGGAGGCCGAGATCGAGCTCGCGATCCAGTACGACGACGGCTACAACGAGAACACGTTCACGTTCGTCAACAACATCAACACGCACGAGGGCGGGACGCATCTCACGGGTTTCAAGGCGGCGCTCACGCGGACGCTCAACGACTACGCCCGCAAGAACAACCTCCTCAAGAAGGAACTCGATTCGCTCTCGGGCGACGATGTCCGGGAAGGACTCACCTGCGTCCTCTCGATCAAGGTGCGCGAGCCGCAGTTCGAGGGGCAGACCAAGACCAAGCTGGGCAACTCCGAGGTCCGTGGCGCCGTCGAGCAGGTCGTCAACGAGAAGCTGGCCACCCACCTCGAAGAGAACCCGTCCGTCGCCAGGACGATCATCGAAAAGGCGATCCAGGCCGCGCGGGCCCGCATCGCCGCCCGGAAGGCCCGGGACCTGACCCGGCGGAAGAACCCGCTCGAAGGGAGCATCCTGCCGGGCAAGCTGGCCGACTGCTCGATCAGCGATCCCGCCGCGTGCGAGGTCTACCTGGTCGAGGGCGACAGCGCGGGCGGCAGCGCGAAGCAGGGGCGCAACCGCACGTACCAGGCGATCCTGCCTCTCCGCGGCAAGATCCTCAACGTCGAAAAGGCGCGTCTCGACAAGATCCTCTCGAACGAGGAGATCCGCACGATCATCGCGGCGATCGGCACGGGCATCGGCGAGGACGAGTTCAACGTCAAGAACGCGCGCTACGGCAAGGTCATCATCATGACCGACGCGGATGTGGACGGCGCCCACATCCGCACGCTGCTGCTCACCTTCTTCTTCCGGCACATGCGGCAGCTCATCGAGGAAGGGATGATCTACATCGCGCAGCCGCCGCTCTTCCGGGTGGCGCGGGGGAAGGAAGAGCATTACGCCTACACGGAGGAGGAGCGGGACCAGCTCGTGCAACGTCTCTCGTCGAACGGCAAGGGCGAGCATCGCTCGGTGAGCATCCAGCGGTACAAGGGTCTGGGTGAGATGAATCCCGAGCAGCTCTGGCGGACGACCATGGATCCGGAGACACGTACGATCCTGAAGGTCACGCTCGAGGATGCGGTGGCGGCGGACCGGATCTTCCAGACGTTGATGGGCGACGACGTCGAGCCCCGTCGTCGGTTCATCGAGGGAAACGCAAAGTTCGTCAAGAACCTGGACGTGTGAGGGCGGCTGTTCCCAGGCCCGATCTACCCGTGCGGCTGTCCCTCACGGGGGCACGGCGTGGTACGGGCCGTGCAGCCGGTGATGGCTATGCGGATCGCTCTCGTCTCGACCTCCTGTCTGCCCGTGCCGCCGCGGAGTTATGGCGGTACGGAGCTGGTCATCTACGAACTGGCCGAAGGGCTGGTCGAGCGTGGCCACGAGGTCACGCTCTTCGCGACCGGCGACTCGGCGACTTCCGCGGAATTGCGCGCGCTCTATCCCGAGGCGGTGTGGCCGCCGGACTTCACGACGGAAATGAACCACGTCTCGTGGGCGATGGCGGAGGTGGCGCGGGGCGACTTCGACCTCGTGCACGCGCACTCGGCCAGCGCGCTGGCGTGCACGCGGCTGATGCCGCACGTGCCGCTGGTCTACACGATCCACCACGTGCGGGACGCGGCGCTCTCCCGGTTCTATGAATTCTTCCCGGATCCGTGGTACGTGGCGATCTCTGCGGACCAGGCGCGACGCGAGGTCCGGCTGCCTCATCTGTCGGTGATCCATCACGGGCTGGATCCGTCACGTTTCCGCTGGTCCGAGACGCCCGGCGACTACGTCTTCTTCATGGGTCGGTTCGCGCGGATCAAGGGGCCGCACACGGCGATTGCCGCGGCGGCTCGGGCGGGAGTGGCGATCAAGGTGGCGGGCGAGGTGCATCCGGTGGATCGCGAGTTCGCGGAGCGCGAGGTACTGTGGCGGCTCGAGGAGCCAGGCGTCGAGTACGTCGGCTGCGTGGGCGGCGAGGCGAAGATCGAGCTGCTTCGCGGTGCGCGTGCCCTGCTCGCGCCGATCGAGTGGAACGAGCCGTTCGGGCTGACGCTGATCGAGGCGATGCTCTCGGGTTGTCCCGTGGTCGCCTTCCCACGCGGGAGCGTCCCCGAGCTGGTCGAGGAGGGGGTGACTGGGTACGTGGTCGAGGACGTCGCGGAGATGGCCGACGCGATCCGGCCGGGCGGGCGCGTGGACGCGTTCGACCGCCGTCGCTGCCGTGAGCGGGCGGTCGAGCGTTTCAGCCGCATGCGCATGGTGATGGAGCACGAGCGCCTGTACGAGCGGGTGATCACGCCCGCGGCCGAGCGGCCTTCGGTCGAGCCGCCGCCGTTGTGGATCGAGACGGGTGGCGATGCCGAAGCGGTGGGTCCGCCGGCGGGCGCGGACGGATCCGTCACGGGCGTGGAAGGTCCCGTAGCGCCGTAGCCTCGCTTGACGCCGCGGGCAGGGGAGGCCAAACTGCGGGCCATGGAATCCCTGCGCCGCACGGCGGATGCCCACCTGCAACGAGCGCTCGAACGCGAGGCGCTGAGGGACCCCCGACACTCCTACCGGGACCGGCTGCGGCTGCTCCGCGCGCGGAGCCCCGAGACGTTCGAGGAGGCGCGTCGCTACTACGAAGACGTCCTGCTCCCGCGCGTTGCCGAGGAGGGGGCGGATGCGGTGGCGGAGTGGTTGGCCTACGGCTGTCGGCTCGCGGCGTTGTCGGGGCCGGGGCGGATCGTGGCGGTCGATGCGGATGGCCGGGCACGCGCGGCCGAGCCGCCGTTGCCCCACGACCGCCTCCTGCTCCATCTGCCGGATGACGACGCGGTCCCCGTCCTCGCCCTGAACGTCCCCGAAAGACTCTCTCCCGCGCAGCGTGCGACGTACGACCTGCTGGTGGCGGGGAAGACCGCGCCCGCCGGGTCGGAGCCGCTCGAGGGCTGACCCCGGTTCCGCCCGAGCGGTCCGCGATCGCAGCGGAGCGGCACGCTCCCGGCCCGGCGGGCGCGGTCTTCTCGAACGGGGCCTGTCTGCCCCGTCCCGGCGTCCCTACCCGCGTGCCATGCTGTCGAGGAACTCCTTGTTGGTCTTGGTCCGCCGCATCCGGTCGAGCAGGAACTCGAGCGCTTCCGCCGGCGGCATGTCGGAGAGGAAGTTCCGCAGCAGGTAGACCCGGTTGAGTTCGCTCTCGTCGAGGAGCAGCTCCTCGCGGCGCGTCCCCGAGCGGTTGATGTCGATGGCCGGGAAGATCCGCTTGTCCGCGATGTGGCGGTCCAGCACCACTTCCATGTTGCCGGTCCCCTTGAACTCCTCGAAGATCACCTCATCCATGCGGGAGCCGGTCTCGATGAGCGCGGTGGCGAGGATCGTCAGCGAGCCGCCGCGGTCGATGTTGCGCGCCGCGCCGAAGAACCGCTTCGGCTTGTGCAGCGCGTGGGCGTCCACGCCGCCGGAGAGGATCTTCCCGGAGTGCGGCACCGTGACGTTGTACGCGCGGGCCAGACGCGTGATCGAGTCGAGGAGGATCACGACGTCCCGGCCGTGCTCGACCAGCCGCTTCGCCTTTTCGATCACCATCTCGGCCACCTGCGTGTGCCGGTCGGCCGGCTCATCGAACGTCGACGAGATGACCTCGGCGGCCACGTGCTCCTCCATGTCCGTGACCTCCTCCGGACGCTCATCGATGAGGAGAACGATCAGGTGGATCTCGGGGTGGTTCTCGAGGATCGCGTTCGCGATGCGCTGCATGAGGATCGTCTTACCGGCCTTGGGCGGCGAGACGATGAGTCCGCGCTGCCCCTTGCCGATCGGCGAGACCAGGTCCATCAACCGCATCGAGAGGTCGCCGCTCGCGTTCTCGAGCTTGACCCGCTCCTCGGGGTAGCGCGGCCGCAGGTTGTCGAACGCGATACGGTGCTTCGCCCGCTCCGGGTCATCCCCGTTCACCGACTCGACCTTGAGGAGCGCCAGGTAGCGCTCTCCCTCCTTCGGCGGCCGGACCTGGCCCAGCACCGTGTCCCCGGTGCGCAGGTCGAAACGCTTGATCTGCGACGGGCTGACGTAGATGTCGTCCGGTCCGTAGAGATAGTTCCAGTCCTGCGATCGCAGGAAGCCGTAGCCTTCGGGCAACACTTCGAGCACGCCTTCGCCGCGCAGCACGACGTCGCTGTCCAGGAGGTTCTGCTCGATCCGGAAAATCAGATCCTGCTTGCGGAGCCCCGAGTAGTTCGAGATGTTGAGTTCCTCAGCCATCTCGTGCAGCTCCGCGACCGACTTGCTCTTCAGTTCCGCGATGTCCACGAATCACTCCGTAGAGGTTGTAGAGGGGAACGACAGGCGAGCGACCAATGCCGTCCGAAGTCTTCGATCACCTGGCATGTTCGGATCGGGACACAATGGACTGGTAGGGCCTGCGAGGCGCCCGCGCCTCCGAAGCAGGGAGGTTCTCATGTCGTGGATAATGTGACCAGTTTAGCATAGGTCCGCGCTCCGGTCAAGGGGGGCAGGGCGCGCCGCGCGTGCCCGCATGCACGACGGATCGCGGCCAGCGGGCCGGAACGCCTCGGGAGTTCTCGTGTTCGCATGGGTGCGGCGGGGCTCGGGCGCCGCAATCGCGACCGTCCCGCAAGTTTTGTACTCGTTCCTCGGCGTCCGGTCGCACCCGGTTCGGCTGCGCGCGAACGGACGTCGGTCCAGCCATCCGCCGCGGCGGCGCGGCGCGGGCGGTTGGGCCGCGCGCGCCGGGCCGCCGGACACGGACTTCGTCCGGTCCCGCCGGGAGCCGCCGGGGTCCGGGTTCGGCCGCGTGCACGGCAGCCGCCCGAGCCGGCCGCGGCACCGGACGTAAGCCCGTGCGATGCGACCACGTTCCAGCACACGAGATGCTTGACAACGAGGCACCGGGCCAGAATCTTGGTCGGGGCTTCTGGAAAAAAACGATACAACCGCTGCGGAGGCACGGATGGCACGCCACAACCGGGAAGGACGCGGAGTGGACCAGAGGGGGTTCGACTACGACATCAGCTATCAACCCGACTGGCTGAAGCTCATCAAGGTCACGCGACGGCTCGAGAGCGGGCGGCAGTCGACCAAGATCCTGTTCCGGAATCCGGGCTACCGGGAGCAGGCGCCCGGTGCGCGCGTCCGCACACGCCTGGACTCGCCCGCCCAGGAGCTGGACTTCGAGATCACCGTCGACGATCCCAAGGGCATCGTCAAGCGGGTGATCGTCGAGACCGGCGCGCCCCGGGAGAAGGGGGCGGCCGCGGGGAGGCGGAAGGAGGAGGAGATCGTGTTCACGTTGGAGGACATCATGCCCCCGCCTCCTCCGATCGATAACGGTGACTCGTAACATAGCCGGCCGTGGACCTGCTGCCATTCCTCCGTGGCGCCACACTCGTCGCCCTTGTGGCGCTCGCCGTGAGTCTTTGGTGGCTCGCCGTTGCCTTCGAGCGGCGGTTGCCGCAGGCGCAGCGGAGGAGTTGGATCATTATCGCGTGCACGTACAGCGCCTTCACCATCGATTTCCTGCTCGGTGAGATGCTGTCGTTGCTGTACAACCATGGCCACCGGCAAGCCTACGAGAGCATAAGGCCCACCTATAACCTGGCTTTCGTGCTGAGCGCCGTGCTCGATGCTGCACTGCCGGCCGTACTGCTTGCAGTCCCCCTCGCCGCGGGGCGCGGTCGCTATTTGTCGCTGTTCGTTGTCGTGGCGATCGTCTGCGCAAGCGTATGGGGCGTCGAAGCCGGGGCGCTACGGGATTGGAACATTCTGCTGACGGCGACACAGGTCATCTCCTTCCTGGGCATCGCCGCATATCTCCTTTTCTGTGCGCTCGTGGTGCTTGGGCGACTGCCCGCTGCGGGTGTTCACCTGGCCGGTTTCGTGGCGGTTGCCGCTCTCTTCAACGTCTTGCTGCCGGTCCAGGAAGCGATCTTCCAGCTTGTAGGTCGCAACGCGGCTGCCGAGATCTGGCATCTCAACCAGTTTCTCCAATTCGCGAGGATGGCGGCTCAACTGACGATCGTGTTGCTGCTCGTGAACACTCTCGCCAAGGCCGGGCGTCCTCTGGCGAGAGCGCCGATCGCCGGCTGACGCCGTGGGCGGCCTCGTCCGGGGACACGGCGCCGGCGCCGTCGCTCGGTCGCGGCTCCGGCCTGCGGACCGCGCAGGATGCCGGTGCCGCGCTGGTCACTGGTCGCGGCCCCCTGCCCGCCGCCCGCGTACCGGAAATGCAACAACTTCGGTGCTTGCGGAGCGTTCGTGTTGCAAACCCAAGACATATTCCCGGAAATGCGGCACGCAGCCCCTTCACGCCCGCATCGTGTTGCATTTGCCGGAATATTTGCTGAAAATGGACACAGACCGACGATGGCCCGCCTGTTTGTTGCATTTTCCACCCCGGGGGCATGGCCGCCGGTCGCCGGCACGCGTGTCGTCCGCCCGCTGGTTGCATTCTCTACACCCGCGGGCATGCTCTGGCGTCCGCTCCTCCCCCGATCCGCAATCCCCGATCTCCGACCCCGCCCCCCGATCCTGGAGAGCGGCCCCTTGATTGCTGACCCCTGATCCTCACTCCCCCACTACAGGAATCCCCTGCATCCCCGTTTTCAGGAAGTATTCATCCGACGGTAGAGACTGCAAACGCCCCAGCGAGGCGCTCGTGCGGCACGCCTGCAGCGCTCCCGTGGGCGCGTGGGCCGCGCGCTACTCGCGGGCAGTGGCGCGACTCGGGTCAAAGCCCTTCCGTGGGCCCGTGTGGGCCGCGCGCGCCGCCGCCGATCGAGCACCGAGAAGCGCTAGATCGGTTGCCGCATCACTTCGGAGTCGTGCATTGCGGCCGCAAGTGTATCGCGGGCGGCCACGCAGCCGCGAACCGGCGGAGGAAATGCGCTACAGCGCACGTCATGAACTCCGCGAGACGACCACTGAAAGCACCACGGTCCGTGGAGGGAGTACATGCTTACCGGCGGATCATATCATCCGCCGTCCGAGATGGAATCTCCGTCCGGCGGTGGTGGCGGCGGCGGCAGATGGTCCTCAATCGTAAACGTCACCTCCTCCTCCTCACCCGCCGCGTCCGTGGCGACCGTCTCGACGATCACGCGCTTGACGACGTGATCGGGGTCGTTGAGGATGACCTCGAAGTCGAGGCCGTGTTCGGGTGAGGCGATGCGGGTGCGGACCACGGGTCCGGGCATCCGCTCGCGGTACCCCGGATTGGCGAAGAGCGTGGTGGTCGTGGGCGCGCCATCGACCGTGCGGGACATCGAGATGCGGCTGACCCAGTCCGGCTGGTAGCTCAGCTCGAAGTGCCGGTCGAGCGGGCCGGTCGCGCGGAGGGTCTGGTTCGGGCGCGCATCCGTGGTCGAAGCCAGCGACGCGGCTTCCGGCGGCGTGGCGCCCCGCCCCACCGTCCCACCCCGCCGTCCGGAGGGCCGATCCCGCCGGCCGGGGCGATTGCCGGAGCGGGCCGCTTCGCATACCTTGCGGCCTGTCCGCCCGTTTAACACCGCTTGGTCCGAACGCGATGCCCGTGTTCGCGATACTCGCCCTGGCGCAGGCCGCGTGGCTGGCCGACGCCCGGCGGCTGATGCTGGTGAACGTGCTGCTGGTGCTGCTCATTGTGGGCGCGGCGGCGGCGATCGTGTTCACGCTCCTGCGGCGGAGCGTTCGCCAGCGCGTGGCCGCCGCGCGTCTCGCCGCCATGGGCACGGCGACCGCGCGGATCCTGCACCAGGTGAAGAACCCGTTGCAGACCATCCTGCTCCACGCCGAGATGCTGGGGGAGGCAGAGCTGGTCGCCGATGAAGCGGTGCGCGGCGAGGTGGCGGCCGCGATCGTGAGCGAGGCGACGCGGATGTCGAACCTGCTCGGCGAGTTGTCGGCGTACGCCTCCGGCGTCGCCCGGCGGCTCGACCTGGTGCCGATCCCGCTCCACGATCTGGTGCGCGATGTCGTGGAACGACTCGGCCGCGAGGCCGAGCGGGACGGGATCACGCTGGCCATCGCACGGCTGGACCGGGTCTGGATCGGCGGAGACGCCTATTTCCTCCGCCAGGCCCTCGAAAACGTGGTACGGAACGCGCGGGAGGCGCTGGGCGAGCGGAGCGCGCCGGGCGCCGCGCGGCTCGGCGTCAGCCTGCGACGACGCGGCGGAGAGGTCGTCATCGAGGTGCGCGACAATGGGCCCGGCATGGACCCCGAGCACGCCAGGACCGCCTTCGAGCCGTTCGTGACCACCAAGGGGAAGGGAATGGGGCTCGGCCTCCCCATCTGCCGGGACATCATCGAGGGTCACGGCGGACGCGTGGAACTGCGCACCCGTCCCGGGGTGGGAACCGCGGTGCGGTTGATCCTGCCTGTATGCCCGGCTCCCGCCGACGCGGCGGCGCCGGCCGATCCGGGGCAGGCGGCCGCCACGAGCCGGGCCTGACCATGATCCGCCGGGCGAATCTGCCGCGGCGGCGATGCTGACGAGATGATGGACAATCGAGAACGAAAGCTGGGAATCCTGACCGGGGGCGGCGACTGCCCCGGCCTGAACGCGGTGCTGCGCGCCGTCGCGCACCGGTGTGCGCGGCGCGGCGTGATGCTGGTGGGTTATCGCAACGGTTGGGAGGGTGTGCTCGAGCGGGATTCGATCGTGATGGACCGGGCCGCCGTGAAGGGGATCCTGCCGCTGGGCGGAACCATCCTCGGGACGTCGCGGACGGATCCGCTGGTGGTGCCGGGGGGCGTCGACCGGATCGAGGCGACGCTCGCCCACGACGGGATCGAGGGGCTGGTGGTCGTCGGAGGGGACGGCACGCTGTCGGCGGCGAACGAGCTCGCGACGACGCGGGGTTTGCGGGTCGTCGGCGTGCCGAAGACGATCGACAACGACCTGGCGGCGACGGACTTCACGTTCGGTTTCGACACGGCGGTGGGGATCGCGACCGAGGCGATCGATCGGCTGCACACGACGGCGGAGGCGCACAACCGCGTGATCGTGGTCGAGGTGATGGGGCACCATACGGGGTGGATTGCGGCGTATGCCGGGATTGCGGGTGGTGCGGACGTGGTGCTGGTGCCGGAGCAGGCGTTCGACGTGGAGGCGGTTTGCGAGCGGATCCAGGCGCGGGAGCGGCAGGGCCGTGGGTTCTCGATCGTGGTGATCGCGGAGGGGGCGCGGCCGAGCGGAGGGGGCGCGACGTCGTTCGAGCGCCGAGCGCGGGTGCGTCCGGGCGAGATCAGCTTCTGGCTGGCGGAGGAGATCGAGCGTTGTATCCACACGGAGACGCGGACGGTGGTGCTGGGGCACATCCAGCGCGGGGGTACGCCATCGCCGCACGACCGGGTGTTGGCGACGCGGTTCGGCGTCCACGCGGCGGACCTGGCGCTGGCGGGGGAGTGGGGCCGGATGGTAGCGTTGCAGGGGAACCAGATCACGGCCGTGCCGCTGGAGACGGCGGTGCGGGAGGTGAAGCGGCTGGACCCGGCGATCTGGGAGATCGTCAAGGTCTTCGCGTGAGGTGCTGCCCGCGGCTCGGCGGGCGCTGGTCAGAAGAAGAGGCGCCAGGGGCGCTGCCGCAGCTCGGCGGCGAGTGAATCGAGTTGGGCGCGCACCGTGGCGAGCGCGTCGCGGAGCGCGGGGTCGTGCTTCCGGCGGCCGGGGAAGCCGCGCGGCGCCTCGAGTGCGGCGCGCAGTGCGGCCACGCGCGCGCGCAGCAGGTCGGCGCGCTGGCCGAGGCGACGGAGTGCGGGGTCGAGCGTCGCGGAATCCGGAGCCGCGGCGCGCTCGCGGAACGCGTCGTCGATCCGAGCGACCGCGGTCTCGATGCGCGCGAGCGATGCGCGCCACGTGGTGTCTTCGGCGAACGCGGCGAGGGGTCCGCGCTCGATGCGGCCGGTGAGCGCATCGAGCGCGGTGACCGCGGCGGCGAGCTCGCCGGCGAGGCGGTCGAACGCCGGCGCGCGGGCGTCGATGCGTTCCTCGAGCATGCGGCCGTCGGCCACGAGCGAGTCGAGTGCGTGGCGGAACGCGTGCATGGAGCGGAGGAGCGGCTCGAAGCGCGGTGGCGGCGCGGCGCGCAGCGTATCGCCGGGTTGCAGCGGCGGCGCCGCGGCGGTGCCGGGCTGGATGTCGACGACGGGCTCCGCCAGGAGGCGCGGCGCGCGGAAGCGGAGCCGGCTGTCGCGCCGCACCTGCTCCCGCATCTCGCTGGCGATCTCGAGTCGGGCGGCGATGAGGATGCCGTCATTGCGAGGACGGAGCAACGCGACCTCGGTGACGCGGCCGACCGGCCGCCCCGCCACCCACACCTCGGTTCCCGGCTTGAGGCGATGCCCCTCCTCGAAGACCCCGACCACTTCGTACGTACCGCGAAGCGCCCGCTGGATGTCGTCCAGCGAGACGATCAGGACCGCGAGGCCGAGCAGACCGGCGAGGATCGCCGTGCCGGCGGCGGCGCGACGCCCCTGGCGGTGGCGGGCGTCCACACTAACTTAGCGGCGCGCGCCGCGCCCGTGTTCGGTCGCGGCGCGGCTGCGTCCGCCATGCGGGACCGGGTCCGCGCCGCGTCGGCTGCGTCCGTCCGCTCGGACCCGCTTCCTCGAAAACCGAGATGATGCTTCGTCCATGAAACTGCTGTTGGGGCATATCGAATACAGCAACTGCTTTCCGATCCACGCGTTGCTGGTGGATGGGGAGGTCGCGCCCGGCGCCGGCGGCGCGCGGGCTACGAGGAGTGCGCTCGATGTCGAGCTGCGCGCCGGCATCCCGTCGTTCCTGAACGCGGAGCTGGCGGCGGGGCGCGTGGACGTGGCGCCGTCGTCGAGCATCGAGTACGCGCGCCACGCGGATCGCTACCGGCTGCTCCCCGATCTGGTGATCGGCTCGGATGGCCCGGTCGAGAGCATCGTATTCGAGTGCGATCGGCCGCCCACGGCGCTGGACGGGTGCGACGTCGCGGTTCCCACGGCGTCGGCCACCTCGGTGGTGCTGCTGCGCATCCTGCTCGAATTGCGACTGGGCGTGCGGCCGCGATACCGCTGGTTCGACCAGGCCGCGGAGGCCGACCCGATCGCTCGGGGCGCCGCGGGGGCGCTGCGGATCGGCGATGCCGCGTTGCGCCGGCCGCCGGTGCCGGGGCGCACGCAGCTCGACCTCGGGGCGGCCTGGCGCGAATGGACGGGACTGCCGTTCGCCTTCGCGGTGTGGCAGGTCTCGGCCGGGGCGGACAAGGACCCGGCGTTGCGAGCCTTGCACGCACTGCTGCTGCAGTCGCGCGCGTACTTCGAGGCGAACGTCGATGCACTGGCCCGCCGTAACGCCTCGCGCTACGGCATCGCCCCCGACCGCCTCGCGCGCTACTGGCGCGGCCTCGAGTTCCATCTCGATGACCGGATGGCCCAGGGGCTGCTCCATTTCTACCGGCTCGCCGCGGAACTCCGCGAGGTGCCGGCCGTCCCCGCACTGCACTGGATTCCGGCGTGAGGCATCAGCCGGACGCGCCGCCGTCCGCGGCCTCCTCGCCCCCGACCGGCCGGCCGCCCTCGCCGTCGTAGTCGGACACGGGCTCGGCGGCGCCGAGCAGCGGCTGCTCCCCCATGATGCCGCCGATCGCGCTCCCGCCGACGGTCCACGTCGGGAAGTGGCGGAGCGCCTCGGCGACGTCCTCGGTCGAGGGTCCGAGGCCGGCGCCCTTGTACCGCTCGTATCCCGAGCGCACGATGTCGGCGACGTCATCCCAGGCGGCGGGCGGTCCCATCCCGTTCCAGCTTTCGCGGAGGTACTCCTCGACTTCGCGGAACGGGCGTTCGGCGAACCGGTCGCGGGCATCGAAGCCGTGCCGGAAGGCGCGCTCGACCTGATCCCACGAGAGGTCGCGCGCCTCGATCCACTTCTTCTGGAATTCCGGATCTTCGACCGGTCCGGCGAGCGGCTGCTCTGCCGCATCCCTCCCGCGGTCGTCGGGCATGTCGACCTCCTTGCGTCGATGCTCTCTCCGGCGGCGCCCGCGGGGCGGGGGTTGCAAGGCCTGGACCGCGTTGCGGCGCGGCGGACGCGGCGGCGTCAGGGTGGACATGAAGCGCGCGCCACGGCTATGTTTAGCGCATGAATCGCGGGTTGGCGGCACCGGTCGGGCGGCTTGGACGGTCCGTTCTGGACGCGGCGGCGCACTTCGGCCGGTTCGGCCAGTTCGGCTGGGAGATCGTGCGCGCGCTGCCCCGGACGGAGACGTGGGCCCGTCTGGTGGTCGTCGAGATGGGGCGGCTGGGCGTCGAGTCGATTCCGATTGCGCTCTTCATTGCCGGCTTCACCGGCATCGTCCTGGCACTCCAGGCGTCCTACACGCTGACCGGCGCGGTGCCTCGCTACTTCGTGGGCGTGCTGGTCGAGAAGACCATGATCCTCGAGCTCGGCCCGGTGCTGACCGGACTTGCGCTTGCCGGCCGGGTCGGCGCGAACATCGCGGCCGAGATCGGGACCATGCGCGTGACGGAGCAAATCGATGCGCTCGAAACGCTCGCCTACGACCCCATCGCGTACCTCGCCGTGCCACGGGTCCTCGCGGGAGTCGTGATGTTCCCCGCCGTCGTCGCTTTCGCCGATGCCTTCGGTATCGTGACGGGCTGGATCACGTCGATCAGCCTGCTCGAGCTTTCGGCGCCGGAATTCGCGCACGGCCTCCAGCTCTTTTTCACGCCCTTCGACGTGCGGTACTCGCTGATCAAGGCGATGTCGTTCGGTCTGGCCGTGACGGCGACGGGCTGCTTCTTCGGCTTTACCACGATTGGCGGCGCGGCCGCGGTGGGCCGGGCGACCACGCGATCGGTCGTCGTGAGCAGTGTGGCGATCCTCGCGCTGGATGCCTTCTGGGCCGCCACGCTGCTATGAGCATCCAGGTCAGCAACGTGTACAAGGCGTTCGGCGACAAGGTCGTCCTGGACGGCGTGTCGTTCGAGGTCCACGAGGGCGAGACGCTGGCCATCATCGGGGCGTCGGGCGCGGGGAAGTCCGTGCTCCTCAAGCTGATGGTCCGGCTGCTACGGCCGGACGCGGGCACGGTGCGGGTGGACGGGGAGAATCTGGCGCAGCTCACGCGGGATCAGCTCTTCCTGTTGCGGCGCCGGATCGGTTACGTGTTCCAGTTCGCAGCGCTGTTCGACTCGATGACCGTGGCCGATAATGTGGCCATGGGCCTGCGGCGGCTGCGGGAGAACGGGGCGGTCGAGATCGCGGCGCGGGTCGAAGAGGCACTGGCGCTTGTCGAGCTCGAAGGGCTCGGCGGCCGGCTCCCGTCCGAGCTGTCGGGAGGACAGCGCAAGCGAGTCGGCCTCGCGCGGGCCATCGCGCTCCGGCCCAAGTACCTGCTCTACGACGAGCCGACGACTGGGCTCGATCCCGTGACGGCGGCGGTGATCGACGGGTTGATGCTCAAGATGGACCGCGAGCTGGGCGTGACCAGCGTCGTGGTGACCCACGACATGGAGAGCGCCTACCGGGTGGCGGACCGGATCGCCATGCTGCACGAGGGCAAGATCCGGTTCGTGGGCACGCCGGCGGAGATCCGATCCGTGCGTGACCCGGTGGTTCGCGCGTTCATTGAAGGGAGGCCGGATCTGATGGAGGAGGTCTCTTGAGGCAGCGCTCGGAAGTCGTCGTGGGCGTCGTCATCCTGCTGAGCGCGCTGCTCGTCTTTCTCGGGACCCTATGGTTGAAGGGCGAGCGTCTCGGCCAGCAGGAGATGACGATCGAAGCGCGGTTCCGCGAAGTGGGCCAGCTCATGGTCGGGAACGCGGTCAAGCTGCGGGGCGTTCCGATCGGCGAGGTCGAGTCGATCGCGCTCGAGCCGGGCGGCGAGGGCGTGATCGTCCGCCTGCGCATCGATCGGGATGCGCCGTTGCCCGCGGATCCGGTGGTGCTGCTGTCGATGGAGTCGATGTTCGGCGACTGGCAGGCCGAGATCTTCCCTCGCGAACGGTTCCCGACGTACGCGTACGCGGAGTCGCCGGATCCCGCCGTGCTGCCCGGCTACTCGCTGCCCGATATCTCGCGGCTGACCGCCGCAGCCGACCAGATCGCGGCGAACCTCGCCACACTCACCGACCGCGTCGAGCTCGCCTTCACGGAGGAGACGGCACACAACATCCGGAGCGCCATCGAGAACATCGAGGAGGTCAGCGGTGCGTTGACCCGACTGGTCGGCAGTCAACAGCAGGCGATCGACGAGGTGGCGGCGAACCTGGCGGCGGCCACCGAGACGGTGAGCGAGGCGGCGGAGGCGATGCGCCGCGCCTTCACGGAAGTCGAAGCGGCCGTGGCGGACGGCGAGCTGACGCAGATCGTCGACAACATCGAGCGGACGACGGCGCAACTCGATACGCTGACGGCGCGGCTGGCTGCCGCGAGCGGACAGTTCGGTACGACGATCGGCGTGGCCGACAGCACGCTGCGCGCCGTGGGTGCCGTCGCGACGCGGTTGCAGCAGGGCGAGGGGACGCTCGGCCGATTGCTACAGGACACGACGCTGTACTCGGACCTGGTGCGCACGAACGCGCTGCTCCAGGCGCTGCTCGAGGACTTCAAGGCGAACCCGGGGAAGTACATCAAGCTGGAGATCTTTTAGAGGGCTAGGGCTAGGGCTAGGGCTAGGGCGAGGGCTGGGAACGGTCGGTGCAGGATGGGAGGGCGTGGCGAAGCTGGTGTTGAAGTTCGGCGGGAGCTCGGTGGCGACGCCCGAGCGGATCCGTTCGGTCGCGGCGCGGGTCGTGCGGGAGCGGCGTGCGGGAGCGGAGCTGGTCGTGGTCGTGTCGGCGATGGGCGATACGACGGACGATCTGCTGGCGCTGGCGGGTGCGATCTGCGATGATCCGCGGCGCTGCTACCCGCGGGAGCTGGACATGCTGCTCTCGGCGGGGGAGCGGATCACGATGGCGCTGCTCGCGATGGCGATCGGGGAGGGCGGCGTGCAGGCGATCAGCTTCACGGGTTCGCAGGCGGCGATCATCACGGATACGGTGCACACGGGCGCACGGATCCGCGAGATCCGGGCGACGCGTGTGCGCGAGGAGCTGGCGCAGGGCCGGGTCGTGATCGTGGCCGGGTTCCAGGGTGTGAGCACGCAGCGGGAGGTGACCACGCTGGGGCGGGGCGGGTCGGATACGACGGCGGTGGCGCTGGCGGCGGCGCTGGGTGCGGAGCGTTGTGACATCTACACGGATGTCGACGGTGTGTACACGGCCGATCCGCGGCGGGTGGCCGCGTCGCGGCGGATCGCGCGGATCGACTACGAGGAGATGCTGGAGCTGGCGCACTCCGGCGCACAGGTGATGCATCCGCGAGCCGTCGAAATCGGCGCCCGGTTCGGCGTGCCGATCCGGGTGGCTTCGAGCTTCCGGGACGATGATACGGGTACGCTGATCGCGCGAAAGGATCGCGACATGGAGGAACCGGTACTGACGGGGCTGGCATCGGAGGCGGGCCATGCGCGGCTGGTCCTGCGCGGTCTGCCGGCCGGGATGGGCGCGATCACGGCGGTGCTGTCCCGACTCGCGGAGGCGGGGGTGAGCGTGGACATGGTGTCGCAGGGGGAATACGCGGACGGCCGCCGGCAACTCCAGCTCTCTGTGCGCGAGGACGTGCTGCCGGAGGCGCGCGCGGAATGCGCGGCGCTCGTCGAGTCGCTGGGCGGTGGCACGGTGTCGGTGCAATCGGGGTTGACGCGCGTCGCGCTGGTCGGGAGCGGTATGCACGGACGGCCGGGCGTGTATGCGCAGGCGTTCCGGACGCTCGCGGCCGAGGAGATCGAGGTGTACGGCGTGTCGACGTCGTCGATCTCGATCGCGCTGCTGATCGACACGGCGGATGAGGGCCGGGCGCTCACGGCGTTGCACGATGCGTTCGAGCTGGGAAGGGAGGCCGTTTGAGGATCGCGATACTCGGGGCGACCGGTGCGGTCGGTCGCACGATGCTGCGCGTGCTCGAGGAGCGGGCGCTGCCGGTCGACGAGATCGTGCCGCTCGCCTCCCCACGCTCGCGCGGGGTCCGTCTGAGCTGGCGCGGCCGGGAGTGGGAGGTCGCGGAGCCAGCGCCGGAGCGGTTCGATGGGTGCACCGTCGCGCTCTTCTCGGCCGGCGCGGCGCGGAGCCGGCAGTGGGCGCCGCGCGCGGCGGAGCGCGGCGCAGTGGTGATCGACAACTCGTCGGCCTGGCGCATGGATCCGGAGGTGCCGCTGGTGGTGCCGGAGGTCAATGCGGAGCGGATCGGCGAACGGCCGCGGGGAATCATCGCGAATCCGAACTGCGTGACGATCCAGCTCGTGCTCGCCCTCGAGGCGCTGCGTCGCGCCGGCGGGTTGCGGCGCGTGGTGGCGAGCACGTACCAGGCGGTCTCGGGCGCCGGACAACACGGCGTGGCCGCGCTGAACGCCGAGATGGCGGGCGGCACATCGCCGGAGACGCCGTTTCCGGCCCCGATCGCCGGCAACGTGATCCCCTGGGTCGGCGCCGCCGGGGCGGACGGGTGGACGGAAGAGGAGGAGAAGGTCCGGAACGAGACCCGCAAGATCCTGGGGCTGCCGGCGCTGCCGGTCGCGGCGACGTGCGTGCGGGTGCCGGTCGAGGTCGGGCACGCCGTGGCCGTGACCGTGCAGACCGAGCGGCCGCTCTCGCTCGAGGCCGCGGCGGCCGCCCTCGCGGCAATGGACGGGCTCGCACTCGATGACCTTCCGCACGGCCCGGTTCCACGCGGCGTCGCGGGCACCGACGGCGTGCGCGTGGGCCGACTGCGGCGGGATCCGGACTTTGCCGACGTCCTCCACCTCTGGATCGTGGGGGACAACCTGCGCAAGGGCGCGGCCACGAACGCCGTTCAGATCGCGGAGCGGGTGATCCGTGGCTAAGCGCGGCGGCGGGGGCGGGAGGGACACGGGCCGGAAACGGACCGGCCGCGGCCGGCGGGCGCGGATCGAGACGAGCGCCGGCGGCGTCGTCTACCGCCGGCGCCCGGGCGGGATCCATTTCCTGCTGATCCGCGACCCCTACGAGAACTGGGGACTTCCGAAAGGCCACGTGGAAGGGGGGGAGACGCC
The DNA here is from genome assembly GCA_036381495.1 of Longimicrobiales bacterium. Classification (GTDB taxonomy): domain Bacteria; phylum Gemmatimonadota; class Gemmatimonadetes; order Longimicrobiales; family RSA9; genus DASVCS01. The sequence continues at coordinate 126,534 of DASVCS010000135.1, forward strand.
GAAAGAGACGGCGTTGCGCGAGATCTCGGAGGAAACCGGGCTGACGGGCCTCCACGCGGCGGCCGAGTTGCCGACCATCGACTGGTACTTCCGGGACCGCGGCCGGCTGATCCACAAGTTCTGCCACTTCTACCTGGTCGAGGCGCCCCGGGGCGAGCCGCGACCGCAGGTCGAGGAAGGGATCACCGCGTGCGTCTGGCTCTCGCCCGAGGAGGCGGTCCGGACGATCACGTACGAGAACGCCCGGGAGGTCCTCCGCGCCGCGGCGCGGACGCTCGCGCCCGCAGCCGCCGGGCGCGAAGGAGACTGATCCCGCCGCCGGGGAACGCCGCGCGGCCCCGTGGCATCTCGGGCGCGCCGACGGTATATTCGTATCTTTTTGGAGCGGAGCGGTTCCGGACCGGTTCTCGAGAGCGGGACGAGCGATGGCGCGCGCACGCGGGTGGGGCGAATGGCGGTGGGTCTACGGTGCCATCGTGCTGGTGACGTTGGGGTTCTTCCTTTACAACGTGCGCTCCGTCCTCTCCCCCTTCATCCTCTTCCTGCTGTTGCTCCTCCTCCTGTCGCCGTACGCCGGAACGGCGCGACACACGCGGGCGGTGATCGGCCTCACGGTGCTGCTGGTGATCTGGCTGCTCAAGACGACGGGTTTTCTGCTGGCGCCGTTCCTGCTCGCGTTGGTGTTCGCCTACATCCTCGATCCGCTTGTCGACATCCTCGAGCGGAGGCGGGTGCCGCGTGGCGTGGCCATCATCCTGCTCGGTTTGCCCGTGCTGGCCGGCCTCACGCTCGCGCTGGTCTTCGGAATCCCGGCGCTGGCGGATCAGTTCACGGCGCTGGCCGCGCAGGCGCCGGAGGCGGTCGCGCGCGTGGCGGCCTGGATCGGCAGGGCGCGCGGCTGGTTGCTCTCGCTCGACCTCCCGTTCGTGCGCGAGGAGGCGGTGTTCGAGACGCTGCGGACGTTCGATGCCGAGCGGCTGTCGGCCATCCTCCAGGCGCGGCAGGAAGAGATCGCGCAGCGGACATGGAACGCGGTGCTCGGCCTCGGCCGCGGGTTGGGGACACTGCTCGGGATCCTCGGCTACGTGGTGCTCACGCCGGTCCTGACGTTCTATCTGCTGCGCGACTACGACGGCATTGCCACGCGACTCCGCGCACTGATCCCCGCCGGCAAGCGCGCGGCGTGGCTCGCCTTCGCAGGTGAATACAACCTGCTCCTCTCGCGCTATCTGCGCGGCCAACTGCTGGCCGCTGCGACGGTCGGCGTACTGACGGGACTTCTGCTCTGGATCGCGCAGTTCCCCTACGCGGGCCTGGTCGGCGCGGTCGCGGGCGTCTTCAACCTGGTCCCGTATCTCGGGCTCGCGGTGAGTCTGATCCCGGCCCTTCTGATCGCCTTGCTCAGCGGGAACATCCTCGCGTCGTTGCTGAAGGTGGCGGTCGTCTTCGTTCTGGTGCAGCTTCTCGATTCGACCGTGCTGGGACCGCGGATCGTCGGCGGTTCCGTGGGGTTACACCCGGTATGGGTGATCCTCGCGCTGGCGGTCGGCGGCTTTTTTCTCGGCTTCGTCGGATTGCTTCTGGCCGTGCCCACCGCCGTGTTCCTGAAGCTGCTCCTGCGCGGCATGCTCGAGCGGTATCAGCGCTCGGCGGTGTTCCTCGGCGAAACACCGGTCGAACGACCGTAGCGCGGCGCTCGGAGTACCGAGATGCAGTGGCTCTCCTGGCCCAACGCGTTTTCGCTGCTGCGGCTGCCGCTGGCGGCGGCGTTCATGGCGTGCGATTCCAGCCTCATGCGCGGCGGCATCGCGGTCGTGGCGGGGCTGACGGACTTCATCGACGGCTGGCTGGCGCGGCGACTCGACCAGCGCTCGCGGAGCGGCGAACTGCTCGACCCGATCACGGACAAGATCTTCGTCTTCGCCGCGCTGATCACCTTCGCGTGGAGCGGACGGCTCGAGGTCTGGGAGCTGTTCCTCCTGCTGCTGCGCGACCTCTACGCAGCGGCCGCGTTCGCCACTGCGCTGCTGCTGCGCATGCGGATCCGGTTCCGGGCGCGTTGGAGCGGCAAGCTGGTAACCGTGATCCAGGTCGGCGCCGTGCTGATCCTGATCCTTCGACCCCAGTGGACGACGCCCGTCGTGATCGTGGCGGGCGTGGCGGGCGCGTACGCCATCGTGGACTATACCCGCACGGGCCTGCGCGCCTTGCGAGCCGCCGAGGGCACCCCCTAGGTTGGCGGCCGGTGCGCGGCGGCCGCCCGCTGGACGGACAACCAACGGATGCAACGTCGTGAATTACGCAGACCCAAGGGACATCACGATCATCGGCGGCGGGCCGACCGGCCTCTTCGCCGCATTCTACGCCGGGATGCGCGGCGTGAGCACGCGCATCATCGATTCACTCCCCGAGCTGGGCGGCCAGCTCGCGGCGCTCTACCCCGAGAAGTACATCTACGACGTGGGTGGTCTGCCGCGGATCCTGGCGCGCGACCTGGCCCGCAACATGATCGAGCAGGGGCTCCAGTTCGGCGCGGATGTCCGGCTCGAGGAGCAGGTCGAAGAGCTGATCCCCGACCCGGACGGGTTCATCCTGACGACGAACCGTGGACGCTACCCGACGCGGGCGGTGATCCTCGCGGGCGGCAAGGGCGCGTTCTCCCCTCGCGTCCTCGAATGCCCGGGCTACGCCGAACTGCTCGGTAAGGGCGTGACCTACCACGTCCGGGATCCCGCGGAGTACCAGGACAAGCGGGTCCTGGTCGTCGGTGGGGGCGACTCCGCGGTGGACTGGGCGCTCGCGCTGAAGGACCGTACGCGCCGGCTCGTTCTCATCCACCGCCGTGATGGGTTCCGGGCACACGCCCATTCCATGGCGCAACTGCGCGCGGCCGTCGAGAAAGGCGAGCTCGAGCTGCTGACGCACCGCGAGGTACGGGAGATCCACGGCAACGGACGCGTCTGCGCCGCGACCGTCTTCGACAACCGCACCGGCGAGGAGGAGACGCTGGATGTCGACGCGGTGATCGCGCTGATCGGGTTCAAGCCGGACCTCGGGCCCATCGCGGAGTGGGGACTCGAACGCGAGAAGAACGCGATCAAGGTCGACAGCACCATGAGGACCAACATCCCCGGCGTCTTCGCCGCAGGCGACATCGTCACCTACGAGGGGAAGCTGGACCTGATCGCGACCGGGTTCAGCGAGGCGGCGATCGCGGTGAACTACGCGGTTCACCACATCGATCCCAAGGCCCGGGTGAATCCGGGACACTCGACCAACCTGAAAGTGTTCAAGGACCGGGAGTCGACAAGCGTTCCGGAGGCGTCCGGCGCGTGAGGCACCGGCGGCGCGACCATGCGGTTCATCATCTTCGGCGGCGGCTGTTATGGGACGTTCTACGCTCGCCAGCTCCTCCGCGCACGACAGGCCGGCGCGCTGCGGATGGATCGAGTGGTCGTCGTCGATCGCGAACGCGAGCCGCGCGCGCGCCAGGAGCTGGGGGGCTCGACGGACGTGCGCTTCGAGCACGAGGAGTGGGACGACTTCCTCGACCGCTATCTCGAAGGCCTGCCCATCGATTCCGCCGACCAACTGGTCACACCGCCCTTCACCCCCCACCTCGCGCTCGCCTGGATCCTCCGCCGCCTGCGCCAGGAACGCCCCGACGCGCACTGGCGCCTCGAGCCGTTCCGCCGCTTCCCCGGAACCCCCTTCGAGCGCCAGGCCGAAGGCGGACCCCTCGTCGTCTCCCACGCCGACTGGATCTGCCCCGTCCATTGCGTCGAACCCGAGGTCTGCCCCAAGACCCGCGGAGACCGCTACTGGGACCTGGATCGAACCGTGCGCCAGTTCGCCACCGCACTCGCCGATGGCGGCCAGCCGGTCGAGCAGATCCACCTCTTCCACTGCCACCACGTGGCCTTCGGCGTGGGCGCCTACCCCGCAGCCGCCGTCGTACGCGCCCTCCACGAAATCCTCGATGACGGCAGCCCCCGCTCCGAGCGGACGCCGCGCCGCTTCCTCGTCGGCACGATTTCCCACTGTCATGGCGCACTACATCTCCTATCGTCTGGAATTGGCACGTTTCCTGTAGAAGGGGGAGAGCCCCATGCCGCAGCACGTTGACACCCACTCGCGCGAGTCGGGGATGAGCGCTGAGCCGACCCAGACGGTCCTCCTGGTCGAGGATAACGAAGACAACCTCGTCGTCTACAGGACCATCCTCAAACACGTCGGTTACGACGTCATCGAAGCCCGCGACGGCGAGGAAGGCGTCCGCTGTGCCCACCAGAAACACCCCGACCTCATCCTGATGGACATCTCGATCCCGAAGATCGATGGCTGGGAGGCCACCCGCCGCCTCAAGTCCGCCGAAGACACCCGCGACATCCCGATCATCGCACTCACCGCCCACGCCCTCGACGAGGACCGCGAAAAGGCCCTTCGCACCGGCTGCGATGGCTACCTCGCCAAGCCCGTCGAACCCCGCCGCGTCGTCGAGGAGGTCCAGCGGTTCCTCGGACCCGTCCAGGACTGAGCCGACCGCTCGCGGCCGGTGGCCACGCCCGCCACGCCCGCGGCGCCGCCCTTGCATCTTTATCGCTAATCATTATTGTTATGGAGACGGCACTCGCTACACCATTTCCCGAGAGAGGACGAGCATGGCACAGCACAACGCAAACGAGGCGCTGATCCGGGGGCTGAACGAGGATCTGGCGAACGAGTATCAGGCGATCATCTCGTATCTGTTGTACTCGCGGTTGGTCAACGGACCGCTGCGTCCGGAGCTGTCCGCCTTCCTGGAGGGGGAGATCGCGGATGAGCTGGAGCACGCGAAGTTTCTGGCGCACAAGATCGTGGCGTTGGGCGGGACGCCGACGACGGAGCCGGCGGAGGTCCAGTTGAGCCAGGACAACCGCGAGATGTTGCAGCTTGCGTTGCAGGCGGAGAAGGACACGATCGCGCGGTACACGCAGCGGCTGAAGCAGGCGGACGCGGCCGGGGAGGTGGGTCTGCGGGTGGATCTGGAGGCGATCGTGGCGGAGGAGACGAAGCACAAGGAGGATCTGGAGCGGATCCTGTTCGGCTGGCGGGATTAGCGCGGTTGCCGCACGGTTTCGGAGTCGTGTCCGTCCGCCGGGGGCGCGGGGGCGGTGGGTTGGTTCCGTGCGGCTGGGCGCGTGTGTCGGCTCAGCGGGCGAGCCAGCGGTCGATGGCGCCGAGTGCGGCGAGGCACGCCGCGTCCTCGATGGAGCGGTCGATCTCGTTGATTCCCGCGAGGGAAGCGAAGCGGCGGGCGGCGATGGCTTCGACGGCGAGGACGACGTAGCGGCGGCCGAAGAGTTCGAGGATCTGGAGCCCCTCGATGCCGAGGCGGACGTTCGGCGCGGCCTGCTCGGCGGCGAGGAGCGTGGCGCGGGCGGCGGCGCGGGCGCGTCCGGTTTCGGAGTCGACGTCGCGGGCCTCGCCGGAGACCGATTTTCCGTCGTGGAGGAGTCGGACGCGGCAGGAGACCGAGTTGTCGCCGCGGTCGGCTTCGAGCGACTCGAGGAGGAGGAATCGACCGGTGCGAGCGCGGGAGGGGTCGGGCGCGTGGTCGAGCGCGGCGATGTGGACGACGTCGGGCGAGAAGAGGAGGCCGTTTTGCTGGAGGACCTGGCGGACGGCGCTCCGGACGGCGTCGATGGAGGCGTCGTGCGCGGCGGTGATGTAGGCCTCGCGGATCTGGCGCAGGTCGCGGAGCCAGACGGCGGCGGCGAGGACGCCGGGAACGTTCTCGAGCTCGCGGGTGGTCTGGAGTTCGATCCGGCGGATGACGTCGGCGTCGTGGGCCGGACGCGTCGTCACGGTGCGGGCGGCTCCCAGCGGTTGATGGCCTGGAGCGAGGCGAGGATGGCGGCCTCTTCAGGCGAGCGGTCGAGGTGGGCGGCGCCGGTGAGTTCGACGGGGCGGCGGTCGTAGAAGGCGCGGGCGGCGACGAGGACGAAGTCCCTGCCGTCGACATCGACGATGGTGACGCCTTCGAGCCCGAAGCGCGTTTTCCCGCGGGCCGCGGCGAGTGCCGCGAAGACGGCATTGGCGGCGGCATCGGCGCGGCCGCGGGGGGTGTCGGGGCCGCGCGCCTCGCCGTGGAACTCGTCGGGGCCGGCGCGCAGCGCGACCCGGCAACTTGCCCGCCGGGAGGCGTCGAGGCGCGTCTCGTAGCCGGTGAGGACGATGCGCCGCGAAGTGCCCCGGGGACCGTTCCGGTGCGCGACATGCGCGGCGCGTTTCGGCGCCGCAGTGCCGGAGGCCGTGCCGGACCGATCCGCCCGGGTGTCCACCGGCCGGCCGTGGGCCGGGGAGTGCGGCACGGCGCCGGCCGGCGTCTCTGTGCCGGTACCGGCCGGCGCCGGTGGGACCGCATCGCGGATCTGGGCCACGCTGATGTTTCGGCGGTCGACCTCGAGGCCGAGTCCCGCGCTGAGTGCCGACTCGACGTTGCGGACCACCTGCTTCGGGTGGAGCCCGGCGGCGGCGAGGACGTGGATCTGGCTGAGCGCGCCATCGGGCGCAATGCCGACATGCGCGGAAATGACGCCCGTCAGCGATGTCAGGAGCTGCTCCACGTTGGCACGCAGTGGAGCCGGAGCTGAGACGTCGTCTGAAAGGTCGTGCATGGATCCTCCTGAATTCCGCCGAAAGATAAGCCGGTGCCCGAGGGCGCGCCAGCGTGTTGCCGGGGCGCGCGGGTGGGACCTATCTTGCCCCGTTGGGACGTGGGGGATGCACTTCGAGAGGCGGGACCGATGGCAAAGCGGTACGAACTGGTCATCATCGGCGGAGGTCCGGCGGCGTGGACGGCAGCGGTCTACGCGGCGCGGGCCAACCTCGACCTTGTGGTCTTCGAGGGTGAACCGGCGGGCACCGCCCTGCCCGGCGGCCAGCTCATGACCACGACAGAAGTCGAAAACTTCCCGGGTTTTCCGGAGGGCGTGACCGGTCCCGAGCTGATGCAGCGGATGAAGGAACAGGCGCTGCGATTCGGCGCGCGCGTGGTTTCCGAGAACATCCGCGAGGTGGACTTCTCCCGTCATCCATTCGTCCTGCGGCCCAGCTACTCGGAGGCGGTCGAGGCGCTCGCCGTGATCGTGGCCACCGGCGCGCACGCGAAGTGGCTGGGTGTGCCGAACGAGGAGCGGCTGGCGCAAACGGGCGGCGGCGTTTCCGCGTGCGCCGTGTGCGATGCCGCGCTGCCGATCTACCGGGGCCAGCGCCTGGCCGTGGTCGGCGGCGGGGACACGGCGATGGAGGAAGCCCTCTACACCACCAAATTCTCGGGCGAGACGGTGATCATCCACCGTCGCGACCGGTTCCGCGCCTCGCGGATCATGGCCGAACGGGCGCTCAACCATCCGAAGATCCGGGTCCTCTGGAACAAGAGAGTCGTCGAGGTCCTCGGCTACGACGAAATCACGGGCGTACGGCTCGAAGATACGGAGACGGGCGAGCGGAGCGACCTGGAAGTGGGCGGCCTGTTCGTGGCGATCGGTCACCGGCCGAACACCGAGTTCCTCGGCGGACAGTTGGAGTTGACGCCGAACGGCTACATCCGGACGGCGCCGTGGCGCACGGCGACGAGCGTCGAAGGCGTCTTCGCGGCGGGCGATGTCATGGACGATTACTATCGCCAGGCGGTGACCGCGGCCGGCACGGGGTGCATGGCCGCGCTCGAGGTCGAGCGATGGCTCGCACACCGGGGCGTAGGCGAATCACCGGTGCCGGAGATCGCGGAGGCGCCGGCATCGGACTCCTGATGGTCGGGGGCGGCTGGATCCGCCCCTCGCCGATCAGATCGGCAGTTCGATGCGGAAGGTGGTTCCGCGTCCGAGCCGGCTCTCTGCGCTGATCGTGCCGCCGTGGGCCTCGACGACATCGCGCGCGATGGCGAGGCCCAATCCCGCGCCGGCCTCGCGGGCGGCCCGTCCGGCCTGGTAGAATTTCTCGAAGATGTGTGGGACCTCGTCCGGCGGGATCCCGGCGCCGGTATCCGAGACCTCGAGGTGGAGCCGCCGATCGGCCGCCCGGGCGCGCAGCCGGATGCGGCCGCCCGCAGGCGTGAACTTGAACGCGTTCGTGAGCAGGTTGCCGAGAACCTGGTCGCGGAGGCGGTCGCCGTCCGCACGGATCGTCTCGGGGAGCGCCGGGTCGGCCTCGACGGCGAAATCGATCCGCTGGCTCCTGGCGAGTGCATCGAAGGCGCGTTCGACCCCGGTGAGGAGGCCGATCAGGTCGGTCTCCGTCTTGTGGATGCGCAGGCCGCCGGCCTCGATGCGGCTGCTGTCCAGGAGTTGCTGGACGAGTCTCGTGAGCACATCGGTCTGTTCGCGTATCGACCGCAGCGCCTCTCGCTGCTGGTCGGTGACGGTGCCGTAGACCCCATCCTCGATGAGCTCGGCGTACCCGACAATGACGCTGATCGGAGTCTTGAGGTCATGGCTCGCCATGCTCAGGAACTCGGCGCGGACGCGGTCGAGCTCGGCGAGGCGTCCGGTCATGGAGCGGTAGGAGCGGGTGAGGTCGCCGATCTCGTCCGTGCGCGTGTAGGGCAGGTCCGGCGCGGCGACGAATTCGCCGCCCGCGACGGCCGCCATGGCGCGGCGGAGCCGGCGGAGCGGTATCGTCAGCGCGCCGGTGGTCCACAGCCCGAGCCCGAGCGCGAGCGCGACGGCAATGGCGACCGCGGCGAGCGTGGTACTCGCGGCGGCCGCACTGATGTTGCGGGCCTGCAGGAGGTCGGCGCGGCTGCGCTCGTCGATCGAGCGGGCGACGGCACCGAGCGATTCGCGCGACCGCGCGAGGGTCGGTTTGACCGCTTCGAGCAGGGCGGTGGCCTCCTGGGTGCGTCCCTGGGCGACCAACTCCTCGAGCCGGCGGGTGGCATCGGCAATGGTATCGAGTGCCGCCGCGGTGCCGGCGGTGGCGGTGTCGTAGCCGGCCGCGGCGAGGCGGGAGAGTCGGCCGCGCGCTTCGGTCAGGGATTGTCGGGCGCCTTCCCGGAGCGCCGGGTCCGGCGCCGCGACGTAGCTGCGGAGGAAGCGATCGAACTCCGTGAGGTTGACCTGGAGTTGGCCGAGTTCGAGGAACGCCTCCGCGTACCGTCCGCGCTGCTCGAAGGCGATGTCACGCAACGCATCGAGCCGGCTGACCGCATAGAGCGCGGGGAGCAGGAGGAGGAAGGCAACGCCCGTCCACGTGAGGAGCAGTCGGGTCCGCACGGTCATGGCCACCAACTTCGCCGTCGGCGCACGGGATCGCAATCGGGCAGAGCGTCCGGCTTTGCGGGTCAGGGTCGCAGTGTCTTGCGGATTCGCTCGAGTTCGCGCTCGAGCGCCTGCACGCGCTGGGCGAGGCGGTCGCGCTCACGCTGGAGTTCGCGGATGCGGGCGGTGACGGGCGGCCCCGGGAGTTGGGGGAGTGGACCGGGCGGGGCGGCCTGTGCGCCGCGCCGGGCGCGCTCGGCCCGGGCCTCCGCGCGGCGTGCGCGCTGTGCCTCCGCCTCCGCGCGTTGCGCCTGCCGGCGCGCTCGCGTTGCTTCGCCCCGGGCTTCCGCACTCTCCTGCTCCGCCTCCTCGCGTTCCATCTCGGCTTCGGCGACGCGGGTTTCGGCGGCGCCGAGCTCGAGGGCCAACAGGTACACGGTCTCGGCGACGGGGTGTGTCCAGGAGGGCGTGCCCGGGGTGCGCAGGTAATCGGCCACGAGGTCGGAGCCGACGCCGAGGCGGCGCGAGGGGTTGCGCGGGTCGAGCTCGGCGGCGGCGAGTGCGAGGAGTGCGCGGCGCCCCTCGGGCTCGTCCGGGAAGTGGGTGTAGACCCAGACCAGGTCATCGAAGGCCGAGCGGTAGTCCTCGCGATCGAGTGCGGCGAGGCCCCGGGCCAGGCGTTCCTCGGGGTCGGGTTGCCGGCTGCCGTAGACGAGCGCGCATCCGGTGAGCAGCACCGTGAGCAGGGCGAAGAAGACGTGCGACGCTCGCATGATCGAACCCCCTCGATCTCCAGGGTGGCCGCCGATGGCTTGCCGCGAAGACGGGCCCCGCCGCAGGCTGCGCATGCAAGCCATAGGCCCGCGTGGCGTGCCGGTGCGTTCGCGTGCGTGCAGCACTTAGAAGATCCCCTTGATGCCGCGCCAGAGGCGGTCGAAGAGTCGTTCGACGCTGCCCTCGGGGTGCAGTGGGCAGGTGTCGAGCGGCTCGGTGCCGGGCAGGAAGAAGTCGGTCCGGACCTGGTCCAGCGGACAGTTTCCCGTGGCGCGCATCCCGGTCTCCGTGTCGATCGCGACGGTGAGCAGCGTCGGTGGCGGCATCCAGGGGCGGGGGAGCGGGCGGTCGCGATAGGCGCGCTCCATGAACCGGCCCCAGACGGGTGCGGCGAGCAATCCGCCGCTCGCGCCGGCCACGATCGGCGCCGGCTGGTCGAAACCGAGCCAGACGCCCGCCACCAGATCGGGCGTCAGTCCGATGAACCAGGTGTCTTTGGCGCCGTTCGTCGTACCGGTCTTGCCGGCTGCGGGCAGGTGGAACCCGACGCCGCGCACGGCGGTGCCGGTGCCGTAGTCGACGGCATCGCGGAGCATGCTGAGCGTCAGGAAGGCGACGCCCTCGTTCAGGACGCGCTCGTGCGCCGCCGGCGCTTGCCACAGGACGTGTCCCTGGTCGTCCTCGACACGCGTGATGATGTGCGGCTGCACGCGGAATCCGCCGTTGCCGAAGGTCGCGTACGCGGCGACGAGTTCCGCCGGGACGACCTCGGCCGCGCCGAGGAAGATCGAAGGGTATTCCGGGATCGGCGTGGTCAGACCCAGCGTATGGGCGAGTGACACGACGTTCTCGACGCCGGCCCAGCGCCCGACGCGGACCGCGGCATGGTTCGATGATCGGGCGAGCGCCTCGCGGACGGAGAGCGTCTCGACCGAGTCCGGGAGGTGGTCGCCGGGCCGCCAGGCGACCGGCGCCGTCGGATCATCCACCGCGAGAGGTGTCGTCTCGATCCGCGCGGTCAGCGGCAGGCCTCGCTCGATCGCGGCGGCGTAGACGATCGGCTTGAACGCCGAGCCGGGCTGCCGGCGCGCCTGGAGCGCGCGGTTGAACTGGGAGAGCGAGAAGTCGCGGCCGCCGACGAGCGCGCGGATGGCGCCCGTTTGCGGGTCGAGCGCGATGAACATCCCCTGGAGGTAGGGAACCGCGGCGCTGTCCACCGGCGGCTGGTCCGCCGTGGGGCGCGGGTGTCGGTAGGGGCCGTACTCGCCGGCCTCGATCCGCTCGATCTGCGCGACCAGCTCCTCGCGCGCGGCGCGCTGGAGCGCCGGGTCGATCCCGGTGTAGACGCGGAGCCCGCGGACATCGGCATCGGGGCCGAAGCGCTCGCGCAGGTCGGCGCGCACCGCGGCGACCACGTAGGGAGCCGGTCCGGCGGCCTCGATCGGCGGTGCAAGCCGGAGCGGCCGGGCCTTGGCGCGCTCGGCGACCTCGGATGAGATCACGCCCTCGCGGGCCATGACGTTCAGGACGACGTTGCGGCGCCGGATCGCGCGCAAGGGATGCTTGCGCGGGTTGTACCCCTCCGGGCTCTGGACCAGTCCGATGAGCAGCGCGGCTTCCGCCGGCGTGACGGCCGCGACGGACTTGCCGAAGTATCCGCGGGACGCCGCCTCGATGCCGTAGAAGCCGTCACCGAGGTAGATCTGGTTGAGGTAGAGCTCGAGCGTGCCCTCCTTGCCGAACTCCCTCTCGACGTCATCGGCCAGTCGGATCTCGCAGATCTTCCGGCCGATCTTCTTCGCCCGCGGAAGCTGTTTGGGGAAGACGTTCCGCGCGAGCTGCATCGGGATCGTGCTGAAGCCCTCCTTGAACGAGAGGGACAGCAGGTCGCGCCACACGGCGCGGACGACGCCGCGCGGGTCCACGCCATCGTGCTCCCAGAAGCGGCGATCCTCGACGGCCACCACACCGTCGCGGACGAGGGCCGGGATGTCGGCGAAATCGACGAGCGTCCGGCGCTGCGGCGCGAGCTCGGCGAGGAGCGATCCGTCCAGCGCGTAGACATGGCTGGCTTCGGGCGGCCGGTAGGCGCGCAGCGCGGCGATCGATGGACAATCCTGGCTCCCGGCAAAGGCGAGAGGGATGCCGACCGCCGCGGCGATGAGCGCCCCGGCGACGAGCCACCGTCTGCTCCTCTTTTGCGCCATGCCCCCCCTACAGCAGCAGCCGTCCGCCGTCCACGACGACGACCTCGCCGGTGACGAAGTCACTCTCGACCAGATAGAGGAGCGCGCGGGCCACCTCTTCCGGCGTGCCGATCCGCTTCAGCACCGTGCTCTCCCGGCTGCGGCGAATCTGCTCCTCCGTATAGTCTGCGGGCGGGAGCACGGTTCCAGGCGCGATGCAGTTGACGCGGATGTCGGGCCCCAGCGCCCGCGCCAGGACGCGCGTGAGCTGGACCAGCCCCGCCTTCGAGACACTGTGATGCGCATACGACGGCCACGGCTGGAACGCCGAGAGGTCCGCGATGTTGATGATCACGCCGCCGCCATCTCGCCGCAACAGCGGCGTGGCCGCCTGCGACAGCAGGAACGGCCCCTTGAGATTGACGGCCAGGACGCGATCCCAGTCCGCCTCTTCAATGGCGAGGAACGGCGCCGACTCGAAGACGGAAGCGCTGTTCACCAGCACATCCAGCCGGCCGAACGCATCGGCCGTGCGGCGGACGAGCGCGGTCGCCTCCGCGCGGAGGGAGACATCGGCGTGGACCGCGATCGCTCGCCGGCCGAGCGCGGTGATCTCGGCCACGGTCTCTTCCGCCTCCGCGGCTGCGGTGAAGTAGTTCACGACGACGTCCGCGCCCGCGCGCGCGAGCGCCAGTGCGAGCGCGCGGCCGACCCGGCGCGCGCCTCCGGTGACGAGAGCGACTCTTCCGTTCAGGTCCATGGCCGTCCGTGGGCAAGGTTCAGGCTCACGCTCAGGCTCGGGTCGGGGCTCGGGCGGGCTGGAACAGTGTTCTCAGCCTCGGCCCCGGCCTTCGCTAGCGGGACCGTACGCGAGTGGTTAAACTGACCGCCGCAGCACGTTCCGAGCAAGGAGGATTCATGCCGGAGTTGCGCGGGAAGGCCGCCGTGGTCACGGGCGGGACGAAGGGGATCGGCCGCGCGATCGTCGAAGCGTTGCTGAGTCGCGGCCTCGATGTGGTCCTCGGCGCACGGACGCCGGCGGACGTCGAGCGGGTGACGGCGGAACTCGAAGCGGGCCGGTTCACGACCGGGGTCTCCCCGGATGCGGCCGGGCGCGTACGCGGCGTGGTCTGCGACGTGCGCGACGCGGCGGCGTGCCGGCACCTGATCGATGCCGCGGTTTCGGCATTCGGCCGTCTGGACGTCCTGGTCAACAACGCCGGCATCGGCCGGTTCGGCCCGGTCGAGGACTTCGCGGTCGACGACTGGCAGGCGGTCCTCGAGACGAACCTGAGCGGCGTGTTCTACTGCTCGCACGCCGCGATCCCGCACCTGAAGCGGGCGGGCGGCGGTTGGATCATCAACATCGGGAGCCTGGCGGGGAAGTACGCGGCGGCGGGGAGCGCCGCGTACAACGCGAGCAAGTTCGGACTGGTGGGCTTCAGCGAGGCGCTCATGCAGGAGGTCCGGCACGACGGCATCCGCGTGAGCCTCCTGATGCCCGGCAGCGTCGCGACGGAGTTCGGCCACCCGCATTCGGCGGCCGGCGACGACTGGCGGATCCAGCCCGGCGACATCGCGCAGATGGTGTTGGATCTGCTGGACACGCCCGCGCGCACACTCCCCAGCCGCATCGAGGTCCGGCCGGCGATGCCGCGCCGGTAGGGTGGGCGAGCGCCGTCGCCGCCGTGAGGAAAACCGTTGGAGGAACGGATGAGTGATAAGACGTACAGGATCGAACGCGACTCGCTGGGCGAGATGCGCGTCCCCGCGGATGCGCTCTGGGGCGCACAGACGCAGCGGGCAGTCGAGAACTTTCCGATCAGCGACCTGCGTTTCTCGCGGGACTTCATCGCGGCGCTGGGCCGGATCAAGAAGGCGGCGGCCGAGACGAACATGGAGCTCGGTCTGCTCGACGCGGAACTGGGCCGCGCCATCGTCGTGGCGGCCGACGAGGTGATCGCGGGCGAGCATGACCGGCATTTCGTCGTCGACATCTTCCAGACGGGGAGTGGCACGTCGACGAACATGAACGCGAACGAGGTGATCGCGACGCGGGCGAACCAGTTGCTGGGCGTGCCGGCGGGCGGCGCGCGGGTGCACCCGAACGACCACGTCAACCGGGGGCAGTCATCGAACGACGTGATCCCGACGGCCATGCAGGTGGCGGCGCGCGTCCAGATCCAGCGGGACCTGCTGCCGGCGCTCTCGGAGCTGAGCAGCGCGCTCTCCGTGAAGGCGGCGGAATTCGACGGGATCGTCAAGTCCGGCCGGACGCATCTGATGGATGCGACGCCGGTGCGGTTGGGTCAGGAGTTCGGCGGTTACGCGAGCCAGGTGGTGCATGGAATGCGGCGGGTCCGCGAGGCGAGCGACGATCTGGCGGAGCTGCCGCTGGGCGGCACGGCGGTGGGGACGGGGGTCAACACGCACCCGGACTTTGCGCGTCGGGCGATCGAGCGGCTCAGTGCCATGACCGGCCTCGAGTTCCGCGAGGCGGAGAACCACTTCGAGCGCCAGGGCACGCGGGACACGGTGGTCTATGCGCACGGCGCGCTCAACACGGTGGCGGTTTCGCTCATGCGGATCGCCCACGACATCCGCTGGCTGGCGAGCGGGCCGCGGGCGGGGCTGGCCGAGATCACGCTCCCGGCCACGCAGCCCGGATCGAGCATCATGCCGGGGAAGGTGAACCCGGTCATCCCCGAGGCGGTGACGATGGTGGCCGCGCAGGTCATGGGGAACCAGACGACGATCACGGTCGGCGGGCTGGGCAGCTTCTTCGAGCTGAACGTGATGATGCCGGTCATGGCGCACACGCTACTCGAGTCGATTCGGCTGCTGGCGAATGCCAGCCGGGTGCTGGCCGAGAAGTGCGTCGAGGGGATCACGGCCAACGAGGACCGGTGCCGCGAACTCGTCGAGCGGAACCTGATGCTGGCCACGGCGCTCGCGCCGGCGATCGGTTACGATGCCGCGGCCGCGATCGCGAAGGAGGCGTACGCGCAGGGGAAGACACCGCGCGAAATCGCGCGGGAGAAGGGCGTCCTGCCCCCCGAGCGGATCGACGAGCTGCTCGATCCGCGGCGCATGACGGAGCCGGGCGTCCGCGGCCCGTAACCAGCGCGGTCCGGCGCCGCGCTCGATCCGCGCCATCCCGACACCCGGCCCCGCGCGCCGGAAGCCCCAACCCCGCCCGGGATGCCGAAAGCACCACGAGGGCGCGCAACGCCCGGTCCGACGCGCCGACGCCCTCGCAAGGACGACCACCCTCCCGAAACTACATCTCTTGCCGCTCTCCCACGAACAGCGAGAAGGCACGGCTGGTGGCCCCATCCGCGCTGAACTCGAAGTGGTACTGCCCCGCGTGCGGGAACACCACCTCCTCGACCGGCAGGATCAACCGCGTCTGCGCCGGCGCCCGCGCATCTCCGCGCAGCTCCACATCCGTGTGCCCCTCGATCGTGAACACCGCACGCCCCGCATCATCCACCAGGTCGGCACGCAGCGGGATCCGTCCCGACTGCTCCCGCCCCCACTCGACCATCAGCACGACCGTCATCCGGTCCTGCATCGCCGGAAAGCCGGGCGCGTACAGTTCATTGAAGATCCCGCGGATATCTATCTTTCCATCATCGCGGACGCGGGCGTCATCACAGGCACAGGCGAGGATCAGTTCCATAGGTGGGGGAAGATGCCGGCCGCGGCGTCGGAAGTCAACCGAGCAAACACAAGTTTTCGGCACGCGTCTTCCAGCGGCGGCACACTGCCGGGGCAGCGGACCGATACGCGCGGAGGGGAGATGCGGATCGCGGCAGCGTGCGCGCTGGGAGTGCTGGCGGTCGCGGCGTGCGAGACCGGGGAGGCGACGACGGGGATCGTGTTCCTCGATCCGTCATCGGAGTCGCTGGTGGGACGTTGGGCGGGGGTGGAGGAGATCGGCGGTGAGCGTGGCGTGGCGGTCCGGTTCCCGGTGACGCTGTCGCTGGGTGCCGATCGGAGGTTCGTGTTGCGGACGGTCGGGTTCGAGGTGTCGGACGGTGCGGATGCCCGGTTCTGTGCGGGGGTGTTCCGGCTGGAGGGGAACCTGTTGGAGTTCTTTCCGGACGCGGCGTGCAGGGCGTTGCCGATTGCGCGGTTCGTGGTGGGGCGGTCCTTCCCGGACGGGCTGACGCTCGAGGGGAGCACGGGGAGGGGCGGTGGCAATCCGGAGTTCCGGGGGGTGGACGTTCGTGTGCGGATCGTGGTCGAGCGGGACCGGGAGGACGCGAGCGGTTGACCCGCGGCTCCGGGTCCGGTGCTCGGTACGGGGCGGTCGTGGGGTCGGCGCGCCACGGTCGGGAGTTCGTGGTCGGCTTCAGCGCCGCGCGCGGTCGGCGATGGGGGCGAAGTCCGGGCGCTGGAAGCGACGGTCGCCGTCGAGCCGCTTTTCGATGGCCTTGCGGACACGCTCTTCGTCGGCGCGGGTGACGGCTCCGAGGCGGTAGGGCGGGAGGCTGTGGATGTCGTCATCGGAGAGGGCGGGGGTCCGGACCGTTTCGGTGGGCTGATCGATCTGGAGGAAGCCGACGGGGATCAGGACGCGTTCGGGGGGGCGGGACAGGCGGACGATCACGTATCGGACCTTCTCGAAGCGGGGGTCGACGACGAGGTCCTCGATGATCCCGGTGGTGTGGCCCTGGCCGGTGATGAGCCGCCAACCGCGGATGTCGGGCTCGCCGGTGGCGACGCGGTAGCCGGGGAGATCGGAGAGTCGCTCGAGTGGCGCGGGCGAGCGGGGGGCGGTGGGCTCGCGGACGATGGGGTGCTCGCCGGCGTAGAGGCCCGCATGGTCGTAGGCGGGATGGGCGTAGTAGCGTTCGCCGTAGAAGAATCTACCGTGTGCCGCGAGGAGTGCCTGCTGGTAGGGGCCGTCGACATCGCCGTGGGGCTCGAAGGGCGGGATCTCTTCGAGGTCGTCGCGCGTGGCGGCGCGCAGTCGGATCTGCGGTCGCGCGCCGGTCTCGCGTTCAATGCGCGCGTGGCCGAGCGGGACCAGGACGTGACGTCCGGTGTCTTCGAGGGCGAGGTCGAGATAGCGGATGAGGCCGGTGTCGGCATCGGCGAGGGCGCCGTAGATGATGCCGGCGTGTTCGCCCTGGACATCCTCGACGGGGGTGCCGGCGAGGTCCGGGACCGGGCGGAGCGGCTGGGGTTCGCCGGGTCCCGGACCGTAGAGTGGCGGTGCTCGCATGTCCTGCTCCTCCAATGAATGCGATGACGCAAGGCGTGTTCCTTGACAGCGGCGCGGTGCGGGCTCTACGTTTGACGACGCGACGTGGGATTTGAGGCGGCAGCTTGTGCCCCACGCTAAACAAAGCACTAAAGCGCCGGAGGCCCGCTGCTGAGAGCTTACCGGCGGCGGGTTTTCTTCATCCGGAAGGCGGATCATGGCACGAGAGTACATCCTCACGAGCGAGTCGGTCTCGGAGGGGCACCCGGACAAGGTGGCGGACCGGATCAGCGACGCGGTGCTGGATGCGTATCTGGACCGGGACGCCGAATCGCGGGTGGCGTGTGAAACGCTCGTGACGCAGAATCTGGTCTGCCTGGCCGGGGAGGTGCGGAGCTCGGCGGTGATCGATCGCGACGAACTCGAACGGGTCGTACGGGATGCGATCCGGGACATCGGCTACGTCGAGGTCGATGGCCGGTTCTCGGCGGAGTCGGTGGAGATCCGGGTCCACCTGCACGAGCAGGCTGCGGAGATCGCGCGGGCGGTGGACAAGGAGGATGCGCGGGCTCAGGGTGCGGGGGATCAGGGGATGATGTTCGGCTATGCGACGGCCGAAACGCCCGAACTCATGCCTGCGCCGCTCACCTGGGCGCACGCGCTGACGCGCCGGCTCTCGGATCTGCGCAAGTCCGGCGAGGTGCCGTGGTTGCGTCCGGACGCGAAGAGCCAGGTCTCGGTCCGTTACGTCGACGGCGAGCCGGTCGAGGTGACGGGGCTGGTGGTCTCGACGCAGCACGCTCCGGAGGTTTCGGTCGCGGAGATCCAGGCGCTCATCCTCGATGCGGTGGCGCCGGGGGTCCTGCCGGCGGAGCTGCTCCCGGCGGACTGGCGATCCCGGGCCTGGGTGAACCCGTCGGGCTCGTTCGTGGAAGGCGGTCCGGCCACCGACACGGGACTGACGGGGCGCAAGATCATCGTGGACACGTACGGCGGGGCGGCGCGGCACGGGGGCGGCGCGTTCAGTGGGAAGGATCCCTCGAAGGTGGACCGTTCTGCGGCGTACGCGGCGCGGTGGGCGGCGAAGAACGTGGTCGCGGCGGGGCTCGCGCGGCGCTGCGAGGTCTCGCTCGCCTATGCGATCGGCGTGGCCGAGCCGGTGGCCATCGCCGTCGAGACGTTCGGCACCGAACAGGCCGATGAACGCGCCATCATCGCGTGGCTGCGGGAACGCTTCGACCTGACGCCGCGAGGCATCATCGAGGACCTCGACCTGCTCCGTCCGATCTACGCGGCGACCGCCGCCTACGGGCACTTCGGGCGGCGGGCGGAGGACGGGCTGTTCCCCTGGGAGTCGATCGTGGCCAAGGCGGGGCGACCCGCCCTCGTCTGAACCATTCGACCCGCCGCCCGGCACACGGATTGCTCAGTCGATCGGGCGGTGGGCATTTCGTATCCCCCCTGTTTCCACCCCGCCGGCCGAGAGCCCGCCCTCGGCCGGCGATCCTTTCTCGTGCGGGAACGAGCCGGGGCCTGAACCCGGAGAGCGTGATCGGCGCGACCGCGGATGCGGGGACGCGGCTCACGTGCCGGGGCTCAATCGGAGATGAGTTCCCTCAGGCGACAGGCGAGGGTGCGGTCCGG
The DNA here is from genome assembly GCA_036381495.1 of Longimicrobiales bacterium. Classification (GTDB taxonomy): domain Bacteria; phylum Gemmatimonadota; class Gemmatimonadetes; order Longimicrobiales; family RSA9; genus DASVCS01. The sequence continues at coordinate 145,592 of DASVCS010000135.1, forward strand.
TAGCGCGAGTGCCTGGCCGAGGACCTCGGTGGGCGTTGCACCGCTGAACGGCTCGACCGTGTCCACCCACAGGCGGCCGGATGGCGCGATGAAGAGCAGGCGGCCGTACCATCGTCGTGCATCGCACCAGCATTGCAGCAGCACTCGCCAGGGCGCGCCGTCGAGGTCGAGGTTCCGCAGGTTGACCGCCTCACCGGACTGCCCCGGCGCGATCGCGATGCTCCGGCGCTGCCTGCGCGAGGGGCGGATCGGGTCCACCGGCTGGGTCTCCCGCTCCCGCGGCAGACGACACGTCCCCTCCCAACCACACGTCATGCACCAGCGCCGCTGTAGGGTGTTGCCGCGGATGAGATACGACACGACGCGGAGCCACCGGATCCGGAGCCAGAACGTCTCGCTCCCGCAGAGTGGGCAGGTCCGGCCTTCGGGGAGCGTCCGGTACGCCACTGCGGCGCTCAATGCAAGCGGCAACACGATGACGAGCAGCAGGTAGAGGACGATCAGCAGGGACACGGGCTCCCCAGGCTCATGATGGCGGTCTCCACAGTGCTTGACGGGGCAAGAAGCATACCGGTGAACGTTTCGGACACGCTGTGTGTATGTAAGCTCGAAACCGTTATCATGAAACGAGATAGTGCGTTTCGCACGACGGATCGGACAGGAGTCGGAGGTAACGAGTGCGTCCTTCAGTGCGACAGATCGCCGCCGGCACGGCGCTGGTGGCGGTGACGGTGGCGGGAGCCACGGGTCTCGAAGCGGTTCGCGAGAGCGCCGCAGCGACCCGGGCAGTGCAACAAGCGGCGCCGGGGCGCGTCGCGCTATCGGATCCGACGCCGGCGTCGCTGAGCCGGGCGTTCCGCCGGGCGGCGGAGCGTGCGCTCCCGAGCGTCGTCCACGTTCGGGTCGAGTCGGTGCGGCAGGCACGGATCGAGGTTCCGGAGCCGTTCCGCGGCACGCCGTGGGAGGACCTCTTCGATCGGGGCGAGGGCGAGCCGATCCCGCGGCAGGGGAGCGGGTCGGGCTTCATTTTCCGTGAGGACGGCTACATCCTGACGAACAACCACGTGGTCGACGGGGCGGAGCGGATCACCGTGGTCCTCCAGGACCGGCGCGAGTTCGATGCGGAGCTCGTGGGTCGGGATCCGAACACGGATGTGGCGGTGCTGAAGATCGATGCCAAGGGGCTCCCGACGATCGCGTTGGGCGACTCGGATCCGGTGGCCGTCGGCGACTGGGTGGTCGCGCTCGGGTACCCACTGCGACTGGGTGCGACGGCCACGGCGGGGATCATCAGCGCGAAGGGCCGGCAGATCGGGATCATCGGCCGCAACGACGGTGCATCCGCGCCGCTCGAACACTTCATCCAGACGGACGCGGCCATCAACCCCGGCAACTCGGGCGGCCCGCTGGTCAACCTGGACGGCGAGGTCATCGGCATCAACACCGCGATTGCGAGTCCGACGGGCTTCTACAGCGGTTACGGCTTCGCGGTACCGATCGATATCGCGCAGCGGGTGGCGACGGACCTGATCGAGCACGGCGTGGTGCGCCGTCCGAAGCTCGGGGTCGCCATCAGCGATGTCACGCCCGCGGACGCCGAGGTCTACGGCCTGGACCACCCGACGGGTGCCGAGGTGGTGCAGATCCAGGCCGGGAGCGCGGCGGAACGGGCGGGCCTGCGCCTGGGCGACGTCATCGTGGCGGTCGACGGAACGCCGGTGGAGTCGACCGGTGACCTGATGGAACTGCTCGCGCGCCACGACCCGGGCGAGACGGCCGAGCTGAGCGTCGTCCGGTACGGCGACCGCATTCGGCTGCGCGCCGAGCTGGGCGCGTTCGAGTCCGCGGTCAAGACGGCCCGCAAGACCGCGGACGAGCACGAGGCCGGAGTCGGTCGGCTCGGCTTCGACGCGCAGGAACTGACCTCGGGGCTCGCCCGGCGGCTCGGGATCGATGCCGATGCCGGCGTGGTCATCGTTCGGGTCGCGGCGGCCAGCCCGGCCGCGCAAGCGGGACTCGCGCCCGGTATGGTGATCGAGCGCCTCAACGGCCGGGACGTTTCGGACATCGATGACCTCGAAGCGGCGGCGCAGGCCGTCGGGCCGGGCGCCGTGGTCTCACTCGTCGTCCGCACGCGGAAGGGCGACCGCACGATCGTGAACTACCGCGTGCGCGAGTAGGCGGCCTCACGGTCGCACGGGGCTCCGAGGCCGGATCTCCGCGCCCCGGAGCCCCCGCACGAGCGCATTCGTGCTCACCTCTCCTTGACACGGCTTCCGCAGGCATACATACTGCATGGCTGGTGCAGTTCCCGGGAGGCGGGGCTCGAATCCGGGCGGCGTTGTGCGCCGAATTCGGCCCCTTCGCGTCAGGGAGGCGTGAAGCTCGCGTTGCGACCCTCATTCCGAGAGGTTGGTATGAAGCGCTCGATGCTCGTGGTTCTCACTACGTCGGTCCTGGCGTTCGCGGCCTGCGAACAGCCGCCCGCTGAGGAGCAGGTGCCCGCGGTCGAGGAACTGCCCGAAGCGGAGCCGATGCCCGCGCCGGCACCCACGCCCGCGCCGACGGACACCATGCGGATGGATACGATGCAGATGGACACGATGCCGATGGATACCATGCAGATGTAGCGGTGGGGCGGATCGGCGTCCCGGTCCACCGGAATCCGAGCGAAGCGGCATGGGGCTGGTCCCGTGCCGCTTCGTTCATCGGCATCCGCTACGAGCCGCCGGCGCGGTCACCGAATTCTTCCCGGTAACGTTCGCAGGACGCCCGGATGGTCTCGTACGCACTCTCCCGGTCCTGCCACCCGAGGATCGATGTGCGCACGCCTTCCAACTCCTTGTAGATCGCGAAGAAGTGTCTCACCTCGCGCAGGTAGTGTGACGCGACGTCGTCGAGTTCGTGGTACTCGTCGTACAGCGGGTCCCGGACCGGGACGGCGAGGATCTTCTCATCCAGCCCTTTCTCGTCCCGCATCTCGAACGCGCCGACCGGGCGGACCTCCATGAAGCAACCCGGGAAGGTGGGGACCGTGACGAGGACGAGCACATCAAGCGGGTCGTCATCATCGGCCAGCGTCCGGGGGATGAAGCCGTAATCGCCCGGATAGTAGACCGCGCTGTAGAGCAGGCGATCGAAGCGGAAGAGACCGGTTTCCTTGTCCAGTTCGTACTTGTTCCGGCTGCCGCGAGGGATCTCGATGATGGCGTTCAATTCCTGGGGCGGCCGCGTGCCGGACGGCAGGTCGTGCCAGAGGTGCAAGGTCATGTCACGCTCCGTGTAAGTCACTCCGGCCGCGCGTGCCCCGAGAGAATCGTGCCGCGAGTCGGACCGCGCATCGGTTGCCCCCGGGGAAGCGCGGGCCGTATTGTACGATGCGTGGTTTCGGTGAAGCGGGCATGGAACGTTCGAGGTTCGGAGGAAGGCTTGGAGCGGACGAAGACGGACGAACTGGGGGCGCACGTCTCCGCCGCCGGCGGAGTCGAGCAGGCGCCGGCGCGGGCGGCGGAGATCGATGCCGTCGTGCTTCAGCTCTTCACGAAGCAGCCGAACCGGTGGGCGGAGCGGGAGGTGAGCCCCGCGACGGCCGCGGCGTTCCGTGAGGCGCGGGCGACGCACGAGATCACGGTCGCCGTCTCCCACGACTCCTATCTGATCAACCTGGCGACGCCGGATGCGGCGCTGTTCGAGAAGTCGTACCACTCGTTCCGCGCGGAGCTGGAGCGATGCGTCGCCCTCGGGCTCGAGTATCTGGTCACGCATCCGGGGAACGCGACGGACGGCGATGTCGACCGCGGCCTGGCCCAGAACGCCGAGGCGATCGAGCGCGCGCTCGAAGAGGTCGGCGGAGCGACGCGCGTGCTGCTCGAGACGACGGCCGGCAGCGGGAAGGTGCTCGGAGCCTCGTTCGAGCAGCTCGCCCGGATGCTGGAATCCATCCGCCGGCCGTTGCGGGACCGCGTCGGGGTCTGCCTGGACACCTGCCACGTCTGGGCCGCGGGCTACGACCTGCGCGACGACTACGACGGCGTCTTCGAGCGCTTCGACGCCGTCCTCGGTTTCGAGCGGCTCAAGCTCTTTCACCTGAACGATTCGGTCGGCACGCTGGGCAGCCGCCGCGACCGCCACGCCGCCATCGGCGAGGGGACGCTCGGTGAAGAGCCGTTCCGCCGCCTCATGACGGACGACCGGTTCCGCGCCATCCCCAAGATCCTCGAGACACCCAAGGGCGATGACATGGTGAGCGAGGACCGCCGCAACCTCGGGCGGCTGCGGAGCTACCGGGCGTAGCGTCGCGCGCGGACGGGGCACGATCCCGACGTCGCGCGGCGGTGCGGTCCGCGCGCACCGGGGCGCGTGTTCTCCTGGGGTGGGGCGGCCCTACGCTTTAGCGTGCGGTCCGCGCACGCCGGGGCGCGTGCACAAAGGGATCGGATCGTGAAAAAAGTTGTCGGTTCGCGGGCGTTCGCGAGGCGGCGACAAAGCGCAGAAACCGGTGTCCCGCCGCGTTTTGTGGGCTTGGCCCCCGGAGTGGAATCGTTCCTGCACCAACCGTCGGGCACAACACGGTGACCGCGGCGAAACGGGAACTCCGGGGAGAGCGCCGCGGTAGGCGGGCGGTCGTCGATGTCTGGCGGCCGCTCCGTCTATTTTGGGGAACCCCGGTCCGCGCGGACCGGGGTTTCTTTTTGCGGTCCGTGGTGTATCCCCACCCCGAGCCCGCGCCCGAGCGGGCCCGATCTCCGGACCCCGGACTCACAGGCAATTGGAAGCGAACGGATCGCTGGACGGGAGGCATCACCGATCAGGGGAGTGGCGTGCGCGCCTGCGCCGCGCCGCCGCGGCGCTCCTGCTAGCGCCCCTGCTCGTGGCGGCGTGCGACTCGGCGGCCGGGCTGGCGGAGCCGGAGGGGGCGGTCGGCTACCCCTTCGCGCTGGCCATGGACGAGCCGGTGGTCTATCGCTGGCCCGTGGGCTCGACGATCCACGTGTACGTGGCCGGCGGCGAGATGCCGGCACGCGCGGAGATGCTGGCCGATGCGCTGGCGGCCGCGGCAGCGGAGTGGACGTCCGCGCTCGGTCCGGCCGGTGTGGACATCGTCGAGACCCGCCGGCTGGAAGATGCCGATGTCGTGCTGCGCTGGTCGGACGCCGCGCCGCCGGTCGACACGGCCGCCTGCCCGCCGGAGGTGACGGGCCGGGCCGCCACGACGTTCTGTCGCACGGCCGACGGCACCGCGCTCCGAACTTTCCCCCTCCTGCCGCCGTTCGACCCGGACGACGGCGCGGTGCGGATGCTGGTGACGGTCCTGGCGAGCGAAGCCGGATCCCTGGCCAGGGTCCGCCAGCTCGTCGGGCACGAGCTCGGACACGTGCTCGGCATCGGGACCCATTCGCCGGACCCCGCCGACCTGATGTGGGGCGGCGAACTGTCCACGATCCACCTGTCGGAGGCCGACCGCGAGACGATCCACCGCCTCTACGAAACCACGCCCGACCTCCTGCTCTGAGCCGCGGGCGCCGTGCGCGAGCGCGGCCCGCTCCCGCTCCCCCATCCCGTAAACGTAAACGTTCCCGCTCCCGCTCCCGTTCCCGGCCGTTCCCATCCAGCTCCAGGCCCTCCCCCGGGTCGTCCTCCCCTCCACCGCACCCCCTCCCGGGCACACCCCAGCCCAAGCCCCAGCCCCAGCCCTAGCCTGGCGCCGAAGGCGCCCCGCCCCCCCGATCCCGCTGTACCGGCTTGACTTCGGCGCCCATCCGGCCTAGATTCCGGCTGTGTGCGGCGTGCTGAAGGGTTAATTTTTGAGCCGACAATACTGAAGCCGGGACTCACTCCCGGGCCGGACGTCACGCCCCGAGAGGGGACGGCGGAAGCGCGCGGGGAGGTCACCACCGTGACAGACCGGGCTTCAAAAATCCCCTTCGGCGCGTCACTCCTGGGCCGGTCCGCCTTGCACGGCGGACCGGTCTTTTTGTGGGGGCGGGCCGTTCGGTCCGGCGGCGGGGCCGCCGGCGAGGGATGGACGAGACCGAGGAGGGCGTATGCCGCGTGTGCGCGTGAGCCGTCGACTCCACTTCTGCGCGGCCCATCGGCTGGCGCGGGAAGACTGGGAGCCGGAGCGGAACCAGCGGACGTTCGGCCTGTGCGCCAATCCGAACTGGCACGGGCACAACTACGAACTGGACGTGACCGTCGAGGGCGAGATCGATCCGGAGACCGGGTTCGTCTTCGATCTCAAGCGACTCAAGGACCTGGTCGAGGAGCGGGTGATCGGCGACGTCGACCACCGGAACCTGAATCTGGATGTGCCGTGGATGGAAGGGCTGAATCCCACGACGGAGAACCTGGTGGTCGCGATCTGGAACCGCCTCGCCGATGCACTCCCCGAAACGGCGCGGCTCGTCCGGCTCGTGCTCTGGGAGACGCCGCGGAACTTCGTCGAGTACACCGGTGAGTGACGATCGCCGCGCACGTGGCGGCTTCGAACGTTCGTGTGGGGGGGCGTGATGGCGGATGAGCGACAGGCCGAGGCGTTGTCGTTCCAGTCGCTGGTTGCGGAGATGCTGCGGCGGCTGGGCGAGGATGTCGGCCGGCAAGGGCTGGTGAAGACGCCCGAGCGTGTCGAGAAGAGTCTGAAATGGCTCACTCGTGGGTATCACCTGTCGGTGGACCAGGTGATCGGGGATGCGATCTTCGATGAAGACCACCACAACATGGTGGTGGTGAAGGACATCGAAGTGTACTCGCTGTGCGAGCACCACATGCTGCCGTTCTTCGGGAAGGTGCACGTGGCCTACATCCCGGATGGGAAGATCGTGGGGTTGTCGAAGCTGCCGCGGATCGTCGAGGTCTTCGCGCGGCGGTTGCAGGTGCAGGAGCGCTTGACCGAGCAGATCGCGCAGGCGGTGTGGGACGTGCTGAAGCCGCAGGGCGTGGGTGTGGTGTGTGAGGCGTACCACCTCTGCATGATGATGCGCGGCGTGGAGAAGCAGAATTCGAAGACGATCACGAGCGCGGTTCGGGGGGTCTTCCTCGAGGACCCGAAGACGCGCGAGGAATTCCTGCGACTGTCCATGGGCCATGGGATCGTCGGCTGACGCGGGATCGGAGTTGCGGGGGCGCGTCGCGGTCGTGACGGGCGCGTCGCGCGGCATCGGCCGGGCGGTGGCGCAGCGGTTGGCGGGGGCGGGCGTCCGGGTCGTGATGGTGGCGCGAGGCGCGGAGGCGTTGCGCGCGGCGGCGGCGGAGATTGGCGGCCACGCGGTTCCGGCGGATGTCGCGGACCGGGAGTCGGTCAGGCGGCTGGCGGAGTCTGTGGCGGACGTGGTGGGTGGCGGGGCGCCGGACATCCTGGTGAACGCGGCGGGCGCCTTCGAGCTGGCGCCGCTGGCGGAGACCGATCCTGCGAGCTTCGATCGTCAGCTCGGGGTGAACCTGCGTGGGCCGTTCCTGTTGATCCGCGCGTTCCTGCCGGGCATGCTGCGGCGTGGCTCGGGGCACGTGGTGACGCTGGGCTCGATTGCGGGCCGGTCGGCATTCCCGGAAAACGGGGCGTACGCCGCGTCGAAGTTCGGCGTTCGAGGGTTGCACGCGGTGCTGGATGCCGAGTTGCGCGGGAGCGGTGTGCGATCGACGCTGATCGAGCCGGCGGCGACGGACACGCCGCTGTGGGATACGATCGACACGGGCCGCCATCCCGGGCTACCGCCGCGGGAGGCGATGCTTTCGGCGGATGCCGTGGCGGACGCGGTCGTCTACGCACTGACCCGTCCGGCGGCGGTGGACATCCGGAACCTGATCCTGGAACGAGCGTAGAGGCGCGGACCATGTATGTCGTGAGTGTGCAGGCCCATTACGACAGCGCGCATTTCCTGCGGCACTACCACGGCAAGTGCGAGCGGCTCCACGGCCATCGGTACGTGGTGGAGGTGGCGCTGGCCGCGTCGGAGTTGGATGAATCGGGGCTGGCGTTCGACTTCGTCGACATCAAACGTGAGTTGCGCGAGCTGGCCGATCGGCTGGACCACGCGAATCTCAACGATCTGCCGCCGTTCACGGAGATCGAGCCGTCGGCGGAGAACCAGGCGCGATACTTCTACGACGAGTTGAAGGGGCGGCTCCCTCCGCGGATGGCGGAGGCGCTCCTGTACGCTCGCGTGTGGGAGACGCCGACGCAGTGGGCGCAGTACTCGGAGCGGCCTCTGGTGTATTAGGGGACGGGAGTCGAGCCGAGCACGCCATGTACATCGTTCTGACGGACATCACGACGTGCCCGCGTTGCGGGCCGGAGCACGGTCTGATCCTGCTGGCCGAGCGCATCGAGAACCGGCGGGTGCTGGAGGGAGCGCTGGGATGTCCGCACTGCCGGGAGCGGTACCCGATCGTGGGCGGGATGGCGGATCTGCGGGTGCCACCGGCGCCGGCGCTGCCGGGTCCGGATGCGGCGCCCGAGCCGGGCGACGACGAGGCTGCGCTGCGGATCGCCGCGTTGATGGGAGTGCACGCGGGCCCGGGGTTCACGCTGTTGCTGGGGCGGAGCGCGCGGCTGGCGCCGGGCGTGGCTGCGCGGATCCAAGGACTCGAGGTGGTGGCGGCGGACGAGACGCTCGCCGGTTGGAGCGAGGCGGCGGCCATCAATCGGGTGGCCGTCGGTCCGCGGCTGCCGTTCCACGATCATGCCGTGCGGGCCGTCGCGTCGGATGGCGGCGTGGCCGCATCGATCGAGGAGTGCGCACGCGTGCTCGTCCCGGGCGGTCGCCTCGTCGTCGAGGATGCGCCGCCCGATGCGGAGGCGCGGCTGGCCGCGGTGGGGCTGGCGGTCGAGGCGCGGGCTGCCGGGACGATCGTGGCGTGTCGCCGGCGGCCGGTCGGGTCGGTGCGGCACGGATGAGGGCCGGGGAGGGATTGTGGCGCGGCGGAGCCGCGTCTATCTTTGCCCGAGCGCTTCGGCGCGGTTTCGACGAGACTCCCCCCTCCAATCGCATGCCATGAGCTGGTGGAAGAAGCTCTTCGACAGCAGTGCCGACCAGGAGCAGGTCGACTTCTACCGGGAGGGGCTCGAACTGCTCAAGGTGGGGAAGTATCACGAGGCGCTGACGTCGTTTCGCCTCGCGCTGCGGGACGCTCCGGGAGACACGGCGGTGCTCCAGCAGATCGCGATCGCGTATACGCGGATCGGGATGACCGATGAGGCGGTGAAGACGTATCGCGGGGTGTTGAACCGCAACGCGCGCGAGCCCGGTGCGCATTACGGCCTTGCGTTCCTGCTGTTGCGGGAGGGGCGCGATGCGGAGGCGATCCAGCATCTGCGTGCGTTCCTCGCGGCGCCGCCGGAGGGGCCGGAGGCGCATCGCCACGTCGCGCACGCGCAGCGGACGCTGGCCGAGCTGCTGGGCGAGACAGAGTCCGGAGGGGAGAGCTGATGGCGGATGTGGCCGTGACCTTGCGGTGGACGGGGGAAGGGCTCCGTTTCGATGGCGGCGCGCGCGATGGCGCGTGGATCCGCCTCGACGGCGATGGCGAGACCGGCCCCGCGCCGATGCAGACGCTGCTGCTGGCGCTGGCGGGGTGCATGGCGGCCGACGTCGTGAACATCCTCGGCAAGATGCGGCTGCCGCTCGAGGGTCTGGAGTTCCGGATCGAAGGCGACCGCGCGCCGGAACCGCCGCGCCGGTACCTGCGATTGCGGATGGTGTGCGAAACGCGCGGCATCGCGGCGGCGGACGAGGACAAGGTTCGGCGCGCATTGGCGTTGTCCGAAGAGAAGTATTGCAGTGTGTTGCACACGCTCCGGCCGGACCTCGACATCGGCACGCGGCTGATCCTGAGTTGAGCCGCGTGGGGTCGGACCTCCAACCTCCCTGGAGGCGAGAGCGATGACGGCCCGGGAAGGGACCCGGACATATGTGGCGGAGCCGGCGGACCTTCCGGAGGGCACGCTGGTCCAGCTCCTGTTCGGCGCGGTCGACCGGTTCGGCGATGCCGTGGCGGTCGAGGCGAAGGTGGACGGCGAGTGGCGGCCGTTGTCGTACCGGGCGCTGGAAGAGCGGGTCCGCCTGGTGGCGCTGGGGCTCGAAGCGCTCGGGATCGCGCGGGGCGACCGTGTCGGGATCCTCTCGGAGAACCGGCCCGAGTGGGCGATCGCGGACTGGGCCGCGCTCTGCTTCGGCGCCGTCGATGTCCCGATCTACGCGACGCTGCCGTCGCATCAGATTGCCTACATCCTGGACGACTCGGAGGCGCGGCTGATCTTCGTGTCGACGGAGCAGCAGCTCGCGAAGATCCGTGAGGCGTGGTCGGATCTGCCGCGGCTCGAACGCGTCGTGGTCTTCGATGATGTCGCGGTGGATGACGAGCGCGTCGTGTCGCTCAGGACGCTGCTGGATCTGGGGCGCCGGCAGGAGGAAGCGGGGAAGGGGGCGGGATTCCGGGAGCGCGCGCTCGCGGCGCGCCCGGATGATGTGGCGACGGTGATCTACACCTCGGGCACGACGGGTGAGCCCAAGGGCGTGATGCTCACCCACGACAACATCTTCTCGAACACGCGCGCAGTCGAGCAGGTGCTTCCCGTGGGGCGCGGCGACGTCGCGCTGAGTTTCCTACCGCTGTCGCACATCTTCGAGCGGATGGTCGACTACTTCCTCCTCGCGCACGGGATCCGGGTCGCGTACGTGCCGTCGTTCGACCTGGTGGCGCAGAGCCTGACCGAGGTGAGGCCGACGCTGCTCGTCTCGACGCCGCGGGTCTACGAGAAGGTCTACGCGCGCGTGTTGTCGGCGACGGGCATCCGCCGCCGGCTGGCGCGGTGGGCGCGGCGCGTCGCCCTGGACTGGGCGGATGCGCGGCTGGGCGGGCGGCGGCCCGGGCTCCGGCTCCGGATCGCGCACGCGTTCGCCGACTTCCTGGTGTTCCGGAAGATCCGGGCGCGGATGGGCGGCCGGATCCGCTTCTGCATCTCGGGCGGTGCGCCGCTGGACGGGACGATCGCGCGGTTCTTCTATGGTGCCGGGATCCTGGTCCTGGAGGGGTACGGCCTGACCGAGACGTCGCCGGTCACGAACGTGAACACACCGCAGGCGTTGAAGTTCGGGACCGTGGGCAAGCCGGTGCCCGGGACGGAGGTGATGGTCGCGGCGGACGGTGAGATCCTGGTCCGCGGACCGCAGGTGATGAAGGGGTACTTCCACCACCCGGAGGCGACGGCCGAAGTGCTGGGCGAGGACGGCTGGTTCCACACGGGCGACATCGGCGAGATCGACGCCGAGGGGTTCCTGCGGATCACCGACCGCAAGAAGGATCTGATCGTGACGGCGGGCGGCAAGAACATCGCGCCGCAGCCGATCGAGAACTGCGTCCGGCGCAGTCGTTTCGTGGCCGAGGCGGTGGTACTGGGCGACCGGCGGCCGTATCCGGTCCTGCTGGTGGTCCCGGATTTCGACGAGCTGGCGCGTTGGGCGCGGGCGGCCGGGATCACGGAGACGGATCGGAACGCGCTGATCGCCGATGCGCGGGTCCGGGAGGCGGTCGAGCGTGACGTGCTCGGCCGGCTCGATGCCTTCGCGGGCTTCGAACGGCCGAAGAAGATGGCGTTGCTCGAACGCGAGTTCAGCATCGAACGCGGCGAGCTGACGCCCACGCTCAAGGTCCGGCGCCGAGTGGTCGAGGAACATTATCGCGCGGTCATCGACTCCCTGTACGGCGGGAAGGAACAGGTCGTGGCGGAATAGCATGGCGGCGGGCGACGCGGTGAGGCTGGTGCTGATGACCGTGCCGTCGGCGGAAGAGGCGGAGCGGTTGGTCCGGACGCTGATCGACGAGCATCGGATCGCGTGCGGCAACATCGTGCCCGGCGTGACGTCGCTGTTCCTGTGGAAGGGATCGGTCCAGCGCGAGGCGGAGGTGGTGGTGCTGGCGAAGACGACGGCGTCGGCGGTCCCGGACTTGCTTGCTCGTGCCGCGGAGCTGCACCCCTACGAGGTGCCGGAGTTGCTCGTGCTTCCCATCGAGGCGGGTGATGCGGGCTACCTCGCGTGGGTTCGGGAATGTATCGACTCGGAACCGAAGGATTGATCGACGATGTCGGCCAGGAGACCGCGCGCGAGAGCGCGGCGTAGCCCGACGACGGAGGCAGGGAGACAGGAAGTGATGCAGCAGGAGGGAGGCGCGGCGCCGGTCGCGTTGTCGACGGCGGAGGAGCCGGAGTCGGAGCCGCCGGCGTCGGAGTCCGAGTCGTCGATATCGGAGTCGGAGCGGGCGCCCGACCCGCCGGCGGCGGATGGATCCGCGGCGGCGCCGCCGAGCGAGGATGAGAGGTTCGCGCACGCGCGGGACCTGGACCGCCGGGGCGAGACGGTGGCGGCGGCGCGGGTGTACCGCGAGCTGTTGCTGGAAGATCCGGCGAACGTGCGGGCGCGGGCCGAGCTGGGCCGACTGTACGAGCGTGCGGGCGAGCCCGAGCTGGCGCTCGAGCAGTACGAAGCCGCGCGGGTGGCGGACCCGAACGACGTCGAGGTCTTGACGCGCCTGGCGAGCGCACTGTGCACGTTGCGGCGGTTCGCGCAGGCGGAGCGGGAGCTGAAGCGAGCGCAGCGGCTCGATCCCGCGCGGGCCGATGTCCACACGAACCTGGGGATCATCTACTTCAAGCGCGGGCTGTACACGCAGGCGGAGGCCGAGTTGCGGCGCGCCACGGAGCTGGATCCGGATGATGCGACGGGCTTCTACTACCGGGGCGAGGCGCTCAACCAGCTTGGCCGGGTGGATGAAGCGCTGGCGGCACTGATGCGCGCGGTCGAGTTGCAGCCGCGGCATCCAAGGGCGTACTACACGATGGGGATCCTGTTCGACCGCAAGCATCTGCCGAACGAGGCACAGGCCATGTTCCGCAAGGCCCGCGAGGTGGGGCGCGGATGATCGAAATTCGGCACGCCGATCTGACGCGGGTCGCGGCGGGGGCGGTCCTGCGGTCCGTTGCCGCGGACGGCTCGGCGGTCACGCCGCTGATGCGGCGGCTGGAACTGGCCGCGGGACCGGAGGTCGCCGCGCAGTGTCAGCGTCTGGGCGAGCTGCCCGTGGGCTCCGCCGTGATCACGGCGGGCGGTGCGCTTCCTGCCGCGTACCTGATCCACGTTGCGGTGCGCTCGGTGGATCAGCCGGTGACGGCGGACGGGGTGCGGCGCGCGCTCTCGAACGGGCTCCGTCGTGCCGTCGAGTGGGAGATCGAGACGCTGGCGGTGCCGCCGCTGGGGCTGGGCGCCGGGAACCTCGATGCGGAGGAGGCGGCCGGAATCATGATCCCGGTATTGGTCGAGCACCTGCGGACGGCGCGACATCCGCGGGAGGTCATTGTCGTGGTCGAGAGCGACTACGAGCGCGAGGCGTTCGAACGCGCACTGGCCGCCGCTCCCGTCTGAGAGACCGCGCCCCATCCACCGCATGCCTGTACCCTCGCGAAGGCGCATCGTCGCGCTGGCCGTCCTCGGCGTCTGGGCCGGTATCGTGGCCTGGCACATCCGTCGCGAGTACTTCAAGCCGCTGGCGTTGCGCATCGAGACCGGCGCCCGGGCGCTCGCGCCCGGATCGCGCTTCTACGCCGTCCGCATGGAGGGCCGGACGATCGGGCTGGCCAGTTCGACGATCGATACCGTGCCGGAGGGCTTCGTGCTCGAGGAGCTGCTCCAACTCGATGTCCCTGCGCTGGATACACTGCACCGGGCGGTGGTGCGGACCCGCGTCGCGCTGAGCCAGGCGCTCGAGCTGCGGGACTTCGTGTTCGATCTGAGCTCGGAGGTCGGGCGTTTCACGGCCCGCGGCACGATGCGCGACTCGGTGCTCGCGCTCGACATCGGCGCTGGCGGCGACGTGCAGCACGAGACGTTGCCGTTCGACGACGCGCCGGTGCTCCCGGGCGTGCTCCCGCTGCGGCTGGCGGCGGCCGGCCGTCTCGAAGTGGGGGAGCACGACCGCGTGCGCATCTTCGACCCGTCCACGCTGGCGGAGCGCGGTGTCGAGATTCGGGTCGGCGCGCACGACACGCTGCTCGTGCCGGCGGATTCCGTGGTTCGCGACCCGGAGACCGGCCGCTGGACGACGGCGCTGTACGACACGGTCCCGGCGTGGCACGTCGAGGAGGCGTTCGGCGGCGTGGTCCTGGCGAGCTGGGTGGATGCGGACGGTCGTCTCATCCGCGCAACGAGCCCGCTCGGATTCACGCTCGAGCGCGCGCCCTACGAGGTGGCCCGCGAGGCGTGGATCCGCGCGCAGAAGGACGCGCGCCTCGCGGCCGGGTACGGCACCGTGATCGAGGCCACGGCGATCGCGGCCGGCGCGGCGGTGGACGACATCGCCGTGGCCGACCGCCTGGCGGTGCGGCTGCTCGATGTGCCGCTGTCGGGATTCGACCTCACCGGCGGACGGCAGTCGCTGAGCGGAGACACGCTCCGCGTGGTGCGGGAGGACGCGGCGTCGCTCGAAGCCGGGTACCGGCTCCCCTACCGGGGCGCCGGCGAGCCGGCGGAGGCGCTGTCGGCGACGGCGCTGATCCAGGCGGAGGATCCGCGCATCACGGAGACGGCGCTGCGCATTGCCGGCGGCGAGACGGACCCGGTCGCGGTGGCACGAAAGCTGAACGCGTGGGTGTACCGCACGCTTGAGAAGGACGTCACGCTGAGCATCCCGAGCGCCGTCCAGGTTCTGGCCGCCGGCGAGGGGGATTGCAACGAGCACACCGTGCTGTACGTCGCGCTCGCGCGGGCGCTGGGTCTGCCGGCGCGGACGGCGGCCGGGCTGGTGCACATCCGGGGCAAGTTCTACTACCACGCCTGGCCGGAGGTCTGGCTGGGGCGGTGGGTGGCGGTCGACCCGACGCTCGGGCAGTTTCCGGCGGATGCCTCGCACCTGCGACTGCTGGTCGGCGGCCTTGCGCGGCAGGTGGAACTGATCCGGCTGATCGGCCGACTGCGGCTCGAGGTCGTCCCGCCGGCCGTGGGCGTGCCGGGGCGCGGAGCGGGCACCGACGCGCCGTCGGCGGCGGCGGGCGCCGTCCACCCGTCCTGAGGCAGGTGCCGTTCTCATGATCCGACTCGAATCGCTGACCAAACGATACGGCTCGTTCACGGCGGTCCACCCGCTGGACCTGCACGTCCGGCGCGGCGAGATCTTCGGGTTCCTGGGGCCGAACGGCGCCGGCAAGACGACGACGATCCGGATGCTGGTGGGCGTGCTGCGTCCGAGTGGCGGCCGCATCGTGATCGGCGGGCACGACATGGAGCGCGACGGTCTCGCGGCGAAGCGACTCGTCGGCTACATCCCGGACCGCCCGTTCGTCTACGACAAGCTCACCGGGATGGAGTTCCTGCGCTTCGTCGGCGGGTTGTGGGGTCGGGATGATGCCGATGCGGAGCGCCACGCGTTGGAGCTGCTCGAGCTCTTCGACCTGACGCCGTGGAAGGACACACTGGTCGAGAGCTACAGCCACGGGATGCGGCAGAAGCTGCTGATCAGCTCGGCGCTGGTGCACCGGCCGGAGCTGATCGTCGTGGACGAGCCGATGGTGGGGCTGGACCCGCGGGCGGCGCGTCTGATCAAGGACCTGCTGCGGGCATTCGCGCAGGGTGGCGGCACGGTCTTCCTCTCGACGCACACGCTCGAGGTGGCGGAGGCGCTGTGCGACCGGATCGCGATCCTGGCGGAGGGGCGGATCCGGGCGGTGGGGACGATGGACGAGTTGCGCGCCGAGGCGGCGGCCGGCACGGCGGGGCTCGAAGACATCTTCCTGAAGCTGACGGGCGGCAGCGAAGTGGCGGACCTGGTGGCCTCGTTGCGCGCGGGGCCGGGCGTCCCGTGAGTGGTCCTCCGAGCGCCTCGGCGGGTGCGCGCCGAAGCGCGGCGGAGTCGGGCGGTGCGGTGCGGCGCGCGGGAGCGGGCGTTTCGTTCCTCCTCGCGCCGGCCGGGCGGGCGATGCGGCGGCGGCTGGCGGCGTCGTTCAGCGTGGCCAGAGCCGTGGTGCTCGGATTCGTGGCGCTGCTGTTCTGGGGCGCCCTCTTCGCGATCGTCTACCGGCTGCTGCGGTACTTCCAGGGCGCCGAGGCCATCGGCGACGTGCTGGCGGCCAAGCTGCTGGCGCTGATCCTGCTCGCCTTCCTGTCGATCCTTCTGCTTTCGAACGTCATCACGGCGCTGTCATCGTTCTTTCTGGCGCGCGACCTCGAGCTGCTGATGGCCGCCCCCGTGGACGGCGTGCGGGTGTACGGCGCGCGGCTGGTCGAGACCATCACGCACTCGTCGTGGATGGTCGTCCTGGTGCTGCTGCCGGTCCTCACGGCGTACGGCTGGGTCTACGACGGGGGCTGGCGCTACGCCGCCGTCGCGACGCTGGCGCTCGCCGCGTTCCTCACGATCCCGGCGGTGATCGGCGCGGCGCTCACGCTGCTGCTCGTGAACGTGTTCCCCGCGCGGCGAGCACGGGATCTGCTGGCGCTGATCGGCCTCTTCGGCGCGGCGGCCTTCATCCTGCTGGTTCGCATGCTGCGGCCGGAACAGCTCGCGCGGCCGGAGGGGTTCCGCAGTCTGGTCGACTTCGTGGCCTCGCTGCGAACGCCCCGCTCGGTCTGGCTCCCGAGCGAGTGGGCGGCCGATGCGCTCACCGCGGCGCTGGGCGTGGGGGCGGGCGACCTCTTCCCGCTCGCACTGCTGGTCAGCACGGCGGCCGCGCTCGTCGTCGCCGGTGCGTGGTTGCACGAGCGGCTCTACCGCGAGGGGTTCAGCCGGTCGCAGGAGGGCGCCGAGCTGCGCGAGGGTGCGCGGGCGCGCCGGCCCTGGCTCGAGAGGGGACTGGCGCGCGCGCCGGTCACAGCGCGGGTGCTCGTCGCCAAGGAGATCCGGACCTTCTTCCGCGACACCACGCAGTGGTCCCAGCTCATCCTGCTCGCGGTCCTGCTCGTCGTCTACATCTACAACGTGAAGGCGCTCCCCCTCTGGAGCGGCGAGCAGGTCGGCTTCTTCCTGGTGAACGTCATCTCGTTCCTGAACCTGGGGCTGGCGGGATTCGTCCTGGCCGCCATCGCCGCGCGCTTTCTGTTCCCGGCGGTGAGTCTCGAAGGGCGCGCGTTCTGGCTGCTCCGCTCCGCGCCGCTCGAGCTGCGGACGCTGCTGTGGACCAAGTACTGGGTCGGCACCGCGCCGCTGCTCATCCTCGCGCTCGCGATCACGTTCGGCACCAACCTGATCCTGCGAGTGGGTCCGTTCATGATGACGCTCTCCCTCGCGACGATCACGGTGATGACCTTCGCCATCGCGTCGCTCGCGATCGGCTTCGGTGCGCTGTTCCCGCGCTTCGAAACGGAGAACGCGGCGCAGATCTCGACGGGGTTCGGCGGCCTGCTCTTCATGATGACCGCGACCGGGTACATGGCGCTCGTGGTGGTGCTCGAAGCCTGGCCGGTCTACGGTTTCCTGCGGGCGCGGCTGAACCACCTGCCGCTCGACGGCGGCAGGATCGCGGGACTCGCGGTGGGATTCGCACTCGCACTCGCCCTCTCCGCGGTCGCACTCGTGCTTCCGCTGCGTGCCGCGGTGCGCCGCGTCGAGGCGTTGGGCGGGTGAGTACCCGGACCGCCAGCTGGCAGACGGGTATGGACCCCGGGCGCATTCGCGCGGCCGTCACCAGCGTCCCCGTCGGACCCGGGACTGGAGCCGGAAGGCCGATCATGCGCTACAGCGCGGGAATGGCGCTTGCACGCCTGGTCGGCCAATACGCGGCGCCGGGCTTTCCGGTCCCCCCGGCCGCGAAGACCGGGTCGCGCACCGGCGCAGCCGGCGGTTCCGCCACTTCATGCCGCTGGACCGGCTTCGTGCCGCTGGACCGACTTCATGCCGCTGGACCGGCTGAAGCCGCGGAAGAGGCAGACGTCATCATGCGCGCGAAGGTTCTGACCACGGGAATGCTCGCCGTCGGTGCGGCGATCGGCTGGGCGCTTCACGGCCCCGGCACTGCGGAGGCGCCGGCCCGCGCGGCTCGCGCGGAGCTGCGGGACGCCGACGGGAACCGGGTCGGGACCGCGACGTTCACCGAGGAGGCGAACGGCGTGCGCGTCGTCGTCGACGTGAGCGACTTGCGTCCCGGCCGCCACGGCTTCCACATCCACGAGACCGGCCGGTGCGATCCGCCGGACTTCCAGTCCGCGGGCGGACACTTCGACCCCGAGGGCCGCGAGCACGGGATGGAGAACCCGGCCGGCCCGCACGCCGGCGACCTGCCGAACCTGGTGGTGCAGGTCGATGGGACGGGTCGCGGCAACAGTCTCGATCCCTATGTTACGCTCGAGGGCGGAGAGGACTCGCTCTTCCGCAACGGCGGCACGGCGCTCGTCGTCCACGCCGATCCCGACGACTACTACACCGATCCGTCCGGCGACTCGGGCGACCGCGTGGCCTGCGGCATCATCGAGAGGCTCTGACGCAATGGAATCGCTGGCCGGCGCCGAATGCCGTTTCCGCCGCGAGGTCGATGTGCGGTTCCGCGACATCGACGCCATGGGCCATGCCCACCACTCGCTGGCGTTGGTCTACTTCGAAGAGGCGCGGGCGGCCTACTGGCGCGATGTCGCCGGGCAGGAAGGCCTCGACGGGATCGACTACACGATCGCCGAGGTGGCGCTCCGCTATCACGCGCGGATCCGCTTCCCGGCGCGACTCACGGTCGCCCTGCGCGTGAGCCGGCTGGGCGCGAAGAGCTTCACCATGGAGTACGAACTGCGCTCCGCGGAGGGCACGCTGCTCGCGAGCGGCCGGACGGTCCAGGTCATGTACGACTACGCCGCGGGCACGTCGAAGCCGATCCCGCCCGAGGTCCGGCGGCGGATCGAGGCTTTCGAAGGGGGCGTGCCGGCGGGCGGGTGAGCACGGCGGGCCGCGACCCCGCGCCGGCGGCGGCATCCGAATCCGAACATTGGACGAGGTCCACGGAGCCGTGGGAGAGTCTGTCATGGGCTACGATCGATGCGTCGCCGCGCGATGCGCCTGGGTGCTCGGCGCCATCGGCTGCGCCTGGCTCCTCGCCGCGTGCGGCGCGGGCGGCCCGGCGGGCCGTGGCGCCGACGTCGTCCGTACGGACAGCGCCGGCATCCGGGTCATCGAGAACCGTGTGGATCCGGCGGCGCTGCCGGCGCTGGAGCTGCCCGCGGCGCCGATCGTGCGGATCGGGGTGGTCGAGGGTTCGTCCGCGCAGCAGTTGTTCCGGGTCACGAGCGCGGTGCGGCTGTCCGATGGCCGGATCGCGGTGGTCAACAGCGGAACCAACGAGCTGCGCTACTACGGGCCGGACGGCGTGCACCTTCGGAGCGTCGGCGGTGCGGGCTCCGGACCCGGCGAGTACCGCGGACTCCGCACGGCGTGGCGGCTGCCCGGCGACTCCGTGCTGGTCAACGACTTCCTGGAGGACGTGCTGGCGGTCTACGCACCGGACGGAACCCTCGTCCGGAGCTGGCCCATCCAGCAGATCGCGCCGTTCGTGGCGCCGCCGCCGGTCGGTCGGCTCACGAACGGCGATTTCGTCGCCTTCACGCGTCTCGTCCGGAGCCGGTCGCCCGACTACGTCGGCCGCACCGATTACAACGGATTCCTGATCCGGTACGGACCGGACGGCCAGCCCGGCGACACCCTGGCCGTGGACCCGGGCGGGTACGACTACTACGACCGCTGCACGCCGGGCGGGGGGGGCGGCGGTATCTGCCGGATCCCGATCCCCTTCTTCCCCGAGGCATACGCCGTCGCCGCGGGCGAGCGCATCTTTTACGGCAACAGCAAGCGCTTCGAAGTGCTCGTCCGTGACGAGACCGGCGCGCTGCGCCAGATCTGGCGCTGGACCACGGCGACGCGTCCCGTTACGCAGGCCGATGTCGACCGCGCGCTGGCCGCGGTAATCGCGCTGCGGCCGGATGACGCGAACCGGCGGCGCCAGCTCGAGCGGTGGTTCGCCGAGACGCCGATCCCCGAGACGATGCCCGCGTTCTCCGCTCTGCGGCTGGACGCCGCCGGCAATCTCTGGGTCGAGGAATTCCGGGCGTTCATGGAAACGCGCTCGACCTGGGCCGTGTTCGCGCCCGACGGCGTGCTGCTCGGCCGGGTCCGCATGCCGGACCGGTTCCGCGTGCTCGACATCGGCACCGACTACGTGCTCGGCGTGCGCACGGACGCGATGGATGTCGAGTTCGTCGAGCTCTACGCGCTGCCGGCGCTGCCGGTCGACGCTGCGGAGTAGCGGCCGTCGGATCGCTCCGGAGTCGTGCACGCCGCGCCGCCGGGTGCCCCGCGTCGTATCATGCGGCTCCGACGGCGCGCACGCAGCGTACACGGGCCACCCGCCGCATCGGTTCGGCCCCGGTGGGTGGCCCCCGCGTTGCCGACCGTCGCGGTCGCCGCTGTGCTACTGCGCGTCGGCCGCCGGTGCGCCCAGCGCCCGGCGCAGCGCCGCCGCGCCCCCCACCACCGGCAGTTCGAGGGAAGTGCCGTCGAGGTCCACGGTCAACTCGGTCCCGGGTTGCGGCCAGAGCGTGAAGTCGCGGTCGCTCGAGAAGATCATGAGGCCGATGCGCTGGCCGGCCGGGATGACCTGGTCATCCGGCTGGAGGTCGAAGCTCACGTCGTAGAAGCGGCCGGGCACGAGCGGCTCTCCGTGCCGGATCGAGTCGTGGTTCTGCGGGTCCGCCCAGCCGCGGGTGATCAGGTCGTCCGTGATGTTCCGGCTGTCGGTCCACGGCAGCGCGACGAGCCAGACGGACAGGTTCGCGGCGGGCTTGCTCGATGCGAGCCGGATCGTGATGCGCGGCATCCCCGAGATGTGTACCGATTCGGTGAGCACGGGCGTCGCGTAGAGCAGGCGGTGGTCCGTCCATTCGGCACGGGCAAGAGAGGCGCCGTCGAACGATACGTTGTCGACCAGTGTCTCCGTGCCCTGTCCGGCGTGCGCCGACAGTTCCAGGCCGCCCACGCCGTTCAGGCCGGCGGGCCCGACCTCGCTCGCGCCCAGGTGCAGCACCACGGGGGATGCGGCCGGATTGGGATAGTCCGGATACGGCGTAGGGTCCGTGCGTTCGTCGTCCTCGCGCACGATCCAGGCGTGCGGCGCATCTTCGATGCCGTTCTCGACGCCGTACAGGTAGTGCGTGAACCAGCGGTTCATCATCTCGAAGGGCGGCGGTCCGCCGTGGCCGCCCTGGTGGAAGTAGGCCTCCGCCGGGATGCCCCGGGCCTTGAGCGCCAGGTAGGCGCGCACGCTGTGGTCGGGCTTGACGTTCCAGTCGTTGAACGCGTGCGACATGAGCGTGGCCGCCTCGATGCCGTCGAGCCGGTTCAGGAAGTCGCGCTCGGCCCAGAAGTCGTTGAAGTCGCCGCTGGCGCGGTCGCGGCCCGCGGCCATCTCGCCGTCGCGGATCGTCGCGTTGCAGTAGGCGCGCCGGTCCGGGTCGCCGCTGTTGATGAAGTCGTAGAGGAAGTCGATGTCCTCGCCCAGCCAGCCGCCGGGGTGCACGACCAGCCCGTTCTGGCGGTAGTAGCGGTAGTACGAGTTGTTCGGCGACACGGGGATGATCGCCTCGAGGCCATCCACGCCCGTCGTCGCCGCCGCAACGGCGAGCGTGCCGTTGTAGGAGGTGCCGGTCATCCCGACCTTGCCCGTGGACCAGTCCGCGACGACCTCGGCATCGCCGTCCGGCGTCGTGAAGCCGCGCGCCCTCCCGTTCAGCCAGTCAATGACGGCCTTCGGCGCCAGCGCCTCGACATCGCCGCCGACCGTCGGACAGCCCTGCGAGAGGCCGGTGCCGGGCGCCTCCGAGTGGACAACGGCGAAGCCGCGCGGCACCCAATCGTCGACGTGCGACCCCGAGATGTAGGGCCGGATCCGACGCCGGACCGGCGGCTGGTGCGTCCGCGGCGGCGGCGGCGCGCCCACCTCCTGCCTCACGTCCCAGAGGTACCTGCGATTCCCGGACGTCCCGGCGTAGTACGGGCTGGACTCGTAGATGACCGGGACCTTCAGACCCTCGGTCTCCGTCTGCGCCGGCCGCACGACGGCGACGTGCACGCGGTCCGGACGACCGTCGCCGTCCGAGTCGAACTCCGTCTCGACCCAGAGTTCCTCGCGGATCCACGAGGAGGAATCCTGGAACGCCGGGACGACCTGCGCCTGACCGTCGCGAAAGATCGGCCCCGCCGGACCGGTTTGCTGCGCGCGTGCGGGCGCGGAGGCAGGCGGCGCCAGGGTGAGGGCAACGGCCGGCACCACCGCACTCCACGGGCGGAAGAGAAGCGTTCCGAATCGCATTCCGACCATCCGGAGAAGGAACAGGAAATCGAAGCTTGCTCAGGGTTCGCCCGAAAGGTAGAGGGTAACGGGCGGGCGGGTCAAGGAACGCTGGGCCGAAGCTTCGGGGTGGCGTACGAACTGCGCACCACGGCGGGTGCGGCGCATGCGGGCCGCCGGACGGTACAGGTCATGTACGAATACGTCGCGGGCGCCTCGAACGCGATGCCGCCCGCGACCCGGCAGTGGACCGACGCGTTCGAGCGCGCGGTGCCGGCGGGCGGAAGCGCCTTCACGGCGCTGGTGGGCCGGTGCCCGGGCGTCGAGGTCGTGTCGCGACGTCCGTTGCCCTCTACGGGACGGGCCGCATGTTTGCCTCGATGTGTACGGTCACCGTGTCCACGTGCGCCGCATCCCTGAACCAGACATGCGGGACCTCGTCCAGGCTCCACCCGACCGCACCGGCCGGGCGCACGCTCACGAGCAGGCACGCCTCGACTTCCTCCAGGGCCATCACTTCTTCATTGGGCGTATCCACCTGGAGCTCGGCCTCGAATCTCCCCTCTCGTTCCGTGAGCACGGTCTCGTGATCGATGTTCAGCCCGGTGCAGCGGTCACCGGGGGTTGCGAGGGCGTGGATGTTCACGACGGCGTCGAGTTGCGGAGTGCCATCGATCTCGACCGTGCCCACCAGCACGAGGACCGGCGGTGGGGCTGGCAGCTCGGGAGCGGAAGGGGCGGCGTCACTGCATGAGAGCATAACGGGCAGCAGCACCGCGGCCGCGCAAAGTAGCAGGCTACGTGGCATGATTCGCCTCCTCCGTTGGTGTTTTCTCCAGCCGACGGGGAAACCGGTCACGCGGTACACCCGCGGCGGTGGGCGGCGGACGCGTGCGCGTCCTCGACGGCACCGCTCCGGTTCGTGCGGTGCCACAAACGTGACCGCACGGACCGGATGCGCGCCGGCGGACCGTTGTCGATCGGCCCGGTCCGCTGGTCCGTCTGGAGCGGTTCACCCGCGGGTTGGGAGCGCCGCGGCCGCTCGCCGTGCCGGGTCCATCGGCGCGTACGACTCCGAAGCGACGCGACAACCATTCTAATGTCCCCGGACCGCATCCGGTTCCCTTCTCACGCCACCCCCACTTCCCGCACCCCCGCGATCATCGCGTCCAGATGCCGCGCCTCCGTCCGCGGATTGATCAGCGTCACGCGCAGCACGCGCCGGCCGTCGAGCGTGGTCGCGGCGATCCACCCGCGGCCCTCGGCGATGTAGCGCGCCCGCACGCGGTCCTGGAGCGCATCGAGCTCGCTTTCCGGGACGCCGGCCGGCCGATACCGGAAGCAGACGATGTTCGATTCGGGCGCGTGCAGCGCTTCGAAGTCCGGCGCCGTCTCGAGCCGTTCGTGGAGCGCGCGCGCCAGGTCGACCGTGTGTTCGAGGAGTGCGGCCAGTGCATCGGTCCCGTAGTACTCGAGCGCGATCCAGAGCCGGAGCGCGTCGGCGCGGCGCGAACACTGGAGCGTCCACGCGCCGGGGTCGACGGGCGCGTCCGCGTCCTCCTGGCCGTGGAAGAGGTAAGGCGCGTCCTGCTGGAAGGCGCGCTGGAGGGTCCGGCGGTCGCGGACGAGGACGACGGCGCTGGACAGCGGCTGGAACATCATCTTGTGCGGGTCCCAGGCCAGCGAGTCCGCGCGCTCGACCCCGCGCATGCGGTGGCGTTCGCGGGTGGAGATCAGTGCGGAAGCGCCGTGCGCGCCGTCGACGTGCAGCCAGACGCCGTGTGTCTGGCAGATGTCGGCGAGGGCGGGGAGGTCGTCGTAGGCGCCGGTCGGCGTCGAGCCAGCCGTCGCGGCGACGGCGAGGACCGGACGGCCCTCGGCGGCGAGCGCGTCGAGCGCCTCGGCCACGGCGCGCGGATCGGTGGCGCCGGCGGGGGTGGTCGGGACGGCGACGACGGCATCGGCGCCGAGCCCGAGGATCCCGGCCGCGCGGGCGATGCTGTAGTGCGCCTGCTGACCGGTCAGGAGCGCGAGTCCGGGCGGGTTGCCGCGCCGCCAGGCGTCGGGGAACCGCGTGGCGCGCGCGGCCAGCAGCGCGGTCAGGTTGCCGGCGCTGCCGCCGGACACGAAGGAGCCGCCGGCCCCGGCGCCGAAGCCGGCGAGGTCCGCGAACCAGTCGATCAACCGTGCCTCGAGCAGGGTCCCCGCCGGCGACATGTCCCAGACCGCCTGCGACTGGTTGAGCATGGAGACGAGTGCATCGGCGAGCGCGGCGACGGGGAGTGGCGGACAGACCTGGTGCCCCATGTACATGGGGTGAGCGTGGCGCATGCTCTCGCGGGCGATGTCGGCTCGGACGCGGGCGAGCACGGCGTCGAGCGGCCGGCCGGCGGCGGGCGGTGCGGCGGCGAAGGCGGCCGCTAGCTCGGCCGGTCGGCGGAGCGTCGTGACCGGCCCGTCGAAGGGGCCTTCGAGGTGATGGACCGCTTCCTCGACGAGGGCGTAGCCCGCGGCGCGGATGGCGTCGAAGTCGTCGTAATGGGCGTTCATCGGAGCAGGAGGTTGAGCGCGGCCGAGACGAAGCCGATGATGCCGCCGAGGAGGTACCCGAGTCGGACGATGACGCGGAGTTCGCGTTCGGTGACGCTCCGGATCAATTCTTCGACGCGCGGCATGGGGAATTCGAGGACCTTGCGTTCGATCAGACCGGCGACATCGATGCGGCGGGCGATGTCGGGGGCCTGCTCCTGGATCCAGTTCCAGAGCGGATCGGCGATGGCGTGTTCGATGCGCGCGGCGGCATCGGCGGGGACGAGGTCGGCGAGGCGGCCGATGGGGCGTTCGAGGAGGCTGGCGATGATGCGTTCCGCCGCCTCGCGGTAGAGCGCGCGAGCGCGTTCGCCGCGAGCCGCGGCGATGGCGAGCTCGGTGAGGCGGTCGGGCGGGAGATGCTTGAAGAGGTCGCCCCAGGTCCGTTGCTCGGCGGCGTGGAGCATGGTTTCGAGCTTTTCGAGGAGGAACGCGCGAGTTCGGGGATCGCGCGCGAGCGCGACGGTCCACCCGGCGATGGTGGCCTCGGCCTGCCGGACGCTGGGGTCGCCGGGGCGGCCGAGCACGGAGCCGACCGGGCGGCGCAGGAAGTCGACGATGGCGTCGTTGACCTTGCGGGCCATGGCGTCGCGCACGGCGGGGTCGCGCAGGATCTCGGCGAGCCGCATCGCGCCTTCGGCCTCCACGGCGTCGAGCACCTTGTCGATGGTCTCGGGCGTGATCAGGAGCGAGGCGACGACGCGCTGGTGGAACTTGAGGTCGCGCAGGAGCCGATCGAGCGCGTCGCGCAGGACGGTCTCGACGCGGGCGCGTGCGGCGGGGTCTTCGAGCAGGCCGCCGAGGCGTTCGAGCGCGAGCGGGAGGTATCCGGCGATGGCGCGTTCGAGGGCGCCGACGAGGCCGATGGGCAGGACGTCCTGGAGCGTGCGTCCGGGTGCGAGCAGCCGTTCGGCGGCGTGTTCGAGCGACTCCGTCACGACGCGGTCGAAGCCGGATCCGCCGACGGCGTCGGCGAGCCAGCGTTCGGCGGCGGCGGTCAGGGCGCGCTCGCGTTCTTCGGTGAGGATGTTGCCCAGCGGCTGCGCCGCGAATTCCTCGGCGAGCGAGGCGGCCCATTGCCGCGCGACGGCGCGGAACTCTTCGCTCGCGAGGTACGCGTCGAGGCGGTCGATCAGGCGTGTGGCGGCCTCTTCGAGGAGCGCGCGCGCCTCGGCGGCAAGCGGCGCGGGGAGCGTTTCCGTCAGCGGCCCGCGTGGTCGTTCCAGAGCATCGCGAATGAACGCGGAGAGGCGTTCGTCGAAGGCGGCGCGGAAGGCCGGCGCGGCGGCCGCGCGGGTGAGGTCCTCGGCGGTGAGGAGTCGCGTCCCGACGGCGCGGCCGATGGCGGCGGAGAGCCGCGCCTTGTTCTGCGGGATCGCGCCCTGGAGCGTGCGCCAGCGGCGACCGAAGATGCGCGGCGGCTCGTAGGGGTGAAAGAGCATCCAGATGGCGACCGCGTTGGTCACACCGCCGGCAATGGCCCCGAACAGCACGGTCAGGGCCGCCTGTGCTCCTGCCGAGATCAACGCGTTCCGCGCCGGACGACGCCGATGACGTCGTGTCGTTCGCCGCGGAGCTCGACCCATCCGGTGACGACGTGGATCCGGACCGCGGCGGAATCTTGCGGTGCCGTCGGCTCCGGGGCGAGCACGAGTTCGCGCCCGAGCGTGTGGAACATGCCGCTGAGCGAACGCCCTGGTTCGGTGAGGCGCCAGGCGGCGCGTGCGGAGTCGCGGGCGAGCGAGACGGCGTCCCACGTCTCCTCGCCGCCGCGGAGGCGCAGCCATGCCCGCACGGCCGGCGACGACTCCGCCGATGCCTCGGGGGTCGCGATCACGAGGTGCAACTCGTTGCCATCCGTGAGGAAGGCCTCGTTCAGCGCGCCGCTGTCCGGCTCGACGGTGAGGGTCTGGATGTCGAGCAGCATCCCCGCAAATCGGTCGCCCGGGAGGAGGAACTCCGCCTCACGGAGCCGGAACCGGGCGGTCGCCGTGGGGCTCCAGTCCGCGATGATCGGGGATGGTCGCAGCCGGAACCCATCCGGCGCGCGGTAGACGAGTGCTTCGAGCTCGTCGCCATCGCCGACGACCAGGCGGAGCGAGCCGTGCGGGACCAGTCGCCACGGTTCCCGCATGGGCGCGCCGGTCCACGTCATGCCGAGGACCGGAGTCCACGCGCTGTCGCGTTCGAGCCAGGCGCGGGCCGTGCGCGGCACGGAGTCCGCGCCACCCGCCGCGGTGAAGTGGAAGACCGCGGCGACGGGCGGGCGCGCCGAATCCGAGACGAACACGAGTTGGCGGTCGTACGAGGTCGCCGGGCGGTCCGCTTCGGATCCGTTCGCGGTGGCGCGCGGATCCGAGGCGCGACCGCAGGCCGCCAGGCAACCGAACACGAGTAGGAGGCTGGTGTATCGCATTCCCGAAAGATAGCGCGAAAGGGGTCCGGAATCGAGGGGCCGGCGGTCGCCCGGCCGGAAGACCACGTTTCGGTTGCGCCGCTGGATACAACGGCGTAACTTCGCGGTCCCGCACGAGCCGGTAGCATCACGACGCCTGGTGGAATAGGAATGCAACTCTACACGAAGATTCTCATCGGCCTGATCCTCGGCGTGCTGTTCGGTCTGCTCGCCAACGTCCTCGGCCTGGAATGGCTCCAGGCCGTGCTGGTCGGGCTCGAGCCCATCGGGACCGCGTTCATCCGGCTGATCACAATGATCGTGGTCCCGCTCGTCGTGGCGAGTTTGCTGCTGGGAACCGCCTCACTGGGCGACATCCGCAAGCTCGGGCGGATCGGCGGCAAGACCGTCGTCTTCTACCTGGGGACGACCGCGTTTGCCGTCGTGCTCGGGTTGGTGCTGTCGAACGTGATCGAGCCGGGCTCGAGGATCGATCCCGCCACGCGCGACCGGCTCGCCCAGGCGTTCGCGGGCGAGGCCGCGGGGAAACTGGCGCTGGCCGCGGAGAAGCCGGGCATCGTGCAGGTGCTGCTGGACATGATCCCGACGAATCCGTTCGGCGCCGCCGCCGACGCCCAGCTCCTCCCGCTCATCGTGTTCACCATCCTGTTCGGCGCGGCGGTGGGCCTGGTGCAGGAGGAGAAGCGCCGCGCGGTCCTCACCTTCTTCGAGGGGGTGAACGACGCCGTGATGGTGCTCATCGACTGGGTGATGAAGCTCGCGCCGTACGCGGTCTTCGCGCTGATCTCCGCGGTGGTGGCGCGCTTCGGCCTCGACCTGCTGCGGTCGCTGCTCATCTACGCGGTCACCGTGGTCATCGGCTTGGCGCTGCACATGTTCGGGGTCTACAGCTCCCTCGTCCGCATCGCCGCGCGGCTGAGCCCCATCGAGTTCTTCCGCCGGATCGCGCATGTCCCGCTGGTCGCGTTCTCGACATCGAGCTCGAACGCCACGCTGCCGGTGACCATGGAAACGGCGGAGGAGAAGCTCGGGATCTCGAAGGAGGTCTCGTCCTTCGTGCTGCCGCTGGGCGCCACCGTGAACATGGATGGCACCGCGCTCTACCAAGCGGTGGCCGTGATGTTCATCGCCCAGATCTACGGGATCCCCATGGGCGTGGGCCAACAGCTCACGATCGTGCTGACCGCCACGCTGGCGAGCATCGGCACGGCGGGCGTGCCGAGCGCGGGGATCATCACGCTGATCCTGGTGCTGCAATCGGTCGGGCTCGGCGCACAGGCGGCGACCGGGATCGCGCTGATCCTCGGCGTGGACCGGATCCTGGACATGATGCGCACGGCAGTGAACGTGACGGGGGATCTGACCACGGCTGCGTTCGTCGCGCGGACGGAAGGAGAGACGCTGTGTCCCCCGATCCCGGTCCCCGCCGCGGCGGGCGCCGCCGGCGCCGCCGGCCCGGCCGAACCGGCGCCCGAGGAGAAGGCGCCCGTCGGCGCGTGATGCGCGGCGTCGGGTAGGCATCCGCGCGGGGGCGCGGCCCCAGCCTCTTGCCGTGCCCGCGCCGGCGCGTACATTACCCGAGGCCTGCGATCCCCGGCCGACACCACGTCGACATCCACTCCGATCCGGACGGGAAGCCCATGGAAGCCACCACGGCCACGGCGGCCACGCCCTCGGCGTCGCTCTGGGAAGACTTCATCGACATCTTCTACGCGCCGACCAGCGTCTTCGAACGGCGGAAGGACGGACGGTTCCTGCTGGCGCTCATCGTCTTGACGGTGGTCATCGTTCTTCTGCTGGTGGTCGACCTGCGCGCGCTGGCGCCGATGTTCGATGCCGAGGCCACCCGGATGATCGAGCGGATGAGGGCGCAGAATCCGCAGATCCCGGCCGAACAGTTGCAGGCGGTGCGTCAGTGGTCCGGCCGGGGAGCGCTCATCGGGGGCGCCATCTTCTTCCCGATGAGTCTCCTCGTCCTCGGCCTGACCGTCTGGCTCGTCGGCAAGCTCTTCGGCGCCACGATGTCCGTGAAGACCGCGCTCATGGTGGGCACCTACGCCGAGATGCCACGCATCCTCGAGCAGCTCGCCTGGATCGGCCAGGGCTATCTGCTGGATCCGGCGCAACTGGACTCCCGCTACAGCGTGGTGCTCGGGCTCGCCCGCTTCCTCGATCCGAATACCGCATCCGGCGCCGTCATGGCACTCGCGGCGCGCGTGGACCTGTTCGCGCTCTGGGTGACCGTGCTGATCGGGCTCGGACTCCACGTCACCGGCCGGATCTCGAAGGGCAGCGCCTTCGCGGCCGCCGGACTCGTCTGGCTGGTCGCGACCGTGCCGCAACTGCTCGGCGGCGTTATGGGCGGGTAGCAGGACCACGCCGTCGAGCACGGCGCGCCCCGCGGCGGCGCCCTACGCCCGTGCCGCCCGGGGCTCCTCTCCCGTGGGTGCGGGCTCGGGGCGCCGCGCTGCCACATCCGGCCGGACTTCGTCGAGCAGCGCGAGCTCGATGACCTCCTCCATCCGGCTCACGTAATGGAACTCGATCCGCTCGCGCACGTCTTCGGGCACGTCGCGGAGGTCACGCTCGTTGCCGCGCGGCAGGATCACCTCCTGGATCCCCGCACGGTAAGCCGCGAGCACCTTCTCCTTCACGCCTCCGATCTCGAGCACCTTCCCGCGTAGCGTGACCTCGCCGGTCATCGCGATGTCGTGGCGAACCGGGCGGTTCGACAGCGTGGACGCCACGGCGAGGGTCACGGCGATCCCCGCGGATGGGCCGTCCTTCGGGATCGCGCCCACGGGAAAGTGCACGTGGACGTCGTACTCCTTGAACGCGGACTCGTCGATGTCCAGCGCATCGCCGCGGCTGCGGACGTACGAGTACGCGGCGTTGACCGACTCCTTCATGACGTCGCCGAGCAGCCCGGTGATGATCAGCCGGCCGGTACCGGGCATCTTCAGCGCCTCGATGAACATCAGCTCTCCGCCCGCCGCGGTCCAGGCGAGGCCGGTGACGACGCCGACTTCGGGGGCACTCTCGGCGACGGTCGCCACGTAACGCGGCCGGCCGATGATGTCGTGGATCCGCTCGATCGTGAATTCCCACGTCCCGGTGTCGCCCTGCGCCTTGGCGCGGGCGCGGGTGCGCAGCAGGGTCGAGAGCGCGCGGCGGAGCAGACCGAGGCCGGAATCCCGGGCGTAGCCGCGCGCAAGGTAGAAGAGGACGTCGTCGCTGAAGTGGACGTCGTCGGGCTCGAGGCCGTGCTCCTCGACGAGACGCGGCAGCATCCGTTCGCGGGCGATGGCCTGCTTCTCTTCGGGCGTGTATCCGGCGATGCGGATCTCGACCATCTGCTCGCGCAGGTCGCGGGGAATGCGATAGAAGTCCTGCGCGGTGGCCACGAAGAGCGTGGCGGTGAGGTCGAAGGGGACGTCGAGGTACCGGTCGGTGAATTCGGCGCGGTCCTCCCAGGAGAGGACGGTCTCCATGACTTCGATGGGGTCGCCCTCGACTTTGCCGAGTCCGATCTGATCCATTTCTTCGAGGAGGAAGACGGGGTCGGCGGCGCCGATGTCGCGGTAAGTGCCGACGATCTTGCCGGGCTGCGCGCCGGGCCGGGTGCGGCGGACGCCGATGAGCTGGGCCTCGCCGCGGCCGCCGAGTTCGAGGCGGGCGAGGGGGCGGCCGAGGCCGCGGGCGAAGGCCTCGAAGAGCGTGGTCTTTCCGACGCCGGGCGGGCCGACCAGGCAGGGGATGGGTCCGCGGAGGTCGCCGCGGAGCTTGGCGACGGCGAGGTAGTCGAGGAGGCGTTCCTTGGGCTCTTCGAGACCGAGGTGTTCGGCATCGAGGGCGTTCTGGACGCGTGTCAGGTCGATGGATGCGGGTGCGCGGGCGGTGCCGGCGCGCCAGGGCATGTGGAGGAGCCAGTCGAGGTAGCTCCGGACCTCGCCGGCCTCGGTGGAGGCGGGGTCGATCATGCGGAGGCGTTCGACCTCGGCGCGTGCGCGGGCGGCGACGGGTGCGGGGAGCTCGGCCGCGTCGATACGGCGGAGCAGTTCGACGGCCTCGCGCTCGATGGGGTCGACCTCGCCCAGCTCGGTTTGCAGCGCCTTGATGCGGCGGCGGAGGTCGGCGGCGCGATCGGCGGGTGCGGCCGCCTCTGCGGCCTCGACGGCGGGGCTCTCGCGTTCGAGGCGGCCGGCGCGGCGGAGCTGCCCTTCGAGTTCGTCGAGGACGTAGGCCAGGCGCTGGCGCACATCGAGGCGCTGGAGCACCTCGTCCTTGCTCGAGGGACCGAAGTTGGCGAGCGTCGCGACGAGGTCCGCGAAGCGGCTGGCGTCGGCGACGTTCATCCGCAGGATTTTCGGCACCTCTCCGGAGACGCGTTCCACCTGGCTCGCGAGCGTCTCGAGCGCGACGAGGATGCGCGCGATCCGGTCCTCGTTCTCTGCCGCGGCGGCGCCTCGCTCCCGGACGGGGCGGACCTGCGCCGTGAAGAAGCCGTCGCTCTCCTCGACGTCGACGAGCCGGATCCGTTGGAGTCCGTGAACGGTGGCCTGTACCGATCCGCCGGGCAGGTTGAGCCGGTCGGCAATGCGTGCGAGGACGGCGACCTTGCACAGCGACCGGGGCCGGATCGGCTCGTCGGCATCGCCGGGTACGGCGACGAGCGCGACGAGCAGCGGGTCGGCGGGGTGGGCGGCGAGCATGGCGAGCGTCTGTGGCATGCCGATCTGGATGGAGATGACGCCGGCCGGGAAGACGATGGTGCTCCGGATCGGCATGACCGGGAGTCGCTCAGGGAGATCGACTGTGGAGCGGGATCGGGTCATGGCTCACAGGATTCGGTCGTAGAGTTCGGTCGCTGCCCGTCGCAACTCGGTCCAGATGGCGTCGGCATCGGCGGCGAGGAGGCGGCGTTCCCGGACCGCCCAGCGGCCGCCGATCATGACGTCGGTGACGTCCTGGCCGGTGGCCGCGTAGACGAGGTTCGCGGCGATGTTCGAGAAGCCGTCGCGGTGGATCAGCGGTTGTAGCCGCGCGGTCGCGCTGTCGACGAGGATCAGGTCGGCGGCCCAGCCCTCGCGGAGCACGCCGAACGGTGGGGCGTCCGGGTCGGGGCGCGCCGAACCCGGTGCCGCATCGCCACCATCATCGCCGCCGAGTGCGCGGGCGCCGTACCGGGTCGCCATGCGCAGGATCTGCTCCGCCGGCATCGCGTCCGCACCGTAGCGCAGCTTTTGCGCCAGGCCGAGCTGTCGCATTTCGAGGAAGAGGTCGTTGCTGTTGTTGCAGACGGCGCAGTCGGTCCCGAGCGCGACGAGGATGCCGTGGGAGACGTAATCGGTGATGGGCGCGATTCCGTCGGCGAGTTTCATCTCCGCGACGGGCGAGCTGATCACGGGTGCGCCGCGCTCGGCGAGGAGCGCGCGTTCCTCTTCATCGACGTAGATCGCGTGGGAGAGGAGCATCCGGGGCGAGAGGAGGCCGTAGCGGTCCAGGAGTCGGACGGTGCTGGTGCCGAAGCGCTCGCGGACCAGGCGGATGCGGTGCTCCGTCTCGGCGGCGTGCATGACCAGGCGCTCGCCGCGGGCGTGCGCACGGGCCGCGGCATCGAGCTCCTCGGGGGTGAGCGCCTCTTCGGCGTGGAGCCGGTAGATGCGCGCGGGGCCGGGGCTCGGCGCGACGGGCGCGAACGTGACGTCGCGGACGGCCACCGCCCCTCGCAAGCCGAGCGCGCGCAGTTCCTGGGCGGCGACTTCATCGGCGCCGCCCGTCACGCCGTACGTCGCGATGCAGGTCGTTCCGGTCAGGAGGCAGTCGGCGAGTGCCGCGCGGATTCCCGCGCGCTGGATCCATGCGCCCTCCGGCGAGGAGAGGAGCACGAGCGCCTGGTCGAAGTGTTCGGCATCATCCCAGTCGTGGAGGTTCAGCTCCTCGACCGCGCCCTTGAGGACGTGCAGCTCGGGATGGAGGTGGGCGTTGACGAGTCCCGGGAGCACGACCCTGCTGTTGCAGTCGATCCGCTCCGCACCGGGGAAACGGCGGCGCAGCGCGCCGGGCTCGTCGATGGCGGCGATGCGCCCGTCCTCGATCGCAATGGCCAGCCAGCCGGTGGTGGCCTCGTCATCCAGGGTGACCACGAGGCCGCCCTCGAGGAGGATCGCTCGGCCCCCGTCCTCCGGTTGGGGTGCGGCGCCGCGATCGATCCCGGGCAGGGCGCTCGCATCGTCACCGGATGGTGCGGCGAGAGGCCGCGGGCGTCCGGCGCGTCCGCCGCTCACCGGTCGGCCTCGAGACGCGGCACGCGCATGGGATGGCCGTGCTCGCGCATGGCCGGCGCGGTCCGCTGGATGCGCTGCCATCCGGCCGAAGCCGGGTTCGCCGGGCGGTAGGGGTGGGTGTGGAAGTCGGTGATTCGCGTTGGGCCGGCCACCATACGCTCAGCGGCGGCTGGATCGCAGGGCGGTTGTGGCGGGTCGCGCGAGTGCGCGATCCAGCGCCCGGAAGAAGGCGGCGATGCGACGCGCGCTGGCGCCGAGGTCTCCGCGCGTGGTGCGGGCCGCCGCCTGCGCGTCCACTCGCGTCTGCGCGTCGGCGTCCAGGCCGATCCGGATCGTGACGTCGTGGATCGTGCGGAAGAGCGCGGCGTGCGCCTCGGCGTGGATCACGCCTTCCTGGTCGTCCGCGTCGAGGACGTGCCAGCGTCGCAGTCCGCCATCGGCGAGGGCGAGCGCGAGTTCCCAGACGCGGTCGAAGGGAATGGCGTAGGTGCGGCCGCGAAGCCGTGGATCGTCCGCATCCGGCGCGGTCGAGGCCTGGTTCCGGGTGAAGGCCGACAACAGACGGCCGACGCCGCTCATCGCTCCGGACCGCCGAGCCGGTAGACCGCCGTGACGCTCGCCCGGACCTCGAGCTCGCCCGGCTCGATGGGCGTGGGGGCGGCGACGCTGAAATCGGCACTCGCGCGCATCATCGGGATCGGCGGCGGGGGCACGACGCCATCGGTCCGGACCGAGATCGCCGGCCCCAACGTCCGGCCCATGGCCTGCGCGACCGCGGCCGCCTCCGTGCGCGCCTTCTCGACGGCGAGTCGAAGCGCCTCGAGCCGGGCGGCCTCCGGATCGCTGATCTGGAACGACAGCCCGGTCACGCGGTTTGCGCCCGCGCCGACCGCCGCATCGATGACCTGGCCCACACGCTCGACATCATGGATCGTGACCTGCACCATGTTGGTCGCCCGGAATCCGACGAGTCGATCCTCGCCCCGGTCGCGTGGCCCGGGATCCCGCTGGTAATCGTACTCCGGTTGCAGCCGATACGACGTCGTCTGCACGTCCTCGTCCGCGATCCGGAGCCGCTCGAGTGCGGCAAGGAGCGTGGCCATGGCTTCGGCGTTCTGGCGCGTCGCTTCCGCGGCGGTCGCGGCGAAGCTCTCGACGGCCAGCATCAGGGCCGCGCGGTCGGGTGGACGCCGCACGACCCCCGTAGCACTGACCACGACCGTCGGCTCCGTGGGCGCGGCCGGCTGTTGCGCCCACGCGGCCGTCGGCGCCAGCAGGAGCAGAACGCACAGGAGCAGGTACATCGTTCACCCTCCTCGAAAGGTCGTCGCAATCGCGGCGAGGGGTCAACATACGTCATGACGCCGGGGTGCGCGAGGGACCGGACCGCCGCGTTCAGCCACGCGCCAAGTACGGCCCGGAAGAGGAGATTGTTCCCAATTCCGCGCAACCGCCCTTGGCGGATGCGGTCCGTGCCGCGGCATCGGGGCTCGACGTTCTGGAACATCTCGTGCGCGTCGATTCGGTCGAGCGCAAGCGGAACGTGCTGATGCGATTGACGCTGGAACCGGTCGCGCCCTATCTTCGCGCGAGCCGTGCGCTGGAAGGGAGGTGAAATGCAGCAACGTCAAACGCCGTTCGGGCACGTGTTGGTGCTCGAGCCGGGCGAGGATCTGGTCCGATGCCTGATCGCGTTCGCGCGGCGCGAGGAAGTGGAAGCCGCGGTGTTGTACGGCATCGGCGCGGTCGGCCGCGTCGAACTGGGGTGGTACGACACGGCGGCGCAGGAGTACGGGCGGCGCGAAATCGAGGAGCCGCTCGAAGTGTGCGCCATGATGGGCAACCTGGCGTTGCTGGACGGAGAGCCGTTTCCGCATGTCCACGGCGTGTTCGGACGCAAGGACTTCACGACGGTGGGCGGCCACATCTTCGAGGCCGTCTGTTCCGTGACGCTCGAAGTGGCGGTGCACACGGCGCCGGTGGCGCTGGTCCGTGGACCGGTCGACTTTTGTAACCTGAACCTGTTGAAGCTGGAGAAGACCTCGTGAAGGTGGTCATCCCGCTGGCTGGAAAGGGGACGCGACTGCGCCCGCACACCTACGTGACGCCGAAGCCGCTGCTGCGCGTCGCGGGGAGGCCGGTCATGAGCTACATCCTCGATGGCCTGAAGGCGTTGGGCGTCGAGGAGATCGTCTTCATCACGGGGTATCTGAAGGAGAAGATCGAGGCGTACATCCAGGGTGCGTACCCGGAGTTCCGGGCGCATTTCATCGAGCAGGCGGTACAGAACGGGACGGCGGGCGCGGTCGCGCTGGCCGAGCCGCTCATCGACGAGGACGTCCTGATCGTCTTCGTCGACACGCTGTTCGACGCGGACCTGTCGATCACGCGCGATCTGGCGGCGGGTGAGGCGGGCGTGATCTGGGTGAAGGAGGTCGAGGACTACCAGCGGTTCGGCGTGGTGGTGACCGATCGCGACGGGTACATGCGGCGGATCGTCGAGAAGCCGAGCGATCCGATCTCGAAGCTGGCCAACATCGGGCTCTACTACATTCGCGACTGGGAGCAGCTCTTCGAGGGGATCCGGCACGTGATGGAGGGCCCGAAAGGGAAGGGCGACGAGTTCTACCTGACGGACGCCTTCCAGTACATGATCGACCACGGCGCGAAGATCCGGACCGTGGGGGTCGAGGGTTGGTACGACTGCGGGAAGCCGGAGACGTTGATCGAGACGAACCGTCACCTGCTCGAGACGGGTCGGGCGCTGCGGCCGGCGGGCGGCGAGAGCGTGCGGATCCACGACCCGGTGCGCGTGCCGGAGGGCGTCGAGCTCGAGGACGTCGAGCTGGGGCCGAACGTGACCCTCGAATCCGGCTGTCGTCTGCGCGGTGTTCGGCTCCGCGACACGATCGTGGGTGCGGGGACGGTGATCGAGGATGCCGAGCTGCACGACTCGCTGATCGGCGATCGTGTCGTCGTGCGGCGGACCTCGGGACGGCTGAACATCGCGGATGATTCCGAGATCGAGGGCGGCTAGCGGGTCGAAGCGTCCACGGCGCACGTGCCGCGCGGCCGGGGCAGGCGGAAGCGGCCGGACCACATGAACCGAGCCGAACTGCTCCGGACGGTGGGACGCGGCCTCGGCCTGGCCGTCCTCGTCGTCTTCCTGGCGGGCGCGCGCTGGTTCCACGCGCGGCTCGGCGGGGGCGTCGCGTGGTCGGACGAGACGACCATGGCCCTCGGTTTCCTCTTCCTGACCGCGTTCGTCGCCGGCCGGTTGGCGACGAGCCTGCGGCTCCCCATGATCACCGGATACCTGCTGGCAGGAATTGTGGTCGGACCGGAGGCGCTGGGTCTGATCACCCGTGGGACCATCGAGAACCTCGCGCTCCTCAACCGATTGGCCATCGGGCTCATCGCGTTCATCGCGGGTGGCGAGTTGCGCCCCACCATGCTGCGCGAACGCGGTCGTGCGATCGGCGTCATGCTGGTGGTCGAGGTCGCGCTGGTCCTGGTGCTGGTGGCCGGCGTTCTGCTCGCGTTCCGCCCGTTCGTCCCGTTCCTGGCCGATGTGCCCATGGCGGCGGCCGTCGTGCTGGCACTGGTCTTCGCCTCCGTCGCCACGGTGCACTCGCCCTCGGTCACGATCGCGCTGCTCGGCGAGTTGAGGCCGCGGGGGCCCGTGACCACGACCACGCTCGGCATCGTAGTCGCGGCCGATGTCCTGGTCGTGATCATGGTCACGCTGAGTCTTTCGATCGCGAAGGCGCTGGTCGGGGGCGGTGGCCTCGAAGCCGCCTTCTTCCTGAGCATCGCCCGGGAACTGGTGGGCGCCCTCGTCGCCGGCGCGCTCGCCGGGGCACTGACCGATCTGTACCTGCGCTTCATCGGCGCGCACCTCCCCATCTTCATCATCTTCCTGGCGCTGCTCGGCTACGAGGTCGCCCAGGCGATCCACGTCGAGTTCATGCTCTTCATGCTCGCGGCCGGCTTCTTCGTCGAGAACGTCAGCCCCGTGGATGGTGGACCGCTGGTCAGAGCGGTCGAGAACGTCAGCCTCCCGGCGTACGCCCTCTTCTTCGCGCTGGCGGGGGCGTCGATCCACCTGACGGAGTTGATGCGGTTGTGGCCGCTCGCGCTCGGCGTGGTGATGGTGCGCGCCTGCGGGATCTGGCTCGGCTGCCGGGCAGGAGCGCGGCTGGTGCGGGCGGAGGATGCGGTCCGACGCTACACCTGGATGGGGCTCATCTCACAGGCGGGCGTGGCGCTGGGACTCGTGACGGTCGCGGCACGCGTGCTCCCGGAGGCGGGCGGTGCCATGCGGACGCTGTTCCTGGCGATGATCGCGGTCCACGAGGTGGTGGGGCCGGTGCTCTTCCGCACGGCCCTGGCGCGATCGGGCGAACTGGGCGCGGCGGAGGCCGAGACGCAGCCCGTGTCGGGGCCGTACATCGCCGGCGGCCCGCGGACCGAGCCGCTGCGTCCGTAGCGACGGCGCGACCGGCGCGACGACCGGACGGATACCGGGCAGAGCGTCGCATCGGCCTCGGCGCGGCCGATCGCGCTCCGCTGCGACCCGCGCGGCCGAGTCCCGCAGCGGTTCGAACCGGGGCCGGCGCTCCGCTGCGCGGATCCGGAGCGGCCCGGGTGCCGGGTTCACGCCGCGCCGGCGATGGCCAGGACGGTGAGGAGCGCGCGCTGGATCCCGTCGGGGCCGCCCTCGTTGTCGTACCATTCGAAGGGTGTGTGCGTCCCACCGGAGCGGCCGCCGGCGCCGATGGCGATGGCGGGGATCCCGAGCGCGATGGGGAGGTTCGCGTCGGTCGAGGAGGCGATCAGCTCGGGCGCCTCGCCGATGAAGCGGGTAGCGGCGCACGCCGCGACGACAATGTCGGCGTCACGCGGCGTCTGGCCGGATGGGCGGTCGCCGATCACGTCGATCCGTAGCTCGAGGGCGGACGTGCCGCGCCGGCGCCTCGCGTTGGCGCGGTGGATGGCGTCCTCGATCGTGTAGCGCACGCGCGCTTCGAGGTCGCCGAGCGTGCGCGGGTCCTCACTGCGCAGATCGACTTCGAGCCACGCCTCCCCGGGGATCGCGTTGACGCTCGTGCCGCCGCCGATCCGGCCGACGCTCAGGGTGGTCCTGGGGCGGCGGGGCGGCACGATGCGCGCCAGCTCCGCGACGGCCGGGCCGAGCGCGTGGATGGGGTTCGCAACGCCCCAGTCGGCCCATGAATGGCCGCCGGGTCCCCGCACCACGGCCCGCAGCCGTCGTGAGCCGAGGGCCCGGTGTACGATGCGCCGGCGGCCGGTGCCATCGAGCGTGATGAACCCGGCCGCCTCTCTCCAGCGCGAGCCCTCGCGGAAGAGGTGTTTGACCCCGCGCAGGTCGCCGATCCCCTCCTCTCCGACCGTCGCGGCGAAGACGACCGGCCGGCGGGTCGCGACGCGCGCGCGCACGAGCGCACGGGCGAGGGTCAGCAGGGCGGCGAGCCCGCGGGCGTTGTCGGCAATGCCGGGTGCACAGAGCCGCGACCCCTCGCGGCGTACATCGAGCGGGGTGTGCGCCGGGAAGACCGTATCGAGGTGCGCCGCGAGCAGCACGACGCCGGGTCCGCCGTTCCCCGTGGCGGCCTCGGCGGTGGGGAGGCGCGCCAGCACGTTGCCCTCCGCGTCCGTCGCCACATCGGCCAGGCCGATCTCGTCGAACCGGACCCCTATCCGCTCCGCACGCGCCGCTTCACCGAACGGCGGCGCAGGGATCGCGGCCAGCTCGGCCTGATCCGCCAGCGTCTGCGCATCCGTCTCGCCGATGATCCGGCGCGCACGCGCGACGGAAGGGATACGAACCAGCTCGTGTAGATCCATGCTCGGGCCCTGCGCCTCGATTGCATTGCGTGTCGATCGGACCGGCCCGCGCCGCCGCACGCCCCGATCGCGCCGGTACTCGGTTGACAATACTAGCACTTAAGCGCCATCTTGCCAGGCCGATCCTTTTTCGCCGACCGAGACCGGGGCCATGGAAGAGCGGGACCTGATCTTCGACTGGAACACGGCGCCGGCACCGCCGGCGCACCCTCCCCTGAGACGCGTCGAGCTGGATGACGAGACGCTGCGCGACGGGCTGCAATCGCCGTCGGTACGCGATCCGTCGATCGAGGAGAAGCTCGAGATCCTGCATCTCATCGCGGGACTGGGGATCCAGGCGGCGAACATCGGGCTGCCCGGCGCGGGTCCGCGCGTGGTGGCGGATGTGAGGGCACTGGCGCGCGAGATCGCGGATGCGCGCCTGTCGATCCAACCGAACTGCGCAGCGCGGACCGTGCGTGCGGACATCGAGCCGATCGCACAGATCGCGCAGGAGACGGGCATCGCGATCGAGGCGGCGACGTTCATCGGCTCCTCGCCGATCCGGCAGTACGCGGAGGACTGGACGCTCGAGCGGATGCTGCGCGCCACCGAGGATGCCGTGGGCTTCGCGGTCGGCGAGGGGTTGCCGGTGATGTACGTGACGGAGGACACGACGCGCGCGCGGCCCGAGACGTTGAAGCAGCTCTACGGCACGGCGATCGCGTGCGGCGCCCGTCGCATCTGCCTGGCGGACACCGTGGGCCACGCCACGCCCGCCGGCGTGCGCCGGCTCGTCCGCTTCATCCGCGACGAGGTCGTGGCGCCGGCGGGCGCCGAGGTGAAGATCGACTGGCACGGCCACCGGGACCGGGGGCTCGGCCTCGCGAACGCGTTCGCGGCCATCGAGGCGGGCGTCGACCGCGTGCACGGCACCGCGCTCGGCATCGGCGAGCGGGTCGGCAACACCGAGATGGATCTGCTCCTGGTCAACCTGAAGCTGTTCGGCCTGCACGACGGCGACCTCTCGCGCCTGGGCGAGTACTGCGAAACGGTGGCGCGCTGCACGGGGGTCGAGATCCCGTGCAACTATCCGGTGGTCGGCACGGATGCGTTCCGCACCGGCACGGGCGTCCACGCGGCCGCGATCATCAAGGCGCGCCGGAAGGGCGATGCCTGGCTGGCCGACCGGGTCTACTCGAGCGTTCCGGCCGCCCTTTTCGGCCGCGCGCAGCGCATCGAGATCAGCCACGTGAGCGGCATGTCCAACGTCAAGTTCTGGCTCGAGGCGAACGGCTACGACGGCGACGATGATGGCCTGTGCCAACACGTGTTCTCGCTCGCGAAACGGGCCGACCGCGTGCTCTCGGATGACGAGGTCCACGCCTGCTGCCGCGCCTACGGCGCCGCGTCGCGCGCGTGATGGCCGGGCTCGCGGCACTCCTGGACGAGTTCTTCGCCTACTGGTGGCACGCGCACCCCGAGGACGCCACGGCGGTAGGGATCCACACCCACGACGGCCAATTCGAGCGCTATGACGCGGCGTCGGTCGCGGAGCGGATCCAGCACTTCCGTGACTACATCGATGCCTTCGAGCATCTGACCCCGCGCAATGCCGGGGAGGCCCTGGACCGGGCGCTGGTGCTGGACCAGATCCGGTTGCGGCTCCACGATCTCGACGACGTCCGCGTGCACACGCGCAACCCGCTGGTCTACCTCGATCCCCCACTGAGCGCGCTCTACCTGATGGCGACGCGGGAGTACGCGCCCGCGGAGGACCGGGCGCGCGCGGCGGCGGACCGGCTGCGTGCGCTCCCGGCCGTTCTGGACGATGCGCGTGAAAACCTGACCGATGTCGCGCCGGTCTTCGTGCGCACGGCCGCCGCGGTCGCGCGGAGCGGCCTCGTACTGCTCGAGACGGCGTTGCCGCTGGGGTTGGGGAGCGCACTGGAGGATGACGTCGCGGAGTTCGCCCGGTGGGACAACGCGTTGCGGGGTGCGGAATCGGCGCTCGGCGCGTTCGCGCGGTGGCTCGAGGAGGACCTCGCGCCGCGTGCGTCCGGCGACTTCGCAATCGGGCGCGCGGCGTTCGAGGCGCGGCTGCGCTACGCCCACGGGCTGACGGAACCCGTCGATACGCTGCGCGCCTTCGGCGAACGGCTCAAGCGCGAGACGGAGGCGGCGCTTGCGGCGGTCGCCCGCGAAATCGATGATCGCCGCGACTGGCGCGCGCTGATCGAGTCGTTGAAGGATGACCACCCGCCGGCGGACGGGCTGATCGAGGCGTACGCGAACGAGATGGCGCGGGCGCGCGCGTTCGTCGAGGAGCGTGAGCTGGTCGAAATGCCTGCCGGCGAGGACCTCGAAGTCACGGCCACGCCGGAGTTCCTGCGACCGCTGATCCCCTTCGCCGCATACGAGCCGCCGGCACCGCACGAGACCGAACAGAAGGGTCTGTTCCTGGTCACACCGCCACCGCCCGGCGCCGCATCATCGTTGCGCGACCATCCACGGAACGGGATCGCCGTGACCGCGCTACACGAGGCGTACCCCGGGCACCACCTCCAGCTCGTGTGGTCGAACCGCGCGGAGAGCGAGCCGCGGCGCGTCTTCAGGACGTCGATCTTCGCGGAAGGATGGGCGCTCTACGCGGAAGAGCTGATGTGGGAGCACGGCTTCTACACGGACCCGCGCGAGCGGCTGCTCCAGCTCAAGGACCTGCTCTGGCGCGCCTGCCGCGTCGTGGTCGACATCGGGCTCCACGTCGGCGGCTGGAGCGTCGAACAGGCCGTCGATTACCTCGTCCGTGAGGCCGGCCTCGAGCGGGCCAACGCGGAGGTCGAGGTCCATCGGTACTGCGCCGAGCCGACCCAGCCGCTGAGCTACGCGGTCGGAAAGCGCGAGATCCTGCGCCTTCGCGAACTCAGCCGCGCGCGGGCCGGCGAGCGCTTTCGCCTCCGCGAGTTCCACGACCGGCTCCTCTCCTGGGGCACGATCCCACCGGCACTCATCGCCCGGGGCATGGGGCTCGCCTGATATGGGTTCGCGCGCGAGCACATGCTCGCGCGCGCCGTCGGATCCCACTCCGCCGTTGGGTCCCCCTCCCGGCAGGCCTCCGGTCCGGGGGCATCGGCGGCATCCCGCCCCGCCCCCGTCCGTTCACCGCCTCGCGGCGGTTCAGTCCGCGGGGAGCCCCATCACCGCCTCTCCGCGTGCATCGATCGCGTCAGGGTCACGCCGGCGCCGCAGCAGGGCGTCGAGGCTGAACGCGCCCGCGCCGTGCGCCGCGAAGAAGAGGTAGATGAAGCAGTACAGCGCCGCGGGCTCGCCCCGGTTCTGGATCGGCCAGAAGCCGCGGGGGAAGTGGGCCGTGAAATACGCGACCGCCATCTCGCCGGCGACGATGAACGCCACCGGCCGGGTCAGGAGGCCCAGCACGATCAGGGCGCCGCCGAAGAATTCGAGGACGCCGGCCAGCCCCATCCTGGACATGAGTTCGACCGGGTGGCCGCCGAGGAGACCGAAGAGCTTCTGCGCGCCGTGTTCCATGAAGAGCGCGCCGGCGACAATGCGGAGCAGGTTGTGCGTGACGGTCCTGGCTCGGATGGAAAGGTCGTTCACGTTCGTCTCCCGTTTCGGGTCACTCGTAGCGTAGTGCGACGATCGGATCGAGCTTGGCGGCCCGGCGGGCCGGCCAGAGGCCGAAGAAGATGCCGACGAAGCCCGAGAAGCCGAGCGCGAGGGCGACGGCGCTGGGCGCGACGGCGGTCTCCCAATCGGCCAGGCGCTGGAGCTCCACGGCGCCGAGGGCGCCGAGGCCGAGGCCGACGGCGCCGCCGGCGAGGCAGAGGACCAGCGCTTCGATGAGGAACTGGAGGAGGATGTCGCGCGGCCGGGCGCCGAGCGCCTTGCGGATCCCGATCTCGCGAGTCCGCTCGGTCACGGACACCAGCATGATGTTCATGATGCCGATGCCGCCGACGAGCAGCGAGACGGCGGCGATCCCGGCCAGGAGGAA
Source organism: Longimicrobiales bacterium (assembly GCA_036381495.1). Classification (GTDB taxonomy): domain Bacteria; phylum Gemmatimonadota; class Gemmatimonadetes; order Longimicrobiales; family RSA9; genus DASVCS01. Next base: position 189,049 of record DASVCS010000135.1, read on the forward strand.
GCCGAACGTCTGGGCCGTTTCCTCGAATGCCGAGAGCAGGCTGGCCTGGTCGCGGATCGTGAAGTTGGTCGTCTCGCCGGGGCGGATCCTGTGCTCGCGGCGCAGGATGTGGTCGATCTCGACCATGGCATCGTCCATCGCGTCCGGGCCGACGGTCTGGACGGAGATCGTGCGGACGCGTTCGGTGCCGAAGACGCGGAACTGGGCGGTCGCGAGCGGCACGTAGATGGATTCGTCCGGATCCTCGAAGCCCATCTCGCCCTTTTCCGCGAGGATGCCGATGACCTCGAACGGGATCCCGCGGATCTGGATGGTCTGGCCGAGGAGCGCAATGGTCGGGATCTCGCCCAGTCGCTCGCCGACACTGGCGCCCAGGACCGCGACACGCCGGCGGCCCCGCTCCTCCGTCACGGTGAAGAGCCGGCCCGCGGCGATGGTCTGGTTCTGGATCTCGAAGTAGCTGGGCCACGTCCCGAGCACCGAGATGTTCGCGTTGAAGCGGCCGTACTCGACCTGCAACCGACGCTCCATCTCGGGCGCGACCGAGCGGATCGCGCGCGGCGCGGCGAGCAGTGCCTCGGCATCGTCCGCCGTCAGCGGCGCATCGCCTCGGTCGACGCCGTGCCACGAGTTCCGGCCGGGACGGATCGTGAGCACGTTCGTGCCCATGGACGCGAGTCGTTCCTGTACCGACCGTTGTGCGCCCTCGCCCAACGCGACCATCGTGATGACCGCCGCGATCCCGATGATGATGCCGAGCATCGTCAGGAAGGACCGCAGCTTGTTGGCGTGGACGGCGCTCAGCGCCACGCGCAGGATCTCTCCGATCAGCATGGGACCTCCTCAGCGCGAGCCGGGGAACGCTGATGCGCGTTCACGGAAACGGTTCAGCCTCTCCTGCTGTTCCTGCTGGAGCCGCGCGACGGAGATGAGGTAGATCTTCTCCCCCGGCTCGAGACCGCGGAGCACTTCGGCGTACTCCCAGTCGTTGAGACCGAGCATGATCCGGCGCGGCTCGGGACCGTCCGGGCCTTGCACGAAGACGACCGCGGGGCGCGCATCGCTGCCACGCCCGCCCTGGCCGCCGAAGGGGCCGCCGGGCCGGCCACGGCCGAACCGACGGCCGCATTCGCGCATCCGACCGCGCTCCTCTTCCGTCAGCGAGCCGATGCCGCCGTCGCGGATCTTCGCACGCAGCGACGCGCACGCATCGCCCGGAGCCTCGGCCGCTTCACTCTGTGGCGACGCGGCGGAGGCGCCGCTATCGGTGGCGTGGCCGTCCGTTCCCGCGGACTGCGCGTTCTCCCGGCCGGCCATGGCCACCATGTCACCGCCGGGGCGCCGGCCGCGCATCGCGGCCTGCACGGCCTCCGGCTCGAGACCCAGGACGGCACCCGCATCGACCACGTCAGGCAGCGCGACCACCGCCGCGTTCGGGACCACCACCACGTCCTGGCGCCGCGCGATCTCGATCTCGACCTCCGCGTTCATGCCGGGCTTCAGCAGGCCCTCGCGGTTCTCCAGCCCGACGAGCACCGGGAACATCGTGACGTTCTGGTCCACCACGGCCTGCGGCTCGATCTTGATGACCTCGCCCCTGAACACGCGTCCGGGATACGCTTGCACCGTGACGCCGGCCGACTGACCCGGCTGGATCCGGCCGATGTCGGTCTCATCCACCAGCACCCGCACCTGCATGTCCGACAGGTCGGCCATCAGCATCAGGATGGTACCACCCGAGATGTTCTGACTGGCCGACGCGATGATCTGGCCGACCTCGACGTCCCGCTGGATGATGGTGCCATCCATGGGCGCCTTGATCGTGACATCGCCCATCCGTTCCCGCGCCAGCTCGAGATTGGTCTGCGCCTTGATGAACTGCGCCCTGGCCGTCGCCTCCTCGAGCGCCGCGCTCTCGAACTCCTGCTCCGTGATCACGTTCGCCTCGTGCAGCTCCGCGGAACGCTTCCGCTGCGCCTCCGCTGTGGCGAGGCGGGCGCGCGCGACCTCGAGGTCCGCTTCCGCCTGGTCGAGGGCATTGCGGACGTCGCGAGGATCGATCGTAGCAAGCAGGGCGCCCTCCTCCACGCGATCGCCGGTATCGACCGTCAGATCGAGGATCTCGCCCGATGCCTTGGACTTGACCTCGACGACGCGCACCGGTTCGATGATCCCCGCGGCTTCAGCGCTGATGTCGAGGTCGCGCCGTTCGACCGTGACCAATTCGGGCGCCGATTCGGCCTCCGCTTCCGCCGCGCCCGACGCGCCACACCCGGTCACCGTGGCCAGGACCACGGCGGCCACGGCCGCGCCTGCAACCCGTCCGATCCCTACCGTCACCGTACACCTCCCGAGAATTCCGTTCGTACGCCGGCCGACCGGTCCCCGTCGCGGTCGGGCGGCCGTGTGTTCCGTGGGGTCCGCCGACGCGCGAACCATGGACTGCCGTTCCGGGTCCGCGACCGGAACCGGCGTGGCGCGTGTGGGGAGCGAATTCATGCCGGCCGGCCGGCCGGCGCCGTCCCGGCTCACAGCTCCCTCCCGGCCAGCGCCTCGACCTGCGCGCGGGCGATCTGGTAGTCGTAACGCGCCGCGATCCGGTCGGTCTCGGCCTGGACCAGGTTGACCTGCGAAGTGACTTGTTCGAGGATCGTCGCCACGCCCAGGCGGTAACGCTCCTGCTGGACGCGCAGATCCTCCTCGGCGACGCGGACCGCTTCTTCCGTCAGCGCCACCTGCTGTTCGGCGAGATCGAGAGCGGCGAGCGCCTGCTCGAGCTGAGCGCGCGCGGCACGACGTGCATCCGCCAGCCGGACGCGGGCCACATCGGCCTGGATCGAGGCGTTCGAAACCGAGCTCATGCGCTGGAACCGGTTGAACAGCGGAAACGACAGGCCGAGCGAGAGGCTCCAACTGTTGAGCGCGTTGGTGAACGTCGGTTCGTTGTTGCTCCACCGCATCCGGCCGCCGACGTCGATGGTGGGGAAGTACTGGGCGCGGGCGGAGCGCGCGTTCGCCTCTGCCGCCTTCAGCTCCGCCACCGCGGTCCGGACCATGGGCGCCTCGGCCACGACGAGCTCGATCAGCTCTTCCCGTGTCAGCGCGAGTGGCTGCGGCTCGTACGACTCGGTGGCCTCCGCGCCGACGGCGCCATCGGCGCCCACGAGCCGGCCGAGCGTGAAGGTGGCGTTGCGCTGCTGGTTTTGTGCCTGGAGCAACGCCTGACGCGCATTGGTCAGCTCGAGTTGTGCGCGCAGGACGTCGGACCGCGTGCCCGAGCCGACCGCGGCGCGCTGTTCCGCTGCGTCCAGCCCTTCCTGTGCGCGGTCGATTCGCGTCTGCGCCGCGCGGATCAACTCGTCCCCGCGCAGCACGTCGAAGAACGCCTGCTTGACGGCGAGCGTGACGGCAAAGCGCTGCTCGATGAGGCCCGCCTGGGCGGCATCGATCTCGGCGCGTGCACTCCTCAGCTCGGCGCGGCGCCTGCCGCCGTCGAAGAGGTCGAGTGATGCGGAGAGGCCCGCGTTGTAGCTCTCGTTCGAGGCGCCTCGCACTACGGTGTTCGTTTCCGTGCTGAATCGCTCCGAGCTCGAGACCGATGCGCCCGAGCTGAACGAGAGGTTGGGCAGGTACGCGCCCCAGGCCGAGCGTTCGCCCCACTCGGCGTTCTCCACCGCACCGGTCGCCTGGGCGATCTGTGGGCTGTGCCGGAGCGCGGCATCGATGGCCTGCTCGAGCGTCATTGTCGGCAGGGACGGTTCCTGGGCCGCGGCCCGTGGCGCCATCACGAACGCCGCCGTGAGCGCGATGCCGAGCGCAACGCGCCCACTACTCCGCGGGCGCGTCCGCCGCATTTCATCCATCCGCTTCACTCCTGCGCCTCCCTTTCATCATCCTGATCGGTTCGTTCGCACCGGTTCCGCCGGCGTTCCTTGCGGAGCCGGTCGTATTCCTTCTCCTGCGCCGGCGTCAGGATCTCCCGGATGTCGGCGCGGGCGGCGTCGACGATGGCGCGGAGCCGGGGTCCAGCCTCATCCCAGAAGGCCTCGATCTCGGCGTTGCGGCGCGCGAGAACGGCGTCCACGCGCGTGCGCTGATCGGCCGCGAGATCGAGCTGGTCGAAGATGCTGGCGCGGCGGCCGTCCGGGCGTTCCTCAGGCGACTCGTCGTCGCGCGACTCATCGCCGCGCGCCGCGGGCGCGCGTGCCGTCGCCTTCGGCATTGCATCCTCCGTGGGTCGCGCACTCAGGACCCGGGTCGCCGCGGCGCCGGTGAACCCGCCGACGACGAAGGTCACGAGAATCAGGGCGATTCCCAGCAGTCGCGTGCGGCGCGGCGAAACGCCATCGGACATCATTGTGCGCCCCCTTCCTGGGCGAGGATCAGTTCGACGACCGTGGGTGCGCGCTCCTCGCTGAGCCAGAGCGCGGCGGGTACCGGAACATCCAGCTCGCCGGCGATTCCGAAGGGCGGCGCATCCGGCGCCCCCGTCTGTCGCCGGGTCAGGGCGATCGCGGCGGCCGAGAGCAGAATGAGGATGGCCGCCGTCGAGAGCATCGGCCGCGCCCAGCTCGCCAGGAGCGCGAACGGGCTCTGCACCGCCGCGCGGCGATTGAGCTCGGGCCAAGCGCCCCGGGTGATCGCCCGGACCAGCCGCTCCCAGCGTTCCGGCTCGGCCATCGGGTCGAGCGGCGAGAGGTCAATCCGTTGCGAGTCCATTCACCGACTCCTGCCAGAGTTCACATCCCAGGCGGTTTCGGAGCGCGCGACGCGCATACGACAGGTGCGCCCGTACCGTCCCTTCCGGGATCTGGAGGAGTTCGGCGATCTCGCGGTGCCGCCACCCCTCCAAATCATGGAGCAGGACCACTTCACGCTGCACCGGTGGCAGCGTTTCCAGTCCCGCGATCAGTTTCTGTCTCAACTCGGATCGCGTGGCATCCCGCGCGGGGTCCGCCGATCGATCCGCTACCGTCGTAACCTGGTCGAGTGGCAATGCGCGTCGCACGGCACGATACCGATGAAAGCTGTGCGCGCGGTTGCGGACGATTCGCAACAGCCACGGCAGGAACCGATCCGGTTGCCGACAGTCCTCGAGCCGTTCCAGCGCCGTGAGGAACGCGTCCTGACAGATGTCCTCCGCATCGGCGGGCTCGGCGACCGCTGCGACGGCGGTCAGGTACGCCGTGCGCAGGTGGCGCCGGACCAGCCGTTCGAAAGCATCTGCATCGCCTCTGCGGGCGCGCTCGACCAGCGAACCATCAGATTCCGGCATGGGCTCCTGCCGTTATGGACGCGCAACGTCCGGAAAGCGTTGAGTCGGGGGGCGCCCGCTCCGGGGTGCGGATGCCGGCGCGGTCCGGCCGCGCCCGCACCGGCACGCAGCCACGGCGATCGTACGGGCGCCGCGCGCAGCCCTCACGACGTTGCCTGTGACGGCGCCGCGACGAACGCCGCGTCGAGGATCCGACGAGCACTCCAATACCGCATGACGCGAGACGAAGGTCCGTCCCGGCCCCGTCCGCCGTCGTGCGCGTCCTCGCGCGGCTGCGGCTCCCCGGTCGCCTCTGCCGTCGCCTCGCCGTCGACGTCTCCGCGTCCGTCCGCGGATGTGCTCGGTACGGGCGCCGACGCGGTCGGCCGTGATCGAATCGTTACGGTCGCTTGACATTCCAGTGATCGCGGCGCCGTATTGATCTCTACGGCGCGGGGGGCGGGGGATGGATGCGAGCGGGCGGCCGCGCGCCGGGGTAGCAGCAGCAGGATGGGCGCAGCCTGATGAAACCGGTACCGGCACGGATTCTCGTGGTCGAGGATGAGCGGGATATCGCCGCGCTCGTCGCCTACCATCTGACACGGGAAGGGTACCGGGTCAGCACCGTGGCCGACGGCACGGAAGCGCTCGATCGGGTGGCGGAGGAGCGGCCGGACCTGATCGTGCTGGACCTGATGCTGCCGGGGCTGTCCGGGTTCGACGTCCTGGGAGAGCTGCGCCGCCGCGCGGAGACCGCCGATGTGCCGGTCATCGTGTTGACGGCGCGGCGGGATGAGGCGGACCGGATCCAGGGCCTCGAGCGCGGCGCGGACGACTACGTGACCAAGCCGTTCAGCCCGCAGGAGCTGGTGCTGCGGATCGGCGCGGTGCTGCGTCGCGCGCAGGCGCCGCCGGTGGCGGGCGCCGCGCGGCTGCTGCGGAGCGGGCCGCTCACGGTCGACTTGAACGCCATGCGCGTCGAGGTCGATGGCGAGGAGGTCGCGCTGACGGCCACCGAGTACCGCCTGCTGGTGTCGCTGATGGAGCGGCGCGGCCGCGTGCAGAGCCGGCAGCAACTGCTGAGCGCCGCCTGGGATGTCCACGTCCGCATCGAAACCCGCACCGTGGACATGCACGTGCAGCGGCTGCGTGCCAAGCTCGGTGCGGCCGGGAAGATGATCGAGACGGTGCGTGGCTTCGGCTACCGTTTCCGGGGCTGGGACGAGGCGCGGTGAGCCGCCGGACCGTGCGACTCCGCTCGATCCTGGTGCTGGCCGCCTTCGCGGCGACGGCCATCATCGCCGTCGGCGCCTGGCTGACGGTCGGCAGCGCGGTCGAGCGGACGGTCGCCGGGCTGCTCCCGCCGGACGAGGCCGCGGCCGCGGCGGCCGCCGCGCGCCGGGCGGTCCTCGTCGTCGTCGCCGCGACACTCGCCGTGCTGCTCGTGCTGGCGACCTGGACGGCCCGCCGCATCACCCGGTCCATTGCGCGCCTGGGCGACAGCGCGGGCCGCGTGGCCGAGGGCAGGGACTCCGCAATGGCCGGCTCGATGATCGCGGAGCTGGACTCGCTGGCCGGGGCGCTGGACCACCTGATGCGTACGCACCGGCGGGAGCGCGAGGCGCTCGCCGCCGAGCGCGACGAGCTCGCGCATCTGATCGACGGCGCGGCCGAGGGAATCCTCCAGGTCGGGCCGGAGGGCCGCGTCCTCCGCGTCAACCAGGCGGCGCGCCGGCTGCTCGGGCTGCCGGAGCACGCCGTGGGCGCGCCGGTCGCGACGCTCGTCCGCAGCGGCGAGCTGCGCGACGCGATCCAGGCGGCGGGCCTCGGCCGGAGCGTGATGCCGTTCGAGACGTCGTTCGCGGGGCGACGCATTCTGGTCGCCGTCCGGCCGCTCGATGCGCCCGGCTCGGCGGAGCGCCGCGGTGCGGCCGCCATCCTCGTCGACTTCACGGAGTTGCGGCGGCTCGAGGACGTTCGCCGCGACTTCGTCGCCAACGCCAGCCACGAGCTGAAGACTCCGCTCACGTCGATCCGGGGATACAGCGAGACACTGCTGATGGACGACCTGCCGGAGGAGGTGCGGCGCCGGTTCCTCGAGACCGTGCGCCACAACGCGGAACGGCTCCAGCGCATTGTCGATGACCTGCTCGACCTCTCGCGCATCGAGTCCGGCGGTTGGCGCCCGGACCTCGAGCCGCTGGACCCCGTCCCGATCGCCGAGGAGGCCTGGCGCCCGTTGCGAGAGCGCGCAGCGGAACGGGGCATCACCTTCGAGACCGGCGCCGGGCCGCGCCCCCTCGCGCTCGCCGATCGGGTCGCGCTCGCACAGGTCTTCTCGAATCTCTTCGACAACGCGCTGCGGTACACACGGCCCGGCGGCCGGATCCGTGTGTCCGCGCATGGCGACGCGTCGGCGGCTCGGCCGGTCTCCGGCGCCGCCGTCGCATCCGACGGCGCCATCCGGTCGGGGCCGGATCGGCTCCGCGCCGCCCCGCCCGGTACGCCGCCGCCCGGGGCGCCGCCGACGCCGAACCCGAGCGTGATGATCGAGGTGGCGGACACCGGTATCGGCATCCCGCGCGACGCGCTCCCGCGCATCTTCGAGCGCTTCTACCGCGTCGACCCGGCTCGCTCCCGCGCCGAAGGCGGCACGGGACTCGGGCTCGCCATCGTCAAGCACCTGGTCGAACGGATGGGCGGCGACGTGACGGCCGAGAGCGAACTCGGCCGAGGCACCACGATCCGGTTCCGTCTTCCTGCCGCGGCGGCGGCGCCCGCGGAAGCACCCGCGGTCGGGCGCGGCGAGTGACCGGCGGACGCGCCTGCGGCCATGTCGGTGGGATGCCGGCGATGAGCGGCGGCCACGTATCGGCCGCATTACCGCCGCTCGCGTGGCCGCTCCGCGCCCGCGGGAAGGGGCCGCGCCGGAGGAGGACCGAGCGCTCCGCCCCGAGCGCCGAACGGCGCGTCGTCGCCCCTTTTTGCGGCAGGGTGGTGGCGCAGCGCCGCAAGATCATGTCTATTGTCGGTCGGTACCGGTCGGACAACCCTAGAGCCCAGGGAGTGGTGGATGAACAGAATCATCGGCGCCATCACGGTAGCCGTGTGTGTCGGGGCCTTGCCGGCGCGCCTCGACGCACAGGCCGTACAGGCCGGCCCCGTCACGGTCACGCCCACGGGTCGCGTACAGGTCCAGTTCAGCACGACGAGCATCGGTGAGGAGGATCTCCCGGTCGATGCGGACGCGGTGGATCCCTCCGCCTTCGAGGCGCGTCGGGTGTGGCTCGGCGCGCGGCTCGAAGTCGACGAGTGGATCACGGGAAGGCTCGAGGTCGACTTCGCCTCCGGCGCTGAGCTCCGCGACGCCTGGATGAACCTCGGCTTCCATCCTGCGTTTCAGCTTCGCATCGGGCAGTTCAAGAAGGCGTTCAGCCGGATCGAGCTGATCAGCTCGTCCGAGTCCGCGCCGATCGAACGCGGCGTCCGCATCCGCGGGTTGACCGACGCGCTCCAGACTTTCCCCGGCAACGCCCTGCTGCCGGGCGACCAGTACGGCATCCTGGAGGGGCTCGGCTACGTCGGGCGGGACGTCGGCATCTCCGCGCACGGCCGGTTGGGCCGCATCTCCTACCGGGTCGGCGTCTTCGACGGCAACGGCCCCGGCCGCGCGGCCGCGACCGGAGCGATGGCCGCGGCGGCGCGTCTGGCGTATCGGCCGTTCGCGGGTGCGCCGCTCTCGATGGCCGCCGCCCTCAGCTACCGGCAGCTCGACCTCGCTGCCGGCCCCCCGGACAACGATGTCGATGGCACCGCCTTCGAGGTCGACGTCGAATGGGGCGACTTCGGCCGGCCCGGCGTGCACCTCGTGGCCGAGGCGGACATGGGGGACAACCTCAGTACCGACGGAACCTTCCTCGGCGGCCAGGGCGTCCTCGCCTATTTCCTCCCGACCGGGACCGCCGCGCGGGAGCCCGTCTTCGCGTTCCTGCGCTCCCTCGGCAACGACCGCATCCAGGGCGTCGAACCCTCGTTCCGCGTCGGCTACGGCGATCCCGACACCGACCGCGATGACGATCACGGCTGGCTGCTCACCCCCGGCATCAACCTGTACTTCAGCGGCCGAAACCGCCTCATGTTCGGCTGGGATGCCTTCCTCACGGGCGAGGACACGCTCGGCGCCGAACACGCGTTCCGCGCACAGGCGCAACTGTATTTTTGAGGGGCTAGGGCTGGGGCTGGGGCTGGGGCTGGGGATTGCCCGGGAGGGGGTGCGGTGGAGGGGTGGACGACCCGGGTATGGCGGGGAACGGCCGGGAGCGGGAGCGGGAACGTTTACGTTTACGGGACGGGCGCCTCGGTGGCGCCGACGGGATCGGGCGCCGGCGGGATCGGGTGTGGGGCGCCTGAGGGAAGCCTCCGTTTCCAGGTTTACGGGAACGGGATGGGAACGGCCGGGAGCGGGAACGTTTACGGGAAAGGAAGATGTCGGCGCGCCGAGTGCCGCTCCCCGTACCCGAGTGCCGCTCCCCGTAAACGTTCCCGCTCCAGGCGGCGCAGCCGCCGCTCCCGTTCCCGGTTGTTCCCATCCCCTCCCGATCCCCGTCCCGTGCGCGAGCGCGAGCGAGTGCGCGGCCCGCACTCCCGTTCCCGGCCGGCCCCCGCTCCCGTAAACGTAAACGTTCCCGCTCCCGCTCCCGTTCCCGGCATTTCCCATCCAGCTCCCGCCCCTTCCCGGGTCGTCCACCCCTCCACCGCACCCCCTCCCGGGCACTCCCCAGCCCCAGCCCTAGCCCCAGCCCCAGCCCTGGCGGCGCCTCCGGCGCCGCCGTGACCTGATCGTTACGCGTGTGTGACGGGCTCGAGGTTCGCGGCTGCCATCCTCTCGATGGACACAGGTGGGAGGAGAGTCGGATGGCGGGCAGACGTGGCGGGGGCCGAGGGGCCGGGGTCGTGGGGTCGATGCTGATGGTATCGATCGCCATCGGGGCGGCGGGCTGCGGCGAACGGCGCGGGGCGGGGGGAGGGGAGCTGAGCGGCTCGATCCGGATCGATGGGTCGAGCACGGTCTTTCCCCTCACCGCGGCGGTGGCCGAGGAGTTCATCCTTGCCGGCGGGCGCGGCGTGCGGTTGACCGTCGGCGTCTCCGGCACGGGTGGGGGCTTCAGCCGCTTCTGCGGGGGCGAGATCGAGATCGCGGATGCGTCGCGGCCGATCACGGAGACCGAGCGCGCGGCGTGCGCGCGCAACGGCGTCGAGTTTCTCGAGGTCCCGGTGGCCTACGACGGGATCGTCGTGGTGGTGAATCCGCAGAACACGTGGACGGATTGTCTCACGGTCCAGGAGCTCCGGCGGATCTGGCGGCCGGCGAGCACGGTCGAACGATGGTCGGACGTGCGGGCGGCGTGGCCGGCGGAGGAGATCCACCTTTACGGCCCGGGCACGGATTCGGGGACGTTCGACTACTTCACCGAAGCGATCGTGGGTGAAGCCGACGCGAGCCGGCCGGACTTCACGGCGAGCGAGGATGACAACGTCCTCATCCAGGGAGTGGCGGGCGATCCGCATGCGCTGGGGTACTTCGGCTTCGCGTTCTACCAGGAGAACCGCGGGCAGCTCGGGCTGGTGGCGGTCGACGGGGGCCGGGGGTGCGTGACGCCCACGCCGCAGACGATCCAGACGGGCACGTACGCACCGCTCTCGCGGCCGATCTTCATCTACGTGGACCGCGCGGCGCTCGAGCGGCCGGAGGTCCGGGCGTTCGTGCGGTTCTACCTCGAGAACGCGGCCACGCTCGCACCCGCTGTGGGGTACGTCGCGCTGGATGCGGCGCAGTATCGTCGCGGGCTCGAACGGGTCGGCGAGGTGGGCGGTGCCGGGGCGTGAGGGGGCGTCCCGGCCCGACGTCGCGCACGTTCCGGATGTCCCGGACGTCGCGGGCATCCCGGCCCTGAGCGGCGCGCCGGCCCGGCGGCGGCGGGAACGCGCGGTCGGTGTCTCGCTGTTCCTGTGCAGCGTGGTCTCGGTCCTCACGACCGTCGGCATCGTCGCCGTGCTGCTGGTCGAGGCCGCCGGCTTCTTCGTCGAGGTTTCGCCCATCGAGTTCCTGACCGGGACGCAGTGGACGCCGTTGTTCCGGCCGCGGCACTTCGGGGTGCTCCCGCTGCTGGCGGGGTCCGTGCTGGTCGCGGCGGGCGCCGCGGTGGTCGCGCTCCCCGTCGGGTTGGCCAGCGCCATCTACCTGAGCGAATACGCGCCCGGCCGCGTCCGCACCATCGTCAAGCCGGCGCTCGAAGTGCTCGCCGGCATCCCCACCGTCGTCTTCGGCTACTTCGCGCTCACTTTCGTCACGCCGCTGCTGCGCCGGGTCTGGCCGGAGACGCAGATCTTCAACGCGGCGAGTGCGAGCATCGTGGTCGGGATCATGATCATCCCGCTGGTCTCGTCGCTCTCCGAGGACGCGATGAGCGCGGTCCCGCGCTCGCTGCGCGAGGGCGCGTACGCGCTCGGCGCGACGCGGTTCGAGGTCGCGACGCGGACGGTGGTGCCCGCGGCGCTCTCGGGGATCATCGCGTCGTTCATCCTGGCTGTCTCTCGCGCGATCGGCGAGACCATGGCGGTCGTGATCGCGGCCGGCGCCACGCCGCGCCTCACGCTGAACCCGCTCGAGAGCATCCAGACCATGACGGCCTACATCGTCCAGGTCAGCCTGGGCGAGGCGTCCGTCGGCTCGATCGAGTACCGGACGATCTTCGCCGTGGGGCTGACGCTCTTCGTCGTGACGCTGCTCATGAACATCGCGAGCATGGCCGTGCTGCGCCGGTTCCGGGAGGTGTACGAGTGAGGCGCGGTGGGGGATGGGAACTGCCGGGAGCGGGAGCGGGAACGTTTACGTTTACGGGATGGGGGTGGGGACCGGTACGGACGGACGCCGCAGACGGGGGGCATCGCATGAGTGAAGGGAGCGGGCGCGCTCACGCCCCGGGTGGCCGGCGGGAATCGGCAGCGCTCCGCACGGCCGGCAGCGGCCCGCCGCAGGACGGCGCGGCGCGGTTCCGCACCCGTACGCGGCTGCGGCGCGGCATCGGCCTGGCCTTCGCGATCCTCTGCGTGGCCGCGACCTGGATCGGGATCGTCGCGCTGGGGGTTCTCCTGGTCGACATCTGGCACGATGGCGGCGCATGGCTGTCGTGGGACTTTATCACGTCGTTCCCGTCGCGACTCGCGGAGCGCGCGGGGATCCTGCCGGCGCTCGCGGGCTCGCTCTGGGTCCTGGTGCTGACCGCGTGCGTCGCGTTCCCGATCGGCGTCGGTACGGCGATCTGGCTCGTCGAGTACGCGCCCGACAGCCGCTGGAACCGCATCATCCAGACGAACATCGCGAATCTGGCGGGCGTGCCGTCGGTCGTGTACGGACTCCTCGGGCTGGCGGTCTTCGTCCGCGCGCTGGCGCTCGGCCGCAGCATCCTGGCGGGCGCGCTCACGCTCGCGCTGCTGATCCTGCCGGTCATCATCATCGCCGCGCAGGAGGCGATCCGCGCGGTGCCGGTCTCGATCCGCGAGGGCGCGTACGCGCTCGGTGCGACGCGCTGGCAGACGGTCCGTCACCAGGTCCTGCCGATCGCGCTACCGGGGATCCTGACCGGGACCATCCTCTCGCTCTCCCGCGCAATCGGCGAGACTGCGCCGCTGATCGTGATCGGCGCGGCGGCCTTCGTCCCGTTCGTGCCGGCCCGGCCGAGCGATGCCTTCACCGTGCTCCCGATCCAGATCTTCAACTGGATCTCCCGGCCACAGGCGGAGTTCCACCACCTTGCCGCCGCCGGGATCCTCGTCCTCCTCGTCGTGCTGCTCGGGATGAACGCCGTCGCCATCCTCCTGCGCAATCGTTACGCGAAGAAGCTCTGACCATGCCCAGCATCACCGCGATCCCGCCCGAGTCGGCCGTCCTCGAGGCGCGCTCGCTCTCCGTCGTCTACGACGCCGAGCCCGCGATCAGGGAGATCTCGCTCCGGATCCCGATCCGGCGCGCCGTCGCCTTCATCGGCCCGTCGGGCTGCGGCAAGAGCACGCTGCTGCGCTGTTTCAACCGCATGAACGACCTGGTCCCGGGCGCGCGCATCACCGGCGAGGTCCTCTTCCGCGGCGCGGACCTCTACGCACCCGGCGTGGACCCGGTCGAGGTCCGGCGCCGCATCGGCATGGTGTTCCAGCGCCCGAACCCGTTCCCCAAGTCGATCTACGACAACGTCGCGTTCGGTCCGCGCATCAACGGCTACCGCGGCGACCTGCGCGCGCTGGTCGAACGATCGCTGCGCCAGGCGGCGCTCTGGGATGAAGTCAGCGACCGGCTGGACGCGAACGCGCTCACGCTCTCCGGCGGCCAGCAGCAGCGCCTCTGCATCGCGCGCGCTCTCGCGGTCGAGCCCGAAGTGCTCCTCATGGACGAGCCCGCCTCCGCGCTCGACCCCGTCGCGACGCAGAAGATCGAGGATCTGATCTACGCGCTGAAGCGCGACTTGACGGTCATCATCGTCACGCACAACATGCAGCAGGCCGCGCGCGTCTCCGACCTGACCGCCTTCCTGTACATGGGCGAGCTGGTCGAATACGGGCCCACCCAGGAGCTGTTCACGAACCCGCGCGAGGACCGCACCGAGGCGTACATCACCGGGAGGTTCGGATGACTCCGCAGCGCCACTTCCAGGACGAGCTGGACCGGCTCAAGTCGCTGCTCGTGCGGATGGCGGGCCTGGCGGAGGAGGCGGTCCGTCTGGCCGTCGAGGCACTGCTCGAGCGCGACCGCGAAAAGGCCGAGCGCGTCATCCGCCGCGATTCCGAGATCGACCGCCTCGAGCTCGACATCGACGACCAGGCCATCAGTCTGCTCGCGCTCCAGCAGCCGTTCGCCAAGGACCTGCGCTTCATCACCATGGCGATGAAGATCTCGAACGACCTCGAGCGCGTCGGCGACCACGCGGTCAACATCGCCCAGGAGGTCGAGCACCTGCTCGAGACGCCCCGCTTCCCGCCGCTCCCCGAGATCGAGGAGATGACCCACCTGGCCAGCGCGATGCTGAACGACGCGCTGGCCGCCTTCATCCGCGGCGACAGCGAGACCGCGCGCGCGACCGTGCTCCGCGACGACCGCGTCGACGAACTGCACGACAACGTCTTCCGCATCCTGCTGACCCACATGCTCGAGGATCCGCGCCGGATCGGCGCCGGCATGGACCTGCTGCTGGTCTCGCGCAACCTCGAGCGCATCGCGGACCTCGCGACGAACGTGGCCGAGGACGTTGTTTTTCTGGTCGAGGGCCGGACCATCAAGCATCACGCGGAGGAACAGGGCTAGGGCTGGGGCTGGGGCTGGGGCTGGGGTGTGCCCGGGAGGGGGTGTGGTGGAGGGGAGGACGACCCGGGGAGGGGCGGGAGCTGGATGGGAACGGCCGGGAGCGGGAGCGGCGGCTGCGCCGCCTGGAGCGGGAACGTTTACGTTTACGGGAGCGGCGCCTTCGCGGCGCCGACGGGATCGGGTTCGGGGGCGGGATCGCGGGGCGGCGAGGACGCGCACGCGCACGCGCACGGAAGAAGACCGGGGGACCGCCCACCTAGCCCCAGCCCTAGCCCTAGCCCCAGCCCTTATCGCTTGACAGCGCGGGGGCGAACACCGCATTCTCCCCTGTTGACCGTCTGTCACGTGGCCGCTCACCGCGGAGGGGGGCGATGGCGCTTCCGGGAGGGAACGGGTGAAGGCGCGTGGCCGCCAGCGACCGGGCGCGGTGCCGGCGCCGACCGCGGCCGAGGCGCCGCGGGCGCTGGATGAGGCGCTCGAGCAGCTCCTGGTCGAGGTCGGTCGGGAGACGCAACCGCGGCCGCTCCTCACGTACGGCGACCTGCGCGGGCGCTGCGCGATCGTGACGGGCGGCGCCAGCGGGATCGGCCGGGCGATCGCTCTCGAGTTGGCCCAGCACGGCGTGCACATCGCCTTCAACTACCTCGATGACGGCGAGGCGCGCACGCGCGACGAGGCGGAACGCACCGCGCAGGCGTTGCGGCAGCTCGAAGTCACGGTGTTCTGCCGCGCCTGCGATGTCCGGGATCCGGAAGCGGTCGCCGGGTTCGTCCGCGATGCCGAGGCCACGCTCGGCGGCCTGCACGTGCTGATCAACAACGCCGGGATCGCTCGCGACCGCGCGCTCTGGCGCATGAGCGACGCGCAGTGGCGCGAGGTGCTCGACACCAACCTGACGGGTGCCTTCCACATGATCCGCGCGGTCGCGCCGACACTGCGCGCGCAGCAGTACGGCAAGATCGTCAACATCAGCTCGATCCACGGGCTCCACAGCGAGTTCGGCATCTCGAACTACGCGGCGTCGAAGGCCGGCCTGCTCGGTCTGACGCGGTCGGCCGCCGTCGAACTGGGCCCGGCCAACATCAACGTGAACGCGGTGGCGCCCGGCTTCATCCGGACCACGCGCCTGACGGCCGGCGTGCCGGCCGATGTCGTGGACCGCGCCCGCGAGCGGACCGTGCTCTCGCGGCTCGGCGATCCGCGCGACGTCGCCCACGTCGTGGTCTTCCTCTGTTCCGAGCTCGCACGCCACATCACCGGGATCGTCATCCCGGTGGACGGCGGATACCTTCTCTAGCGAGGGTGCCATGATCGCCTGGATCCTGATCGCTTCGCTGGCGGCGTTCTTCGTGGCCTACCGCCTCTACGGCGCCTGGATGTCCCGGGCGCTCGGACTCGATGACCGTCGCGCGGTCCCGGCCGAACTCTTCCACGACGGCGTCGACTTCGTGCCCGCCAAGACGCCCGTGCTGCTCGGCCACCACTTCTCCTCGATCGCCGGCGCAGGGCCGGTCGTGGGGCCGATCCTGGCCGGCCTCTTCTTCGGCTGGCTGCCCGCCGTCATCTGGATCGTCGTCGGCTCGATCTTCGTCGGCGGCGTGCACGACTTGGCCTCGCTCGTCGGCTCGATCCGACACAAGGCCCGCTCCGTCGCGGAACTCGCCCGCGAGTACATGAGCCCGCTGGCGTTCAAGCTCTGCCTGGCCTTCATCTGGCTCGCACTGGTCTACGTCATCGTCGTCTTCGTGGACCTGACCGCGGCGACGTTCGAGGACCCCGCCTACAACGGCGGCGGCGTCGCGATCTCGGCCGGGCTCTTCATGGGCCTGGCGATCATCTTCGGTCTGATCGACAACCGCACGCGCCTGCCGATCTGGGCGTCCACGCTCTTCTTCCTGCCGCTGGTCTTCGCGGCCGTCTGGATCGGCGGCGTCGTCGCGATCCCCGACGGGACGATCCCGCAGCTCTTCGGCTCGGAGCACGACACCTGGAACATCCTGCTGCTCCTCTACGCGCTGATCGCGAGCGTGACTCCGGTCTGGATCCTGCTCCAACCGCGGGACTACCTGTCGAGCTACCTCCTCTACTTCGCGGTGATCGGCGGCGCGATCGGCCTCCTGATCGGCGGGATGACGGGCGCCTTCTCGAGCACCTGGCCGGCCATCGTCACGCCGGCCATGGTACGGGAATTCGACGTCGCGCCGCTCGGCCCGCTCTTCCCGATCCTCTTCATCACGGTCGCGTGCGGCGCCTGCTCCGGGTTCCACAGCATCGTCGCCTCGGGAACCACGTCCAAGCAGCTCCGCTGCGAGAGCGACGCCCGGCGCGTGGCATACGGCGCCATGCTCATCGAGGGCGTGGTCGCCGTCGTCGCGCTCGCCACCGTGATGGTGCTCCCCTGGGGCGGCGATGCGCTGCGCTCCCAGCCGCTCCAGGTCTATGCCGCAGGCATCGGCGCATTCCTCGCCACGTTCGGCATCCCCGAATCGTTCGGCGCACACTTCGGCCTGCTCGCGCTCTCGACGTTCCTGCTCACCACGCTCGACACCTGTAGCCGGTTGGGACGCTACGTCTTCCAGGAGTTCGCGGGGCTCGACAACACCAAGCCGGCCGTCCGCTGGATCTCCACGCTGGCCACGCTCGCGCTGCCGGCGGTTCTGCTCTTCATCACGCTGACCGATCCGGCCGGCAACCCGGTCCCCGCCTGGAAGGCGATCTGGCCGGTCTTCGGCGCGACCAACCAACTCCTGGCGGGACTCGCGCTCCTCGTCGCGACCGTCTGGCTCAAGCGGACCGGTCGGGTGTACCTCTTCGCGGCCATCCCGATGGTCTTCATGGTCGCCATGACCATGACCGCACTCTGGATGCTGATCTCCACCCACGGCCCATCGCTCGTGGGCGGGATCGCGGCCGTACTCTTCCTGCTCGGCGTGCTGCTCGTCTTCGAGGCGGTGCGAGCGCTCCGCGCGGAGCGCCTCGAGCCGGAGCCCGTCGTATGGCGTGCCGCCATGGCGGGAGACTGATGCAGGACGCCCCGACGCCGGCGGACCCGCCGCCGCCGGGGCGACAAAGCATGAATTCGCAAGACAGGGGAATGGATGAAATACCAGTTCCTGCGGCTGGAAATCCAGCCGCCGGTGGCAACGATCACGCTGGATCGCGCGCCGGAGAACCTCCTCCATATCGACATGATGGAGGAGGTCAACCACGCACTCCTCGCCGTTCGGCGCAAGAGCGGCGTCGCCGTGCTCGTGCTGCGCGGCGCACACGGCCTCTTCTCGAAGGGCATCGACTACCAGGAACTGGCCCGCGACCGCGTGCAACGGCTGCTCCAGGTCTACAGCCGCATCTTCGAGAGCATCCGGATGATGCGCGTGATCTCGATCGCCGCCGTCGAAGGTCACGCGTTCGGCGGCGGATTCGAACTCGCACTCGGATGCAACCTCATCGTCGCCGCCGACAACGCGACGTTCGCGCTCCCCGAGATCCGCAGCGGTCTCATCCCGCCGATCGCGTGCATCGTCCTGCCGCGCATCGCGCCGCGCCGTCGCGCCATGGAATGGATCCTGACGGGGAACGAAATCGGCGTCGAGCAGCTCTATCACGATGGGATCGTGACCCGACTCTTCCCGGCCGGGGCGTTCGATGAGGGCCTCGCGTCGTTCCTCGAGGAGCTGTCCTCGAAGAGCGCGCCGGTGCTTCAGCTCGCGAAGCGGGCGCAGACGGAGGCGTACTACTCGACGTACGAAGAGGCGCTCTACAAGGTCCAGAACATCTTCCTGCGCGAACTCGCCGAGCTGGCCGACGCGCGCGAAGGCGTTCGCGCGTATCTTGCGGGCCGGGCCGCCTCGTGGCGCAACCGGTGAGGCGGGCCGCACCACGGGCCGTGGCCGTGGTGCGGCGGGCCGGGACAGCGCTCGCGGTCATTGCGGCCGCGTGCGCATCCAGGGAGCCGCCCTCGGCCGACCGGCCTCCGGCGCCGCCGCCGGCGCTCGATGGGCGTTCGGTGATGGTGCTCCCCGTCCAGGCCGCTCGCGGGATTTCCGGCGACGCCCTCGATGCGGAGATCGCCTTCTGGCTCACGGACCGCGCGCCGCGGGTCGAGTGGACGTTCCCGCCGGCGCTCGAACGGGTCCTCGAACGCTCGCCCGGCCTCGGCATCCGCATCCACGGGCTCCCGGTCGCCGTCTTCCGATCCGTCGAGGTCCGCCGCATCGGCGATCCGCTCTTCGGTGACCTGCGTCGCCTCGGCGCGCTGGCCGACGCCCGCTTTGCGCTCATCCCCGTGGAAGCGAGCTACGAGCCCACACCCGCCGGCGCCGGCCGCATCGAGGTCGCCGCGACGCTGCTCGACACCCGCACGGGCCACGTGCTCTGGTACGGCGTCGTCGCCGGCGCGTCCGGCGCGGCCGGATCGCCCGCCGTCACCGCGTCGGCCGCTCGCGCCCTCGCCCGCACCCTGTTCCCGTAGACGGCCCCATCGGGTTATGATACGGCTACACCGGTGGACGAGCGCGTCCCGTTCGCGCGCCGCGGTCGGCGCGCGCCGGTGGAGGACGATCCGGCGTACGCGCAGTGAGGTGGCGCGGAACGCAACGACAGAACACGGAAGGACATGGCACAGACGGTGACACTCATACCCGGGGACGGCATCGGCCCCGAGATCACGGCGGCGACGGTGCGTATCCTGGATGCGGCCGGCGCCGCGATCGAATGGGACCGGCGCCTCGCGGGGCTCGGCGCGATGGATGCGACGCTGCCGCCGCTCCCGGACGAGACGCTCGACTCGATTCGGCGGACCCGCGTGGCGCTCAAGGGGCCGCTCACGACGCCGGTCGGCGCCGGGTTCCGCTCGATCAACGTGGCATTGCGCAAGGAGTTCGACCTCTTCGCGAACGTGCGGCCGGCGCGGACGCTGGTCCACGGTGGCCGCTACGAGGACATTGACCTGGTCCTGATCCGCGAGAACACCGAGGGGCTCTACGTCGGCGTCGAACACTACATCGGCATGGCCGATGATCAGAAGGCCGCGGCCGAATCGGTGATGATCATCACCCGCTTCGGCTCCGAGCGGATCGTGCGCTACGCCTTCGAGTACGCGCTCCGCCACGGGCGCAGGAAGGTGACGCTCGCGCACAAGGCGAACATCCTGAAGTTCACGCAGGGCCTCTTCCTCGAGGTCGGCCGGCAGGTCGCCGCCGAGTACGAAGGGCGCGTCGAGTTCGAGGACCGCATCGTCGATGCCACGGCCATGCAGCTCGTGCTGGATCCCTACCAGTTCGACGTGCTGGTCATGGAGAACATGTTCGGCGACATCCTGAGCGACGAGATCGCCGGGCTCGTCGGCGGACTCGGGCTCGCCCCGGGCGCCAACATCGGCAGGGATGCGGCGATCTTCGAGCCGGTGCACGGCTCCGCGCCCGACATCGCCGGCCGCGGCATCGCCAACCCCACGGCTCAGCTCCTGGCCGCGTGCCTGATGCTGGACCACATCGGCCAGCAGCCGGTCGCCACGCGCATCCGGCGGGCGCTCACCGCCGTCATTCGCGACGGCGAGACGTTGACGCCCGACCTCGGCGGCACCGCGAGCACCGATGCCTTCGCCGAGGCGGTGATCCGGCGGTTGGGGTAGGCCGGCCGTCGTACCGAGAGAGATGCGGCCTTCGACGCACTCGCCGCGCGTGGCCCGCCGACTCCCGCCGCCACGGGCCGCGCGCCGCCGCGGCGCGCCCCTCCCCCCGCGCCGGCCGTTCCGCTATGTTACGGTCCGCGTCGTACCGCAATGCAACCGAGAGACCGACCATGGCGAAATTCCAGGGCGTGGACTACTTCGACATCGACTCGCTCCTCTCGGAAGAGGAGCGAATGATCCGCGACACCGTACGCGATTGGATAGACGACAACCTGCTTCCCGTCATCGGGGAGGCGTACATCGAACGACGCTTCCCCAGGGAGCTGATCCCCCGGATGGCCGAGCTCGGCATCCTCGGCGCGAACCTCCCCGAGGACTACGGCTGCGCCGGGCTCAACAACGTCGCCTACGGCCTCATCATGCAGGAACTCGAACGCGGCGACTCCGGGATCCGCTCCTTCGCCTCCGTGCAGGGCGCGCTCTGCATGTACCCCATCTTCGCGTTCGGCAGCGAGGAGCAGAAGCGGAAGTACCTCCCCGCCATGGCTCGCGGCGAGGTCATCGGCTGCTTCGGGCTGACCGAGCCCGACTTCGGCTCGAACCCCGCCGGGATGATCACGACCGCCCGCCAGGACGGTGACGGCTGGGTGCTGAACGGCGCCAAGATGTGGATCACGAACGGCTCGATGGCCGATATCGCGATCATCTGGGCGAAAACCGGCGAGCTGGACGACCCGAAGTCGATTCGCGGCTTCATCGTGCCGACGGACACCCCGGGCTTCACGGCGAGCGACCAGAAGGGGAAGCTGTCGCTCCTGGCCTCGGACACCAGCGAACTCTCGCTCCAGGACGTGCGCGTCGGCGCCGATGCGCTGCTCCCCGAGTCCGGTGGACTCAAGAGCCCGCTCATGTGCCTGACACAGGCGCGCTACGGCATTGCGTGGGGCGCCATCGGCGCCGCCATGGCCTGTTTCGACGAGGCGCTCGGCTACGCCAAGGAGCGCGTGATGTTCGACAAGCCGATCGCCGCGACGCAGCTCCAGCAGATTCGCCTCGCCGAGATGCTGACCGGGATCACGCAGGCCCAGCTCCTCGCACTCCAGCTCGGCCGCCTCAAGGACCAGGGCCGCCTGCGCCCGCAGCAGGTGTCGCTCGCCAAGCGGGCCAACGTGAACATGGCGTGCGACGTGGCCCGCGAGGCCCGTCGCCTCCTGGGCGCCAACGGCATCCTCGTCGAGTACCAGGCCATGCGGCACATGGCCAACCTCGAATCCGTCTACACCTACGAGGGTACGCACGACATCCACGGGCTCGTCCTCGGACAGGACCTGACGGGGATCTCGGCGTTCTGAGGCCGGGGCAGGGCCGGGGCTTCGACCCGGGCACACGGCTTGCACACGGGCGGGGCGGCTTTGCCGTCCCGCATTCGCATGGTCTGATGGTCCGGAAGCGTAGCCCGAGGAGGCCCCGATGAAAGCTCGCGATCTCATGACGCCCA
Organism: Longimicrobiales bacterium; assembly: GCA_036381495.1. Classification (GTDB taxonomy): domain Bacteria; phylum Gemmatimonadota; class Gemmatimonadetes; order Longimicrobiales; family RSA9; genus DASVCS01. The sequence continues at coordinate 210,788 of DASVCS010000135.1, forward strand.
ACCCCGAATTCGTCACCTCCGACGATTCGCTCACCCAGGCCGCTCGCATCATGCGCGACGTCGACGTCGGCATCGTCCCGGTCGTGGACGACCCCATGTCGATGCGGGTCATGGGCGTGATCACGGATCGCGACATCGCCGTGCGCCACGTGGCCGAGGGGCACCAGCAGGAGTGCCGCGTCGCCGACCACATGACCAGCGGCCAGATCGATTGCGTCAGCCCCGACGCCGACGAGGACGAGGTCCTCGAGCGGATGGAACGCGAGCAGATCCGCCGTCTCCCCGTCGTCGAGGAAGACAACCGCCTGGTCGGGATCATCGCGCAGGCCGACCTCGCGACGCGCGGCGTCAAGGAGAAGAAGGTCGGCGAAGTGGTCGAGCGCATTTCGGAGCCGGGCGAGCCGCAGCGCTGAGCCGATTCGCCGGCGACCCGGCCTCGCCGCCACCCGCGGGACCGGGTTGACAATTCCCCCGTTTCACGCTAATTTTACGATTCTCGGCGCCACGCAATGGCGCCGACTTCGCGCCCGTAGCTCAATTGGATAGAGCGTTGGACTACGGATCCAAAGGTTGGGGGTTCGACTCCTCCCGGGCGCACTCGAGGGCACTCGCGCCGCCGGTCACGACACCGCGGCGCCGCTGTTTCTCAGGACGGGAAGCGAGTGCGGACCGCGGCCGCGGACTCCGGTGAACGGAGCCACGCGGTCGAGGAAAGTCCGAGCTCCGCAGGGCAGGGTGCCGGGTAACGCCCGGACGCCGCGAGGCGCTGGAAAGTGCCACAGAGAACAGACCGCCGATGGCCTCTCCGCGGGCACAGGCAAGGGTGAAACGGTGGGGTAAGAGCCCACCGCGCTCCTGGTAACAGGGGCGGCACGGCAAACCCCACCCGGAGCAAGGCCAAGCAGGGACGAGGCGTGGCCCGCGCCGTACGAGTCCCGGGTAGGCCGCACGAGGCGGCGGGTGACCGTTGTCCCAGAGAAATGGTCCGCCTCCGGCCCGCCACGCGGCGGGATCCGGAGACAGAACTCGGCTTATTCCGCTTCCCGGCCATCCGCGCGCCCGTAGCTCAGTTGGATAGAGCGCGTGCCTCCGGAGCACGAGGTCAGAGGTTCGAATCCTCTCGGGCGCACTCACGACGCAGCCCGCGCCGGAATCACCGGTGCGGGCTGCGTCGCACATCATCGGGGTCATGCACTCCTTGACTCACCTCCGGCCGGTTGAGATACCTGCCGTCATGCGACTTCCAGACCGATCTCGGCGGCCTGGAGATTTGGGCGGCCGGCCCGGACGCACCACGCTCGACGTTCCGCCGGCGCCCGGGCCGGCCGTCCACATCGCGCCCGGCGCTACCGCCCCGCCATCAGCCGCCGCATCTCCGCCGCGGTGAGGTGGGTCACCATGGCCACGCCCTCGAGTCCGACCGGCAACTCGCCCTCGAGCCCGGCCAGGTTGAGCGTCTGGGCGTAGAGAGTGCGCACGGTCCCGAGCATCTCGCGCTCCTCGGCGTCGGGGAGGTCCGGCAACTCGACGCGCCCGGCGTCGACCGCCGGGAAGAGCGGATGCCAGTACGCCTTCTGCCACTCCGGGAGCGCCTCGTACACCGCGGGCGCGATCGCCCATTCGACTTCGATCATCGCGGCGCCATCCGCCGCCTCCCGGAACACCAGACCCTGGAGCACCCCTTCGCGCAACGGCTTGAAGTAGTGGTGCGTCCGGTACTCGCGTCCCCGGAGGAAGTGCGTGGCCACCAGATGCGTGGTGTAGCCGGCCAGCGGCCCGTCCGCCGCTCCCGTGGCCTCCGGTGCCGCGCCGAGGTCGGCGATCGACCCGAGCACGATCCCCGCGGCCAGCGCCGCGGGCATGCCGAGCAGCAGCACACGCCGCGTCTTCACCCGTCCTTCCATACGACCTCCCGTTGGATCCCTGTTCCGTGTGCGCCGCCCCTGCCGGGACGGCAACCCGAGTGCCGGCGATAATAATTAGGAGTCCTGAATATTGCAAGGATGGTGGGTCGCCCCCGGCGCTGGCATCGGTTCGGAGCCGCGTGCGCGCGCGGACCGCGAGCGCGTCAGGAGCGGCCGGGCGGCTCGAAGCCCGCGGACGAGGTGCTTCAGCCCGCGGGTACCAGGCCCGCGAAGCGGCTGACGAGTGTGCCGAGCGAGGAGCCGGCGAGCATGGCCGCGATGCCGATGCCGAGACTTCCGAAGGCATAGAGCGCCGCCCGGGTCCAGGCGCCGTCCTGCGCGAGCGTGACCGTCTCGTAGCTCAGGGTGCTGAAGGTGGTGAAGGCGCCGCAGAAGCCGACCGTGAGGAGTCCGCGGAGTTCGGGGGCGAGGGGCGCGAACTCCGTGGCGCGGACGGTGAATCCGAGTGCGAGGGAGCCGAGCAGGTTCACGGCGAGCGTGCCCCATGGAAAGCGCGGGTCGGAGAGCGAGAGGATCCAGCCGCTCAAGCCGTAGCGGGCGAGCGTTCCGAGCGCGCCCCCGAGCGCGAGGCAGATCAGGTGCATGGTGCCGTTCCGGTCATGAATGAAAAAGCCTCCCTCGGGCCGGGCCCGTGGGAGGAGTCATCAGCGGCGCGCGACCGCGGTTCGGGCGAACTCCATCGCCTGCTGTCGTTCCACGATAGCCGCGCGGCGCGCCGGCGCGCAAGGGGGGAGAGCGCCTCGGCCGGGCCTCGCTGAGGAGGAGATCCGGTGGATGCCGGATCAATCGACGGCGGCGGTCCCCGCCGCCCCCGCGCCGGCGAACGCGTGCCAGTTCGCCTCGCGCTCCGGCTCGGTGGCCTCGGCGTGGTCGGGGCAGTCGAGCCGGAGCGACCGGTCGCCGAACGGGGCGTCGACGAAGGCGCAGTGGTGCGGCCGTTCGGCATCCGGGTGGATGTTCGGCCGGAAGTAGCGGCAGGTGACGCACATGCGGGTGACGGGGATCTGTCCCTGCTCCTGGAGCGCGCGGATCATCTTGACCAGCGACCGGAGGAGCTGCCGCTGTTCGTCGGGGGAGAGGGCATCGACGGCGGCGAGGAGCGCGTCCGGCCATTCTGCGGAGCGCTCCGCCTCCGCCCGTCCGGCCTCCGTGATGCGGACGTGCACCACGCGCGCGTCATCTCGGGCGCGCTCCTTCTGGACGAGGCCCTTGCGCGCCAGCGCCGCCACCGCATCGCTGGCGGTGGCCGCCGTGATGGCGAGCTGCTCGGCCAGCTCGGAGACGCGGAGCCCGATCGGCGGGCGGCCGTGCAGGAGGACGAGGATCTGCGCCTGCGTCGGCGTGAGTCCGCGCGGCGCGGCATCGTGCCACGCGCGGCTGCGCAGTGCGACCGCGATACGCGCGATTCCCGCGAGCAGGCGCTCGGGCACGGTCTCGATCGTTTCGAGTTCCCGCATGGCCCCTCGTCGATATGGACTCCTAAGGATCGTGGCGACGCGGGCGCTTGTCAATGCGCGGCATCGCGCCGGGCCTGGAGCGCCGCCGGGCCTGCGGAGTCGCGTGGCGCCGGTTCATGGTGTCCGGATCGTGACGACCGCGTTCATCCCTGGCCGCAGGATGGCGGCGGTGTCCTGCGGTTGGATGAGGCGGATGCGGACCGGGATCCACTGGACGACCTTGGTGAAGTTGCCGGTCGCGTTGTCGGGGGGGAGGAGCGCGAACTCGGAGCCGGTGGCGGCGCTGAGGCTTTCGACGCGCCCGGGGAAGCTCCGGCCGGGGTAGGCATCGACTTCGACTTCTGCGGTTGCGCCGGGGTGGACCTCGCGGATCTCGGTTTCCTTGAGGTTGGCGACGACCCAGATGTCGTCGAGGGGGACGACGCTCATGAGCGGTTGGCCGGGCTGCACGAGCTGTCCCTGTTCGACGCTCACGCGGCTCACGACGCCGGAGACGGGCGCGGTGATGCGCGTGTAGGAGAGCTGGAGCGCGGCCTGGTCGCGGGCGGCGCGGGCGGCGGTGACGCGGGCGCGGGCGGCGTCGAGGCCGGCGGCGGCGACTTCGACCTCCTGTGCGGCGGCGCGGGCGTTGCGCTCGGCGGCGGTGAGCTGTGCGCGCGCGATCTGGGCGGCGGCCTCGGCGGCATCCAACTGCTGGCGGCTGACGATGGCATCGGCGGCGAGCGGTCGATAGCGTTGGAGGTCGGCCTGGGCGCGTTCGAAGTCGCTGCGAGCGCGGGCCACGGCGGCGTCGGCGGCGGCGGCCGCGGCGCGGGCGGCGGCCAGACGCGCCTGTGCCTGGCCGGACTGCCCCTCCTGACCCGCATCCGCGAGCGCCGCGACCAGTTCGGCTTCGGCTGCGGCCAGCCGCGCGCGTGCGTCGCGGTCGTCGAGGACGACGAGGGTCTCTCCGGCGCGGACCCGCTGATTGTCCTCGACGTGGATCGTCGTCACGTACCCGGCCACACGCGCGAGGACCGGCGTGATGTGTCCTTCGACGTGCGCGTTGTCCGTCGAGACGCGGTGGCGTCCGGTCCACCAGACGCCGAGCCCGATCGCGGCAGCGGCGAGTACGGCGATGCCGATGAGGGTGTGGGGGCGGCGTCGCCGCGCGTCCTGCCGTGTCGTCGTCGCGTGGGGGGCCGATGCCGGCGGTGCACCGGAAGTCGTTCTCGCGTCCTCCGCGCCGATCGAGCGCGTCGCCCCGTCCACGGCATCCGCGGCGGGTGGGATCGTTCTTGACGTCATGAGACCCTCGGGTCCTCCTGGCTAGTGAATGGTGCTGGCGACGCCGGCGGCCCGAGCGAGCTCGATGCGGGCGACGGCGGCGGCGTAATCCGCGTCGATCCGTGCATCCCGCGCCCGGTTGAGCGTGGCCTGGGCGTCGATCAATTCGATGTTGCCCGCGATTCCGCTGGTGAAGCGCCGGCGCGCCTGTTCGAGTGCCTGACCGGCGAGGTCGAGGCGTTCGCCGGCGATCGCCTGGCGGTCCTCCGCGGCGTCGAGCGCGACGATCGCGGAGGCGATTTCGGCCTCGATCCGGCGGATGAGGTCGTCCTCGCGGACCTCCGCGGCGCGTAGCCGCGCGTCCTGCTCGTTGAGCCGGGCCTTGCGGCCGAGCCCGTCGAGCAGCGGGATCGCCACCTGCACGCCGACCTGGCGTGTGCCGAGCACATCATCGGCGCGGGGTCCGGTCCAGCCGTAGTCCGCCACGACTTCGACGCGCGGCAGGCGTTCCGCGCGGATCGCCGCGCGCGCATCGCGGAAGCCCGCCTCGCGGGCCGCCTGGGCGCGCAGCTCCGGCCGGCGGCGCCGCGCCAGCGCGAGCGCGGCATCCTGCCGTGCGTCGGCGTCCGAGGCGCCGAGCGCCGGGCCCAGTGAATCGGTGAAGGTGAAGCGGACCATGGGGTCGAGCCCGAGTGCCCGGGCCAGCGCGATCTCGGAGCGTCGCGCCTGCGACTCCGCCTCACGGACGCGCGACCGGGCGGCGGCCTCTTCGCTCCGCGCGCGGATCACGTCGAGCGCGGTGGCGACGCCTGCGTCGAGCTGCGCTCGGGCAAGCTCGCGGAGCTGACTCGCCAGGTCCGCATCCGCGCGTCGCGCGGAGAGTCGCGCTGCGTCGCGGATCGCGGTCAGGTACGCGACCGCCGCACCGTACGCGGCCGCCTCGACGGCCACGGCCGCCTCCGCCTCGGCGGCATCCAGCCCCGCACCGGCCGCGCCCAGCCGCTTCCACGCAGCCAGATCCAACAACGGCTGCCGCAGGTGCACCCGCGCATCGTAGATCGAGAAGGGGCCGATCAGGTCCGGAATCGGCGGCTGGCCCGGAAACGCGGGGAACTCGAAGCCGAAGGCGTGCCGATTGAGCGTTTGGTCCACGATCCCGCCCGTGGCGGCGATTGCCGGCAGGAGCGCAGCCCGCGCCTGGCGGCTCCGCGCATCCATCTCATCCACCCGGAGCCGCGCCAGCGCGACCGCGGGCGCATCCGCCGCGCGCATGACCGCATCGCGCAGTGAGAGCACGACCACCTCCGCCCCCGGCACCTCCGGACGCTCGCTCCGTCGCGACGCCTCCGCAGCCGCCATACGCGCCGTATCGGACGACGTCGTCCGCCTCCCCGCCCGCGCCATCACCGCCGCCGCGGCCCTCCGCGTCTGGGCCGGCGCGACACCCGGGACCGCCAGCGCCGCGGCCAACACCAGCGCCACCGTGAAATCGTGTATCCGTCGTCTCTCGATCATGGTATTCTCAGGAAATCAGGCCGGGGCTCCTGCCTCCGGCCGCCTTTCGTGCGCGTGCGCGTGCGCGTGCGATGCGGGTGCGCGTCCCGCTCCCGCTCCCGTCGGCGCCGCAGAGGCGCCGCCCCCGTAAACGTAAACGTTCCCGCTCCCGCTCCCGCTCCCGTTCCCGGCCGTTCCCGGGCCGTCCTCCCCACCACCGCACCCCCTCCCGGGCCATCCCCAGCCCCAGCCCTAGCCCTAGCCCTAGCCCTAGCCCTAGCCCTAGCCCTAGCCCTAGCCCTAGCCCTCCCCAACCACCTCGATCGGCCCCGCCTCCCGCGAGCCCCGCGACAGAAACAGCACCATGGGCACGGCGAGGAGGAAGAGGACGGCGACGAGCATGAAGATGCGGTTGTACGCGAGGACCGCGGCCTGGCGACCGATTTCGAGGTCGAGGAGCCGGAGCGCGCGCCGGGAGGCCGTCCAGCCGTCCACGCCGGCCGCGCGCATGCCGGCGGTGACCATCGCCATCCAGTGTTGCGACGTCGCGTCGAACGGCGTGACATGGGCCGCGAGGATGGCGTGAAAGCGCGCCTGGCCGCGGGTCAGTTCCGTGGCCGCCAGCGCGATCCCCACGCTGCCGAAGACCTGCCGGACCACGTTGTAGAGCCCCGTCGCCGCCGTCATCTTCGGGCGCTCGATCTGTGCCAGTGCGGCCGTGCTGAGCGCGACGAAGATCAGGCTGAAGCCCACGCCCTGCCAGAGCTGGGGGAAGAAGATGTCCCAGAAGCCGACGTCGAGCGACAGGCGACCCAGGTCCCAGAACGAGTAGGCGCTGACGGCCAGCCCCGCGCCGACCAACGTGCGGGGGCCGACCGCGTTGTAGAGCCGTCCGGCGACCGGCATCAGCACGGCCATCGCGAGGCTGCGTGGCATGAGTGCGAGCCCCGAGTCCATGGCCGAGTAGCCGAGCAGGCGTTGCAGGAAGAGCGGCAGCAGGAACAGCGTCCCGAACAGTCCCATCCCGAGTACGCCGCCGAGCGCCGTCGCCGAGGTGAACGCGCCGTTCTTCAGGATCCGCAGGTCCACGGCGGGACGATCGGCCACCAGCTCCCGCCAGACGAAGCACGCGAGCCCGACCGTCGCGACGACGGCGAGCGCCGTGATCATCGTGGATTCGAACCAGTCCTCGCGCTCTCCGCTCTCGAGCATGAGCTGGAGTGCGCCGAGCCCGACCGTCAGCAGCCCGACCCCGAGGAAGTCGATCTTCCCGGTGTCCCGCACCAGGTACGGCGGATCTTCGATGTTGCGGGTGACCAGCAGGACGTTGAGTACGCCGATCGGGATGTTGATGTAGAAGACCCACGGCCAGGTGTACTGGTCCGTGATCCACCCGCCGAGCGTCGGGCCGATCGCCGGCGCCAGCACCACGCCCATCCCGTACAGCCCCATCGCCATCCCCTGCTCCTCGGCGGGAAAGGCCTCCCGCAGGATGGCTTGCGAGACCGTGATCAACACCCCGCCACCAACCCCCTGGAGCACCCGGAACAGCACCATCACCGGCAGGCTCCGCGCCATCCCGCACGCCATCGAGCTGACCGTGAAGAGAATGACGCTGGCGAGGTAGAACCGCTTCCGCCCGAACCTCGCGCTCAGGAGCGCCGTGATCGGCATCAGGATGACGCTCGAGAGCAGGTAGCCCGAGACCACCCACGTGATCTGCTCGACCGTCGCGCCGAGCGTCGCCGTCATGTCCGGCAGCGCGACGTTCACGATGCTGGAATCCAACACGGCCATGATCGTTCCCGTCATGACCGTGCCCGCGACCACCCACTTGTTCGACTCCGCCTCCCCGACCCCCGTCATCCCCGCTTCGCCTCCTGCCGTCCTTCCGATCGCGTGAACCCGCGCGCCACGCGCCACTCCACCACGAGCGGCTCGCGCCACCGCCCGCGTGAACCTCGCATCACGCCTCCTCCCCCGCGGCCGAAGCACCGCCGGCGGGCGCCCCCGCCACACCCTCGCTCCAGCACGACGGCCGCACCAGCGGCACCAGCAGCGCCATCGCTCGCCGGACCGCCTCCCGCTCCTCCGCGGACAGCGGCGCGAGCCGCTCCGCGATCGTCCGGTGCGCCCCCTCCAGCACGGCCTCGAGCTTGCGCCGGCCCGCCGGCAGAACCCGCAGCGCCAGCCGCCGCCGGTCCGCCGGGTCCTGCTCCCGCGCCACCCACCCCCGCGCCACCAGATCATCCACCAGCTTCGACGTCGTCGGCGCACCCAGCCCCACGTGCTCCGAGACGTCCGACAGCGATGCGCCCGGATGCCACTTCAGGTACCCGAGCGCCCGCAGAGCCGAGACCGACAGCCCGTCCGGCCGCCGCTTCCGCACCTCGCTCCGCACGATCCGCATCACGAGCAACGTGGCCTCGGCCACGGCCGCCGCGACCGCCGCGGCATCGGAATCATTTCGATGATCGAAATGTGTCATCCACGAAGAATAGAAGGGCGCCGGCCGGCGCGCAAGGGGTGTAGGGCAGGGGAGGGGACAGGCGCGGCTGGTGGCGGAACGCCGGACCATGCCGCGGGCGTCGCGGCGGGTTTCCGCCATGGGCAACCCTCCTTGCGCGCGCTCGCGTCGGAAGGAAGGTTGGGAGCGGCGCGCGCCGGTGCGGTGGTGACTCCGCCGGTGATGGTCCGGGGTCCCGACCGAATCCATCTTCATGGGAGGCCGCGATGATTCGTGCACGCCGGACCTGTTCGATCTGGAACCGCGTGGCGGGTGCCCGCATCATCGGTGGCGCTCTAATGCTCGCGGCGTGTGGCGCGGGAGAGCGTGCGGCGGCGCCGGTGGTCGTCCGGGACAGCGCCGGCATCGCGGTGGTCGAGAATCGCGGAGGCGGGGCGTGGGGGCAGGGTGAGGCGTGGCGGCTCTCGGCGGAGCCGGTCGTGGACATCGGCGTGCTCGACGGGCCGGCGGCGTACCGGTTGTACGCCGTCCGCGGGGCCGTGCGGCTCTCGGACGGTCGGATCGTGGTGGCGAACGCGGGCACGCACGAGTTGCGCTTCTACAGTGCCAACGGCGAGCACCTGCGAACGGTGGGCGGCGAGGGCGGCGGGCCGGGCGAGTTCCGGGACATCGGCACGCTGGATGCGTTCGCTGGTGACTCGCTCCTGGTGTACGACCGGCGGCAGCGGCGGGTCTCGATCTTCGATGCGAGCGGTGCGTTCATCCGTTCGTTTACACCCGGCGCGGAGACCGAGTTTCCGACTGTGCGTGCCGTACTCTCCGACGGCTCCCTGCTCGCCTCGCTCGCCGCTTCGTTCGGACCGGGGGGACCCCGGACGGGAATCTACCGGCCGGCCCCCGCGTACGTGCGGTACGACGGGAACGGCGCGTTCGTGGACACGGTCGGCGTCTTCCCGTCCGCCCCGGTCTACATCAAGGCCTTCGACGGAGGGTTCGGCTTCCTGTCGGTACCGTTCGCGCCATCCTCCGAGGTCGTGGCCGGAGGCGGCCACGTCTACTACGGCCCGGGCGACGCCTACGAGCTCCGCGTCCATTCGCTCGAGGGCGAGCTCATCCGGCTGATCCGCCGGGACCAGCCGGAACGGCCGGTCACGGCGGCGGACATCGAGCGCTACACAGAGGCGGAGCTCGAAGAGGCGGCGAGCGACGACGCGCGACGTCGTCTGGCGCAGTCGCTCCGCGATCTGCCGTTCCCCGAGACGATGGCCGCCTACGGCGCGCTCGCCGTCGATGGGCTCGGCGACGTCTGGGTCGAGGTCTTCCGCGCGCCCGGCGACGAGCAGCCGCGCCGGGACGTGTTCGACCCCGACGGACGTTTCCTCGGGACGGTCGAGATGCCGCCGCGGTTCACGGTCCACGAGATCGGCGAGGACTACGTCCTGGGCTCGTGGCAGGATGAGTTCGACGTCGAGCACGTGCGCATGTACGCCCTGGTGAAGCCGACGACGACATCGTAGCGAGACCGCTCGAGGGGCGTCGACCATCGACGCGCTCGTTGCGGCGTCCTGCCCCGGACTCTGCATTGGAGGAGACGATGAGATCCCGCCGACCCCGGCTCTCGGCCGCACTGGCCGCGACGCTCGCCGCGTGGGCGTGCGGCTTCGGCGATGCGCCTGGTGGCGACGGCCAGACGGTGCGGGACAGCGCGGGCATCCGGATCGTCGAGAACGGCGCGCCGCAATGGCGCGATGGCCGGGCCTGGCGGCTTGCGAGCGCGCCGGCGCTCGACATCGGCCGGGTCGATGGGCCGGAGGAAACCCAGCTCCATCGCGTCGTCGGCGCCGTGCGGCTCGGTGACGGCACGATCGTGGTCGCGAACGCCGGGACGGGCGAGGTGCGCTGGTTCGATGGCGCGGGCGGTTACCTGGCCGGCGCCGGCCGCGAGGGAGGCGGCCCGGGCGAGTTCCGCCGCCTGTCGTGGATCGGACGGGTGGCCGGCGACTCCGTGTATGCGTGGGATTCGTCGCTCCGCCGACTCTCCGTCTTCCACGCCGGCCGTTTCATCCGGGACGTTCGGGGTCATCTCCCGGAGGAGCGCGCGTATCCCACCGCACGGGGCGTGCTCCGGGACGGGAGTCTGCTGGTGACGCCGGGTGCGGTGTACGTCCCCGAGGAACGGCTCGGCGTGCAGCGGCCGCCGATGCCGCTCTGGATCCTGTCCCGCGCAGGTGAGCCTCTCGTCACGCTCGGCCCGTTCCCCGGCGCTTCGGTGAACCTGCGGGCGGCGGCCACGCCCGGCGCGTGGATCCGGACGCCGGTGCCGTTCGGCGCCGCGACGCTCGTCGCCGCAGCGGGCGACCGGATCGCGGTCGGAGACAATGCGGCGTACGAGGTGCGCTTCTACGCCTCCACGGGAGAGCTCATCGCGAGGATCCGCCGAACGGATGCGACGCCGCGAACCGTCCGGCCGGAGGATCTCGCTGCCGAGCTCGAGCGGCGTCTCTCCGGGGTTCCCCCGGTGGAGGAGATCCGGGAGGGCATCCGCGCGAGCTTCAGGGAGACGCCCGCGCCGGAGACGCTGCCGTACTACCAGGCCCTGGTCGCGGACGGAGAGGGGAACCTGTGGGTACGGCGTTACGCCGCGCCGGCGGAACCCGCCGCCGTCTGGGATGTGTTCGGCCCCGACGGCCGCTGGCTCGGTCCGGTGTCCACCCCGGACGGGTTCGAGGTCACGGACATCGGCGCCGACTACGTCCTCGGGATCTGGAAGGACGAACTCGACGTCGAGCACGTGCGCATGTATCACCTGACCAAACCGTGACGGCGCACACGCCATCGCCCGCCACGCCGCGCCGTCTGGCCTGACGGCCGCGCCGCCCCGCCCCCTCTTCTCGCACGGCCCTTGCACCATGATCCCAGCGGACGGGATGTCCGGGATCGGCTGGGTGTGCGCGCAAAGGAGGGACCGTGATCGGAGCCATTGCCACGCTCGTGGGATACACGCGGAAGCCGAAGGCGACCTTCTTCCTCAAGCATCCGGTCAAGGCGATCCGCATCAAGAAGTTCCAGCACGACGTGAAGGACACGATCACGTCGCAGCGCTTCATCCTGGGCATCAGCGCCGCGGCGGTTGCACTGCCGCTCGGTTTCTGGCTCGGCAGGAAGCTGATGTAGCGACCCGGGCGCGGGGCGACGACACGGAGGACCAGCCGGCGGCCGGCGCGCCTCAAAGCGCGAGCCGCCGTTCGACATAGATGGGAGGAGTCGTGAGGCATGGAATGGGTGCGGCCTCGGGGATCGCCGCGGTCGCCGCCGCATTGCTGGCGGTGCAGCCGGCCGCGGCGCAGGCCCCCGACCGCGGGCGGCCGACGACGGACGCGTGGCACCCCGTCGTCCTGTCGTACTTTCTCCGCCGGGCGGGCGATGAGGTCCTGAACCCGTTCGCCGCCACGGGCCGGCGCGAGGTGATTCAGCTCCTGATCGACGGCGGGCCGCTGCACGGCCGGTTCCGGCGCGTCCGGCTCGATCGCATGGGCGACGCGAACGGCGGGCGTACCGACGGCTGGTATCAGATCGACGGCGCCGTGATCCGCCTCTATTACGGCAGTCCGGACGGCACGGGCGGCCGCATCGAGACCGGCCGCTATCTTCACGACCGGATCTGCCTGACCGATCCCGCGGACGGCCGGATCCTCAGCTACGAGTACCTCCCGGCGGCGGCACCCGATGCGCCCGCGCCGCCGGCCTCGCCCGGTGCACCGGAGGAGGGGAGCTGCGCGCCCCCCGGCCGCCCGCGTACCTGAACACCGGTGCCGCCCTCTCGGCTCGCGGCGGCATCCGGAGCCGGCGGCATGACCGGTCCACCCGCGTGCGGCATCGGCGGCGGAGACCGCGGACCGGGGGCGTGCTTCATACCTTGACACCAGGCGCGCCAACAGGTATTTAGCGGTGCTTGTGGCGTGAAAAGCACGCCGCAGGGCTGCGACGAGCGCCGTTCTTCTCACTCCCCCCTCGCTTGCGGCTCGACGAGAGCGGTCCGATCCGGATCGGCCGGCACCCGTACGCGGTTCGCGTGCCGATCCTCGGAGGACGCGCTTCGGCGTACAGTTTTTCCCATTCTGGAGGGATGCATGAAGAAGCTGTTGCTGGCTGTGGGAGTGACGTGCCTCGTCGCGATCAACGCGCCGGCGGCACAGGCCCAGGTCTCGTTCGGCGCGCAGGCGAGCTTCGCCGATGACACCGACTTCGGCGTCGGTGCGCGCGCCAACATCGGGCTCCCGTTCTCCGGCTTCAAGGCGATCGCCTCGTTCGACTACTTCTTCCCGGATGGCTTCGACTATTTCGAGCTCAACGGCAACGCCGTGTACTCGATCCGTACGACCACACCGGGCTTCGGACCCTACGTGGGTGGCGGGTTGAATATCGCGCACTCGTCGGTAGATGCCATCGATTTCTCGGACACCGAGATGGGCTTGAACCTTCTGGGCGGTGCGGAATTCGGCACCGGTCCGATCAAGCCGTTCGCCGAGTTGCGGATCGAGCTCCGCGACGAGGGCCAGTTCGTCCTCGCCGGTGGCGTGAATTTCTGATCCCGCTCGCGCCGCCCCGAGGGCGCATCGCCCGACGCCGGCCGGCGGAGCAGGCGCGAAAGCGGCCCGGCACGCACTGCGTGCCGGGCCGTTCTTCACCGGGTCGCGGGGAATCGGGGGATCGATCGCTCGACCAGTCCCGCCCGAGCGCGATCCGGGTGCCGGGAGGGTGATGCGTTCCCACGGGGCCGGTCCCGGTCCGCTGCCTACGGCGCGGTGGCGATCCCCGCGCCCGCGGCCCCCGCTTCGCGCTCGGCGCGCAGCACGCTCCGGCGCCGGCCGTAGGACGCGTAGATCACGAGTCCGATCAGGAGCCAGATGCCGAAGCGGATCCAGGTGGTGAGCGGCAGCCCGAGCATCAGCCAGAGGCAGGCGCCGATCGCCATCAGGGGCACGAACGGGACCCACGGCGTGCGGAACGGCCGTGCGCGGTCCGGCTCGATGCGTCGGAGCACGAGGATGCCCGCGGCGACGAGGACGAAGGCGAAGAGCGTACCGATGTTCGTGAGCTCGATCACGGCGCCGATCGGCGCGAACGCCGCGAAGAAGGCGACGAAGACGCCGGTGATGATCGTGGTCACGTGCGGCGTGCGGTACTTCGGGTGGATGGCCGCGGCCCACTTCGGCAGCAGTCCATCACGCGCCATGGCGTAGAAGATCCGGGGCTGGCCGAGCTGGAAGACCAGCAGGACCGAGGTGGTCGCGATGACGGCGCCGAACGAGATCACGCCGGCGGCGAAGTCGAGACCCCGGTCGACGAACGCCGTTGCGAGCGGCTCGGCCGTACCGAGCTGGTCCCACGGGAGCATCCCCGTCAGGACGGCGGTGACCGCGATGTAGAGGAGGGACGTGATCACGAGGGATGCGATCATCGCGAACGGCATGTCCTTCTGCGGATTGCGGCTCTCCTCCGCGGCCGTCGACACGGCGTCGAACCCGATGTAGGCGAAGAAGATGAGCGAGGCGCCGACCCAGACCCCCGAGAACCCGTTCGGCGCGAACGGCACCCAGTTGTCCGGCCGGACGTAGAAGGCGCCGAACAGGAGGAAGAAGCCGAGGATCGCCAGCTTGACCACCACCATTGCGGTGTTGAACCACGCGCTCTCGCGGATGCCGACGACCAGGACCCAGGTGATGACCAGGACGATGGCGACCGCGGGAAGGTTGAAGATGATGGGGAGCCCGAACAGGTGTGGTGCGCCCGTCATGGCCTGGGCCGCCTGGAGCACGTGCGCGCCCAGCGTCGAGGGATCGATCCCCTGGGCCACCGCATTCCGGACGGCCTCCGCGCCGTTGAACGCCGTGATGTAGTCGGTCGCCAGCCATTCGGGGAGCGCGAGGCCGACCCCACGCAGCAGCTCCTGGAAGTAGCCGGACCAGCTCACCGCGACGGCCACGTTCCCCACCGCGTATTCGATGATCAGGTCCCAACCGATGATCCACGCGATCAACTCGCCCAGCGTGGCGTAGGCGTACGTGTAGGCGCTCCCCGCCTGCGGGATCATCGCCGCGAACTCTGCGTAGCAGAGCGCCGCGAAGCCGCACGCCACCGCGACGAACAGATACGAGACGATGAGCGCCGGCCCCGCGCCCACGTGCTCCGCACCACCGGCGATCGCCGTGCCGGCGCCCGAGAAGATCCCCGCGCCGATGATGGCACCGATCCCCAGCGCCGTGAGCTGCCACGGTCCCAGAACCCGCTTGAGCCCGGTTTCCGAGGGCGTCCCCCCGTCGAACGCGTCGGGAACGGCTCTTCGCGCGAAGAATTGTCGCATCGTGGCGGATTTCCTGCAGGGGTGAGCGATAATTCATCCAAAACTACCCCCGCCGCGGCGTACTGTAAAGGGAAATGGATCGGAGCGCCGCGCCGATCCCGATTCCGGGGCGTGGGTGGCGCCCTTCCACATGGGCCGGTTGACAGTCTCGGTGGCGGCCGCTAACCTAGCGCGATCTTCACGGGCGAGTTGACGCGGATCCGGAAATGCATGCGCCCCGGCGACAGTTGGTGATGGATGAGCGCGCGGTCGAGCGGGCGCTGGCGCGCATGGCCCGCGAACTCGTCGAGCGTAACGACGGAGTCGCGGGATTGTCGTTGATCGGGATCCATCGGCGGGGCATCGATCTCGCCGAGCGCATTGCGGACGAGATCGAGCGCGCGGAGGGCGTCCGGCCGCCGGTGGGGACGCTGGACATCACGCTGTACCGGGATGACCTCATGGCGATCGGGCCGCGTCCCGTCGTGGGCGAGACCCGGCTTCCGAGCGGCGGCGTGGACGGGCGCGCCGTGGTGATCGTCGACGACGTCGCGTACACGGGCCGCACGGCACGCGCGGCCATGGACGAGTTGGCGGACTTCGGCCGGCCCGCCCGGATCTACCTCTGCGTGCTCATCGACCGCGGCGGACGCGAGTTGCCGATCCAGCCCGATGTCGTGGGGCGCGTCGTCGATGCGGCGCCCGGCGAGCGCGTCGATGTGCTGGTCCCGGAGGTGGACGGCCGACTCGCGGTCGAACTGGTCCCGGCGGAGCCGCCCGGCGCGGAACCCGAGCCCGGCACGGCGGAGGTGCCGTGATCCGGGCATCCACATCCCTCGGCAAGGACCTGATCGGACTCGAGCCTCTGAACGCCGAGCAGATCCGCGCCATCCTCGACACTGCCGAGCCGTTCAAGGAGATCAGCGAGCGCGCGATCAAGAAGGTGCCGGTCCTGCGCGGAAAAACGATCGTCAACCTCTTCTTCGAGCCGTCCACGCGCACGCGCATCTCGTTCGAGTTCGCCGAGAAGCGGCTCTCGGCCGATACCGTGAACGTGGCGGTTTCCGCCTCGAGCGTGCAGAAGGGCGAGACGCTGGTCGACACGGCGCGCAATCTCGAAGCCATGCGGATCGACATGGTCGTCATCCGCCATTCGGCTTCCGGCGCCGCCCGCTTCCTCGCCGAGCGGATCCCGTCGAACGTCATCAACGCGGGCGACGGCCGGCACGAGCACCCCACGCAGGCGCTGCTCGACATGCTCACGATTCGCGACCGGCTCGGCCGCCTCGACGGCGTACGCGTCTGCATCGTCGGAGACATCCTCCACTCGCGTGTCGCCCGCTCCAACATCTGGGGGCTCACGCGACTGGGCGCCGAGGTGGCCGTCTGTGGGCCGCCCACGCTCCTGCCACCCGGGATCGGCGAACTCGGCGTCCACGTCTTCTCGCGGATCGAAGCGGCCATCGAGTGGGCCGAGGTGCTCAACGTGCTGCGCCTCCAACTCGAGCGGATGAAGGCGGGTTACGTCCCGACCCTACGCGAGTACAACCGTGTCTTCGGGATCACGCGCGAGCGCGTCGAACGCGCGCCCCGCGACCTGCTGATCCTGCATCCCGGCCCGATGAACCGGGGGGTCGAGATCGACAGCGATGTGGCGGATGGCCCGCATTCCGTCATTCTCGAACAGGTGACCAACGGCGTGGCCGTCCGGATGGCCGTGCTCTACCTGCTCGCCGGCGGCGAGCCGGAGAAAGCGGAGTCGGCGAAGCATGGGTGAGAGGGCTGGGGCTAGGGCTGGGGCTGGGGCTAGGTGGGGAGCTCCTCGTCCCCATTCCGTGCGGGTGCGCGTGCGCGTGCGCGTCGGCGCGGCGTGTCACGGTCGCCGGCGTGGGCGGCCGACATCGGCAACGGCCACCCGGCTAGTGAACTGCGCCGCCTGCGCAGCCTGCCACGATCACGCGCACGCGCACGGGCTCGCGCACGAAGACGTTCCAACCGGAGCCGACGCATGGCGCTGAGGCCGATTCTGCTTCGTGGTGGGCGGATCATCGATCCCTCCACGGGGATCGATGAGGTGGCGGATCTGTTGCTGGCGGAAGGTGCGGTGGTCGGCATCGGGCGGGACCTCGTGCCGCCCGACGGGGCCGAGGTCCGGGACGTTGCCGGGCGGATCGTCTGTCCGGGGTTGATCGACGTGCACGTTCACCTGCGCGAGCCGGGCGGCGAGCACAAGGAGACGATCGCGAGCGGGGCGCGTGCCGCGGCGGCCGGCGGATTCACGGCGATCTGCGCCATGCCGAACACGGACCCGCCGATCGATGATCCGGCGTCGGTGGGTTTCGTGCGTGCGGAAGGGATCCGCGTCGGGGCGGCGCGCGTCTACCCGGTGGGCGCGGTCTCGATGGGGCAGCGCGGCGAGCATCTGACGGAGGTCGGCGAGATGGTCGACGCCGGCGCCGTGGCGATCACGGATGATGGGCTGCCGGTCGCGGATGCCGGGCTCATGCGCCTGGCGCTCGAATACGTCCGCACGTTCGGCATCGCCGTTGCGAGCCACTGCGAGGAGCGCACGCTCTCGCGCGGCGGCTCGATGAACGAGGGGCTCGTCTCGACACGGTTGGGGCTGACCGGGATCCCGAACGCGGCCGAAGACGTGATGATCGCGCGCGACCTGATCCTGGCCGAGCTGACGGGCGGACGGCTGCACATCCAGCACGTCTCGACGCGGCGCGGCGTGGAGATGATCCGCGCCGCCAAGGCGCGCGGCGTCCCGGTCACCGCCGAGGCCACGCCGCACCACTTCACGCTCACGGATGAGGCCGTGGACGGCTACCGCACGGATGCGAAGATGAACCCGCCGCTGCGCACCGCCGCGGATGTCGCCGCGGTGCGCGAAGGCGTGGCGGACGGGACGTTGGACACCATCGCGACCGACCATGCACCGCACCACTACGACGAGAAGGAGCAGGCCTTCGACGACGCGCCGTTCGGTATCGTCGGCCTCGAGACCGCGCTCGGGCTGGCCATCACCGAGCTGGTCGACAAGGGCGTGATCTCGCTGCCCACGCTCGTCGAGCGGATGAGCTGCGCGCCGGCGCGCGCGTTCGGTCTGCCCGGCGGCACGCTGCGCGAGGGCGCGCCGGCCGATGTGACCGTCTTCGACCCCGCCGCCACGTGGGTGGTCGATCCGGCGCGCTTCCTGTCGAAGAGCCGCAACACGCCGTTCGGTGGATGGCGGCTCCGCGGCCGCGCCGTGCTCACCGTGGTCGGCGGCCGCATCGTGTGGGACGCGCCGGAGCCGGGCGCGTGAGCCCTGCCCCCCGCGATCCGCCCACCATCGCGGACTGGCTGGCCGGCGAGCCGTTCCCCTGGCCGGCGCCCACGGAGCTGGCCGAAGGCGCGCGCGTCACGGCGTGCTACTGCATCGAGAGCAAGCTGCTGGCGCGCACCCGGGATGGCCAGCCGTACCTGCGCCTCCAGCTCTGTGACCGGAGCGGCGCGATCGAGGGCCGGATCTGGGATGATGCCGCCGCCGTGGACGCGATGGTCGATGCCGGCACGTTCGTCGGCATCCGTGGCCGCCTCCAGAGCTTCCGCGGTCAGCGACAGCTCAAGATCGAGGAGATCGCGCGGATCGACGTCGCGCCGGACGAGTGGGACCTGTTCCTGCCTCGCTCGCCCCACGATCTGCCGGCGCTGGAGGCGGAGCTCGACGCGCGCATCGCTGGGATGACCGATGCGCCGCTACGCACCCTCCTCGCGCGGCTCCTCGGCGCGGATACGGAGACCGGCGCGGCGTTCCGTCGCGCGCCGGCCGCCAAGCGCAATCACCACGCGTACGTGGGCGGTCTCCTCGAACACACCCTCTCGGTCGCCCGCCTCTGCGACGCGCTCGCCCGCCATTACGGGGAAGCCATCGACCGTGAATTGCTCGAGGCCGGCGCACTGCTCCACGACATCGGCAAGATCCGCGAGATCGCGAGCACCGGCGGCTTCCCCTACACGGACGAGGGAAAGCTGCTCGGCCACATCATCCTCGGAATTCAGATGGTGCGTGAGGCCGCGGCCGCCGTACCCGATCTCTCCGAGGAGCGCCGTCTCCTGCTGCTCCACCTCGTGGCCAGCCACCAGGGAAAGTACGAGTGGCAGAGCCCCCGCATCCCCATGATCCTCGAAGCGCTCATCCTCCACGCCGTCGACGACCTCGACGCCAAGTTCCACCAGGCCCGCGGCCTGATCGAGGCGGTCGAACGCGGGTGGACCCGCTATGATGGCGCCTTCGGCCGGGATTTCTTCCGGCATCGCACGGCCGCCGCCCCGACGGTGGAGCCGCCGGGCGCCGAAAGCGCCGGATCGGGCAAGGCGCCGCCGCCGGGGAAAGGGAGGACGTCGACGCGGGAGCGGAAACCCGCGGAGCAGAGGGAGCGGCGCCCACCTCGAGGCGACGTCCGCGCCGACCCGGACCGCGCAGGCGCGCATTCGGACGCGGCGCCCCCCGCGAGCGAGCCCGACGAGTCCGCCGACGCCGCCGGATCGACGCTGGACCTGTTTCAGGGGTGAGGTCCGCCCGAGGCCGCCCCCCGCCGTTCGCGAACGCGTCCCCCTGAAAGCCCCATCCCGACCCCGACACCGTTCCCGCAAGCGCCGCCCCCGTAAACGTAAACGTTCCCGCTCCCGCTCCCGGCCGGCACTCCGACCCGCGCCCCGGATCCGGCCAAAAAAAACAAGGCCCGCCTGTACGGCGGGCCCCTCACGCGCCAAAAAAAACAAGGCCCGCCTGTACGGCGGGCCCCTCACGCGAAGCGAACCAGCGCGGTCTCGCCCCTACGGCTGACCGCCCAGCGCCTTCACGTACCGCGCGAGTTGCGACTTCTTCCGTGCGGCCTTGTTCGGATGGATCAACCGCCGCGTCGCCAGGCGGTCCAGCAACGCGGCCGTCGTACGGAACGCCGCCGTCGCCGTGTCCGCATCGGTTGCCGCCTGGACCCTCTTGATCGACGTCTTCAGCCGGGAACGTTGCGTGCGGTTGTGAACCCGGCGCTTGCGTTCCTGACGGATCCGTTTCTCGGCACTCCTCGAATTGGCCAACCGACCCTCCCCTTCGCGTCCGCGGGCGTGAATAACGCCAATACCAGCCCCGTAAGTTACCGATCGGCGCGGGAGTTGTCAACGGGACGGCGCAGCCGCGGCGCCGCGTCGGGGGTGGCGCCGGGGGCGGGGAAGGGGTTAGCTTTGAGGCCATTATGGAGATCGTTCTCATCTTGCCGGTCCTGGTATTCTCGATCGTCGTTCACGAGTACGCCCACGGCTGGGCCGCGCTCCGACAGGGCGACCCGACGGCACAGATGCTGGGTCGGCTGACGCTGCACCCGGTGCCGCACATCGATCCGGTCGGGAGCATCCTGGTTCCGTTGCTGCTGTGGTTGGCGCCGGGCGGTCTCCTGTTCGGCTGGGCGAAGCCCGTGCCGGTGAATCCCCGCAACTTCCGGAATTATCGGCGCGGCGACATCATCGTCTCGCTGGCGGGCGTCACGGCCAATTTCCTGCTCGCGGTGGCGTTCACGGTCGCCGCGGTGCTGCTGGTGTACCTGGGCCGGTTGGTTCCGCAGCTGGGCGCGATCGTGACGGCGCTGCTCGACATGGCGCGGATCGGGGTGTGGATCAACCTGATTCTGGTCTTCTTCAATCTGATCCCGATTCCGCCGCTGGACGGGTCGCACGTGCTCTATCACCTTCTGCCGGCGCGGATCGGCGCGCGCTACCGGGAGTTCGGCCGGTACGGCGTCCTGATCCTGCTGGTCGTGATGCTGCCCTTCGGGCGGCCATTGCTCCAGCTCGTGCTCTGGCCGGTGTTCGCGCTGAACGCGCTGTCGGAGACGTTCATCCGTCTGGTGACGTGATGGAGGCGAGCGTCGCGGCAGGCGAGGACGCCTTCATTGTCGAGCTGGACCGGTTCCACGGTCCACTCGATCTGCTTCTGCACCTCATCCGGGAGCAGGACATCGACATCTTCGACATCCCGATCGCGCGGATCACGGAGCAGTTCCTCCGCGCGATCGAGGGTGTCGAGCGACTCGGCCTGGATCGGGCGGGCGACTTCCTCGAGATGGCCGCCATGCTGATCCGCATCAAGGTCCGGATGTTGCTCCCCCGCCGCGGCGATGAGGAGGAAGAGGCGGAGGATCCACGCGCGGAGCTGGTGCGTCGCCTCCTCGAGTACGAACACTTCCGCGAGATCGCGCAGCATCTCGAAGCCGCGGAGCGGGACCGGCTCCGGCACGCCGGGCGCGGGTACGTGCCGCCGCGGCCGGAGCCGGCGGCCGCCGATGCCGAGCTCGAGCTGGTCTGGGAGGACGTCTGGGCGGCGGTGCTGGCCTTCGCCGAGCGCACGCGTCCGCCGGCGGAGCACCGGGTCACGCCGCGCCTCGTTCCGATCGAGGAGAAGATCGCGCTGATCCTCGACACGCTCGCGCAGTTCGCCCGGATCGAGTTGCACCGCCTGGTGGCGCCCTACGGCGACCGTCTGCACACGGTCGTCACGCTGATGGCGAGCCTCGAGCTGGCCCGACGGCGCGCGCTGGCGATCCGCCAGAGCGAGCCGTTCGCCGCCGTCTGGCTGTACCGCAGGAATGGAATCGC
Source organism: Longimicrobiales bacterium (assembly GCA_036381495.1). GTDB lineage: Bacteria > Gemmatimonadota > Gemmatimonadetes > Longimicrobiales > RSA9 > DASVCS01. The sequence goes on from DASVCS010000135.1 coordinate 232,379, forward strand.
GGCGAATGCAGAAGGCGACGCAGATCGTTGAGGCGCTGCTCTTCGCCAGTGATGCGCCGCTGACGGCGGCGGATCTGGCGCGGGCGGATGCTTCCCTGGATGAGGACGTGGTGGAGGCCGCCGTGCGCGCGCTGCGCATCGAATACGAGCGGACGGGGCGCGCGTTCGATGTCTACGAGCTGGCCGGCGGTTACCAGATCCTGACGCGCCCGGAGTTCGAGCCGTATCTCGAGCGCTTCGCCACCGTGCCGCGGCCCGCGCGACTGTCGGCCGCCGCGCTCGAGGTACTGGCGATCATCGCCTACCGCCAGCCGATCGGGCGCGCCGAGATCGAGGAGATCCGCGGCGTGGGTTCGGCCGGCGTGCTCCGGACGTTGCAGGATCGCGCACTGATCGATGCGGTCGGCCGCGCCGAGGCGCTCGGGCGGCCACTGCTGTACGGGACGACGGACCGGTTCCTCGAGCACTTCGGGTTCCGCTCGCTCGAGGACCTGCCGCGACCCGAGAATCTGCCGGTCGTGCTGCGTGAGCCCGCGGCGCCGGAAGTGGACGCGGCTCCTCCCGAGGCGGACGCCGCGCCCGATGCGGGCGCCGCCCCTGCCGCCGATGCCGCGGCCGATGCGGCCGGCCCGTCGGAGGCGGACGCCGTGCCGGCCGATGCATCCGGGGCGCCGCCGGCGTCCTGACCGCGGCGCAGTGCGCGGCGGTGGGAACGCGGACTTCCGGCATGAGCGAGATGCGTCTCCAGAAGTTCCTTTCCCGGGCCGGCGTCGCGTCGCGTCGGGCGGCGGAGGCGATCATCCGCGAGGGACGCGTGCGGGTCAACGGCCGGGTGGTCACGGAGCTCGGCGCGAAGGTGGACCCCGATGCCGATGCGGTCGAGGTCGACGGCCGGCGCGTCCGGACGGCGCCGCCGTTGTGGGTGGCACTGAACAAGCCACCGGGTTACGTGAGCACGCGGCGCGATCCGCAGCGGCGGCCGACGGTGTACGACCTGGTGCCGGCGGACTTCTCGTCGCTCTTCCACGTCGGCCGGCTGGACGCGGAGAGCGAGGGGTTGATGCTGCTGACGAACCAGGGCGACATTGCGCACCGGCTGCTCCATCCCCGTTACGGGGTCGACCGCGTGTACACGGTCGAGACGGCCGGCGATGTCGATGATGCAGCGCTACGCCGGCTGCGCGAGGGCGTCCGGCTCGAGGATGGCCCGGCCCGCGTGGCCGCGGTCGAGCGCCGCGGCTCACCGGCGCCGGGGCGCAGCCGCCTGCGCGTGACCATGCGCGAGGGGCGCAAACGCGAGGTGCGGCGCCTCTTCGACGCGATCGGGCACCCGGTCGAGCGATTGGTCCGCATCCGCTACGGGCCGATCCGGCTCGGGCGCCTCGCGTCCGGTGCTTGGCGGCGGCTCTCGGAACGCGAGGTCGCCGCCCTCGAAGCCACCGCCCGCGGCGAGCGCTAGCGCGGCGGGCCACAACAAACGAACGACACCCGGCATCGCCGCCCGGGCGGCCGAGCGCGGGTCGGGAGGGGAGATCCGACGATGGAGATCCGAGGTCGAACGGTACTGATCCTGGGCGGTTCGGGCCTGGTCGGGCTCGCCGTCGCACGCCGGCTTCTCGGCCATGAGCCGCGCGCGATCGTGGTTTGCGCGCTCCGCCGCGCCGAGGCGGAGGAGGCCGTTGCCGAACTGGCTCCCGAGGCCGCGCGCAGCAACCGGACCGAACTCATCCCGGAATGGGGCGACATCTTCCTCCCCGAGTCGCTCAAGGACCGGCCGCGCGCCGAGGTGCTCGCCGATGCGGCCGCCCGCTCCCTGATCCTGGACGACCTCTACGGCGAGCCCGGCGGCGACGCCGTCGAACGCTCGGCCTTCGGCGCGCTCCTGCTTCGTCACCGGCCCGAGATCATCGTGGACTGCATCAACACCGCGACGGTCTTCGCGTATCAGAACGTCTTCGACGGCGCGGCGAAGCTCCGGGCAGCCGCGGCGGAGGGCGCTGCCGATGCGGCGGCCGTCGAGCGCCACCTCACCACGCTGTATCTGCCGCAGCTCATCCGCCACGTCCAGACGGCGCTCGAGGGGATGAAGCGCGTGGGGACGTCGATCTACGTGAAGATCGGCACCGCGGGGACGGGCGGGATGGGGCTGAACATCCCGTTCACGCATTCGGAGGAGCGGCCGAGCCGCATGCTCCTGGCGAAGTCCGGCGTGGCCGGCGCCCACACGCTCCTCCTCTACCTGATGGCGCGGACGGCCGGCGCGCCGGCGGTCAAGGAGATCAAGCCGACGGCGGCGATCTCGTGGAAGCGGATCGGCTACGGCGAGATCCGGCGGGGCGGGCGCCCGATCGAGCGGTTCGACGCGGTGCGACCCGTGGCGCTGGATGAGGCGTTCGGCCCGGGTGCGGCGGACGCGTTCGCGCCGGCCGGCGGCAACCTCGAGGGGGCGTATCTGGATGCCGGCGAGAACGGACTCTTCAGTCTCTCGGAGTTCGAGACGCTGACGGCGCTCGGTCTGATGGAGTTCATCACGCCGGAGGAGATCGCGCAGAACGTCGAGCGCGAGATCCGGGGCTACCCGACGGGCCGCGACGTGGTGGCCGCGTTGGATTCCGCGACGTCGGGGCCGACGTACCGCGCCGGCGTGCTGCGCGAAGTCGCGATCGAGCAGATGGAGGAGATCGAACGCCGCCGCGGCTTCTCGGCCGTCGCGTACGAGATGCTCGGGCCGCCGCGCCTCTCGAAGCTGCTCTTCGAGGGCGCGATCCTTGCCCGGTTGTTCCCCGACCTCGCCACGGCGGCCGGCCTCGATGCCGACCAGACCGCGCGGGCCGCCGAGGCGTTGTTGCGCGAGGACACCGAGTTGCGCGTTCGGATGCTTTCGATCGGGTTGCCGATCCTGCTCTCCGACGGCGAACGGCTGTTGCGCGGTGCCTCGGTCCGCGTGGCGCCCGACGCCGGCCAGCGGCCGGGGGATCCGCGGCTGGTCGACAACGGCTGGGTCGATCTCCGCCCCGAGAACTGGCGGCGGTGGCAGGAACGCCTCGCGGCGATGGCGCGGGAGGTCGAGGCCGGCCCCGGGCCGGAGCACGGATCGAGGGCCGACACGGAGCCGGAGACACGGCGGACGCGGATCCGGCCCGGCCGCCTGGCCGCCTGGGTCTTCCGCTACGAGGACGGCGGCGAACGCATCAAGCGGTGAGCGGCGGCGACCCGCGTTCCGGCGCGGATCCTCCCGCTCCCGTGCGGCGTACCACAGCGTCGGACGCGACGACGGTAACCACGGAGGAGAGCGGCGTGGAACAGACCATCACCCGGGCGGACACGGCGGCAGGCCGTGAACTGGTGCAGCGGATCATGGCGGAGCTCCACAAGCGCGTCGTGGGGCAGACGCAGATGATCGAACGACTGCTGATCGGGCTGCTCACCGGCGGCCACGTCCTGCTCGAAGGCGTCCCCGGGCTCGCGAAGACGCTGACCGTCCGATCCCTGGCCGACACGCTGGATGCCGCGTTCCAGCGGATCCAGTTCACGCCGGACCTGCTCCCCGCCGACGTCGTGGGGACCATGGTCTACAACCAGCGGACCGGGGATTTCACGGCGACGCGCGGGCCGATCTTCGCGAACCTGGTCCTCGCGGACGAGATCAACCGCGCGCCGCCCAAGGTTCAGTCGGCGCTTCTCGAAGCCATGCAGGAGCGCCAGGTCACGATCGGTGGCGAGACGTTCGCGCTCCCCGAACCCTTCCTGGTCCTGGCCACGCAGAACCCGATCGAGCAGGAGGGGACCTATCCGCTCCCGGAAGCGCAGGTCGACCGCTTCATGCTCAAGCTGCGCGTCGGCTACCCGGACCGGGACACCGAGAAGGAGATCATGCGCCGGATGGCGGGACACGAGCCGGCTCCACTCGAAATCGTGGCGCGACCCGCCGAGATCCTCGCCGCGCGCGCCGAGATCGCGGCGCTGTACATGGACGAGAAGATCGGCGACTACATCGTCGACCTCGTCCAGGCGACGCGCGACCCGGCGGCGTGCGGCCTGCCCGAACTCGGCCCGCTGATCGAGTACGGCGCCTCCCCGCGCGCCTCGATCTTCCTGGCGACCTGCGCGCGCGCCCATGCCTATCTCCGCGGGCGCGCCTACGTGCTCCCCGACGACGTCAAGGCCATCGGCCCGGACGTGCTGCGGCACCGCATCATCACGAGCTACGAGGCCGAAGCGGAAGAGGTCTCCGCGGACGACATCATCACCCGCATCTTCGAGGCGGTGGACGTCCCGTGATGCCGTTCCGCCTTCGTTCCCGGCCCCGGCGCGGCGCGGCTCAGGACCGCGCGCCGGCCGCTCGGACGGGCGGGCGCGCCGCGGAGCCGCCGGCGGGTCGCGATCGCGTCCGCCCGGCGGAACCCACCCCTCGGACCGGCACCGGCGGGGTGCCGCGTGAGATCCTGCGTCAGGTCAAGCTCATCGAGCTGCGTACCCGCGGGTGGGTCGAGTCGCTCTTCGGCGGCGAGTACCAGTCCGTTTTCCGCGGTCAGGGGATGGAGTTCGCCGAGGTCCGCGAGTACCAGCCGGGCGACGACGTGCGCAACATCGACTGGAACGTGACGGCCCGCATGGGCGAGCCGTACGTGAAGAAGCACATCGAGGAGCGCGAGCTGACCGTCCTGCTCGCCGTGGACCTCTCCGGCTCGGAGCAGTTCGGCACGCGCGGTCGCATGAAGGCCGAGCTGGCCGCCGAGGTCGCCGCGGTGCTGGCGCTCTCGGCGGTCCGGAACAACGACCGGGTGGGACTCCTCATCTTCACGGACCGGGTCGAGCACTTCGTCCCGCCGAAGAAGGGGCGCCGCCACGTGCTGCGGCTGATCCGCGATGTGCTGGCGTTCCGGCCGACCGGCGCCGGCACCGACCTGGCCGGCGCGCTCGAGTACGCCGGTCGCGTCCTGCCGCACAAGGCCGTGCTCTTCCTGTTGAGCGACTTCCTGCTCCCCCCCGGCGACGTGGTGATGACGGATGGCGCGCGCGCCCCCGGCGCGCCGGGGTTCGAGCGCACGCTGCGACTCGTCGCCGGGCGCCACGACGTGGTGGCCGTCACGATCACGGACGCGGCGGAGGAAGCGCTGCCGAACCTCGGCCTGCTCGCCCTGATCGATCCGGAGACGGGCGAGGAACTGGCCATCGACACGGGGCGGCGCGATCTGCGCGTCCGCTACAGCGACGAGCTCGCGGCGCGCCGCGACGCGCTGCGCCGGCTCTTCCGGCGGCTGGGCGTCGACGAGATCGCGGTACGCACGGATGTCTCGTACATCAACCCTCTGCTCGGCTTCTTCCGCCGACGGACGCGCCAGCTCAGACGATGACGCGGTGGGCTCCTCCTCTGGTGGTCGCGGCGCTGGCGCTCACGAGTCCGGTGCCGGTTCGCGCCCAGCAGGTGGCCGCCGCGCTCTCGGCCGACACGGTCCTGGTCGGCGACGTCTTCCGTGCCGCCATCCGCGTCGAGCTGCCTCCCGGGTTCCGCGCCGTGTTCCCCGATTCCATCGAGGTCACCGGCGATGTCGAGAACGCCGGCCGGCGCATCGACACCGCCGAGGAACTGCCGGACGGCGGTCGCCGCGTCACCGCCGTCTACCCGCTGAGCGCCTGGCGGCCGGGGCCGTTCGAGCTGCCCGCCGTCCCGGTGCGCATCGAGGGACCGGACGGCGCGGATGTCCGCCGCGTCGAGTTCCGCGAGTTGATCGTGCGTTCCGTGCTCCCCTCCGACACCGCCGGCGTCGCGCCGCGGCCGCCGAAGGACGTGCTCGGCGGGACGCGCGTGCTCTGGCCGTTCCTTCTCGCGCTCCTCGCCGCCGGCGTGGCCGGCGCGGGATTGGTCCACGTCTACCGGCGCCGGCGGCCGGCACCCGTGCCGGCCGAGGCGGAACTCGCACCGCGCGAGCGAGCGCTCGCCGCGCTCGACCACGCGCGCACGCTCGGGCTGGTCGAGGCCGGCGAGTTCAAGACCTTCTACTCGCTGGTCACGGCCGCCGTCCGGAGCTACGTCGAGGCGCTCGACCCCGCGTGGGGCGCGGATCTGACCAGCACCGAGCTGTTGGACCGGACGCGCGAGCGGATGGGCGATGCGCACCGTGGCGAGCTGGCGAGTCTGCTCGAGCGCGCGGACCTGGTCAAGTTCGCCCGGCGCCGCCCGTCCGCCGCGGAAGCGGTTGCCGTCTGGCAGGCGGCGCGCGGGTGGGTCATGGCGTTCGACCTCCCGCCCACCCCCGACGAGCAGGCCGCCGCCGAGGATGCGGCGGAACCCGAGCCGCGCGAGGAGGTCGCGTGAAGGCCGAGCGGAGGCGGCGCCCGTGAGCATCGGTTTCGCGAACCCGTGGGCGTTGCTGCTCCTGCCGCTCCTCCCGGCGTACGTCCTCTACGCGCGCCGCTGGCGGCGTGAGCGGATCGCGTTCTCGCGCGCCGGCGCGCTCGCGCGCCTCGCCGCCGGCCGGACCGCGTGGATCGGACGGCTGCCGGGCTGGCTGCGTGGCAGCGCCGTCGTCGTGCTGATCATCGCGCTTGCCGCGCCCCGGACGGGCGTCTCGAGCGTCGATGTCGAGACCGAGGGGATCGCGATCATGCTCGTCCTCGACATCTCGAGTTCGATGCTCGCCGAGGACTTCCACCCGGACAACCGTCTCACGGTCGCGAAGGAGAAGGTCGCGGACTTCGTGCGCGGCCGACGCTACGACAGGATCGGCCTCGTCGCGTTCGCGGGCGAGGCGCTCACGCAGGTGCCGATCACCATCGACTACCCCATCCTCTACCGCGCACTTGAACAGGTCGACGTCGGCGCGCTCGAAGATGGCACGGCGATCGGGACTGCCATCGCGACGGCGGCCAACCGCCTCCGCCGCGTTCCCGGTGAGTCCCGCGTCATGATCCTCATGACGGATGGCGAGAACAACCGGGGCGAGATCGATCCCATCACGGCGGCGAAGGCCGCCGCGGCGTTCGATGTGAAGATCTACACGATCGGCGTGGGGAGCGAAGGCGTGGCACCGATGCCGGTCGCGCGCGGACTGCTCGGCGGCTACCAGTACGCGAACCTCCCCGTCCACATCGACGAGGATCTGCTGCGCGAAGTCGCCGACCTCACCGGCGGCCGATACTTCCGCGCAACCAACGAAGCGGCGCTGGACAGCATCTATCATCAGATAGACGATCTCGAGAAGACCGCCGTCCAGGTGACACGGTACGTGGACTACACGCCGCGCTACATGCCCTTCATCCTGCTCGGCGCCGCGCTCCTCGCCGCGGAATGGCTGCTCCGCGCGAGCCGCTGGGGGAGGGTGCCGTGAGCTTCGCGCGGCCCGACCTGCTCTGGCTCGCGCTCGCGCTCCCGGCCGTCGTGGCGGCCGGCGTCTACGGCTACGTCCGGCGCCGCCGGCGCGTGGCGCGGCTGCTCGGCGAGGCGCACCTCGTCCGGCGCCTCGGCGCGGGCGATCTGGCGCGCTTCCCCACGCACCGGCTGGTTCTCGTCGCGCTGGCCGCGCTCTCGCTCGGCATCGCCGCCGCCGGGCCGCAGTGGGGATTCCGCACCGTCGAGACGCGGACGCGCTCGAGGGACCTCGTGCTCGCCCTCGATGTCTCGAAATCGATGCTCGCCGAGGATGTCACGCCCGACCGACTCGAACGCGAGCGGCTCTTCGCCCGGCGGTTGTTCCGCGAACTCGGCGGCGACCGCATCGGCCTGGTCGCCTTCGCCGGCCGCGCGTACGTGCTCTCGCCGTTGACCGTGGACCACGGCGCGTTGCAACTTTACCTGGACGCGCTCGACCCGGAAATCGTCAGTCAGGGCGGCTCATCGCTCGCCGCGGCGTTGTCCCAGGCCACGGACCTGGTGCGCGGTGAGCCCGAGGCGCCCCGCACCGACCGGGCGATCATCCTCGTCACGGACGGGGAGGCGCTCGAAGATGAGGGCGCCGTGATCGAGGCGGCGCAGCGCGCCGCGGCTGCGGGGGTGGTCGTCCACACCGTCGGCATCGGGACGGCCGAAGGCGCGCCCGTCCCCGAGACCGACCCCGTGACCCAGCGCATCCAGGGGTACAAGCGTGACCCCACGACCGGCGAAATCGTAGTCTCGCGGCGCAACGACGCGCTGCTCGCGCGCGTCGCGAGGGAGACGGGCGGGCGCTACATCCGCCTGGACCGGGCCGGCGCGACCGATGCGTTGGTTGCGGCCCTCTCCGGGATGGATCGAACCGAGGCGACGGGCGGCCGGCGCGTCGAGCCGCGCGAGCGGTTCGCCTGGTTCGTCGCCGCGGCGCTCGCGCTCCTCGCCCTCGACGCAGTGCTCGAACGCAGGCACGGCGCGGCGCGCCGGGAGCACCGCGCCGCGGCCGCGGAACTACAGGAGGCCTGAGCATGCGCAGATCCTGGGTCCTGATCGCGATCGCCGCCTTCGTGGCGTTCGGCATCGGCGATCTCGAGCGCGGCAACCGGGCGTACCGGGAAGGTCGCTACGCCGAGGCGGTCGAGGCGTACCGCGCGGCGCTGAGCGACGGCGAGAGCTCTCCGGAGCTGCACTACAATCTGGGGACCGCGTTGCTGCGATTGGGTCGGTACGCAGAGGCCGAGAAGCACCTGCGCGAGGCGCTCGCCTCCGTCGAGCCCGACACCCGGGAACGAACCCATTACAACCTCGGCAGCCGCTTCCTCGGCGAGGCGCGGGCCGCCGCGGATCCGCGCGCCCGCGCACAACTGCTCGACGCCGCAATCGAGGCCTACCGCCGCGCATTGCGCGTCGCGCCCGCTGATATGGATGCCAAGTGGAACTACGAGCTCGCGTTGCGCGAGAAGCAGAACACGCCCTCGCCGCAGCAGGGCGGCTCCGGCGATCCTCGTGGCGCGCCGCAGAACCGGCAGGGCCCGCCGTCCGGCGGAGCAAACGCGCCGCCACGCACCGGCGGCGCGTCCGGCGATGAGCAGGCCCAGCGCGACCCGCGCGGCGCGGGCACACTGAGCCGTGAACAGGCGGCGCGCATCCTGAGCGCGGTCGAACAGGACGAGCGCGAGCTCTATCGCGAGAAGCTGCGCAAGGGGCGGCGCGACACGCCGGTCGCCCGGGATTGGTGATGCCCGGAGCGGCTCTCCTCCTCGCGCTCGTCGCGGCCGCCGGAGCCGGGCGCCAGGAGGCGCCGCGCGTGTGGGCGACGCTCTCCGAGCAGTCCATTCCGGTCGGCAACACCGTCGTCCTCGAGCTCAACGTCCAGACGCAGGGGCCGGCGCCCGACGAGATCACGTTGCCGCGTTTGCCCTCGGCGCTCGAAGTGGTGGGGACGCGCGATTATTCGCAGTTCCAGTTCTCGCTGCCAGGCGGACGCAGCCGCCTGGTCCGCCGTGAGATCGTGCTCCGCGCCGATGCCGCCGGCCACTACCGCATCCCGCCGATCACGGTCCGGATCGAAGGGCGGCGTTATCAGACCCAAGCGCTCGCGCTGACCGTCACCGCCGCATCCGGCGGTGCGGGCGGCGCCGCTCGCCCGGGCGCGGCCGTCGCCCGGCCGCCGCGCTCGGGCGGCTTCGCGCGTGGCCCCGAGGACGAGGTCCTCTTCCGCGCCGAGCTCACGCCGGACACCGCGTACGTCGGCCAGCAGGTCACGCTCGACGCGGAGGTCATGATCTCCGAAGATGCGCAGTTCCGGCTCCGCGGCGCGCCCGAATACCTGCCGCCGACCGCATCCGGATTCTGGGTCCGGGACCTCCCCTGGCGCCGCCCGAGCGAGTCGGTGATCACCGGGGGCAGGATCTATCGCACACGCGGCTTCTCGCGCGCGTACTTCCCGCTCGCACCCGGCCACTACACCCTGCCGCCGGCCGAACTCCACTACGAGAGTCGCCGCAGCTTCTTCTACTCGCCACAGGAACACCGGCTGACGACGGATTCACTGCGTCTGGTCGTACTGCCGATCCCCGAGGCGGGCAGGCCGGCGTCGTTCACGGGCGCCGTCGGTCGCTACGAGGTGCGCGCCCGTCTCGAACCGACGGAGGTGCCGGCGGGCGAGGCGGTTGCACTGACCCTCGAGATCGAGGGGGAGGGCAACATCAAGGCGATCCCCGCGCCCACACTCCCGGCGCTGGACGGCGTCGAGGTCCACCCGCCCAGCGAGGATGCCGACGTCCGGGACGTCGGCTCCGTCGTGACCGGCACCAAGCGCTTCACGTGGATCCTGATCCCGCGGCGGCCCGGGCGAATCGAGCTGCCCGCCATCGAGTACGCCTATTTCGATCCGGACCGCGCGGCGTTCGAGGTCGCCCGAGCCGAGCCGCTCGTGCTGCGCGTGCGCGCCGGGAACGGCGTGGTGGCGGCGACGCCGCCGCCCGACCGACTGCGGTACCTGAAACCGGCGCCCGCCGGCGCCTCCGCGCTCCGATGGGTTCGGTCGCCCGTTTTCGCGGCGGCGCAACTCCTCCCGCTCCTCGCCCTGCTCGGCAGCGTGCTGTGGCGCCGGCGCCGGCGGCGCCCGCCGACGCCCTCCGGCCGCCAGATACGCCGCCGGCGCCGCGAGGCGCTCGACGCACTGCGCGCGCGCGTCGCATCGGACGACTTCTTCCGCGATCTCGACGACCTCGTGCGCGACGGGCTCGCCGAGCGACTCGGCGTGCCATCGCTGCGGAAAGCCGATCCCGCTGCGCTCGCCGCGGCGCTCGAAGCCCACGGCGTCTCGCGCGGCACCGCTCGGGCGCTTGCTTCACTCCTCGAGCGCAGCGCGCAGTCGCGTTACGCGCCCACACCCCCCGGCGCGGCGGCCCGGACGGCGCTCCTCGAAGAGGCGGGCCGGCTCCTCGATGCCGCGGACCGTGAGGGCGAGCGCCCCCGACGCGCGGCCGCGACGACCGGCATCCTGCTCCTCCTCGCATTCGCTCTCCACGCTCCGCGCGCCGCGGCCGCGGCGGGTGCGCAAGAGAGCGCGCCGCAGGACTTCACTCGCGCCACCGAGCTCTACGATAACGGCGACTACGCCGGCGCGGTCCGCGAGTTCACCGCCTTCGTCCAGGCGCACCCGCTCGATCCGCACGGGTGGTACAACCTCGGCAACGCCTACTTCGAAAACGACGAGCGCGGCCGCGCCATCTGGGCGTGGCTCCGCGCGCGCAACCTCGCGCCGCGCGACCGCGACGTTCGGTACAATCTCGAACACGCCGACGTCGACCCCGCACTGCTGGAACGGACCGCGGCCGCCCTCCCCCTCACGGCCGACGAACTGCTCCTGGCGGCCAGCATCGCCTGGTTGGTCGCGGCAGCGGGCGCGGGCTGGTACTTCCGTCGCCGCCGACCCGCCGCCGCACTCGTCGGCGCCGCCGGCCTCGCCCTCGCGCTCGCCCTCCTCGCCGCCTGGGCACGCCCTCGATTCGGTGAGGCCGTCGGCATCGTCCTCCCCGCGGAGGCCACGCTCCGGGCCGCGCCCACCGCTCGAGCCGATCCGCTCGGCCAACTCGCCGCCGGCGCCGGCGTCCAGATCGTCGAAGAGCGCGCGGACGGCTGGCTCCGCATCCGCACCCGCGATGACGGCGAAGGATGGATCGAGGGAGGACAGGTCGGACGCCTGCGAGGCCACACCCCGCCGGTGCCGTAGCGGCCGCCCGAGGGCCGGCATCCGGCGCCGGACCCGCCGCACACACGGTGCGGGCCGCAACGGGACGCGGCAGCCGCTCTACAGCAGGTGTCGCATCATTTCGGAGTCGAACGCGCGCGCGGTACGGGCGCAGCGAACTCCCACGCGGCTCCGAACCCGCGGGCGAACCGCGCTAATTCGCGATCGCTGACGCGACGGCCGCCGTCACCGTCCCCTGCCCGACCACGAACCCGATCAGGATACCGTCGCCGTCCGTCGCGAAACCGAGAGCCAACGCCCCCGCCACACCGCCCAGCACCCCGACACCCCCCGCCGCCCAGCTCGTGCCGACGGTCAGGTCATCCCCGCCCGGGCCCGCCAGCCACACCCCCGTCGCACTCCCCAGTGCGCCACCCAGGACACCGAAGATCGCGGCACTGATCAGGCCGGGATCATCACCACCGCCCCAGCCGAGTTGCTCGCCCACGAGAGCCCCCGCCACCGTTCCTGCCGCCGAGCCCAGCGTGGCCGGCAGCACGAGCCGCGAGAACGTGGCTCGATCGTCCCGCGCACGTTCACGATCCACGGCCGTCTCCCGACTGTCCGGCTGGACGGCCGCCTGCCGCGCCAGACCCGGATGCGCCGCAATCAGCACGGCGGACAGCGCGACCCCGCATGCGACCGACCAACGCCGCCGGCGGACGCTCCACCCCCTTCCCGCGTAGCACCGTCCCATGACGCACGCTCCCCACGCCCCGAACAGGGCGGCACCAATGTGTGTAGATCCGTGTCGTGCACCCGCGGGCGACACGGCGCCCTCCCGAAACCGAGCGGGGCGATCCCCGCCGCCCGCGGCTACGCCGAAGCTAATGCGCAAGGCACGGCGGCTCAACGATTTCGTTCGATAGACTCGGGCCCGGCCACACCCCTCGGGCCAGGCGCGCCACCGGCGCACCCCCTGCGCGTGCCGGTCCCGCGCAGGACCCGCCCGGGTGCCGTGCACCGGGTCCACGGGCGCGCGTCCTCGGCGATTGACGCCGCACCGCCCCCGCCGTACCTTGATTTGTGAACGGTTTCACAAGGGGCCTCACCGCGTTGCCGACACCAGCATGACGAAGAAGATCTCCGAGTCCACGGTCGGGCGGCTCTCGCTGTATCTGCGCGTGCTGGTCGACCTCGAGGCGCGCGGTGTCGCGACCGTATCGAGCGAGGAACTGGCGCGGCGCGGGGGGACCACCGCGGCGCAGGTGCGGAAGGACCTTTCGTTCTTCGGTACGTTCGGCAAGCGGGGGCTGGGATACGTGGTGGGCGAGTTGGTCGCGGAGTTGCGGTCGATTCTGGGGTTGGAGCGGTCGTGGCGGGTGGCGCTGGTGGGGGCGGGGAGGATCGGTGCGGCGCTGTACGGCTACCAGGACTTCCGGCGGCAGGGCTTCTTCATTCGGGAGGTGTTCGATTCCGACCCGCAGAAGGTCGGCCAGCGCTGGGACGGGCTCGAGGTCCGGTCGGATCGGGAGCTGGAGGACGTGCTGCGGCAGGGGGGGATCGAGATCGTGATCGTGGCGGTCCCGGCGGATGCCGCGCAGCGTGTGGTGGACCGCGTGGTCCAGGCGGGGGTACGGGGGATCCTGAACTTCGCCCCGACGCAGTTGCGGGTGCCTCCGGGCGTGGCCTTGAAGAACGTGAACATGGCGGTGGAGATGGAAGGGTTGTCGTACGCGTTGTCGAATGGTGGCGGGACGCGGCGCGCGGCGTCCGCGGAGCGTCGGTAGGAGGCGGGGCGGCGATGTCTTCCCGGAAGGTTCGCGTGACATCGGAGGTCGGTCCGCTCCAGGCGGTCGTCTGCCACACGCCGGGTCCGGAGCTGCTCGCGGTGACGCCGAGCACGCGGGAGGACTTTCTCTACGACGACATCATCGACCTCGAGCAGGCGCGGCGGGAGCATCACCGGTTCAAGGCGATCCTCTCGCGGTTCGCGGAGGTCTTCGAGGTTCGCGAACTGCTCGAAGAGATCGTGGACCAGCCGGAAGTCCGGCCGTTCCTGATCGAGCGCGTCATGGACGTGGCACGGTCGGAGCCGCTGGCGCGCCACCTCCTCGAGATCCCGGCGGCGGAGCTGGTGGGGCTGTTCATCGAGGGGCGCGAGGTCGAGGAAGGACCGCTCCAGCAGTTGTTGAACGTCGAGAGCTACGAGTTGCCGCCACTGCCGAACCTCTTCTTCACGCGTGATGCGGCGATGGTCGTCGGCGAGGGCGCCATCATCGGGTCGATGAAGTACAACGTGCGGTGGACCGAGGAGATCCTGATGAAGGCGCTCTTCACGTACCACCCGCTGTTGGCGAACGCAGGATTGATCTACGACGGCAGCGAGGAGCGACGCGCGGGGTACACCATCGAGGGCGGTGACGTCCACATCCTGCGGCCGGACCTGGTACTGCTCGGGCTGTCGCAGCGCTCGAGCCCGGGCGCGTTCGACACCATCGCGGACAATCTCGTGCGGCAGGTCGGCATCGAGGACATCCTGGTCGTGATCCTGCCGACCGACCGGGCGATGATCCACCTGGACATGATCTTCACGATGGTGGATCGGGAGCACTGCGTCATCTTCCCGCCGAGCTTCGTGGGCCCCGACCGCTGTGCCGTGTTGCACTACCACAAGGGGAAGCGCGGGATGCGCGAGATGCCGAACCTCTTCGCCGCACTCCGCGAGGTCGGGCTCCCGCTCGAACCGATCTTCTGCGGCGGCGACCGCCGGGCCTTCCAGGAACGCGAGCAGTGGTCGAGCGGCTGCAACTTCGTGGCGGTGCGGCCGGGGGTGATCCTGGGATACTCGCGCAACGAACACACGTACGTCGAGCTCGAACGCGAGGCCGGCTACCGCATCATCGATGCGATCGACTTCCTGACGGGCGAGACGGAGCTCGCCGACGACGAGAAGGCCGCGATCCTGTTCGAAGGCGGTGAACTCGTTCGCGGCGGCGGCGGCAGCCGGTGCATGACCATGCCGGTCCGGCGGGAGGACGTGTGGTAGACCCGCCGCTCGCGGCGCCGCTCGAGTCCCTCGAGTACGTCGTCGTGGATGTCGAGACCACCGGCGGCGCCGCCAAACGCGACCATCGCGTCACGGAGATCGCGGCGATCCGCGCCGATGGCGCGGGCACCACGCTCGAGGAGTTCTCCACCCTCATCGACCCGGAACGCCCGATCCCTCCGTTCATCACCGCGCTGACCGGGATCACCGACGACATGGTGCGTGGTGCACCGCGCTTCGCGGAAATCGCCCCCGAGGTCCGGCGCCTCCTCGAAGGGCGGATCTTCGTCGCGCACAACGCCGCCTTCGACTGGCGCTTCGTCAGCACCGAACTCGAACGCGCCCAGGGCGTCGGCATCGAGGCACCACGCCTCTGCACCGTCCGCCTCGCGCGCCGCCTGCTCCCCGAGCTGCCCAGCCGCTCTCTCGGCGCGCTCTCCGACTACTTCGGGATCGACAATCCCGCGCGCCACCGCGCCCTGGGCGATGCCCGCGCGACCGTCGCCGTGATGCATCGCCTGCTCGAGCGGGCCGCGGCCCAGGGGATCCGGTACTGGCACGAACTCGAAACCCTGTTCGCGCGTAGAACACCGCGCCGCCGCACGACGACCGCGAGGAGCCCATCGAAATGACCGAACCGCAGGGGCTCGAACTGCCCCTCCGCCGGACCCGCACCCTGGGACGATTCCGACTGCACGCCCTCGAAGCCGGCCTCCAACGCCTGGACGGCGGCGCGATGTTCGGCGTCGTCCCCAAACCACTGTGGGAAAAACGGATCCCCGCGGACACACGCAACCGCATCCCGCTCGCGCTCCGCTGCCTGCTCGTCGAGACGCCCGACGCCCTCGTCCTGATCGACACCGGCGTCGGCAACAAGGAGTCCGAGAAGTTCATCGACATCTACGGCGTCGAGAACGAAGGCACGCCCACCCGGCTCGAAGACGCCCTGCGCGATGCCGGCTACACGCCCGACGACGTCGACATCGTCATCGACACCCATCTCCACTTCGACCACGCCGGCGGCAACACCGTGCGCGATGCCGAGGGTCAGGTGCGCCTGGCCTTCCCGCGCGCCCGCTACTACGTCCAGCGCGGCGAGTGGGATTACGCCCATCTCGACAACGAGCGAATCCGCGCCAGCTATCTCCCGGCGAACTTCGATCCCGTTGCCGCCGCCGACCGGTTCGTGTGGGTCGAGGGCGAGCACGAGGTCGTCCCCGGCGTCTTCCTGGTGCCCACGCCCGGCCACACGCCGCACCACCAGTCCGTGGTCCTCACCTCGGATGGCGAGTCCGCGTGCTTCCTGGCCGACCTCGTGCCGACTTCCGCCCATCTCCCGCTCCCGTGGATCATGGGCTACGACGTCGAGCCGCTCGTCACTCTCGAGACCAAGCGCGCGCTCCTCACACGCGCGCGCCGCGAGGGCTGGCTCCTCGTCTTCGAGCACGACCCGCGGACCGCGTGGGGCTACCTCGACCCCGCGCACGAGCGGCCCTCGCTGATCGCGGAGCCATGAGTCGGAGGTGCATCGTCCCGATCCGCTATGGCCTCCGGGGCGTGGCCGCGGTAGCTTCGGCAGCCGCGACCCGGATCGACTTTCCCCGACCCTGGGCAGGGGCTATAATGAAACGGCCGGCCGCGTTGCGGCCGGCGCGCAATGGTTTGTGAAACGAACAGGAGATGCGGAGAATGGCTGACCCCCGCCACACGGCGGTCATCGTGGGTGCGGCCCGGACGCCGATCGGCCGGTTCCTGGGCGGGCTGAGCCCGCTCGCCGCGCCGGACCTGGGCGCGATCGCGATCCGCGCAGCGCTCGACCGCTCCGGCATCGATGCGAACGATATCGACGACGTGATCCTGGGCAATGTCGTGTCTGCCGGCCTCGGTCAGGCGCCGGCGCGACAGGCGGCGCTGCGCGGCGGCGTCCCGGACACGGTGGGCGCGATGACCGTGAGCCGCGTCTGCGGCTCCGGCCTACAGGCGGTCATGCTGGCGGCGCAGGCGATCCGCGCCGGGGACGCGCGGGTGCTCGTGGCCGGCGGCATGGAATCGATGTCCAACGCACCGTATTACCTTCGCGGTTACCGCGACGGCGTGAAGTTCGGTGATCGCAAGCTCGAGGACGGGCTCATCCACGATGGGCTCTGGTGCGCCTTCGGCAACTGCCACATGGGCGGCCACGCGGAGTACACGGCGTGGAAGGCGGGGATCACGCGTGAAGAGGCCGACGCGTTCTCGCTGAACTCGCACCGCAAGGCGATCCGCGCGATCGACGAGGGGAAGTTCAAGGAGGAGATCGCGCCGGTCGAGGTCAAGGGCCGGCGGGGTACGACCGTGGTCGACACGGACGAGCCGCCGCGCCGGGACACGTCGATGGAGGCGCTCTCGCGCCTCGCGCCCGCCTTCACGCAGGACATGCCGCCCGAGGTGACCGAGCCGGTCGTGACCGCCGGGAACTCGCCCGGGCTGAACGACGGCGCGGCCGCGCTGGTGGTGACCAGCCAGGAGTACGCGGAGGCCCACGGCCTCTCGATCCTGGCACGGATCAATGCGTACGCGACGGGCGCCGTTGCCCCGCGCGAACTCTTCTTTGCGCCCGTGCGCGCCGTGCGGCGTGTCATGGAGAAGGAAGGCAAGCGCATCGAGGATTACGACCTGATCGAGGCGAACGAGGCCTTCGCCGTGCAGGCGCTCGCGGACGGCAAGGAGCTGGGCTGGGACTGGGACCGCGTCAACGTGCACGGCGGCGCCGTCGCGCTCGGCCACCCGATCGGCGCATCCGGCGCGAGGATCCTGACCACGTTGCTCTACGCCCTGAAGGACCGCGGTGCGCGGACCGGACTCGCCACGCTCTGCCTGGGCGGCGGCGATGCCGTCGCGCTGTCGGTCGAGAGGATCTGATCATGAGCGAAATGATGTTGCAGGTCCGGAACCTGGCCGGCGCGGAAGTGATTGCGAGCCGGACGGCGCGGCGCGTGCTCGCCGTCGCCGTCTTCACGGTGCTCACCGCGCTCGGCGCCTACGTCACGGTGCCGGTCCCGGGTACGGCGGTCCCGATCACGCTCCAGGGGATGGTCGTCATCCTGGCGGGTGCGCTGCTCGGTGGCGGGCTCGGCGTGGCATCCCAGGTGACGTACCTGGTCGTGGGCGCGCTCGGTCTGCCGGTCTTCTCGGGCGGCGCGGCAGGACTCGGCTGGCTGTTCGGCCCGACCGGCGGGTTCCTGCTCGCGTTCCCGCCGGCCGCGGCCGTGACCGCCGCCGTGGCGGGGCCGCGCGGCAGCGGTCCGGCGCGACTCGCGCTGGCGTTCGCGCTCGGGTCCGCGTTGATCCTCGCGGGCGGTTGGGCCCAACTCGCGATTCTGACGGGGGATCCGGGAGGGGCGTTGCGACTCGGGGTCCTTCCGTTCCTCCCCGGCGATGCACTCAAGATCGTCGGGGCGGTTCTGGTCGCGATCCGGCTACGGTCGCGGACCCTCGGGCGGGTGTAACCGCTCGGGGGTTTTTTATGGAGCGGCGAGGCTGGCGGCGCATCTTCGTCGCGCGCGGCCGGGTCCGGAGCCTGTGGCGGCTCCTGGCGTTCGTCGCGCTCCTCGCGCTCCTGGGCGTCGGGGGGAGCATCGTGTTCGCGCCGCTGCTCCGTGCTGCGGGCAGTGCGCTCGTCGCGCAGAGCGCGTTGGTGCTCGCCGCCGCGCTGATCGCGGGCTGGATCGCACTCGCCTGGTTCGACGGCCGCCGACCCGGCGCACTGGGCTTCGCGTGGACGTCGCATTCGCCGCGCGAACTGGTGGGCGGGTTCGGCATCGGCGCGGGCGCGCTGGGCGTGGTGGTCGCCGGGCTTGCACTCGCCGGCTGGCTCGACTACCGGCCCGAGACCGGCTCCGCGGCCGATTATCTCGGCGCGCTCACGCGCGACCTGATGGTGCTGGCGGTCGCGGCCGCCGCGGAAGAGGCGGTCTTCCGCGGCTACGGGTTCCAGGTGCTGGTCCAGGGGATCGGCCCCGTCGCCGCCACGGTGTTGGCCGCCGCGGCATTCGCCGCCGCGCACATCGGCAACCCGAACGTCGGCGGGATCGCGCTGGTCAACATCTTCCTGGCCGGCGTCCTGCTCTCGGCGACGTACCTGCGCTCGCGCAGTCTCTGGCTGGCCACCGCGGTGCACGTCGGGTGGAACTGGGCGATGGCCAGTGCTTTCGACCTGCCGGTCAGCGGGTGGGAGTTCTTCGACACGCCGCTCTACGAGCCGGTGCTCGGAGGACCCGACTGGGTCACCGGCGGCGCGTTCGGGCCGGAGGGCGGCATCGGGGCGAGTATCGCATTCGTGATCGCGCTCATCGCCGTCACGAGACTCCCCGGCCTCGGGGAAGCGCCCGAGATGCGCGCGCGACGGCCGCTGATCGACGAAGGTGGTTCGTGACAAGGGAGACAGGAATGGCGGAACCGATGCCGGTCGCCGTGGTCGGCGCCGGAACGATGGGGAACGGGATCGCACACGTATTCGCGCAGTACGGTCATCCGGTATCGCTGATCGACACCTCGGAGGCGCGACTCGCGCAGGCGCTCGAGACGATCGGGGCGAACCTCGATCGGCAGGTGCGCAAGGGGATCCTCCCGGCGGAACGGAAGGACGAGACGCTCGGGCGGATCACGACGGCCACGGAGATCGGCGCGGCGGCGCAGGCGCGCCTGGCGGTCGAGGCCGTGCCGGAGGATCCGGCGCTGAAGGCGGATCTCTTCCGCGCACTGGACGAGACGACGCCGTCGGATGCGATCCTCGCCTCGAACACCTCGTCCATCTCGATCACCGCCCTCGCGCGGCACACACGTCGGCCCGAGCAGGTGATCGGCATGCATTTCATGAATCCGGTCCCCGTCATGAAGCTGGTCGAGGTGATCCGCGGGCTCCAGACCTCCGACGCCACTGCGGCCACCGTCGTGGAGCTCGCCCGCGCGCTGGAGAAGACGCCGGTCGAGGCCAACGACTTCCCCGGCTTCGTCTCGAATCGCGTCCTCATGCCCATGATCAATGAAGCGGTGTACTGCCTCATGGAGGGCGTGGCGGACGCCGAGGCCATCGACACGGTGATGAAGCTCGGGATGAACCATCCGATGGGGCCGCTCGCCCTGGCCGATCTCATCGGACTCGATACCTGCCTGGCGATCCTCGAGGTGCTGCACCGCGACCTCGGCGACGACAAGTATCGGCCGTGTCCGCTGCTCCGGAAGTACGTGGCGGCCGGCTGGCTGGGCAGGAAGACCGGGCGGGGATTCCATCGGTACTGAGCGGTGCCCGCGGCGGCCGACGAATCGACCGAACCGGGGTTCAACGGGTAGGTGAACCGTGAGTATACAGACGAGCAGCGAGGAACTCGAGCAGGTCCGGGCGCTGGCGCGGGAGTTCGCCGCGGCGGAACTGCGCCCGCACGTGGAACAGTGGGACGGCGCGCGGGCGCTGGACCCCGGCGTGCTGGGGCACCTCGCGGAGCTGGGCTTCTTCGGCATGCTCGTGCCGGAGGCGTACGGCGGCATGGAGTTCGATCTGCCGACGTACGCGGCGGTCCTCGAGGAACTCGCGTGGGGCGAGCCGTCCGTGGCGTTGACGGTCTCGATCCACAGCGCCTTCGCCGTCCACCTTCTCCTTCGCCACGGAACCGAGGCGCAGAAGGAGCGCTGGCTCGGCTCGCTCGCGCGCGGTGAGGCGTTGGGCTGTTTCGCGCTCTCGGAGCCGGATGCCGGCTCGGACGCGGCCGCGGTCTCGACGCGCGCGGTGCGGGACGGCGACGGCTGGATCCTCGAGGGGACGAAGAAGTGGATCACGAACGCGCGGCTCGCGGGCCTCGCCGTCGTCGTCGCGCGCACGGATGAGGGACTCGCGATGTTCCTCGTGCCGACGGACACGCCCGGCTACGAAGTCGGCGAGCGCGAGGAGACCATGGGGATGCGCCCGGTCGAGGTGCTCACCGTACGACTGCGGGAGGCGCGCGTCGGCGCCGATGCACTCCTGGGCGATCCGGCGCGGGGCTTCACCTACGCCATGCAGGGGCTCGATCTCGGACGTTTGGGGATCGCCGCGCAGTCGGTCGGCATTGCGCGCGCAGCGCTGGAACACGCGCGCGACTACGCCGACCAGCGCGAACAGTTCGGCACGAAATTGCGTCAGTTCGAGGCCATCCAGTTCAAGCTGGCGGACATGGCGACGCGGGTCGAAGCCGCCCGTGCGCTCGTCCGCCGCGCCGCGGCCGAGCCGTCGACGGCCGCATCCTCGATGGCCAAGCTGTTCGCCAGTGAGACGGCCATGTGGGTGTCCACGCAGGCCGTCCAGGTGTTCGGCGGCTACGGCTACATGCGCGACTATCCCGTCGAGAAGTTGATGCGTGATGCCAAGGCCACCGAGATTTACGAGGGGACCAACGAGATCCAGCGCGTGGTGATCGCGCGCGAACTGTACCGGGGAGAGGGGTAGGGCTGGACCAAGGGCTGGGTCGTCATCGGCCTGCTGTGCGGTCGGGCAGCCGCCCCCGCAGCTCGGGCCGCTTGCTCCAGCCCCAGCCCTAGCCCCGGCCCGCCACCGAAGGGAGCACTCATGGAGATCTTCGAGCTCATCGGCCAGTACGACCACGAGCAGGTGGTCTTCTGTTACGAGCCGGCCGCCGACTACCGCGGCATCATTGCCATCCACGACACGACGCTCGGGCCCGCCCTGGGTGGGACGCGCTTCTGGAACTACGAGAACGACCGCGACGCGATCATCGACGTGCTGCGCCTCTCGCGCGGAATGACGTACAAGGCGGCCGTCGCCGGGTTGAACCTCGGCGGCGGCAAGTCGGTCATCATTGGAGACCCCAAGCGCGTGCGCCGGGAGGCGCTGTTCCGGGCGCACGGCCGCTTCGTCGAATCGCTCGGCGGTCGCTACATCACGGCCGAAGACGTGGGCACCAGCGTCGAAGACATGGACTACGTCCACATGGAGACCGAGAACGTGACGGGCATCGCCGACCGCTCCGGCGACCCCTCGCCCGTGACGGCCTACGGAGTCTACCGCGGGATCAAGGCCGCCGCCCGTGAGCGTTTCGGCAGCGATGCGCTCGGCGGCATCCGCATCGCCGTCCAGGGACTCGGCCACGTCGGCTACAACCTCTGCGCCGACCTGGCGGCCGAGGGCGCCCGTCTCATCGTCACCGACATCGATGAGGAGCGAACCCAGAAGGCGGCCAAGGATTTCGGTGCGGAAGCCGTCGCGCCGGACAAGATCTACAGCGTCGATGCCCAGATCTTCGCGCCCTGTGCCCTCGGCGCCGTGGTCAACGACGTGACCATCCCGCAGTTCCGGTTCGAGATCATCGCCGGCGCCGCCAACAACCAGCTCGCCGAGGAGCGACACGGCGATGAACTGGCGCGGCGCGGTATCCTTTATGCCCCCGACTACGTCATCAATGCAGGCGGCCTCATCAACGTGTACGGCGAGCTGAACCACTGGACGCCGGAGCGAGCCAAGCGCAAGGCCGGCGAGATCTACGACACGCTGACGCAGATCTTCGAGTTGGCGAAGGAACAGGGGATCCCGACCTACGAGGCCGCCGATCGGATCGCCGAGCGCCGGATCCAGCAGGTGGCCGAGTTGCAGCGGACGTGGGTGTGAATTCTCCACGTCCCGATGCACGTGAATCGATGCGCGCGTCCTTCGTATGGCAGCCCGGGACCGGTCAACGGGAACCGGACGCGACGTGATATCAGGAGTTGACGGATGCAGATCCTGCGGCAGGCCGACCCCGAGGTCTTCGAGGCGATCCGCCGGGAGGCGGAGCGACAGAACGACTCGCTCGAGCTGATCGCGAGCGAGAACTTCACGTCCCGGGCCGTGCTCGAGGCGATGGGGTCGGTGCTCACGAACAAGTACGCCGAGGGCTACCCGGGCCGGCGGTACTACGGCGGCTGCGAGTGGGTGGATGTGGTCGAGCGGCTGGCGATCGAGCGGTGCAACGAGCTGTTCGGCTCGGAGCACGCGAACGTCCAGCCGCATGCAGGCGCTCAGGCGAACATGGCCGCGTACTTCGCGCTGCTCGATCCCGGGGATCGGATCCTCGGGATGAGTCTGACGCACGGCGGCCACCTCACGCACGGCTCGCCCGTGAACTTCAGTGGCCGGCTCTTCGAAGTCGTCTCGTACGGCGTGCGCGAGGAGGACGGCCGGATCGACTACGACGAGGTGCGGGAGATCGCACTGCGCGAGCGACCGAAGCTGATCGTCGCGGGGGCGAGCGCGTATCCGCGCATCATCGACTTCGAGGCCTTCGGCGCGATCGCGAAGGAGGCCGGCGCCTTCCTCATGGTGGACATGGCGCACATCGCCGGTCTGGTGGCCGGCGATGTGCACCCGAGCCCGGTCCCGCACGCCGACGTCGTCACATCGACGACGCACAAGACGCTGCGGGGTCCGCGCAGCGGCTTCATTGTCTGCCGCTCCGAGCACGCCAAGGCGATCGACAAGCAGGTCTTCCCGGGGTTGCAGGGCGGCCCGCTCATGCACGTGATCGCGGCCAAGGCGGTCGCGTTCCTGGAAGCGCTCTCACCGGATTTCCGGGTGTACGCCCGCCAGATCGTGGCCAACGCCAGCGCGCTCGCCGAGACGCTACAGGAGCGCGGCTTCGACCTCGTCAGCGGCGGGACGGACAACCACCTCCTGCTCGTGGACCTTCGCCGGCGCGATTTGACCGGAAAGGACGCGGAGGCGGCGCTCGGCCAGGCGCGGATCACGGTCAACAAGAACACGGTGCCCGGGGAGATGCGCTCGCCTTTCGTCACCTCCGGGATCCGCATCGGGACCGCCGCCCTCACCACGCGCGGGATGCGCGAGACCGAGATGCGACAGGTCGGCGGCTGGATCGCCGACGTGCTCGAGGCGCCCCGGGACTCGACCGTGATCGAGCGCGTCGCGCGCGAGGTGCGCGTCCTCTGTGATGCGTTCCCGATCTACCAGGAGTACCGGAGCACGGAGGCCGCGCCGGCGTGATCACCGGGCCGGACGCCGACGGCCACGGAAACGGCGGGGATTTTGCATTGCTGGCGGCCGGCTTTCTGCCGGCCTCTTGCATTATGGCCCCGGGACCGAAGGCGGATCATGCCGAACGAGCACATCCTGAGCATTCCCAAGCCGGAGCTGCCGGAACGTCTTCCGATCCTGCCGCTCACGGATACCGTGGTCTTCCCGCACATCGTCGTGCCCATGGCCGTCGCCGAACAGGCGCTCGTCCAACTCGTGGACCAGGCCGCCGGCGCCGACCGCCAGCTCGCACTGGTGACCGTGCGCCCCGGGCGAACGCCCGAGGAGGCGGACCTCGCCGATCCACCCTTCTTCGGCGTCGGCACCCTCGGCCTCATCCTCCAGCACGTCCGCCTCCCCGATGCGAGCATGCGCCTGCTGATCCAGGGACGACAACGCGTGCGCCTCGGCCGGTTCCAGCACGACGGCGACGTCTGGTCGGCAGCCGTCGAACTGCTCGCGCCCCGGGAGGACGAGACCGCCCGCGTGCAGGCGCTGCACCGCATCGTCCTCGGGCAGTTCCAGGAGATCGTCGCGCTCTCGCCCCAGGCGCCCGAAGCCTTGCGCCACCTCCTCGACAGCATCTCCGACCCGGCACAACTGGCGGACTTCATCAGCGCCAGCCTCGACCTCCCCGTCGACCGCAAGCAGGAGCTGCTCGAAGAGGTCAGCGTCGCGCGCCGCCTCGAGAAACTCGCCGCGATCCTCGGCGAGGAACAGAAGGTGCTCGAGTACGGAACGCAGATCCAGCAGAAACTCAAGGACGAGGTCGAGAAGACCCAACGCGAACTCTGGCTCCGCGAGCAGCTCAGGATCATCCAGAAGGAGCTCGGCGAAGGCGAGGAGGATGATGTAACCAAGCTGCGCGAGCAGATCGAGGCGGCGCAGATGCCGGAACCCGCGCGCGCCCAGGCCGACCGCGAGTTGCGCCGCCTCGAACGCACGCTCCCCCAGGCGCCCGATTACCACATCATCCGCTCTTATCTCGACTGGCTCGTGGGGCTCCCGTGGGCACGAGAGACCCAGGAAACCATTGATCTCGGCCGCGCACGTCAGATCCTCGACCGTGACCACTACGACCTCGATGACGTCAAAGAGCGGATCATCGAGTTCCTGGCGGTCCGGAAGCTGAATCCCGAGCTCAAGGGGCCCATCCTCTGCTTCGTCGGACCGCCGGGCGTGGGGAAGACGTCGCTGGGGCGCAGCATCGCCGAAGCGCTCGGCCGCCGCTTCACGCGTATGTCGCTCGGCGGGATCCGCGACGAGGCGGAGATCCGCGGACACCGCCGGACCTACGTGGGCGCGCTCCCGGGCAGGATCGTACGCGGCATCGGCCAGGCCGACGTTCGCAACCCGGTGTTCATGCTTGACGAGATCGACAAGGTCGGCCAGGATTTCCGGGGTGATCCGACGGCGGCGTTGCTCGAGGTGCTGGATCCGGCGCAGAATCACAGTTTCTCGGATCATTATCTCGAGGTCCCCTTCGATCTCTCGCACGTGATGTTCATTGCGACGGCGAACACGCTCGCGACGGTGCCGCCGGCACTGCACGACCGCCTCGAGGTGCTCGAATTGCCCGGTTACACGTCCGCCGAGAAGTTCGAGATCGCGCGTCGTCACCAGATCCCGCGGCAGCTCGAAGCGGCGGGGCTGGCGAGTGAGGATGCGACGATCACGGATGATGCATTGCGGCGGCTGATCGCGGAGTACACGCGGGAGGCGGGCGTGCGCGAGCTGGAGCGTCAGATCGCGCGGATCCTGCGGAAGGTCGCGCTTCGCCGGGTCGAAGGCGTGCTGTCGGGGCACGCCCGGATCGATCCGTCGAACCTCGAGGAATTTGCGGGCAAGCGTCGTTTCGAGCAGGAGTTGGCCGGGCGTTCCGATGAGGTGGGGACGGCGACGGCCCTGGCGTACACGCCGATGGGAGGTCAAATTCTGTTCGTGGAAGCGGTTGCCATGGCGGGGGAGGGCGAGGCGCGGTTGACCGGCCAACTCGGCGACATCATGAAGGAGTCGGCGCAGGCCGCGTTGAGCTACGTCCGTTCGCACGGGCGGAGCTTCGGCATCCGGGAGGAGTCGGTGGACGGCCACGACGTGCACATCCACGTGCCGGCGGGCGCGACGCCGAAGGATGGGCCGTCGGCGGGGGTGGCGCTGGTCGTGGCGCTCGCGTCCCTCTTCAGTGGGCGACCGGTGCGCCGCGATGTCGCGATGACGGGCGAGATCACGTTGCGTGGTCACGTCCTGCCCGTCGGTGGGACGAAGGAAAAGCTGATCGCGGCGGCGCAGGCCGGCATCCGTACGGTCCTCCTGCCGCGGCGCAATGAGCCGGATCTGGATGAAGTGCCCGAAGACGTGAAGCAACAACTGGAACTCGTTCTGGTAGGAGATGTAGCGGAGGCACTCGAGCACGCGCTCCGAGCGGAGTCCGTGGGCGGCGAAGAGGCGTCGTCGCGGGCCGCGCCCTGAGCGCCACGGGAGGCCATGGGCAGCATCATCTTCGACGAAGAGATCCTGGACCGCTTGCGGCAGCGCCACCCGCGCTTCCACGAGACGGCCTACCTCTTCGTGCTCTCCGCCCTGCACTACGTGATCGAGCAGCTCCCGGACCCGCGCCACATCAGTGGCCGGGAGCTGGCGGAGGGCGTGCGCGACCTCGCGCTCGAACGGTTCGGGCCCATGGCCCGCACCGTGCTCGAGCACTGGGGGATCCGCTCGACCCGCGATCTCGGCGAGATCGTCTTCGCCCTCGTCGATTGCGGCGTGCTGATCAAACAGGAGGACGACTCGCCAGAGGACTTCGAGGGTGTCTTCGATTTCGAGGATGCCTTCGATCGGGACTACCCCTGGGGCGCCGACCTCTAGCGCGCGCGGCGGCGGCCGCAGGCGCGGGAGCCGGTGCGTGCACCCACGGCAACCCGCGGCCGTGTCGCGCGGCTCTCCTACGGCTGCGCCGGGAGGCGGCCGGTGGTGCCATCGCGTGGAATTCGCCCGCCGTGTCCCCTAAGGTCCGGACTCGGGGCACGGCGGAGCGGTCCTGTTGTTTTCCCGTGAAGTAGCGGTAACCGAATGGCGCGATCGCTGGTGCTCGGCAACGGGCGGTTCCTGATCAACTTCGACGAACACTACCGGATCCGGGACATCTTCTTCCCGCACATCGGGATCGAGAACCACACGGAAGGTCATCCGTTCCGGTTCGGCGTCTGGGCCGACAACGCGACCCACTGGGTGGACGAGACGTGGGAGCGCGAGATCGGATACGAGGATGCCGCGCTCGTCGGCCGGACGGTGCTCCGTCATCGTGGCCTCGGCCTCGAATTGCACTGCCGGGATGCCATCGACTTCGAGGTGGACGTCTTCTGCCGCGAGCTGCGTGTGCGCGACTTGCGCGGCGAGGCGCGCCGCGTGCGCCTCTTCCTGCACCACGACTTCTACATCTCCGGCAGCGACGTCGGTGACACGGCGCTCTACGACCCCGAGCTCGGCGGCGTTCTGCACTACAAGCGCGACCGCTACTTCATGATCTGCGGCGGCACCGCGCCGGAGTACCAGCTCTCCCGCTACGCGACGGGGAAGAAGCGTGTGCAGGGGGCGGAGGGCACGTGGCGCGACGCGGAGGGCGATGGGTGGCTCAGCGGGAACCCGATCGCGCAGGGCGCCGTGGACTCGATCGTCGCGATCGACCTGGACCTCGAGCCCTCGGGCACGGTGGTGGCCTACTACTGGATCGCGGCCGCGGAGCGCTACGGCACGCTCGTCGAGCTGGGCGAACTCGTCCGGCACGATGGGCCGGATGCACTCCTCGATCGGACGGCAAGCTACTGGCGCCTCTGGGTCGAGAAGCACGAGGTGGACAGCGGCCTGCCGCCGTCGATCGTCTCGCTCTACAAGACGAGTCTGCTCGTGATGCGGACCCACGTGGATGACGAGGGCGCGATCATCGCCGCGACGGACTCCGACATCACGCAGTTCGCGCGCGACACCTACACGTACGTCTGGCCGCGCGACGGCGCGCTCATCGCGGAGGCGTTCGACCGGGCCGGCTACGCCTCGCTGGCGGAGCGGTTCTTCACCTTCGCGAGTCGGTTGCTCAAGAAGGAGGGGTACTTCCTTCACAAGTACCACCCGGACCGCTCGCTCGCCTCGTCGTGGCATCCGTGGGTGGACGAGCGGGGCCAGAAGGTGCTGCCGATCCAGGAGGACGAGACCGCGCTCGTGCTCTGGGCGCTCTGGCAGCACTTCGACCGCTATCGCGGCGTCGAGGAGGTGCAGCCGCTCTACCGGACGCTCATCGTTCGTGCGGCCGAGTTCATGGCCGAGTACCGCGACCCCGCGACCGGCCTGCCGCTCCCCTCCTGGGACCTGTGGGAAGAGCGCCGCGGCGTGTTGACCTTCACCTCGGTCGCCGTCTGGGCCGGGTTGGATGCGGCGGCGCGCTTCGCGCACGCGTTCGGCGACCGCGAACTCGCCGAGCGGTTCGGCAGCGCAGCGGAGGAGGTGCGCGCGGGCATCCTCGAGCACCTGTGGGACCCGCAGGAGGGGCGGTTCCTCCGGATGCTCGCGCCGTCCACGACCGGTCGCGGCGAGGAGACCGAGCGCGACGCGACACCGGACAGCTCATTGTTCGGCCTGCATTTCCTCGGTTTCCTCGACGCCGACGACCCCCGCCTCGTCAGCACGCTCGACGCCGTGGTGGAGGCGCTCACCGTCCGCACCGAGGTCGGTGGACTGGCCCGTTACCGCGGGGATTATTATCATGCCGTCACGCACGATTGGGAACGAGTGCCGGGAAACCCGTGGTTCCTCGCCCAATGCTGGCTCGCGCGATGGCGCATTGCACGCGCCGATACGGCCGTTGCGCTCGATGCAGCGCTCCGGCCGCTCGAATGGGTCGCGCAGCATGCGACGTCGGCTGGGCTGCTCTCCGAGCAGCTTCACCCGTTCTCCGGCGCACCGCATTCGGTGACGCCGTTGATCTGGAGCCACGCCGCCTTCGTCACCGCCGTGCAGGACTACCTGCTCCGGCGGGAAACGTTCACATCGTGCCCGACTTGCGGCGCAGTGTACGGGACCATGGAACGTGCCTTGCGCTGACGCAGTCGATTTTGGGGTGGTGGGCCGGGCCGGATGATTGTCGGCGGCCCTCCGGTGTTCCTGTTGAGGGGAGGGGACGAATGACGCCCGCAGAGATGCGTTTCCCACAGTGCCGCAAGTGTGGCGAGGGAAACATGATGCCGCTCTCCGACTACGGTCGGGACGGGGCGCCGATCACGTTCAAGGCGTGGGTGTGCTCGAACCCGGAGTGTGGTTTCAACATCCGGATCGACAACGGCGAGATCAGCTTCGGCCGGACCATCAGCCAGAGCTACAAGTAGCGGCGGCCCGGTGTGCGCCGGGCGAGCGGCGCCTCCGGAACGGCGTGCGAGTCCGTTGCGCCGGGGGCTTCGCGGTGCGGCGGCAGGCATTTGTGGGGATCGCACGCCGCTCCGGGTGCGCGAGGGCACGGTCATCCAGTGAACCAGCGAGACGTCTTCGGCCGCGACGATGTCGCGCTGCCGACCGCGACGGAGGCCACCGCGGTGGACCGGGAGGCGGAAGCGCGGCACGGCATCCCGTCGCGCGTTCTCATGGAGAACGCGGGGCGTTCGGCGGCGCTGGTCGTGGACCGGCTCTTCCCGCGGGGGCGCGTGGTCGCGGCGGTCGGCGGCGGCAACAACGGCGGTGACGCGCTCGTGCTGCTTCGCACGTTGCGGGCGTGGGGGCGCGATGTCGCCGCGCTGCCGGTCGGCCGGCGCGCGCCGGATGCGGCGCTCGCGCACGGCCACGAGGTCCCCCGCCTCGATCCGGGAACGGCCTCCACGGCCTTTGCCGATGCAGCGGTCGTGGTCGACGGCATCCTGGGGACGGGCGCGACCGGTGCGCCCCGCGAGGATGCCGCCGCGGTGGTGCGGCAGATCAACGCGAGCGGCCGCCCGGTGGTGGCGCTGGATGTGCCGACGGGCGTGGATCCGACCACCGGCCGGATCCCCGGTGAAGCGGTGTGCGCGAACGTCACGCTCTGTTTCGGCTGGCCGAAACAGGGGCTGATGTTCCAGCCGGGGCGTGGCCGGTGCGGCCGGCTCATCGCGCTCGAGATCGCGTTCCCACCGGACTCCGCCGGCCGTCCGCCGTCCGCTGCGCTGCTCACTCCGGGCTGGGCGGCCGCGCGCCTCCCGATGCGCGCGCCCGATGCATACAAGGGGACGGCGGGCGAGCTCCTCGTGCTGGCCGGCCGCGCGGGCGTTGCCGGTGCGGCCGCGATCGCGAGCCACGCCGCGGGTCGCGCCGGCGCCGGTTACGTTCGACTCGCCTCGTCCGCCGCGAACCGGGCGGTGCTCCAGACCGTGGTTCCCGAAGCCGTCTTCGTCGACCGCGATGACGAGGCGGCGCTCGCGGCGGCCGCGGCGACGGCCGACGCGATCCTGGTCGGGCCGGGGATGGGGACGGACGCCGACGGTCGGACCGCGTTCGAGCGACTCCTCGACCGGACGCCCGGAACGCCCGCGCTGCTGGATGCCGATGCCCTCACCCTGCTGGGCCGGGAGCCGGATGCCGTGCGGCGCCGCATCGGCGAGCGGCCGCTGGTGCTGACGCCGCACCCTGGCGAGGCGCACCGGCTGTCTGGGTGGCCGATCGAACGCATCAGGGAGGCGCCGCTCGAAGCCGCGCGTTCGCTCGCCGAGCGGTTCGCCGCCGTGGTCCTGCTCAAGGGTGCGCCCTCGGTGATCGCGGCGCCGGACGTGCCGACACTCATCGGCACGGTCGGCTCGTCGGAGCTGGCGAAGGCCGGGATGGGCGATCAGCTCGCGGGGACGATCGGCGCCTTCCTCGCGGCCGGCGTGCCGGCTCGCACCGCGGCGGCGCTCGGTCTCTTCTACTCCGGCAGGGCGGCGGACCTGGCCGCCCGCGGTCCGGCGTTGCAGCCGCGAGACGTTTCCGAGCACCTCGACCGCGCGTTCGCCGATCCGGGGCCGGCCGTGCCGCCGCTGGGGTTCCCGTTCATCACGTTCGACCAGCCGGCCCGGTGGTAGAGGCGAGCCGGCTGGGTCCCGGCGTCGAATTCGACCTCATCCGCCGATTCCTCGAGCGCGGCGCTGCGCCGGGCGCGGACATCCGCGTCGGGCCCGGTGATGATGCCGCGGTGATCGCGCCGGGCATCGTCGCCAGCGCCGATCTCTCCATCGAGGGCGTGCACTTCCGCAGGGACTGGATCGACCCGGAGGAGATCGGGTACCGGGCATGTGCCGCCGCACTGAGCGACCTCGCCGCGATGGCGGCGCGGCCGATCGGCGTGCTGGCCGCGTGCGCGTTCCCGGACGCGGATGTCCCCGACACGGCCGTCCGCGTGGCCGCGGGCATCCGCGAGGCGGCGGAGCACGCCGGCGCGGCGGTGTTGGGCGGCGACGTCTCCCGATCGCCCGGCCCACTGATCATCGACGTCGCCGTGCTGGGCGCCGCCGTGCGGCCGGTGCTCCGATCCGGCGCCCGCCCCGGCGATGCGCTCTGGGTGACCGGCCGGCTCGGCGGCGCGGCCGCCGCCGTGCTGTGCTGGCAGACGGGCGCGGCCGTGCCCGCCGCCGCACGCGCCGCGTTCGCCCGGCCCCGGCCGCGCATCCCCGAGGCCCGCTGGCTCGCCGAACATGACGCGCTGCATGCCCTCATCGACCTCTCGGACGGACTCGCCGGCGACGCCACGCATCTTGCGGCCGCCGCAGACGTGGGCATCGTTCTGGACGCGTCCACGATCCCGGTGCACCCGGCCGCGCGGCAGGCGGTCGGCCCGGAGGAGGCGCTCCGGCTCGCGCTCACCGGTGGCGAGGACTACGAGCTGTGCTTCGCCGCGCCGCCGCGCGCGATCGAGGCCGTGGCATCCGCCTTCGAGGCGACGTGGCACACGCCGCTGACGCGCGTCGGCGAGGTGGTGCCGGACGGCGGCGTGCGCCTCCGGCGCGCCGACGGTTCGCTGCAGCCGCTGGATGCCGCAGGATTCGACCACTTCCGCAGGGATACACGGTGATCCGAACACTCTGGGCCTATCTGAACCTCGTCGTCTCGACCATCGTGCTGGCGGGAATCGTCGTGGTCGCCGCGCTGCTCCGCATCCGCGGGCGCATCTACGACTGGGCCGCGCGGACCTGGGGGCGCTGGCAGCTCTGGGCCAGCGCCACGCCGGTCGAGGTGCAGGGGCTCGAGAACGTGCGGTTGGACCGGCCCCAGGTCTTCGCGTCCAATCACGTCTCGTGGTACGACGTCTACGCCCTCGCGGCCGTGATTCCGAAGCGCTACCGCTTCGTCGCCAAGAAGGAGCTCGGCTGGATCCCGCTCTTCGGCCAGGCCTGGAAGGCCTCCGGGCACATCTCGGTCGACCGCAGCAATCGCGCGTCGGCGATCCATTCGCTCGAGGAAGCCGGCCGCCGCGTCCGCGAAGACAACAGCTCGATCGTGATCTTCCCCGAAGGGACTCGCTCCCGCGGGCGCACCATGCTCCCGTTCAAGAAGGGCGCGTTCATGCTCGCGATCCACACCGGCGTGGACATCGTCCCGGTCGCGGTCCTCGGTACACGCGACATCCTGCCCAAAGGCGCCTGGCGCATCCGGCCGGGTCCGATTATCGTTCGCTTCGGCTCGCCGATCCCGACGGCGAACTACGGAGAAAAGAACCGTGACGCGCTGATCGCCGCCGTACGCGCCGAGATCGAGAGGATGCTCGGCGGGCCGTACCCGGACCGCCGGGCATCCTGAACCGGTCGCAGCGCGCCACAACCATCACGATCACGAAAGCTGGACAGCAATGATTTCGGAGATCCACGGACGGGAGATCCTCGACTCGCGCGGCAACCCGACCGTCGAAGCGGAGGTCGTCCTCGAAAGCGGGGTCACCGGTCGTGCCGCCGTGCCGAGCGGTGCCTCGACCGGCGAGTTCGAAGCTCTCGAACTCCGCGACGGCGACCCCGCCCGCTACGGCGGCAAGGGCGTGCTCGAAGCGGTGCGCAACGTCAACGACGTCATCGCCACGGAGCTGCGCGGCATGGACGAGACCGACCAGGTCGCGCTCGATCGCGCCATGATCGCGCTCGATGGCACGCCCAACAAGGCGAAGCTCGGCGCCAACGCGATCCTCGCCGTCTCCCTCGCCGCCGCCCGCGCCGCCGCCCACGAGGTCGGACTCCCGCTCTACCGCTATCTCGGCGGACCCCACGCCACGTTGCTCCCCGTCCCGCTCATGAACATCCTCAACGGCGGAGCACATGCGGCCAACAACGTCGACATCCAGGAGTTCATGGTCGCCCCCGTCGGCGCACCCGACTTCCCCGAGGCGCTCCGCATGGGCGCGGAGGTGTTTCACGCGCTCAAGGGCGTCCTCTCACGCCTCGGCAAGAGTACCGGCGTCGGCGACGAGGGCGGCTTCGCGCCCGACCTCAGCTCGAACGAAGAGGCCATTGAGGTCATCCTCGAGGCCATCCAGAAGGCCGGCTACACTCCCGGCGACGACGTCGTCCTCGCCCTCGATGCCGCCGCGAGCGAGCTCTACCGCGATGGCGCCTACGTCTTCCACAAGTCCTCCGGCGAGCGCCTGTCCACCGGCGAGATGATCGCCTTCTGGCGCGACTGGGTCGACCGCTATCCGATCGCCTCCATCGAGGATGCCCTCGACGAGAACGACTGGGACGGATGGAGCGCACTCACCGCCGCCATCGGCAACCGCGTCCAACTCGTCGGCGACGACCTCTTCGTCACCAACACCGCGCGCCTCATCCGCGGCATCGAGCAGGGCGCCGCCAACGCCATCCTCATCAAGGTCAACCAGATCGGCACTCTCACCGAGACGCTCGAGGCCATCGAGATGGCGCGCCGCAACCGCTACCGCTACATCATCAGCCACCGCTCCGGCGAGACCGCCGATACCTTCATCGCCGACCTCGCCGTGGCCACCCGCAGCGGCCAGATCAAGACCGGCAGCGCCAGCCGCACCGACCGCGTCGCCAAATACAACCGGCTCCTCCGCATCGCCGGCGAACTCGGCGCAACCGCGGACTTCCTCGGGCGCGCCGCCTGGTGAAACGCCGCAACTTCCTCTTCATCGCCGTACTCGGCGCCGCGCTCTACTTCGCCCTCTTCGGCGGCGAGTACGGCCTGCTCGAACTGCGCGCCCTCGACCGGCAGCGCCGCCGCGAGGCGCTGCGCCTCGAAGAACTGCGCCACGAGGTCGCCGGCCTCCGCGCCCGCGCCGATTCCCTCGCCTCCGACTCCGCCACCCTCGAACGCATCGCCCGCGAACGCTACGGCCTCATCAAGGACGGCGAGCGACTCTACCGATTCGTTCAGGACACCTCCCTCACCCCCTCCGACCCCGACAGCACCACGACGCGACCGTGAGCCCCGACCGCCGCGCATTGCCTCGTGGAGAGGCGCCACCGCCCGCGATACGCACCCGCACGTGACGCCCCAAAAACGTTGACGTGAGCGCCGTCGTTCCGCTATATTTACAGGCTCGATCACACACACGGCAGGGTAGCTCAGGTGGTTAGAGCGTACGACTCATAATCGTAAGGTCGGGGGTTCGAGTCCCCCCCCTGCTACTGCTGGAAGCCGAAGCCCCGCCACGAGTCGTGGCGGGGCTTTCCTTGATGTCGGTGGGTGGGTTCGGGCCGATAGTAGCAGGAACAGCGACACAAAACCCCCTCTCGGCGGTGCTACGGACGGGCGGGTGGGCGGGCTCGATGGACCTGCTCCCTGCGCTCCGGGTCGTGCCAGAGGCAGAGGCCGACGGCGGAGAGGTTCCCGCGGACCTGGCAGCGCTCGCCGGTCGTGCGACCCTCGCGTGGTTCGTGGTGGGCGAGTGGCCCGTGGTCGAACTGATGCGGGCAGGATTCGCGGCCGAAGGGATCGACCCCGCGCTCGCGTTTCTCAGGGATGGACTCCGCCAGGGCCCAGCCGGGGACTCCGCGCCGCCCTTCGTGCCGCGCAGACCTCCGTCCGCTGCCGCCGCTTGAACCGGCGGATCCAGCGGTTGCAGTCCGCGACGTAGGTGCCGAGCACCTCTAGCTCGGTCCACCCGTCGATGCGGCCCGTGCCCTTCGCGCGCTGGTCGAGCGCGTAGATCCCGAGTCCGATGCCGAACGATACAATGACCGCGACGGGCAGCGCCGCGCCCGTCCCGAGCCACGCGATCAGCGCCCATCGCACGACCACGAGCGCCCCGACGAGCCCGCAGAATGCGGCCCCGAGCGCTCCGGCGTTGCGAGCCAGGGCGCGCCAGTACATGCGCCGGTAGCGCCGCCGCTCGACCATGCTGTGCGCGAGCGGGAGTTTCCGTTCCTCCGCGCCCATGCGGGGACGTAGTAGTGTGATGCGTCGGCGAGTCTCATGGATTGGCGCGGTCCACGGCCGACCGGTGCGGTGCGGTCATGCTTCGCACGCGACACCGGCCGTCGCACTGCCCAACTCGCCTGATGGCAACTCGAAGCGGAACGTAAAGAACAGCCTGAACTCGCCTGTCCATGCTGTGTAGTAGCTGGCCGCCTGCGTCTCGCCCGCCTCGATACGGTCGCTGCCCCAGAAGTCGATCACGTCCTGCTCGGAGAGAGGGTCCGTATCAACGACCTCGTCATCCTTCACCCACTGGAGCACGCCGTCCAGCCAGGCGGCGTACTCGCCAGTTTCGCCGCCGATCGCCCGCGCCGTGACGGTGTATTCGCACCGTGACTCGTTCGTCGCTGCGTCGAGCGTGAAAGCGTCTACGGCGCCGTTGATTCTGATCTCCAACGGGGCCACGCCCGCGGCCGTGAACGCCACGGTATCCACGCCCGCAATGTACGCGATCGCTTCCTGTGTGCCCAGCTCGTTCCCGAGCGTCCATGTGGCGTCCGCGATCCCGTCCGCGCCGCTCGTGCTCGATGTGGGCGCGACCGAGCCGCCACCGGCCGTGATGCGCCACCGCACCGTTGCGCCCGCGAAGGGCTCGCCGTCCTAGTCGTCCACGCGCACGAGCAGCGGTTGCGGCAGCGCGGACCCGACCACGGCACTCTGGCCGTCGCCATCCACGTACACGAGGCTCGCCGCTTCGGGACTCGGTTCGGTGGAATCGCTGCAGGCCAGGGCGGCAAACGACAACGCGAATGCGATCGTGCGAGGCGCCTTCATGGCATCCTCCCATAAGGTGCAAGAAGAGCGGCATCACTGCCGCGCAGAGGCCGAGGGCACCGCCAGGTTCACGCCGACCTGGAACATCCACTGGAAGCCGGAATTACTCGTGTTCGCCACGGTCTCGCCCTCGATGTGGGCATTGCCGAATATCACGTAGCTCCCTGTGAGGCCCACGTCGATGGCGACGAGTGGGTTCACGGCGACCTCGACCCCGCCCGTCGCGCCGAGGCTGAAGCCGTCGTCCGTAAATTCGGCATCGCCCACCTCGCCGCTCTGGCGGATCCAGCCGCAGCGCCCTCCGAGGAACGGGACAGCGCGCGCCTCCGCCTGCTGGAAGACGTTCCGCGCCTCGATGAAGACCTGCACGATCGACAACGACGCGTTCGATTCCTTGATCGGGGCACGGCTGCCGGCTAGGCCGAGGCCGACCTCCGAGCCGGTTGCGGTGCGGTGGCGGAGCACGCCCTCGATCCCGAGCCCGCCTTCCCGACCCGCGTAGTCGGAGCCCGTGTAGGTCACGTACGCCGCCGAGATGCCGACCCGCTGCGCACTGGCCGCATGCGGCGCCAAGAGACATGCCACCGTCATCACTGCCGCCGCCGTGGCGGCTCGAGGCGCCTTCATGACGACCTCCCGTGTTGTGGGTAGGGACGGCGGCGGCACCGCGCCGCCGGGCTGGAAGCATATCACCAGGGTCCGACACTCATCCCCTGCCGACAGCTTCGGCCGGGCCACCGGCCCGCTTGAGCTTCGCCCGCCCCGCTGGTGCGGCCCGCTCGGCGCGCCAGGATGGCCCAGGACGCGCGAACGCGGCTTCGGGTGCTTCGGGTCGCCAATGGCGGAGACCGGGGCGGACGCGGCGATTCTCGCGGCCGATGCCGCGACACCTACGGAGGCACTCGCACGTCCCGCCCCATGGCCGGGAGGTCGTCCCGTAGAACGGTGGCGCTCAGGTACGGCCGGCCGGCGCTCTCCGCGGCGGTTGGAGGGTGTCCACAGGCATGTTTTCCGCTCGGGCGGCGTCGCACAGCCTATCGTCGGCACAGACGAAGCAAAACTCGTCGCCGGCGGGCGTCGAGTACATAGCGGCCAGTGCGGCGGCAAATTGGATTGCATCCATGCCCTTCAGATTGTACTGCCGCGACCACTGGCCCGCTTCGCCTACGACGGAGCTGGAAAGGATCACCTGGTAGGGGCTGCTTTCGCGGTCCAGCATGTCAGAGCGAAGCCGATCGATCATTCGTGTGGCTTCGCTTCGTCGGATCTCCGTTTTCCGCTCCTTCCTGGCGATCGCCGATTCGGCCTCAGCCAGGGCGATATCGCAAACGACGATCCGCGCGGTGGGCCTCGAGAGCGTTGCGCTCTTCACCAACGCGCGGACTTTGTCGCTGCCGTAGCCCTCATAGGCGTACACCTTCACGAGGGCTGAAGTATCGAAGTAGAAGAACCTCATCCGTCGCGGGTCTGCCGGACCACCTCACTCAGGGGTGGTCCCTCGACCTCGATCGGATCCGGTAGTTCGTACGAGGGCCCCGGAACTGCGATGTCGACCTGAACGTTGTGCGAGGCCAGTCGGTCGTGAAAGGCTCGCAAATCCTCGGGTACGTGTGGCGCCAGTGCTCCGGCCTGCATCTGGGCGCTCCGCATGGGAACCTCCGTTGCTTGTTGAGGAACGAACCCCGGGCACGCAACGCTACGTTACGCACCACCTCGGAGTTGCGCAAGCGTTTTGACTCCGCCTCCAACCTATACGCCACATCCGGGCCGCCGGGTCCACATGGGCACGAACACAGGGCACGGGTGTAGTGCACCCGATCGAGTGTAAACGACGACATATCATTCGCTTATAGCAACCGCTCGCGATGACGTCGAGCGCGGGGCGCGCCCGGTCCACGGTGATGGCCGGGAGGAGCCCGTGTGGGCCGGCGGGGCCGTGTCTCCGGTGATCGGCCGAGGCGTCCGATGATCGAGCGTGCTGGCTGCGCAGGAGGCGAAGGCGATGCAGAGACGGAGCGACGCGAAGGGGCGACGGCGAGCGGGCGCGCGGCGGGGCGTACGTGCGGTGCTGGCCGCGTCGGTCGTGGCGCTGGCGCTGGGGGCGTGCTCCGGCGGCGATCGGGAGATCGCGTACAGCGATCTCAAGGCCCGCATCGAGGCGGGCCAGGTGGCGGAGGTCGAGGTCTCGCCCTACATGGTCGAGGCGGTGCCGACGGATGCCGCGCGTGCGGCGGGCGCGCCCGAGGCGTGGGTTGCGGTCCCGTTGCCAAACGACGACGGGCTCGTTCCGCTCCTGGACCGGAAGGGCGTGGTGTACCGAGGGGTGCAGATGAACCGTCCGAACCCGCTCGTGATCATCCCCGTGATCCTCGTCGGCGGCCTCCTCATCTTCGGCCTGTTCTGGTTGCAGCGGCGGGCGGCACGGACGGCGGCGGGGGTGGACCGGCTACGCATCCGTGATGCCACGAGGAGTGCGCTGGACGTGGACTTCTCTGCCGTGGCCGGCGCGGACGAGGCGAAGGAGGAGCTGGAAGAGGTCGTCCAGTTCCTGCGAAGCCCCACGAAGTTCGCGCGGCTCGGTGCCCGGACGCCCAAGGGCGTGTTGCTCGTCGGGCCGCCGGGCACCGGCAAGACGCTGCTCGCCCGCGCCGTCGCGGGTGAGGCGGGCGTGCCGTTCTTCTCGATCAGCGGCTCCGAGTTCGTCGAGGTCTTCGTCGGCGTGGGCGCATCGCGCGTGCGGAAGCTCTTCGAACGGGCGAAGGCGAAGGCGCCGTGCATCATCTTCATCGACGAGCTGGACGCGGCGGGGAAGCGGCGGGGCGGCGGAAACTTCGGCGGCCACGACGAGCGGGAGCAGACGCTGAACCAGCTCCTGGTCGAGATGGACGGGTTCGATCCGCGCACGGGCGTCATCATCATGGCGGCGACGAACCGGCCGGAGATCCTCGATCCGGCGCTGCTGCGGCCGGGGCGCTTCGACCGGCAGGTGGTCGTCGACCGGCCGGACCGGGCGGGCCGGGAGGCGATCCTGCGGGTGCACGCCGGCGGCATCAAGCTGGCGCCCGAGGTGGAGCTGGCCGAGGTGGCCAAGCGCACGCCGGGGTTCGTGGGCGCCGATCTGGCGAACCTGCTCAACGAGGCGGCGCTGCTGGCGGCGCGGCGCGACAAGGGGGCGGTGGGGATGGCCGAGCTGGACGAGGCGATCGACCGGGTGGTGGCCGGGCTGGAGAAGAAGAACCGGCTGATCAACGAGAAGGAA
>DASVCS010000136.1:0-40620 GCA_036381495.1 Longimicrobiales bacterium
GATCGAGTTCCCGCTCCGTGGCGACACCACCGTCTCCGACCTCGAAGAGTTCTACGGCATCCGCATGGAAGCAGCCGCCGACACCACGCTCGACGAACTCCTGCGGGAGCGCCTCGGCGACGATCTCGTGCCGGGCGCCGCCGTCACCCTCGAAGGCGTCATGCTGTATGCCAGGGAGATGCTGGCTGGACGCGTCGAACGCGTGGGGCTGGTCATCCAGGCGTCAGACGACGTCGCGCCGGACCGCACCGGAGCGCGGCCCGCCGACGGACCGGGCAACCGGCCCGACCCTCAGTAGCCGCACGTATCGACATCCGGCTCCTGCGCGAACGCCGTCAACGCCTCCTCGGGCGTGCCGTAGCGCTCGAGCAGGCCGCGCAGCCGCCGGAAACTCATGCGCAGCCGCCGCTCCCGGACCGCCGCTCCGGGACGGACCGGGCTCTCGAGCCACTCGGGCTGCCCCTTCAACACCTCAGGCGCCTCGGGCGGCACCTCCTCCGGCTCGCACACCGCCACACCACAACGCACCAGCTCGAACGCGAACGCCGGCTCGAGCCCCTCTTCGCGCGCCACGTCGTACACCTCCGCGGCCTCCTCCGCACTGATCCACCCCTCGTGGACGGCCCGCTCGATCAGCTCGATGCGCCGGCGATGGCGCTCCGCCAGGTGTTCCACGCGCGGGACCCGCTCGAGCAGACACTCCGCGCCGGACGTCTCCGCCCCGTCCAGCGCCCGGCGCTCCCGGTAGCGCGCCAACGCCGAGAGCACGACATCCACCCGCTCCGCTCCCCCACGTGAAGCCTCCGCTCCGGCCATTGCCTCCCTCCGGATGTGTTCGCGGCCCGCTCGCCCGGCCGGCATTCCCGGGTACCCCCGCGGATCGGCCGGCGCCCCGTTCCGCCCCGGCCGTTCGCCATCGCCTCGGCCCACCGGGCACCCGCGACGCGGCTCGACAACAGACGACGCGTGCAAGGGGCATTCCCCGATCCCGACGTGCATGGGACGACGCCCGATCCACGGCCCGAGCGCCGGACGCGCCGGGGCGGGGCCCCCAACGATCATCCGCGAGACGACGACGCCGTTGACCCGCCGCGCCCCGCGGACGTATCCTGGGGGAGCGAGTTCCGTCTCGCGCGTGCAGCGCCGCACCGGGCGATCCAGGGAGGAATGAATGAGCACTGCGGAGCGTGAGTTGTCCGTGGGGACGATCGGCTGGCGGGACCTGACGGTTCCGGACGCCGAAGCCATCCGGGACTTCTACCGGGATGTCGTCGGCTGGGAGTCATCGCCGCTCGACATGGGCGGATACAGCGATTTCGTCATGCTCGCACCCGGCGGCGATGGCGTCGCCGGCATCTGCCATGCGCGGGGCGCGAACGCGAACATCCCGCCCCAGTGGCTCATCTACATCGTGGTCGCGGATCTCGAGCGGAGCATCGCCAGGTGCATCGAGCGGGGCGGGGAGGTGGTCGCGGAACCGAGGTCGGCGGGCGATGGACGGTTCTGCGTGATCCGGGACCCGGCCGGCGCGGTCTGCGCGCTGTACCAAACCGCGGCTGCGGCGGGTTGATCCGTTCGGGAAATCGAATCCTCGCATCACGAAACGCGAAGTCAGGACGTTCAGCCAGCTCTACTCGACCGGAGGCTCTGAGCGCGGCTATGCCGTCCCGTCCGAGCGCCGGCCGACGCGCCCGCGGCCGCGGCCCTTGGCGGTCTCGGCCTGCTTCCACACGCCCTCGCTCACCCGCTTGCCGGCGCGCCACGGGTGGACGCCCTGGCCGCGGAGCGTTGTGAGGAACTCGCGCAACGTGCTCCGGCCCTCGTCGTCGAGGTACCAGTCGCGGAGCCGGTAATCCAGCTCCTCGGGCGGGAGATCGGCGCGCAGCCCGTCGAGGAATTCCTGTGCCGCGCGCGGGCGCGGGCCCCACACGCCGACCTGGAGCCAGGCGTCATCGAAGACGACGCAGAGCGGGACGGCCCGCGCGCCCTCGACGACGTACTGGCCCAGGACATCGCCGCCGCGCTCGGCGGGGAGGATGCGGACGTCGACGCCGCCGCCCGCGCCGGCCTGCTCGCACGCCCGCACGATGCGCGGCACGGTCTCGGTCGTGTCCAGGCCCGCGCGATCCACGATGCAGAGCACGGACCTGGGCGTCGGCACGGCCTGGTAGTCGGCGCGCAGTTCACCGAGCGCGGTCGCGTCGTAGCGTTCGCACCACCGCTGCGCATCCGCGCCGAGCACCTCGAGCCACTCGGCCCACGTATAGCCCTCGCGGAACCGCTCCCGCTTCACCGTCATGCGCGCTCCTCCGCTCACCGTCCGTGCCGGCTCGCGCGTCGCGAGTCCGGCAGGTCCCGGCGGACGGGCGTAGCAAGGAGCGCACCGGTGGGTACGGGACAGGGACTGACTCAAAAAGAAACTCGTGCGCGAGCGGGTGCGCGTGCGCGAACGCCTCGTCAACCCGGCCTCATTCGGCTCCCCGGTCGGTCGCACGCGCGGGTCCCTGCCAGCCGCAATGCGGGCACCAGCGCCACTCGCACCACGGTGCGAGGCGGGCGAGCCACGGACGGCGGATGGCGATACACTCGCGGAAACACGCGGGACAGGCGGACACGGGCCGGATCAGGAGCGCGGCGCCGATGAGCACCACCATGATGCGCAGCAGTGCGAGGCCGAGGAGGACGTAGAACGCGACCAATAGGGGCCCGGTGCGGGGTTCGCGCCGCCTGGCGAAGCCGTCATCGCCGCGGCGCGGGTCCACGGCCGCGGGATCGGCATCTGCTCCGCCGATCCACACGGGGCGACCCGGCCGGAGCGCACAGGAGAAGGTAGTACCGGCCGGGACATCACGCGAGCGCGGCGCGTGCGGCGCGTGCGGCGCGTGCGGCGTGCGGCGTGCGGCGTGCGGCGTGCGGCGTGCGGCGTGTGGCGTGCGGCGTGCGGCGTGCGCGGCGTGCGGCGCGCGGCGTCTGGCGCCGCGTGTCGCGGGTGTCGCGGGTGTCGCGGCTGTCGCGGGTGGCTCACGTGCGGCGTGGCGCCCGGGCTGGCGCATCGGGCGTGCCTCGCGCGGTTCGCGGCATCCCGGGCGTGCGTCGCCCGATTCGCGGCGTCCCGATACGCCACGCCTTGCAGCGCCGCCGCGCGGGCCCGGATGGCGAAGCGGCGGGCCTCCGGACTGGAGGACCCGCCGCCGTGACTGCGGGAGAAATCGAAGGAGGATCGACCGTACGCGTCAGCGCACGATCCGGACCCCTCCGGCCAAACGCCGACGCCGCTCGTGTTGTTCGAGAGCCAGCTCGACCTGGCGCTGTGTCGGCTTGAGCCCGGCGAGGATCGCCAGGCCTGCTATCGTCATGAAAATCATCGTCGTCATGGTTCCACCCGTATCCTTGGTCGTGATCTATCCCCACCCCATCCACCCGACGGCCCGCAGTACGGAGGGAGGGGCGTACCGGTTTCACGGCGACCGACGGTCGGACGGGATGGCACTTCCGGACCAGGCGGG
Source organism: Longimicrobiales bacterium (assembly GCA_036381495.1). Taxonomy (GTDB): domain Bacteria; phylum Gemmatimonadota; class Gemmatimonadetes; order Longimicrobiales; family RSA9; genus DASVCS01. The sequence goes on from DASVCS010000136.1 coordinate 3,507, forward strand.
TTCAAGCGGGAGGTGGCGGGCCGTTCGCAACGGGGCCGGCCGGCGTCGCGGAATCCACGCGCAGGTGCTCGGGCCGGACCGGCCGCAGGTTGGAATCGAGCGCGCGGGTTCCGGTCGGCGCCCCGAGCCGGTCTGGAACGGGAACGGGAGTGGGGTCAGTCGCCCGCCGTGCCGGCCCCGGCGGCCGCCCCCGCGCCGTAACGGCTGTCCACGTAGTCCTCGAGGATCCGGAGGAAATCGGCGACCAGTGTCTCGCCGCGGAGCGTGGTCGAGAGCCGGCCGTCCACGTAGACGGGCGCCTTCGGCTCCTCGAACGTGCCCGGCAGCGAGATCCCGATGTTCGCGTGCTTCGACTCGCCCGGACCGTTCACGACGCATCCCATGACCGCGACCTTCAGCTCCTCGACGCCCGGGTAGCGCTCGCGCCATTCCGGCATGCGCTGGCGGATGTGGCCCTGGATCTCCTCGGCCATCTGCTGGAAGAACGTGCTCGTCGTGCGGCCGCACCCCGGACACGAAGTGACCTGCGGCGTGAAGCTGCGCAGCTCGAGGGATTGCAGGATCTGTTGTGCGACGTGGACCTCTTCCGTCCGGTCGCCGCCCGGGCGCGGCGTGAGCGAGACACGGATCGTGTCGCCGATCCCCTGCTGGAGCAGGATCGCGAGACCGGCGGTCGTGGCGACGATCCCCTTGGCGCCCATCCCGGCCTCGGTCAGGCCGAGGTGGAGCGGGTAGTCGCAGCGCGCGGCGAGCGCTCGATAGACCGCGACCAGGTCCTGGACGCCAGAGACCTTGGCCGAGAGGATGATGCGGTCGTGCGGCAGCCCGGTCTCCTCCGCCAGCGCGGCCGAACGCAGCGCGCTCTCGACCATGGCGTCCATCATGACCGCCTTCGCATCGCGCGGCTCGTCGCGGCGCGCGTTCTCGTCCATCATCTCCGTGAGGAGCTGCTGGTCCAGCGATCCCCAGTTCACGCCGATGCGGACCGGCTTGCCGTACTCGATCGCCGCCTCGACGATCGTACGGAAATTGTCGTCGCGCCGCTTGGCGCCGACGTTGCCCGGGTTGATCCGGTACTTGGCCAGTGCGCGCGCGCAATCCGGGTGTCGGGTGAGCAGCAGATGGCCGTTGTAGTGGAAATCGCCGATGATCGGGACGCGCACGCCGCGCGTCCGCAGCCGTTCCACGATCTCCGGGACCGCCTGTGCGGCTTCATCGTTGTTCACCGTGACGCGGACCAGCTCGCTCCCCGCCGCCGCCAGCGCCGCGACCTGCTCGGCCGTGGCCGCGGCATCCGCGGTGTCCGTGTTCGTCATGGACTGGACCACGATCGGATGGGCGCTCCCGACCGGGATGCCCCCGACACGCACCGTGACCGTCCGCCTCCGCTCGATTCGCGTCATCGCCTCCACTGCTCCCGCTCTCGGCTTCGATCGCAGGTCGCCGCACGCCCGGCACCGACCCGGAAGCGGCTCCGTCGCCCCCCGACCGGCGCCGGCGACCGCCCGCGCCGCATCAAGATATCGTGATACCCCCGATCAGGCGACCGGTGCTGCGCCGGCGATCCCGCGCACCGCCCTCCGAGCCCGTCCCCGGCCGTCCCGTTCGCGTCTCGATCCGGGCGAGCGCGATTTCACTCGAGCCCGCGCAGCCGCGTCGCATCGGCCACCCGCCGGATCCCGATCATGTACGCGGCCACGCGGAACGAGATGCCCTGCTCCTGGGAGAGGTCGTGGACTGCATTGTACGCGGTCGTCAGGATTCGCATCAACTCGCCCTCGATGCGCTTGCCCGACCAGCGGAACTGCTGGAGGTTCTGCGCCCATTCGAAGTAGGAGGCCGCCACGCCGCCGGCGTTGGCCAGGATGTCGGGGATGACGGGGATCCCGCGCTCTTCGAGGGACCAGTCCGCGGCCGGCGTGATCGGCGCGTTCGCCGCCTCGACGATGAGCCGCGCCCGTACCGAGTCGACGTTGTCGGCGTCGAGAACGCCGCCCAGCGCCGCCGGGATCAGGAGATCGACATCCAGCGCGAGCAACTCCTCGTTCGAGATCGGCTCGACGCCCGCGACATCCACTACGGATGCGCCGTGTGCGACTTCGTGGCGCAGCCGCTCGATGTCCAGGCCGTCATCGCGGAAGGCACCGCCGTTCGCGTCGCTCACTGCCACCACGTTCGCGCCCATGTCGTTCAGGAAGTGGGCCGTCCAGCTCCCGACGTTGCCGAACCCCTGGATCGCCACGGTCGCGCCCTGGATCTCGATCCCGGCATCCGCCGCGGCGCGTGCCGCCACCACGGCCACGCCGCGGCCGGTCGCGGAGAGCCGCCCGGGCGAGCCGCCCAACTCCAGCGGCTTGCCGGTCACCGCCGCGGGCGTGAAACCGTGAAACCTCGAGTATTCATCCACGATCCACGCCATGACCTGCGGATTCGTGTTCACGTCCGGCGCCGGGATGTCCTCGCTCGGGCCGATGAAGTTGTGGATCCGGCCGACGAACGAGCGCGTCAGCCGTTCCAGCTCGCCGATCGAGAGCGCACCCGGATCGCAGTCGATGCCGCCCTTCGCGCCGCCGAACGGGATGTCGATCAACGCCGTCTTCCACGTCATGAGCGAGGCGAGTGCGCGCACCTCATCGAGGTGGACCTCGGGGTGATAGCGCAGTCCGCCCTTCATGGGACCGCGGGCGTTGTCGTGCTGGACGCGGTAGCCGTGGAAGATGTGGAACGCGCCGCCCCGCGCACGCAGCGGGATCTCGACCATGACCTCCCGGTACGGCGTCTTCAGCGCCACCTGGAGGTACTCGGGGAGGCCGAGCCGGCGCGCCGCGCGGTCGAACTGGTAGTTGACCGCCTCGAACGGCGACATCTCCGCGGGCGGTGCCGCCTCCGTGGGGGCCGCGGCTTCCGTCCTCGCCAGGTCGGCTCGTGCGAGTTCGCGGGTTCCGTGGCCGTCGCTCATTCCGGCCCTCCCGTGCCGTGCGCCAGGAAGATCCGCGGATCGCAAGATTGGCGCCGCGCGGTCCGGGCGCTGGCGCCGAGCGCCGCCGTGGGGTGCCGTCGTGCCCGGACGGGCCGGCGTGCGGCCGCTGGCACGGCGGGTGCGGCCCCGCTTTCACGGAGGCGGCCGCCCGGCCGGCCGCGACGACTCCGGCGTCCGGCCGGCGGCAGACGGGCGCGAGCGTGCGCCTCTCACCTCGTCCACGCAGGAGACGTGCGGATGCCCACGGCCGGCCGCCGGATCGGGTTCGCGGTCAAGGTCCTGGGCCGGGAGGGGCTCCGGAGCCACGACACGCGGCGCTGGCAGTCGAATCCGAGCGTCGAGGTGTCGATCGCCGCGCTGCACCGCATCCTGGACTACCTGGATGAGGTCGGGATCCGCATGTACCGCCTCTCGTCGGACTTCGTGCCCTACGCGACGCACCCCGACCTGCCCCGGTTCCATCACCAGATCGAGGCGCACGCCGCCGACCTCGCGCGCATCGGCCGCTACGCCCGCCGCCTCGACATCCGGCTCTCGCTGCACCCCTCGCAGTTCGTCGTGCTGAATGCGGAAGACGACGCGATCGCCCGGAAATCGATGTGGGATCTCGATGTCCAGGCACGGCTCCTGGACGCGATGGAGCAGGGCCCCGAAGCCGTCGTCGTCCTGCACGTCGGCGGGGTCTACGGCGACCGCGTCGCAGCGCTCGAACGGTTCGTCACGAACTACGCCCGGCTTTCCGAGCCCGCGCGGCGGCGGCTCGTCATCGAAAACGACGAGGCGTGCTTCACCATCGACGATTGCCTCTGGATCCACGCGCGCATCGGAATCCCGGTGGTCTTCGACCACCAGCACCACCGGCTGAACCCCGGCACGCTCGGGACTGCCGAGGCCGCCCGACGCGCGCTCGACACCTGGCCCGCCGATGTCGTCCCCAAGCTCCGCTTCTCCTCCGCCCGGCTGGACGGCCGAGAGGTGCGCCGCGGCGGCAGGGTCCGGGTGGAAGCGCCGCTGCTGCGGCAGCACGCGGACTACGTGGATCCCTGGACCTTCGCCGGCTTCCTCGACCGGCTCCGCGACCGCCGCTTCGACGTCATGCTCGAGGCCAAGGCCAAGGACCTCGCCGTGCTCAAGCTGCGCGACGATCTGCGCACGCTCGGCCGCGCACACGTCCTGCACGCGACATCGGACCGGGCCGCGACCGCCGCGCCACCGGCGTGAGCCGCGCGTCGGTGGATGTACGGTTGTCGAGAGGGCTGGCTCGGAGAGAGCCGGGGAACGGGAACGGCGGACGCTCCGCGCGCCCACACGCGCACGCTCCGTTCAGAGCGGTTGCCGCGTCACTTCGGAGTCGTAGGCGCCCGCGAATCGAGCCCGGCGAGCGGCGGTGCGGCTCCGGACCCGCGGCTGAACCGCGCTAGCCCGGGAAATCCGGCCACTCCGCCATGGGCACCGTGGATTCGACGACGTGCATGCCGGCGTCGTGGAAGCGCTCGAGCGCCGCCTCCGCCTGCGGCGTGAAGTCGAAGAGGAACGCGCCCGGACACGCGGGGTCCGGCACCGCGACCGCGGAGGTGCAGTCGCGAAGGATGTAGACCTTGCGGGCGAGGGCGGGCTCCGTGTGCTCGAGCAGGTCCTCGATCGTGCTCTTCACGCAGTGGCTGGCCGCCTGCCCGGCGATGATGACCGCATCGGAATCCCTCAGGATGTGGAGGAAGTCCTCGTTGCGCCGGGCGAGCGTGCGGCCATCGAAGGTCGAGGTCACTTCGGGCCCGATGGCCGAGTAGTATTCGGTGAGGGGAGTCGTGCCCTTGAGTTCGACGCGCGCCTCGGCCTGCCGGGCGTAGGCGTGGAACATGCGCGCCTCGTGGATCGTCCCGGCGAGCGCGTGGCCGGCGCTGCCCAGAATGCAGTGCGGCGGCCAGAGGTAGAGCGTGTACTTCCCCTCCCGTTCGAGCTCCTCGCAGTAGAAGATGACCTGGCGTTCGAGCCATTCGACGTCGCCGTCGCTCAGCCACGCCGCGACCGCGGGGTTCGGCCGCAGCCGGCCGCTGCGGACGTCGTCGGCCGTCACCTCGCGGTGCGGTGCGGGCGGCCGGCCGTCCTCGTCCAGCCAGAAGGCGGGCGAGAAGATCTGGTACGGAAAGTGGGTGTCCATCGTGCAGGTGATGTCGGAAATCCGCGCCAGGTTCCGGTAGATGAAGCGCGCGGTGCGGTCGTTGTCCTCGATCGCGCCCCGGCCGCTGCGCCCGCCGACGTAGAGCGTGCCCTCCGGGAAGCAGAAGTCCTTCTGGAGGTCGATCAGCAGCATGTGCACCCGGACCTCGTCCGCCGGCGAGGGCCGCAGCCCGAACCGCTCGCGCCACGCGACGGCGCGCTCGAACGTGGCGTGCTGGTCCGGTACGTACGTCCACCGGCCCGCGTCCTCCGGGTCATAGAAGTCGGGGATGGGGAGTTCGTCAGGGTTGGACGGGTTGAACGACATGGACTCCTCCGCTGGATGCTATGGGCGTCGCCGGCATCTCGGGACGAAAAACGGCATCGAACGACATCGGTCGACCCGGACGGACGGCGCGCCCGCAGCGCGCGATGCCGTGAGTACGTTCGCCGTGCGGATCCGCCCGCTTCGCGGGTCGTGTCAGGACCGCACAGCGTCGGAATCTGGCGAAGTCGATCTCAAGGTGCCACCCCATGCGCCCCCGCCCGGGCGCCATCGCGCGAGCACGGCCGGGCGCTGCATTGGAGCGGTCGCCGCATCACTTCCGAGTCGTGCACTGCGGCCGCGAGTGCATGGCGGGCGGCCACGCCGCTCCGAACCGGCGGACGAGATGCTCCACCTGATGTTCTGGCTCGATGTCCGTGGACGCGGTGTACCGTCACCGGGCAGAGTGCGGTGGCCGGCGCGGCCGCGGATCGCTAGATTCATGGCGCCGCGCCGCCACGAGCGCCGGCCCACGACCGAATCGATCCCCGGTGCCGAGCCCACTGGATGGAGAACGGACCGTGTTGAAAGAAAACGACGTCGCCCCCGACTTCACGCTCCCGGCCGATGACGGCTCGGAGGTCACGCTCTCCGCGCTGCGCGGCCGCAAGGTCGTGCTGTATTTTTACCCGAAGGACGACACTTCGGGGTGTACCACGCAGGCGTGCGGCGTGCGCGACAGCTTTCCCGAGTTCGAGGCACGCGGCGCGGTCGTCCTCGGCGTGAGCCCGGACCCTGTCCGCTCCCACGTGAAGTTCCGCGACAAGTACGACCTCCCGTTCCGGCTCCTCGCCGACACCGACCATGCGGTCGCGGAGGCCTACGGCGTCTGGAAGGAGAAGTCGATGTACGGGCGGAAGTACTGGGGCAACGAGCGGACGACCTTCATCATCGATGAGGCGGGCCGTATCGCGCGGATCTTCCCGCAGGTCAAGCCGGCCGAGCACGCCGAGCTGGTGCTGGGCGCGCTGTAGCGCCGAATTTGCCGCAACGGCCGACGGCTCACGACGGATGCCGGCCCGCGCGAGCATCCGTCCGGCTAGGGCGGCTGTCGCATCACTCCGGAGTCGTACACGGGCGCGAACCGAGCGCAGCGAGCGGCCGCGCGGCTCCGAACCCGTGGGTGGACCGCTCCAGCCGGACCGCCCCGAGCATCCGATCGTGGGGACCGCCCGGCCCCGCCCTCCTCACCCCCGCGCCACCCCCAGCCCCGGCTCGTCGTTGAAGCGGAGTCGCCCATTGCGTTCGAGGCCCGGACCGCGGAACGGGTCGCGGGCGAGGAGCGCGGCGCCATCGAGGTCGGCGAGGTCGGCCAGCGGCGCGAGTTGGATGGCGGCCGCGATCCCGAGCGTGCTCTCGACCATGCACCCGATCATGACCTGGAGGCCATGGGCGCGGGCGGTGTGGATCATCCGCAGCGCTTCACGCAGCGAGCCGCACTTGGCGAGCTTGATGTTGATTCCGTCCACGGATCCGGCCACACGCGGGATGTCCGCCGCCACCTCGCACGATTCATCCGCGATGATCGGCAACGACGAACGGCGGCGCAGCAGCGCCAGCCCCTCGAGTTCACCGGCCGGCAACGGCTGTTCGAGCAGCTCGACGCCGTACGCCTCGAGCATCGGCAGCGCCGCCAGCGCCGACTTCACCGTCCACGCCGTGTTGGCATCCACGCGCAGCCGCGCGTGCGGCGCCTCCTCACGAATCAGCGCGAGCACCTCCTCATCGCGGGCCGTGCCCACCTTCACCTTCAGGATCGGATAGCCCGCGGCCTCGCGCACCTTCTCCCGCATCCGCTCCGGCGCGTCCAGTCCCAGCGTGAACGATGAGAGTGGCGCCGCGGCCGGATCCAGTCCCCAGAGCCTCCAGACGGGCACGCCCAGTCGCTTGCCGACCAGGTCGTGCAGCGCCGCCGACACCCCCGCCCGCGCCGCCGGGTTCCGCGCCACCGCCTCCGACAGCACGCGCTCGATCCGCTCGAGCGCGAACGGATCCTCCACCGCCGCGAGCGCCCCACCCAACCGCTCCAACACCGCGGCCACCGTTTCCGGCGTCTCTCCGTAGTACGGCAGCGGCGCCGCCTCGCCCCACCCCTCGAACCCGTCCGCATCCCGCACCCGCACCCACACCGACCGCCGCTCGATGGGCGAGCCAGGACGTGCAACGCGGAACGGGTGGCGCACCCGCAGTTCGAGAATCTCGAAATCCAGTTCCAGCATCGCCTTCATCCCCGGGTCATGAACACGAGGGTGTGCCTCCCGGGCAAGGACGGTGCCCGCGCCGCGCACCGGCTCGCGGGGCGCCATGGGGCAGCCCGCCACGCCGCTCACCGCAGGACGCGGCCGCCCATCGCACCGCAGGACACGGCCTGCCCGCCGCCCGGCAGGACCCGCCCCCGCCCACCCCACCGCACGATCGCCTTGACATCCGGATATTGCCCGGATATCCTTCGGCCCTCTGGAGGTATTTGCGAATGATCGACGAAATCGACCGTAATATCCTGGCCATCCTCCAAGACAACGCGCGCACTTCCAATGCGGAGGTCGCGAGGCGGGTGGGGATGGCGCCATCGGCGGTGTTCGAGCGGATCAGGAAGCTCGAGGAGCGGGGCGTGATCGAGGAGTACGCGGCGCGGCTCGAGCCACGCGCGCTGGACCGGAAGCTACTGGCGTTCGTGTTCGTGCGAGCGGAGGAGGGTGTGGGCGCGACGGAGACGTCGGCATCGCTGGCGGCGATCCCGGAGGTGCAGGAGGTGCACCACGTGGCGGGCGAGGACTGTTTTCTGGTGAAGGTGCGGGTGGCGGATACGGAGGCGTTGGGGCGGCTGCTGCGGGAGCGAGTGGGTGCGATCCCGGCGGTGCGGTCGACGCGGACGACGATCGTGCTGGAGACGGTGAAGGAGACGATGGCGTTGCCGGTGGGGTCGGGCCGGGAGGAGCTGGAGGTGGCGGGTGTCTGAGTCGAGCGGGAGGCTGGAGGCGCCGACCTCGCGGGTGGTGGCGGCGTTCGCGGCGGTGTACCTGATCTGGGGTTCGACGTACCTGGCGATTCGATTCGCGATCGAGACGCTGCCGCCGTTTCTGATGCTGGGTGCGCGCTATCTGGTGGCGGGCGCGGTCCTGTACGGCTGGCTGAGATTCCGGGGCGCGCCGCGGCCGCGGCGCGCCGAGTGGGGTGCGGCGACGGTGATCGGCGGTCTGCTCCTGTTGGCTGGGAACGGCGCGGTGGCGTGGGCGGAGCAGCGGGTGGCCTCGGGTGTGGCGGCGCTGCTCGTGGCGCTGGTACCGGTCTGGATGGTGCTGGTCGACTGGGCGCGGCCGGGTGGTACCCGTCCCTCGGCTCGTGTGCTGCTGGGATTGCTCGTCGGCTTCATCGGTCTCGGCCTGCTGGTGGGTCCGGGCGAGCTGGGCGGTGGGGCTGCCGACCCGCTGGGTGCCGGCGCGCTGATGCTCGGCTCGATCGCCTGGGCCGGCGGTTCGATCTATTCGCGGCACGCGCCGCTGCCTTCCCAGCCGCTGCTCGCGACCGCGATCGAGATGCTCGCGGGCGGCGCGCTGTTGACGGTCGCGGGTTTGAGTCTGGGAGAGGGGGCGGCGCTCGACCTCGGCGCGATCACCGGCACGTCCGCGCTCGCGGTGCTGTACCTCATCGTCTTCGGTTCGCTGGTCGGCTACACCGCCTACACCTGGCTATTGCAGGTGAGCACACCGGCCCGGGTCTCGACCTACGCGTACGTGAACCCGGTGGTCGCAGTGTTCCTGGGCTGGGCGCTCGCCGGCGAGCCGCTCACGGCGCGGGTGCTGCTGGCGGCCGCGGTGATCATCGCCGGCGTCGCAGTGATCACGATGACGCGCGGCGGCCGCGGCGGCCCGCGCCGTGGCCCGACGGGCGTGGGTGACGAGGGCGCCCGACCCGCCAGCGCCCCGGCCGTCACGCGCGCTGGCGGCTTCCGTCGGCGGCCGAGGCCTCAACGCCCTCGCAGCCGCCCACGCGCCGGCCCGTGCGCAACGCCGTGACCGGCGCCGCAGCCGCCGCTCCCGTCCCCGTCCAGTGCGCGAGCGCGTGCGGGTGCGCGGCCCGCTCCCGATCCCGCCCCGATCCCGCTCCCGGCCGCCGCCATCCCGTAAACGTAAACGTTCCCGCTCCAGGCGGCGCAGCCGCCGCTCCCGTTCCCGGCCGTTCCTGGCCACCCCCGGGCCTTCCCCCCACCACCAAGCCCCTCCCGGGCACTCCCCAGCCCCAGCCCTAGCCCTAGCCCCAGCCCTAGCCCAACCCTAGCCCGCTTCTTGCGCGCCTCGCCCGATCGACCCGAGATGGAGGAGGCCCCCCATGAAGAGTAAGGCGCGGATCGGCGCACACCCGCTCCACCCGATGCTCATCCTCATCCCGGCCGGCGCGTTCATCCTCGCGCTGGTCTTCGACATCGTCTACCTGCTGAGCGACAATGCGTTGTGGTGGCAGGCGACGATTCCCACGATCGTCGTGGGGGTGATCGGTGGGCTGATCGCCGCGATCCCCGGGCTCATCGACCTCGTCGGCGTCGCGACTCGGCAGGGCGCGGTGAAGATCGGCCTGACCCACGGCATCCTGAACGTGATCATGGTCGCGCTCTTCGCGTGGAACGGATGGCTGCGCTGGCGGGCAGGGCTGCCGCCGGAGTCGGATCGACTGTACGGCGGCTTCTGGCTGAGCCTGATCGGCGTCATCATCCTCGTGATCTCGGGCTGGCTGGGCGGCACGATGGTCTACGAGTACCACGTCGGCGTGCTCGAGCACCCGGAGGCGAAGGACCCCGCGCCGGGCGCGGCGCGCCCCGGGATGGCCGCCGATTAAGGCGGTTGTCGCGTCATTTCGGAATCGAACGCGCCCGCGGGACGAGCGCAGCGAGCGGGCACGCCGCTCTGGAGCCGCGGGCCAACCGCGCTAGAGCGCCGGCCTACGCCGCGGCCTCCACCTCGCCGCGCAGCTCGCGCAGCGCGCGGCGCACGTGGACGGGCACCATGGCGCGGCGCCAGTCCGGATCGACGATGATGTTCTCGAGCGGATGGCACTGCTGGAAGGCGCGCTCCGCGACGGCATCGATCACGTCGTCCGTGAGGCGCTCGCCGACGGCGATCTTCTCGATCCCCGAGAGCAGGCGCGGACGCGCGCCGAGCGCGGAGACGACGATGCGGATCGAGCGGACGACGTCGTCTTCATCGAACTGCGCGGCGGCGGCCACGTTCAGGAGCGGGAAGTCGATCGCGTTGCGCTGGCGCAGCTTCTGGAACGCGGTGCGCAGCCCCGGGGGCGGCAGTGGCACGCGGATGCGGGTCACCAGCTCATCCGGCGCACGCACGGTGTTCCGCACGCCGTCGGCGATGAAGAACTGCTCGACCGGCACGCTCCGCGCGCCGCGGACGGAGACCAGGTCGGCGACGGCGCCCAGCGTCATGAGCACCGGTGGCGTGTCCGCCGAGTGCGCCGCCACGCACTTCTTCCCCACCTTCGTCACGTGGCAGATGTCGCCATCCTTCTTCAGGCAGAAGCCGAGGGCCTGGCGCCAGAAGTGGGTCTGGTTGTAGTACGTGCAGCGCGTGTCGAGGCAGAGGTTGCCGCCGATCGTGCCCATGTTGCGGAGCTGCGGCCCGGCGACGAGCCCGGCCGCGCGGGCGAGCGACGGGAAATGGCGGCGGACGCGGGCGTCACGCGACACCGCGGTCAGCGTCTCGGCCGCGCCGATCGACAGCTCGCCCTCGCGCTCCTCGATCCCCTTCAACTCCGGGATTTGCTTGAGCGCCAGCACGTGCCCCGGCGTGAACAGCCGGTGCTTCATGTTGGGCACCAGATCGGTCCCACCGGCGAGCGGGAGGATGTCGCCGGCGTGCGCGACGAGCAGCTCGAGCGCGGGCTCGAGCGCCGCCGGACGGTGGTAGACGAACTCGGGGAGCCGCAGCATCGCGGATCCGCTACGCGCCGCCCAACAGCGCGCGCGTCGCCTCGACCGCGTCCGCCGGGACCGCCGCGCGCTGCTCGACCGGCGCCACCCAGACCGGCCAATGGTACTCGCGGGTGATGCGACGGCCCAGTTCACGCGCGGCAGAGAGACTGGGGTGCGCGCCCACCCGCAGGCGATGGAACGTCCGCCCGTGGACCTGCGCCTGGACGGTCCACACCGGAAGCCCGCGCTGCCGGAGCCGCGCCTGCCACACCTGCGCCGAATCCGGGAACGGCCACGCCGCGACCTGCACGGTGTAGAGCGGGCCGTCCGGCAGCATCGCGGTTTTCGCGGTGTCCGCCGCCGCATCCGCTGGATCGGCGGCCGTATCGGGTGCGGTCGTCGGAGGCGGCGTCGGTCGCGCAACCGGCTCCGCGACCGGCTCCGGCGTGGCGTCTGCCGGCGGCTGGGCCTCCGGCTGCTCGCCCGAACCACACCCCACGATCACGAGCGCGGTGATCAGCGTCCACCCGAGATGGCGATTCATGGGCCCTCCTCTGGATCGGATGATCACGGCAGCCATCGCGTTCTCTCCGTGGCAGGAGTGCGCGCCTTCCGCGCCGGTACCTCCGCAGGCACGCCCACGAACACCAACGCGACGACCCTTTGATCGGACGGTACATCGAGCGCGGTCCGGAATTCCGGATCCTCCATGACCGCGCCCGTCTTCACGTGTGTGCCCAGTCCCCGCGCGGTCGCCGCCAACAGCAGGTTCTGCACCGCCATGTACGTGGCCGCGTAGTCCTCCTCGCGGACTTCGGGATCCTCGGCCAGCCGCATCGTGACCGCGATGATCGCCGGGACGGCCACGGTCTTCCGCACGACACGCTCGTGCACCGCCGCCGCCGCCTCCGCATCCGCGGCACGCCGCGCCTTGCGCCCCGCCAGCACCGTCGCGTACGCGCGCTTGGCCCGCTCGCCCAGCACCAGAAAGCCCCACGGCTCCGTCAGCCGGTGGTTCGGCGCGAGCACCGCCGCCTCGAGCAGACTCTCGATCTCTTCGCGGGTAATCGGCCGGTCGGTGAAGACCTTGATCGAACGGCGCGTCTGTATGGCTTCGAGGACGTCCATGGATCCGGGGATTCGGGTCGCGTTCAAGATATGCCACGAAGCGAGCGGACACCAGCCGCGCGCACCAGGTTCCGAACGCCACGTCGGCAGCAGGCGGGCCGGCGCGCTCATCGTTCCGTCCCATCCCGCTATGGACACGCGCTCGGTGGTCGCTAGAGTAGGTGGCGCGTGACTCCGGAGTCGCAGGCGCCGGTGAACCGAGCGCGGCGAGCGGCGGTAGGGCTCTGGACCCGCGGGCGTCCCGCTCCAGCACCACGCTGCCAGGTCCGTGTACAGCCTGCGACCGCGCCATTTCTCGCCGCCGATCCCGGGGACTCGCGAAAGTGCGAATGGAGCGGCGAAGCCGAACACGTCCGTCGCACCCCCCGAGAACGTGGCAGGGCAGTGCTAGCTCGCGGGGGCGTACCTTCACCGCGGTGAGGCCACCATGAAGATCCCGGCACCCGAAGACTCGGACCGACTCCTCACACTCGAAGAATTCGCTCGGCTCCCCGAGGAAGATGCGTACCGGCTCGAGCTGGTGCGCGGCCGGGTGGTGCGCGAGCCCCGGCCGATGGCGCCGCACGCGCGCGTGAATACGCGCGTGATCTACGTGCTGGAGGAATACGCGGAGCGTACCGGCCGTGGCGTCGTCTACACGGACATGGGGTTCGTGCTGGAGGACGAGCCGCCAACGCTGCGCGGTCCGGATGCCGCGTTCGTGAGCCACGAGCGCGTGCCGAAGAGCGGGTACGCGCGGAGCTTCTGGCACTTCGGCCCCGACCTGGCGGTCGAGGTGCTCTCGCCGTCCAATACGCGCCGCGAGATGCTGGAGAAAGTGCGGGAATACTTCGCCGCTGGATCCTGTCTGGTCTGGATCCTCGATCCGGCGCGGCGCACGGTCACGGTGTACGATTCAGCGGAAGACGTCCGGATCCTGCGGGGCGACGCGGTGCTGGACGGTGGGGACGTGCTCCCGGAGTTCCGCGTCCCGTTGTCACGGCTGTTCGCGGTCTGAACGAAGGACCGACGACCGCACGATCGCGCGGCGGGCGGGGACATCGAGCGATCGAGGTACCGCTCCGCCTCAGTCCGCCGCCACCTCCACCCCTCGCGCCCGCTCCCACCGCTCGCGCGCGCCGGGGTCCTGCAACGCCTTCCACACCCGCGGCGGCGAGAACGGCATCGCATCCATGCGCACGCCGACGGCGTCGTAGATCGCGTTCGCGATCGCCGGGATCGAGGGATGCAGCGGGCCCTCGCCCGCTTCCTTGGCGCCGTACGGCCCTTCCGGGTCGATGCTCTCGATGATCAGCGATTCGAGTGCGGGCGTGTCCAGTGACGTCGGGATCCGGTAGTCCAGCAGCGATGGCCCGTTGTGCAGTCCCGCGCGACCGTGGTCCGCGTCCTTGAAGATCTGCTGCTCCATCAGCGCTTCGGCGAAGCCCATGTACGCCGAGCCCTCCATCTGCCCCTCGACGAGCACGGGGTTGAGCGCGCGGCCGCAGTCGTGTGCGATCCAGATCTTCTCGACGCGGACGATGCCGGTCTCGACGTCGACGTCGACTTCGGCCACGTGCGCGGTGAACGAGTAGGCGGGCGAGGCGCCGATCGTGCCACCGCGGTACTCGCCGTGCACGTCCTTGGGGGTGTCGTACCAGCCGACGGCGCCGAGCGTGCCGAACTTCGCTTCGGCGAGGTTGAACGCCTCGGAGATCGGCATGCGCCTCTTCGGGTCGGAGAGGTCGAACGCCCAGCCGCGGGCGAGTGCTATGCGGTGGGGCCCGATCCCCCACTCCTCGCCGACGGCTTCGACGACCTTCGCGCCGATCTCGCGCGCGGCCTCGAGGCACGCGTTGCCGACCATGAACGTCTCACGCGACGAATACGCGCCCAGGTCCACGGGCACCACATCCGTGTCCGCCGAGACGACGCGCACGTACTCGAGCGGCACGCCCAGCTCCTCGGCGACGATCGTGGCGACCATGTGGTCCGATCCCTGGCCGATCTCGGATGCGCCGCTGAAGACCGTGACCCGCCCGGAGCGCTCGACCTGGAGCTGGATCCCGGACTGCGGCATGTCGTTCGGGTAGATCGGGTAGTTGGTCCCCGAGATGTAGCACGAGCCGGCCACGCCGACGCCGCGGCCGTACGGCAGCCGGCGGAACTTGTCGCGCCAGCCGCTGGCGCGTTCGACCGCGTCGAGGCATTCGAGGAAGCCGTTGGACTGGACCCGCAACTCGTTGATCGTCCGGGTGTTCTCGCCCAGGAAGTTACGGCGCCGCAGCTCGATCGGGTCCAGCGCCAGTGCTTCCGCGAGTTTGTCGAGCTGAACCTCGAAGGCGAAGCGCGGCTGGACCGAGCCGTGCCCCCGCTTCGGGCCGCACGCCGGCTTGTTCGTGTAGACGCGCGTCGAATCGAAACGGTACGATTCGAACGCGTACGGCGCCGTCAGGAGCTGCCCCGAGTAGTAGGTCGTGACCAGCCCGAACGAGGCGTAGGCACCCCCGTCGATCAGCGTCTTCGCGTCCACCGCCTTGATCCTGCCGTCCCGGCTCGCGCCCAGCTTGTGGCGCATCTTCATCGGGTGGCGGCCGCGATGCGCGTAGAAGACCTCCTCGCGGGTGTAGAGGATCTTGACGGGCCGGCCGGTCTTCATGGACAGCTTCGCGACGCAGAACTCGAGGTCGAACGGCTCGGACTTGCCGCCGAACGCGCCGCCGACCACCGGCTGCACGACGCGGATGCGGCCGACATCCAGCCCGAGCACGCGCGCCAGCTCGCGGTGCAGGTAGTGCGGGACCTGCGTGGCGGACCAGACGGTCAATTTGCCGGCCGGATCGTAGTACCCGATCGCGCAGTGCGGCTCGATCGGCGTGTGCGTCGTCCCTTCGAAGAAGTACTCGCCCTCGATGACGACGTCGCTCTCGCCCAGCAGCCGGTCGACCTCGCCGAACTCGAGGCGCACGATCTTCGTGATGTTGCCGTTGTGGCCGGGCTTCTTCGGCGCGTGGATCGGGACCGCGCCTTCGGCCGGTTCGAGCGCGTCCTCCGGCTCGAGGAACGCGGGGAGCGGCTCGTACACGACGCGGATCAGCTCCAGCGCCCGGATCGCCGTGTCCTCGTCCACGGCGGCCACGGCCGCCACGCCATCCCCGATGTAGCGCACGCGGTCCGTGCAGAGCGGCTCCTCGTCCCGCGTCCAGGGGATGATCCCGTACTTCACCGGCATGTCCCGCCCGGTGATCACCGCGTGCACGCCGGGGAGCGCTTCCGCCTCCGACGCGTCGATCGAGACGATGCGCGCGTGCGGGTGCGGCGAGCGCAGGATCTTGCCGTGCAGCATCCCGGGCAGCGCGATGTCATCCGTGTAGACGGCGCGGCCGGTGGCCTTCGCGAGTCCATCCACGCGCCGCATCCGCCGGCCGACCACCGAGAACTCGGACTCGAGCAGCTCGCGCAGCTCGTCGTCGGATGCCGCATCGGCCGCCTGCCGTTCCCGCAGCTCCTCGGGCCTCACCGCGCGCCTCCATCGTCCGGCGGCGTGCGCGTGCGCGCCCGCGCCGCCCCTCCGCTGTCCTCCGATCCCGAACCCGTAAACGTAAACGTTCCCGCTCCCGTTCCGGGCAGTCCCCCAGCCCGGGCCTGGACGGCGCCCCGCGCCGCCATTTCCACCGCTTCATAGATCTTCGTATAACCCGTGCACCGGCACAGATTACCGGAGAGCGCTTCGCGGATCTCGTCGCGGGTGGGGTCGGGGTTGCGCAGCAGTAACGCGTGCGCGGACATCAGGATGCCGGGTGTGCAGAAGCCGCATTGTGCGGCGCCGCAGTCGCCGAACGCGGCCTGGAGCGGGTGCGGGCCGTCGGGTCCGGCGAGCCCCTCGACGGTGGTGACCTCGCGGCCCTCCGCTTCCCAAGCCGGCGTGATGCACGAGAGTACGGGCTCGCCGTCCAGCAGCACCGTGCACGCGCCGCAGTCGCCCTTGTCGCACCCCTGCTTCGAGCCGGTCAGGCCGAGGGCGTAACGCAGCGTCTCGAGCAGCGTGTAGTGCGCCGGGATGCCGGCATGGCGCCGGTCGCCGTTGACCGTGAGGGTGATGATGGCATGCATGGTGCTCCGCGGAAGCAGATCTCACGTCGGCGCGGATCGTCGCAAGTAGAGTACCCCTGCGCGTCGAGGGGGTCAAGGCGGCGTCGGCGTCGCGGCGCGCCACGCATCGCGGACGAGGCGCCGCGGGCCGTCGGCATCGAGGGAGGCCGGGCGGCCCCGCCGCATCTTCCGCGTTGACGCCCGGCGCGCGCATCGGCAAGTTGTTCCCGTCACGGACGCGCACGCAAAACGGAGGCGCTGTGGACCCGTCGCGGCGTGTGGCGTCCGCCGACCGGATCGTCTTCGACGGAGTCGTGCTCGCCGCCGGGCGTTCCGAGCGGATGGGCCGGCCGAAGGCCCTCCTTCCGGTGGACGCCGAGTCGTTCCTCCAACGGTGCATCCGCGTGTTGCAGGAGGGCGGCTGCCGCGGCGTGATCGCGGTCGTCCCGGCGGATGCGCCGGACACGATCCGGCTGGCCGAGCAGTCGGGCGCCCTCGTCGTACGGAGCCGGTCCGCGCGGGCGGAGCAGATCGACTCGCTGCGCCTCGGGCTCAGGGCGTTGGAAGACGACGTCGCCGCGGCCGTCGTCCTCCCCGTCGACCACCCGCTGGTCGAGGCCGGTACGGTGCTCACGCTGCTCGGCGCGTTCCGCGAGGGTGCGGCGCCGATCGTGCGCCCCGTCTACCGCGGCGTGCCCGGGCACCCGACGATCTTTCCGCGCCGGCTCTTCGCCGAGCTCTCGGCGTCCGGATTGCCGCACGGCGCGCGTTCCGTCATCGAAGCCCATGCGGCCGAGGTCGTCGACGTGCCGGTCGAGGACGCGGGCGTGGTCGCCGACATTGATACGCCGGAGGACTACCGGCGTCTGGTGGAGGGTTGGTGCTGAACCGAGGGATCACCGCGACGGAGGCGGCGGAGGCGGCGCTCGATGCGTGCGCCGGCGGACCGGCTGTCGCCATCGTCCTCGCCGTCGACGGCGCGGCCGCCGGCACGCGCATGCTCGTCGGCGAGACGGGCGTGCGGACGGGCACGCTGGGCGCTGCGACGCTGGATGAGGCGGCGCTCGCGCTGGCACGCCGGGTCCTCGACACCGGCACCCCCACGGTCGAGGCCGTCGACACGGATGCCGGCCGGACCACGCTCTACGCCGAGGCGCACCGCGCGCCCGAGGAGCTGTTGATCGTGGGCGCGGGCCACATCGCCGTGCCGCTCGCGCAGATCGGCGCGCTGCTCGGCTACCGCGTCACCGTGCTCGACGACCGCGAGGACTTCGCGACGCCCGCGCGCTTCCCCGGCGCGGCGGCGGTGGTCCGGGCCGACTTCGCCGACCCGTTCCGCGACATCGCCATGACGCCGCGCACGCACGTGGTGCTGGTCACGCGCGCGCACCGATACGACTTCGACTGTCTCCGCCGCCTCGTCGAAGGCGACGTCGCCCTTCCCTACATCGGGATGGTCGGCAGCCGGCGGCGCGTCCGCGCGGCGTTCCAGGCGCTGCTCGATGCGGGCGTGCCACGCGAGCGGCTGGCCGGGATCCACGCGCCGATCGGGCTCGACATCGGCGCCGAGACGCCCGCGGAGATCGCGATCAGCATCGCGGCGGAGTTGGTGGCGGTCAGGGCCGGGGCGAAGGGGAAGCCGCTCCGCGACCACGAACGCGTACTCGACCGGCTGTTGCCGGAGGAGAAGATCGATCATGGATGATGTCGCGGTCTACCGCGCGATCGTCGAAGCGCGCCGTGCCGGGCGCGCCGTTGCGCTGGCGACGGTCGTCGCGACGCGCGGCTCGGTGCCGCGCCACGCAGGCAGCAAGATGGTGATCGACCCCGCCAGCGGACTCGTCGGCACGATCGGCGGCGGGTGCGGCGAGGCGGATGTGATCGCGGCGGCGGAATCGGTGCTCCGCGAGCGGACGCCGCGCACGATCCGCGTCGAGCTGACCGACCCGACGGACTCGTGGAGCCCCGCCGTCTGTGGCGGAATCATGGACGTATTCCTCGAACCGGTCCTCCCCGATGACGACGTGGAAGCGGTATAACGCGTTCCTGCGCACGCCTCCCGCCATCACCGTCGAGTGGCGGGACACGGTGACCGCCGCCCGCGGCTGGCTGATCATCAACTCGCTCCAGGGCGGCGCGGCGGGCGGCGGAACGAGAATGCGTGTGGGCGTCACCCCCCGCGAGGTGGTCTACCTGGCGAAGGCGATGGAGTTGAAGTTCTCGCTCGCGGGGCCGCCGATCGGCGGCGCCAAGGCCGGCATCGATTTCGACCCGAACGACCCGCGCAAGCCGGAGGTCCTCGAACGCTGGTACCGCGCGATCACGCCGTACCTGCGCGAGCACTACGGCACCGGCGGCGACCTCAACGTGGACGAGGTCACGGAGGTCGTGCCGACCGTCCACCGCCTGGGGCTGCATCATCCGCAGGAGGGCATCGTCCGCGGCCACTTCGCGCCCGATCCGGACCGGTTCCGGCGCATCATCGGGAACCTCAGCGCGGGTGTGGAAGCGCGCGTCCCCGAACGCCTCGGGCTGCCCGGCGAGCACGTCACCACGTCCGACATGATCACCGGTTACGGCGTCGCGCGCGCGGTCCGGCACTTCTACGAGCGTCAGCTCCGGTCGCTCGAGGGCATCCGCGTGAAGCTCGAGGGCTTCGGCAACGTCGGCGCGAGCTGCGGCCTCTACCTGGCTCGGGCGGGTGCACGCATCGTCGCCATCTCGGATGCGCGACGCGCGCTCGTCGCACCCGACGGCCTCTCGGCCGCCGAGGTCGAGGCGCTCATGCGCGGCCGCCGCAACAAGCTCCTCCCGGACGACCCGCGCATCCTCGCGCCCGCCGAACGCGATCGCTTCTACGACACGCCCGCCGACGTCTTCGTCTGCGCAGCCGTTTCCGGCTCGCTCACGGCCTCGATCCTCGACCGCCTCGCCGCGAGCGGCGTGCGCGTCATTGCCAGCGGCGCGAACCAGCCCTTCCGCGAGTGCCGACTCGGCTCGACGCGCGTCGCCCAGCGCGCCGACCGCCGCTTCGCCATCCTCGCCGACATCCTGGCCAACTGCGGGATGGCCCGGACCTTCAGCTACCTGATGGAAGACAGCGCGCTGCCCGATGCGGAACCCATCTTCGCCGCTGTCGACCGCACGATCGACGACACACTCGATGCCGTGATCGAACGAGCCCGCGACGGCACTACAGGCCTGCTCGCGGCCACTCTGGGCCTCGGCCTCGATCGCGTCGGCGCTCCGTGAGCCACCGCGGGCGTCGGCCCGTCCGCCGCGCCCGCCGCCACTCGCGCCAACGGATCAACTCCTCGAGTTCATCCGCCGGCAACGGCCAGCCCCGCTCGGCCGCGTCCCGCTCCGCCGCCCGGAACCGCCGCCACTCGATGTACGCATCGAGCAGCCGGCCCGGCCGGTAGGGCCCCCGCATCTCGAAATCGTAGTCGTGCAGCTCGGTGTACGCCGGCCGCTGCGAGCCCAGCCAGCCCGTCCGCTGCCGTGGCAGCCAGAACGGGTCATCGTTTCTCACGCCCCGATCTCCTCGTCGTCTGCGTCCCCGTCGCCTCATCCTGGTCCCGTCTCCTTCGGGCGCCCTCCTGGAACCCATCTTGCCATACTCGTGCCGCATGGCACCTTCGCCCCCCTCGCGGCGGCCGGCATCACCAGCCACGCTCGTGCCGTCTCCCGGACGGACCGCGACCGGCTCCGACCCGCACGCGCCGCTGCGCATCCTGTACGAGGGGTACACGGTCCTCGTCGCGCGTCGGGATGGATCGCTGCAAGGCGGGGGCCGCGAGGGACTCTGGGATTACGACACACGGATCCTGGCGGTCCACCGGATCCGGCTCGATGGCCGCATTCCGGAGTACGCATCCGGCGGCGCGGCGGATGCGGGACACGGCGTGATCCAGCTCCGGCTGCCGCGCACGGGCGGCGATGCGCGCGGCCCGCTACTCCCCCAAGATGCGTTCGAAGTGCTCATCGAGCGGCGCGTCGGCCGCGGAATGGAAGAGCGGCTGACGGTGCACAACCACAGCATGACCGGCGCCGACGTGGAACTCGCCCTCGAGCTGGACGCGGATTTCATCGATGTACAGGAGGCGGGGCGCGAACGGCTCCAGCACGGACGGATCGAGGTCTTCCAGGACCCCGGCGGCCGGGAGCTGCGCCTCGACTACCACGCCACGCGCAACGGGCGCGAACTGCACCGCGCGCTCCGGATCCGCGTCATCGCGTCGGACTCGACGCCGACGTGGGCGCCGCCCGCCCTGCGGTTCCGGCTGCACCTGCCGCCACGCGGACGCTGGAGCGCCACGCTCGGCTACTACTCGCTGGTGGACGGCGTGTGGCGGGAGCCGCTCCCGGAAACACCCGGGATCGGAACGCCCCGTGATGAAGGCCGCCGCCGGTGGCTCCGCGAACGCACGCACATCGAGGCCTCCCACCCGCTCGTCGCCTCCGCCTTCGAACGCGCCGCCGAGGACCTCTTCGCGCTGCGCAACTGGGAGTACGACGACGCGCCCGACGCCTGGTTCCCGATGGCCGGCGTGCCGACCTACACGGGCGTCTTCGGCCGCGACTCGCTGACCGCCGGCTGGCAGGCCGCCCTGCTCGGCCCCCCCATGATGCGCGGCGCACTCGCCGTCGCCGCCGAGACCCAGGCCACCGCCGACGTCGCCTGGCGCGATGAAGAGCCGGGCAAGCTGATCCACGAGATCCGGCGCGGCCCGCTCTCGGAACTCGACATCATCCCGCAGCGCGCCTACTACGGCACGCAGACCACCCCCGCGATGTTCGTCCTCGCGCTCTCCGAACTCTGGCACTGGACCGGCGATGACGACGCGCTTCGCCGCTACCGCGACGCCGCGCTCCGCACCTTCGAGTGGGCCGCCCGCTACGGCGACCGCGACGGCGACGGCTTCCTCGAATACACCCGCCGCTCGCCCCGCGGACTCAAGAACCACGCGTGGAAGGACTCCGATGAGGCCATCCGCTACCCCGACGGGACCATGGTCGAGAACCCGATCGCGACCGTCGAGGAGCAGGCGTACCACTTCATCGCGCTCCAGCGCATGGCCGAGATCCTGATCGCCCTGGGCGAGGACGCGCGCGCGGCCGAATTCATCGAACGCGCCCGCACGTTGAAGCACCGCTGGCACGACGCGTTCTGGCTCGTTACCGAGGGCTTCTACGCCATGGCGCTCGACCCGGAGAAACGGCCCGTCCGCTCGATCGGCTCGAACGCGGGGCACGCGCTCGGCGCCGGGATCGTACCGCGCGAACGGGCGCGCGCCGTCGCCGACCGGCTCATGGCGCCCGACCTGTTCTCCGGCTGGGGCGTGCGCACGCTCTCGACCGAACACCCGTCCTACAACCCCATCGGCTACCACCTCGGCACCGTCTGGCCGGTCGAGAACGCGACCTTCGCGCTCGGCTTCAAGCGCTACGGGCTGGACGAGCACGTCGAGCGACTGGCCTCCGGCCTCCTCGCCGCCGCCGCGCACTTCCCCGACTTCCGCCTCCCCGAGGCGCTCGGCGGCCACGCGCGGGATGACTGGCCGATCCCCACGCTCTACCCCGGATCGAACAGCCCCCAGGCGTGGAGCGCCAGCGCGACTGTTCAGCTCGTCCAGATCCTGCTCGGTCTCTACCCGTTCGCGCCCGCGAAGCTGCTCCTCCTCGTGCGCCCACGGCTCCCGGACTGGCTCGACACCGTGACCGTACACCGCCTCCGCGTCGGCGATGCCGCCATCTCGCTGCGGTTCCGCCGCGAAGAGGACGGCACCACGTCGCACGACGTCCTCGAACGCCACGGAACGCTGCACCTCCTCACCGTGCCGCCACCCGACGACGTGCGCGAACCGACGTGGCTGGATGCGTTCAAGGATTGGGCGCTCGAGCACGCGCCCGGCCGCCTCGCCGCGGCCGCGCGCATCGCGCTCGGCGAGATGGAGGGGTAGGAGCCGCGGACGGGGTCGGCGAGACGGAAGCGCAGGAAACGCGGGCGGGGCCGATAATATGGAAGCGCAGGAAACGCGGACGGGACCGACGCGGAGGGCGAACCGTCGGCAGACGTCGTGCTCCGCCGCGACCGGCATCGCGCGACGGCCGCCCGCCGTCGGGCGCTCACGTAGCCGGCCGCGTCCGGCCACGACCCGCGATCATCCGCTCGTCACGAGCCGGTACACGCGAACGTACTCGACCAGCAGCTCATCCCGCCAGACACCGACCAGCTCATCGCCGGCAATCGCTTCCACACTAAAGCCGGCAGGGGTTCGGACCTGGCCCAACCACTCACGGTCCGCGGCGAATACGTCCCAGACCGCGGGTGCCAGGAGGTCCGGCGCGTACACCTGCGCCCAGACCTTCCCGTCCTCCGCCACGAGGATCCGGGAATATGCCGGTAAGAACCCGGGTTGGCTCGGATGGCCCAACATCGAGAGGTATTCCCGGCGCAGCACCGAATCGGCGAGCGCCCGCTCGAAGAGCGCTCGGTAGGCCGCCTCGTCCGCACGGGTGACCTTCCGCGCTTCCCGAGACACGCCGTACACCTCCGTGAGCCGCCCATCCTCGAAGACCCGGATCCGGAACTCCGGGCCCGCCGCGAGGTGGACCGCGTCACCGTCGAGGTCGAAGCCTGGATCGATCGTGAAGGGAACGGGCACCTGCGTCCGGCCGGTCCAGGCCCACGACCGACCTCGCGCCCGCGCCTGCGGCTGCAGCGGCCCGCCGGCGACATCCAGCCGGAACAGCATCGTCGTATCCGTGACGGCCTGCCCCCGTGGCAGCGACGCCGCGAAGAACACGCGGACCGCCCGGGCCAGGATAGTGCCATCGCGGAACACGTCGACGGCCAGCGGCGGGACCTCGTCTCCCCACGAACGCGTGACCGTTCGCACGAATCCGCCGTCCGGGCCCAGGAGCGTCAACCGCGGATTCGAATCATCCCAGAACGCCACGGTGTCGCCGCGGAACGCGCCGAGCAGCCGGATCCGCCGGAACTCGCCCGGGCCCTCGCCCGGACCTCCGATCGTCTTCCAGTGCGTACCGTCCGGCCGAAAGATCCGCACCTCGCCCGACCCGCCATCGGCCACCCAGAGGTTCCCCCGCGAGTCGACGCGCACTCCCCGGATGTTCGAGAACTGCGCCGGCCCGCTGATATCGGCGCCGCCGAGACTGAGAACGGGGTCGGGGAGGACTTCGGCGAACGTGCGGGGGCCGTCACGACTGATCGTGACACGCACGCCCGCACTGTCCGTCACGGTGACGGCTCGTCCGGAACGATCGCCCTGACAGGCGATCAGCGCCGCGAGGGAGGCGGAAAGGACGAGAACGCGCGGCCGGGTGCGCGTGAATCGGTGCATCCGGGTCTCCGGGGCCGTATCATCGAGAAAGCGCATGTCGGTTCGCAGGCGGCGGACTCACGGGTCGCGCCACGCCTTTCGAACTACCCGCAGGCGTCCTTGCCGAGGAAGGCATCGGTGGCATCGGTCCATCCGACGGTCCCATCCCGTAGCCGCACCTGGACCCACCACTCGGAGCGAAGCTCGTGCAACAGTTCCCCGTGCGTGCACCGCTCGCACCGCTTGCCGCTCGTACCGCCGTAGGGGCTGAAATCGAGGCTCTCCACGAACACCTCACCCTCGTGCCAGACGCGAAAAAAGCCCTCGCCGAGATAGGTCAGGACGTAGAGCGTATCCCCCGCGGCGTAGCGGTGGCCCCCGCTGCCCTCGACATCCTGCTTCCACACGAACGGCGTCGGCACCGTCCGCACCTGACCGGTCAGCGCCTGGACCGTATCGCCCGGCTGCACGGTACCGATGACCGGCGCCGTGTCCGCGGGTTCCGAGCGGATGACCGCGCCCCGATCGGCCCACCACGGACCGTATTGACAGCACTCGAACGGGCAGGCGCCTTCATCGACATAGACGTCGGGGAGCGCTTGGGCGGAGATCGGCCGAGGGAGTGCAGACGCCACGACCGCGAACTCGAACGCCAATAGAATCACACGCCATCTTCTCATCGGCTGGACCTCGTTGATGGAGCTGGTAATGAACGCCACACGACCCGCCCACCGTCCTCAACAGCGCCCACGCCTTCTCCGACCCCGGCAGCGCTCGCCGCGGCACGTCTCTACACCCGCGCCAGCCTCAGTCCACATAGTACGCGAACTCGATCGCCGTGACCACGCCGTCCCGAACGTAGATGTTGACCGGGGCGTCCGCGCCCATGCAACTCAAGCATTGGTACGTGAAGGTACTATCCGACGCGTCCCACGGCTCACCGAGTCGCCGGCGGACCTCCGGCCAGGGCATGCCGATCCGGACCGCCGGATCGCGCAGGTGACGGTTGTCGCTGACCACGACCTCCGAGAGGATGTCGCGCCCTCCGGATACGTGGTAGATCGTCGCCGTCAGCCCGTCGTAACTCAACTCGAAGATCGTGTCGGTCTGACCTGGAACGTACCGGTTCGCCACCGGCTCAGCCTGGATGCTGTCCGGTTCGCCCAGCGACGCAATGATCTCCCGTCGAGACGAGCCGATCGGGCGCAGCCCGTGCTGCACGAACCGATCGCGTACGGAATCCGGACTCGCCGCGACGGTGACCGAATCCGCTCCGATCGACGGTGTATCCTCTGCCACGGCAGATCCGGCCGGTCGCGGTCGATCCGATGCCCCGCACCCGGCGAGCACCAGTCCCATCGCGACGACGCCTCCGACGACTCGCATTCGCACCATCATCCCTCACCGATCTCCGGGGCGGCATGGCATCCGATCCCCGCCGTCGTCACTTCCAGCCGCGCGGCCGTGTAGCCGCGGCTGGGGACATCGATGGCGCGAATCAGCGCCTTGACGGCCATCCGCCTCCGGCCCAACTTCCGCCGATGCGGCAAGCCACGAAAAACGAGCAGCGGCCGGACGACGCGGCCGGGAGCGACGTCGACGAGCGCCGCGTCGACGATGTCTACGGGAACATCGTCGTCGTCCTGAACGAGACGCAGGACCTGGTCAACATCGCCGGCTCGATCCGCGCGATGATGAACACGGGGCTCAGCCGCCTGCGGCTCGTCCGGCCGGCCGAGTTCGACCGCTACCGCATCGAGGGGATCGCCCACGGCTCGGCGGACGTGCTCGAGCACGCCGAGTTCTTCGATACGCTCGGCGATGCCGTGGCGGATGCCGTACATGTGGTGGGGACCACGGCGCGCCGGCGAGCGGCCGCGTACATCTGGCAGCACCCCCGCGAGGCGGCGCCGGAGCTGCTCGAGATCGCCGCGCTCGGCGAGGGCCCGGTCGCGCTCGTCTTCGGCCGGGAGGACAAGGGGCTCTCGAACGAAGACCTGGACCGTTGCGACCGGGTGCTCACGGTCCCCACGGACCCGCGGCGGCCATCGCTGAACCTGGCGCAGGCGGTACTGCTCGTCGCCTACGAGCTCTGGGTGGCCGGCGCCGCCCGCGCGCGACCGCTCCCCCGTCCGCGCCGCCGCGCCGAGCGCCACGTCAACGCCGAAGAGTTCCACGCGCTTTCGACCGAAGTCGCGAACGCGCTCGCCACCATCGACTTCTTCAAGGGGCGCAACCCCGAGCCGATCATGCGGAGCCTGCGCGCCATCGCCCGCCGCGCCGACCTGGACGTACGGGAAGCCAAACTGCTCCGGGCGATCGCCTTCGAGGTGCAGAAGGTCTTCAAGAGGATCCGCTGACCCACGGTCCGCCCGGACCGCCCACCCCTACGATCCCCCTCCCGTTCCCGCACGATCCCGATCCCGCCGGCGCCCGCAGGCGCCGAGCTAGTACGTCACGACCTCGCCGCCCTCGGCCTCCGCGATCGTCTCGAGCAGATTCACGTCGGCCGGCCCATCCCACGCCTGGAGCACCGGGAACCGCGTCGCGAACGCGATCAGCGACGCCAGGAACAATCCCGCGAACGGGAGCGCCATCCCGACCTCGGGCCAGCTCAGCACCAGCTCCCCGTTGTCGTGATAGAAGGTCGGGTAGATCAGGATGTAGCGCTCGATCCACAGCCCGACGAGCACCACGCTCGAGAAGAGGGCCAGGAGCGTCGGCCGCTTCTTCGGCGCCACGCCGAGCAGGCCGAAGAACGGAACGACGAACAGGAAGAGGAAGACGACCAGCGACAGCCCGATGTACGGCTCTGCCATCCGGTGCAGCAGGTAGACCTGCTCACGGGGGAGATTGCCGTACCACATCACGATGTACTGCGCCCAGAGCAGGTAGCCCCAGAAGATGCAGAACGCGAACGTCAGCTTGCCGAGGTCGTGGAACTGCGGCGGCTGGATCGCTTTCTCGAGTCCCAACTTGGCGCGGTACACCACGGTCAGGAGCGCCGTGGCCGCGACGCCGCCCAGGAACCCGCCCATGAAGACGTAGGGCCCGATGAGCGTGCTCCACCAGTCTTCCTCGAGCGTCATGACGAGATCCCAGGCGACGAAGCTGAACGCCACGGCCCAGACGAGCCCGATGATCGGGCCGATCACGCTCAGGCGATGTGCCGCGAGTTCGCGCTCCTCCTCGAAGCCCCGCCAGCCGCGCAGCATCCGATCGTAGAGTCCCTGGAGGCCGCGCGGCACATCGTCCCGGTGGAGCGCCAGATCCGGCCGGAGCGCCCAGTACGCGTACCAGAGCGAGAGCGCACTCAGCACGCCCATCGCCACGATGTTGCGCACCGCGAGGAACGGCAGGTTCAGGTACGCCGCCCTGCTGCCGTGCATCTCCTGGCCGATCCAGGTGAAGATCGAATCGCCGGCGAAGAAGAGCGGCAGCATCAGCAGGAACGAGATCGGCACGAACAGCACGAACGACAGTGCGATCCGGCGGATCGACCGACCCCAGATCCCGCGCGTCATGGTGATGGCGACGGCGAAGACGACCGCGCCCTGCGCGATGGTCGTCCAGAAAAGCCAGTTGAAGAGATACGCCCGCCACGCGCGCGCCGGATCGGTAAGGAACGCGGCGATCAGCGCCACGATCCCCACCCCGAGCAGGCCCAGCGTCGTCAGGCGCACGGCGCCCGGCACGCGTTCGAGCCGCCGGAGCGGCACCTCCGTCACGTCATGGGTTTCGTGAGCCATGGAACCTACTCCCCTCCCTACGGCGCGCCCGCGGCCGGCTGCGCCGCGGCGCTCTGCGCCTGCAACTGCCGCACGTAGTTCACGATGTACCAGCGCTCCGGCTCGGCGATGCGGCCGCCGTAGGCCGGCATCAAGCCGCGCCCGACACGGATCATCCCGTAGATGTAGCCGTCGGGCAGACTCTTCGCGTTGTCGCTCAACAGCGACGGCGCGAACGGGAACCGATTCGGCCCCACGACCGGCCCGTTCCCCGCGCCGCCCGGCCCATGACAGACCGCGCAGTGCCGGTGGAACAGGACGTCGCCCGCGGCGAGCACCTCCTCCGTGGGCGCATACGGATTCGTGACCTGCTCGGCGTACGCGCGCAGCGCCCGATCCGTATTCGCCGCCGGCGGCGGTGGCGCATTCTGGACGTCGAACGGCGAGGCGAACGGCACCGCATTCGGCGGCGCATCACGCGGCGCCTCGTACGGGTCGAGTGCGGCCGACTCCCGCATGAAACTGAAGATCGGAACCGACGCGAGCGCATCGTCCAGCGCGGTACACCCCGACACCGCCAGGACCAGCGCGCCGGCCGCGAGCGCGCACGCGCCGCGCCGCATCCCGCGGCGCTCACTCCTCGCCAACGGTCACCTCCACCGGGTTCTCCCGGATCTCGATGGCCCCACTGTCTTGCAGCACGGCCCTGGCTTCCTCCCCTCGGCCCGCCGGCGGCTGCACGAAAATGCCGAAATTCCCGGCCGAGAACGATGGATCGTAGACGACGTGCGTCCGCATATGCGGCAGACGCGCGTTGATGAACAGCCCCAGCAACGTCGAGAGCGCACCGAACAGGATCGTCAGCTCGAAGGCGATGATCACGAACGGCGGCAACGAAATGATCGGCTTCCCGCCCGTGATCAACGGCCAGTCGAGCGAGGTCCAGATCGTCAGCGCGAACCCCGTCGCCGTACCGGTCATCCCGCCAACCAGCGTGAACATCCGCACCGGACTCTCCGGCCCGCGCAGCGCGTGCTCCAACTCGTGCCGCGGCGTCGGCGAAAACGCCACGATTTCCTTCATCCCGAGCTCGCGCAACCCCTCAATGGCCGCCGCCGCGGCATCCACCTCCCGGAAGATTCCGAGAAGGCCGATCTCCCTCTGTGTACTCATGACTCGCTCTCCCCCGCACCGGCCGGCGACAGTCCATCCAGCCCCTCACGCTTCACCCGGGCCTCGAGCTGCCGCCGCGAAATGAAACGCAGCGGCGCAGGCAGCACCTCCTTCAGCTCCGCCACCGAAACGGAGGGCAACACCCGCATGAAGATCAGGAACCACATGAAGAACCAGCCGAAGCTCCCCAGCAGGATCGCCATCTCGACCCAGGACGGCTCGTAGTACGCGAACTGCCACGGCTCGTACTCGTGCGACAGACTGCTCGTGATGATCACGAACCGCTCGAACCACATCCCGATGTTGATGAAGATCGTGATCACGAACAACGCCGGGATGTTGACCCGCACGCGCTTGAACCACAGGAGCTGCGGAACCACCGCGTTGCAGACCAGCATGATGGCCGTCGCCCACCAGAGGTTGCCCTGGAACCCGCCGGTGATGTACTGGCCCTCCCATTCCGTCGGATGGCCGCTCAGCCAGACCATGAAGACTTCGGTCGCGTAGGCGTAGCTGACCACCAGCGCCGTCAGCAGGATCAGCTTCGCCATCGCGTCGAAGTGCCTCAGCGTGAAGTACTCCTCGAGATGGAAGATCTTGCGGAGCGGGATCAGGATCGTGATGACCATCGCCATGCCGCTGAAGATCGCGCCGGCGACGAAGTAGGGCGCGAAGATCGTCGAGTGCCACCCCGGCACGATCGACATCGCGAAGTCCCACGAGACGACCGAGTGCACGGAGAGGACGAGCGGCGTGGCGAGCGCGGCCATGTAGAGGTACGCGCGCGTGTAGTGTTTCCACTCGCGGTCGGTGCCGCGCCAGCCGAGCCCGAGAATCGTATAGAGCTTCTTGCGCCACGGTACGGTGGTGGCATCGCGGGCGGCCGCGATGTCGGGCAGCATCCCGAGGAAGAAGAAGGTGGCGCTGACCGTGAAGTAGGTGCTGACCGCGAAGACGTCCCAGAGCAGCGGCGAGCGGAAGTTCGGCCAGATCTCGCGCTGGTACGGGTACGGCAGCAGGTAGTAGAAGATCCAGGGCCGCCCGAGGTGGATGATCGGGAACAGCCCGGCCGTCATGACGGCGAAGATGGTCATCGCCTCGGCGGCGCGGTAGATCGACTGTCGCCAGCGGGCGCGGAAGAGGAAGAGGATCGCGGAGATCAGCGTCCCCGCGTGCCCGATCCCGATCCAGAAGACGAAGGTCGTGATGTAGGCGCCCCACCCGACGGGGTTGCGCAGGCCGGACATCCCGATTCCGAGATAGATCTGGGCGAGCCACGCGAAGGCGCCGAACCCGAGCACTGCGATGGAGATCATCAGCAGGATCAGGTATCCGCGGCCGGGGCGGCCCAGGATCTTGAGGATATCCCGGTTGACTTGCTCGTATGAGCCGATCCCCGGATGGGTCTCGGAACGGATCGCGGTTGCCATGCTCGACTAGGCCTCCGATGCCTCCGTGAGGACTTTCTTCAGGTAGACGATCCCCGACTGCGTGTTCAGCTCGTCGAGAACACGGTAGGCGCGGCCGGATGCGGCGATCTGCGCGGCGCGCGAGTTCGGGTCCTTGACGTTGCCGAAGACAATGGCCTCGCCGGGGCAGGTCTGAGCGCACGCCGGGACGATGCGGCCGTCCGGCACGTCCAGGATGCTGCGGCCCTCGAGCCGCGCCTCGTGCTGCGCGCCGCGGATCCGCTGCACGCAGAAGGTGCACTTCTCCATGACGCCCTTCTCGCGCACGGCCACATCCGGGTTGAGCTGCCAGTTCAGCGGCTCGGGCCACTCGTAGGTGAACCAGTTGAAGTACCGGACCTTGTAGGGGCAGTTGTTCGCGCAGTAGCGCGTCCCCACGCAACGGTTGTAGACCTGCGCGTTGAGGCCGTCCGGCGTGTGATAGGCCGCGTACACGGGGCAGACCGGTTCGCACGGCGCGTTGCCGCAGTGCTGGCAGAGCATCGGCAGGAAGCGCGTGCTCTTGAGCTCGCCCTCCTCCTCCTCGAAGTAGCGCTCGATCCGGAGCCACGTCATGATCCGGCTCTCGGAGATCAGCTCGGGGCCGACGATCCCGATGTTGTTTTCCGCGTAGCACGCCACGATGCAGGCGCTGCAACCCGTGCAGCGCTCCAGGTCGATGGCCATCCCCCAGCGGGGCTGCTCCTCCGAGTACTCGCCGTAGTACGTTCCGGGCGGCGGGTACTGACCGGGGCCGGCCGGGACGACCGCCGGGCCGAAGCCGCCGGCGCCCTGGATCTCTTCGACGACCTCTTCCTGCGGGAGCCGGCCCTCCCCCTCGGCCGCGGCGGCCTGCTCGGCCGCGGCGGTGCGCGGCTCACCCGCCACGACCGCCGCGGCGAAGACCGCCTCCGCGCGCCGTGCCTCTTCGAGCGTCATCGTGCGAGCGATCTCGCGATCGTCCTCGCCCCGACTGCCGTCGGTGTACGGCAGCTTCTCCCACTCGCCGGTCGGCCGCAGCGTCGCGCGCGTCTGGATCCACGCCAGCGCGCCCGAGGCCTCATCGACGACGGGCGCGAGGAAGCGCGCCGCATCCACGCCGCGTCCGCGCGCATAGCGTCCGAGCGCCTCGTGCCCCTGGCCGAGCTGAATGCCCAGGACGTCCGGGCGCGTGCCCGGGTGCCGCCAGACCGGCAGCATCGCCTTGCCGAAAGGCGTCTCGACCTCGACCCGGTGCCCGGTGTCCAGTCCGAGCCGGTCCGCCGTCTGCGGGTGCACTTCCACCCACGACGTCCACGAGATCTTGCTGATCGGATCGGGCAGTTCCTGGAGCCACGGACGGTTCGCGAGACGACCGTCGTAGAAGCGATACGAGGGGTAGACGACGAGGTAGTAGTCCTCGGCGCCGCCGGTGAACTCCGGCACGCCGAGGTCGAGCCCCTCGAGCCCCGCCGCGCGCAGCGACACCTGCGCCGCCGCCGGCGCCTCGGTCGTGACCACGGCGACCTGGAGCGCCTGGTGCCACCATTCGTCGAACGGCGCCGTCGCGCCCGCGGCCGGGTAGACCTCGCGGCGCCATCGCTCGCGCAGGTAGTCGTAGTAGGTCGGCGCCGCATTCGGCAGCGCCGTGCCGGTGCGACGCGCCACGGAGAGGAGCACATCGCCCGTCTGCTTGGTCTGGAAGACCGGGAGCAGGACCGGCTGGACGAGCGAATGCACACCCGTGCGCGGCTCGTAGTCGCCCCAGCTTTCGAGGAAATGGTGGTCCGGCAACAGCAGGTGCGCGTGGCGCGACGTCTCGTCGAGGAACGTCGAGAACGACGCGACGAACGGGACGTTTCCGATCGCCGCCGCGGGATCCTCGCCCAGCGGCATGCCGTAGAGCGGGTTCGGCCCGTGGACCAGCAGCGCGCCGACCTCGCCCGCGCGCATGCTCTCGAACAGCGCCAGCAGATCGCGGTAGCTCGCCGAGTCCGCGAACCGCTCCGCGCTCTCGAAACGCACGGCGTTGCCGATGTTTCCCGCCACGACGTTCAACACCGCCACCGCCGCGGCGACGGCGGTGGCCGCGCCGTGCGTCGACTGCACGCCCGGGCCGACCGCGAGCGAGCGGCCGCCGTTCGCGAACTCGCGCGCTACCGCGCGGATCCGGTCCTCGGGGACGCCGGCGGCTTCCGCCGCGGCGGCGACATCGATGCCGTCGAGCAGCGCAGCCGCGTTGCCGGCGCGCCCCAACCCCTCATCGACGATGGCGCGCGCCATCGCGAGCGCGACCAGGTGCTCCGTCCCGGGGCGCACCGCGAGCCAGACATCGGCGTTCAGATCCGTCAACGACTGGTGCGGCGTGACCGAGATCAGACGTCCGCGACGGCCGTTCGTGAACGCATGGGCCTGCACGAAACCGTGCGTGTAGTCGACGGGCGAGAGCCACGTCTCCATGAAGTCGGCGCCGAAGGTGGCGACGACTTCCGCGCGCGAGAAGTCGTGGACCGGGACGGCATCCGTCCCGAACAGCAGCCGGTTCGCCGCCCGGAGCGGTTCCCATCCGAAAGCGTCGAAGCGGATCCGCTCGATGCCGAACGCGGCCGCCCAGTCATCGAGCAGGCGATCCATCGTGCCGGGGGATGGGTGCGTCAGCAGGACCTTCCGGCCGCGGGCACCCGCGATCGCCTCCGCGAGACGCTGTTCCGCCGCATCCCAGCCGAGCTTCTCCCACGCGCCCGTCGCGCCTCGCGCCAGCGCCTGCGGAATCCGGTCGGGGTTGTAGAGCCCGTGCAGCGAGGCCTGACCGCGCGCACACAGCTTGCCGTGCGAGATCGGCGAGAGCGGATTGCCTTCCGCCTTGACCGCACGCCCCTCGCGCGTCCTGATGTTCATGCCGCAGCCCGCGGGGCACTCCCTGCACGTCGTCCGATACCAGGTGGCGAGGCCCGGCACGACCGCCGCATCCGGTGTCACATACGGGAGCAACCGCTCCGCCCCCTCCGTGCTGCACCCGAAGAGGCCCGCACCGGCTCCCGCCGCGCCGAGCACCTTGAGGAACTCGCGCCTCTCCATCCCTTTCGCCATCATCTTCTCCTTCTCGCCACACCCGGCCGGAGCTGGCGCCACGGCCGGGCGACGGCGATCCCGGCCCCGGGCCCAACCCCTGCCGTCGTCAGTAGTGGCAAACCGAGCAATCGAAACGGACCTTGCGCTCCTGGTGGCAGTCGATGCACCAGCCCATGCGCAGCGGCTGCACGACCCGGATCTCGGCCATCTCCTGCACCGGGCCGTGGCATTGCTGGCATTGCAGTCCGGCGTTCACGTGCATCATGTGCGGAAAGTGCGCGTGGTCCGGTATGTCGTGGATGCGCACCCAGGGGATCGGCCGACCGGCCGCCGCGTACGCCGCCAGCTTCTGGAGCTCCGGGTTGTCCTGCTGGAAGAGCAGGGCGCCACCGACCGGCATGTGGCACCCCGTGCACGTCTGGAGCGGCGGGATCCCCGCATCGGGCGAGCGGTCGGCCGTGTAATGACAGTAGAGGCACGGGATCTGAAGATCACCCGCATGCACGTTGTGCGGGAAGGCGATCGGTTGGTCCTCCCCGCCGTCGAACGGACCGATCCCCGCCGCGACCATCCCGGAACCCGCCAGCGCCAGCGCGCCGACGATGCCGAGCAACGCCCACTTCGCTCGCATCATCGAGCCTCTGAATCTCATCGAGTGTAATGTGCCTCGTGCCGTACTCCCATCCGATCGGGGTACGCGGGCGGCCAGCATACGTCCCGCTCGCGTGGCACGCAAGGGAGCCCCACGGCAGGTGCCCCAGGGGGACAGTGGCCGCGGCAATCTGGGGGGCGCCACGCCCGCACGCAACCCCAGGCGCTTGACGTGGCGGCGGTAGGTGGCTACCGTACTAGAATCGGCTTATGGTATTGTACCTTGTTTCCCGGAACGGCTTTGCGGTCTGAAGTGTTGACTCGCCTGTTCCCCACGGCCCGTATGCGCGGTCTGCTCTTGCTCGCAACGTTCGCGGCGGCCGGCATCGGTGCTCTGCGGACCACGGTCGCGAGCGCCGCGCCACCGCGTGCGGGCGTTGCGGAGCACAGAGCCCTCATCCGCGCCGGCGAGGCGGTCGCCGCCAGGGTGGAAACGTTCCGGCTCGGCGGCCTGCTCCGTGCGCCCAAGGTGTCGTGGAAAGCGCCACCCGGTGGCGACGGCCTGCGGGCACGCATCGGGCAGCGGGCGCTGCACCTGCCGGGCTGGGGGGCCGCGGCCGGTCAAGCCTCGGATCCGGCGGAAAGTCGGGTGCGCGCGATCGAGCGCACCTGCCTCGAATTCGCGACTGCGCTCGCGGCCGTGCGGTCCGGGCTCCTCTCGTGGCGCTGTATCGCGCCTCCTCCTCCGCTTTCTCGATCCGTCTCAGGCGGTAGCAACGAGACCGCCCCCGCCATCGGCGCGGGATGTCTCGATATTCGGGGTCGTCCACCTCGTGTGCGCCCGGCGCACGCAGGGACCGAACCCCACCAGCAACGGACCGGGTGGACCGGTCCGAGATCCGGGTAACCGTTCCCGAGGAAGACTGGTATGACAGACGAAGACAGGGCCCGAGAGCCCGCGAGCCCGACGCTCTTCAACAAGCTGTTGGCGAGCAAGCCGCCCAAGGGACGGAAGGCGGCGACTGCGGCGACGCTCACGTCGCTGGTGTTCCATGGCGCGCTGCTCGCCGGCCTGGTGTGGGCGACCATGGCGCTCGGCCAGAACACGGGGGACGAGGAGGACCAGATCACGCTGATCCAACTCGAGGAGGAGCCTCCGCCGCCGCCGCCACCGCCGCCACCGCCACCCCCGGATGCGCCACCTCCGCCGCCCGAGGCGGCGGCTGTGCCGAAGGGGTTCCAGACGCTCGCGCCGCCGGAGATCATTCCGCCCGACATCCCGCCGCCGGCCATCGGTCCGGTGGTCCGGGAGATGGACTTCAGCGGCGAGGGGGTCGAGGGTGGCCGCGGCGATGGTGACGAGACCATCGACGCCACGGACATTGCTGCGGCACCCGTCATGGTGCCCATGACCGTCCGCCCCCAGTTGAAGAACACGGCCGAAGTCCAGCGGGCGCTTCAGCGGTACTACCCGTCCATCCTCCGCGATGCCGGAGTCGGCGGCACTCCCGTCCTCTGGTTCCTCGTCAACGAGGAGGGCAAGGTGCTGAAGACGCAGCTCTTCAAGACGAGCGGTTACGAGCAACTGGACGAGGCCGCATTCAAGGTGGCCGACATCATGGAGTTCTCGCCCGCCATGAACCGCGACAAACGTGTGACGGTCTGGGTCCAGATCCCGATCACGTTCAAGGTCGAGTAGCGCCGGCGGCGGAATCATCAATGTGCGGCCAGCAGCCGTAGGGCGTGCGCATCTCGCGCCCGCTGCGATCGAGAACGGGCGGAAAAGCCCACAGGGTCCGCGACGCCGCGGACTGACAACGAACCGGAAAGGAAGGCGTGCATCATGTCCCTGTCGATGATCGACCTGTGGAACTCAATGGGTTGGTTCGCCCGCGGCATTGTTTTCGTGCTGCTGGGGATGTCGATCTACGTCGCGGCCATCGCGCTGCGGAAGTGGATCCAGCTCGCGCGTTCGCGCCGCGCGACGCTCAAGTTCTCGCCGCAGTTCGCGCAAGCGCTTGCGAACGAAGACTTCCGTGAGGCGGAGCAACTCGTCGAAGCACACCCCAAGAGTCACCTTGCCAACGCGTTCCGGCGTGTGTTCCCCAATCTCGCCGCTCACGCGAACGACGCGGTATTGTCGGCCGCGGAGGTCTCGTCGGTCCAGCGGATCATCGAGTTGAACACACTCGAGCAGCTTTCGAACTTCCGGCGCGGCCTCGGCGTGCTCGCCACGATCGGCGCGACCGCCCCGTTCGTCGGGCTCCTCGGCACGACCATGGGCGTGGTCAACGCGTTCACCGGCATGGCGCAGGCGGGGACCGGCGGCCTCGGCCCCATCTCGGCCGGTATCGCGGAGGCCCTGATCACCACCGCCATCGGCCTCGGTGCGGCGATCCCCGCGGTGTGGCTCTACAACTTCTTCGTCAACCGCATCGATTACATCTCGATGGAGATCAGCTACGCGACGAAGGAGTTCACCGACTTCCTGCTCCGCTACGAGGCCAAGCTCGGCGGCTCCGGCGGCGGATCGGTCGTCGCGGAGATGGAGCTGGCATCGCAATGATCACCGGCCTCCGCCGGACCGATCCTGTCCGGCGGAGGCGATCCTCGAGAGAAGGAGAGGCCAGATGGCTATGTCGGTGGGTGGCGGAAACGACTCGGGGGTGATGGCCGACATCAACGTGACGCCCATGGTGGACGTCATGCTGGTGCTGCTGATCATCTTCATGGTCGTCACGCCGACGCTCATGAGCGGCTTCAACCCCGATCTCCCGGTCGGCGAAAACCTCAAGGACCGCGCTCAGGACGACGACCGCGTCGTCCTCGGGATCGACCAGAATGGGAACTACTACCTGAACAAGCAGCCGATCCGCCGCGAGGATGCGCCGAGGTTGCTCGAGGCGGCGTTCGCCGCGCGTCCCGAAGACAAGGTGCTCTTCGTGAAGGCGGACAGAACGCTCAAGTATCAGGAGGTGATGGAGGCCATGATGGTCGCCCGCGACGCGGGTGCGCGCGTGGTCGCGGCGATCACGGAGAAGCGGCCGGACGAAGACTCGGGCAATTGACGGATCGGAGGAGAAGACCGTATGGCCATGAACGTGGGGAAGGGCGGCGGGAGCATCTCGGACATCAACATCACGCCGATGA
Source organism: Longimicrobiales bacterium (assembly GCA_036381495.1). GTDB lineage: Bacteria > Gemmatimonadota > Gemmatimonadetes > Longimicrobiales > RSA9 > DASVCS01. The sequence goes on from DASVCS010000136.1 coordinate 40,575, forward strand.
TCGACGTGCTCCTGGTCCTGCTCGTGATCTTCATGATCATCCAGCC
>DASVCS010000137.1:0-25905 GCA_036381495.1 Longimicrobiales bacterium
TTCGGCGTCTTCGGCGGCGTGTCCGTGGCGAGTACGACGGTGCCGGGTCGGTGAGGGGCGGTTCGACATCGGCGCACCGTATCCGGGGCGCGGCGTGCATCGGAATGCCCCTCTTGACCCGGGCTCCGGCATTGCTTATGCTCTGTGTGAAGCACACTTCAAAGGTTCCCCCCCGCCCAAAAAGACCCGGGTGGTCCGCCCGAACAGGGCTAGGCGGGGGGGTCGCTTTTGACCCACCCTCGTGCTCATGCCCACCCTTCACATCCACGCCGACGAATCCGGCGACTTGAGATTCGACTCCAGGGGCAGCCGCTTCTATACATTCGCGGCGGCCTGGACCTACGATCCCGCTCCGCTCGCCAGAGAGCTGATCGATCTTCGGTTCTCTCTCCTTCGGGAAGGGGAGAACATCGAACGTTTTCACGCCAACCCGGATCGGAATTGGCTGCGGCGCCGCGTAGTCGACACCATCACGGCCCACGACCGTTGGTCGTGCGCCGCGGTCGTCGTAGACAAGGGCAAACTCTACACGCCACTACAGGATCCGATACGGTTCTATCCGAAGTTCCTGCCGATGGTGTTACGATTCGTTCTCCGCGGCCGCGTGGCGCCGGATACCCATCGCGTCCTCATCTACACCGATCTCATTCCGCTCAACAAGAAGAAGAAAGCCATCGAGAAGGCGATCCACCAATGGTGCGCGCTCGACGTGCCCCGCGATGTGATCTTCCACATCTATCACCATGCGAGCGCGAGCAATGCCTGGCTCCAAGTGGCCGACTACTGTTCCTGGGCGGTCCACCGGAAGCACGAATACGGGAACACGACCTACTACGACGCCATCCAACCACACCTTGCCGCGCCGGAACTGTTCCTGTGGCCATGACTCGCCCCACCTCACGCCGGGCTTGCCCGGCGCCTCGGATGGCCCGCGGCCGCGGATCCTGAAAAAGGAACTCGTGCGCGAGCGCGTGCGCGAACGGCCGCTTCGTGTTCCGGCGTCCGCGTACAGCGCGCTTGAAGCATTCATCCGAACGCACGGCGTAGCCGGCGTTCGGTCCCCTCGCGCCTCGCCCCTTGACGCGAGTTGCGTCGGTCTGTATGTTGCTGATAACAACAGTTGGGGTCCGCAATACGAGAGCGCGAAATGGCGAGTCCTGCCGAGGCACGAGCCGGTGAACGAACGAACACTGGGCCGGGCGCCGCACCGAGCACCGGATCGGGCACACCCCCGCCCGCCCTCGCCTTCCACCGCGCGCTGACCGACCTGGTCCGCGTCTATCAGTTCCGCGACCGCGATCGGATCTGCTGCTACGACATCTCGGTGACACAGTGCTATGCGCTGGAGGCGGTGGTGCTACGCGGCCCGCTCACGCTGAATGCGCTGGCGGCGGAGCTGTACCTGGACAAGAGCACGGCGAGCCGGGTGGCGGATGGGCTGGAGCGGAAGGGCTACGTGGTGCGGGTGCCGAACCCGGAGAGCCGCCGTTCGGTGCTGCTCGAGGCGACGTCGGCGGGCCGCGCGCTGCACGCGCGGATCGAGGGCGACCTGGTGGCCGAGGAGGAGCGGCTGCTCGCGGAGTTCCCGCCGGAGACGCGCGCCGCGATGACGCGCGTCCTGGAGCGCCTCGCCCGCGCGGCGGCGGCGCGGATCGATACGACGGGCGGCGCGTGTTGCTGGGTGGGGGCGCCGGCATTGCCGAGCGAAGCGGATGTCGAATCGAATTCCCGCAAGGGATTGAGGGAGGGGACATGATAGAAGAGCTGCCGATCGCGTGCAGCCTGGATGTGAGCCGGCGGAGTGCCCGGCGAGTCGACGTGGCGGAGCTGTGGAACGGGGCGACCGCGGTCGAGGATCTCGAGGATGGCGTCGCGATCCGGTTTCCGGGCGACTCCGAGTGGGTCGGCCGCCTTGCGGAGTTCATCGCGTTCGAGCGGGAATGCTGCCGGTTCCTTCGCTTCGAGGTGATCTGCGAGCAGGCCGGCGGTTCGATCGAGTTGCGGCTGAGAGGACCCGAGGGAACGAAGGAGTTCGTGAGGGCGTGGCTGCTGTAGCGGGACGCGTAGAGCGGTTCGTCCACGGCTTCGGCGGCCGCTCGGCCGTTCGTGGCGCGCTGCGGCCCGCGTACACGAGTCGGGGCGGCCCGCGTACACGACTCGGAAGTAATGCGACGGCCGCTCTGGATCCCCACGGAGGCGAAGGCGGAGGAGAAGATGGCAGCCGAGCGGGCGCCGGAGCGCGCGGCGCGGGCCGGCGATGACGCGACAACGTGCACCGGAGATTACGGGATGGCGCGTACGGGAGACTACAGGATGGCGCCCACTGGAGATTACCGGACGGCGCACATTGGAGATGACGGGACGGCGGCGGACGACCGGCGGGCGCCGGCGCGGCTCCCGGTCGCGGTGATCGGCGCGGGTCCGGTCGGGCTCGTCGCGGCGGCGCATCTGGTGGCGCGCGGCGAGGTGCCGGTGGTTTTCGAGGCCGGCGCGGCCGTCGGCTGGAACATCCGCGAGTGGGCGCACGTGCGCCTGTTCTCGCCCTGGAAGTACCTGACGGACCCGGTGTCGCGGACGCTGCTCGAGCGGGCCGGCTGGACGTCGCCGGACCCGGACGCGCTGCCGACGGGCGGAGAGCTGGTGGAGCGGTTCCTCGAGCCGCTGGCGGAGCTGCCGGAGATCGCGCCGTGCGTGCGGCTGGAGCGGCGCGTCGTCGCCGTGGCGCGGCGCGGGCTGGACAAGATGAAGACGCCGGGGCGCGACGGGGCGCCGTTCGAGCTGGTGGCGCGCGCGCGCGATGGTGCGGAAGAACGCGTGCTGGCGCGCGCGGTGATCGATGCCTCCGGCACGTGGACCGCGCCGAACCCGATCGGCGCGAACGGACTCGCCGTCCCGGGCGAGCATGAGCTCGCGGCGCGGATCCGCTACGGCATCCCGGACGTGCTCGGGCGCGAGCGGGCGCGTTACGCGGGGCGGCGGGTGCTGGTGGTGGGGAGCGGGCACTCGGCGTTCAACGTGCTGCTGGACTTGGCGGAGTTGCGTGCGCGTGCGCACGCCGGTGCCGCCGACCTCGTGTGGGCGGTCCGGCGCGCGGATGTCCGGCAGCTCTACGGCGGTGGCGAGCGGGACCAGCTCGAGGCGCGCGGGGCGCTGGGCGAGCGGCTCAGGCGGCTGGTGGAGGACGGTGAGGTGCGCTGCGAGGCCGGGTTCCGGGCGGTGCGCGTCGAGCGGGCGGGCGATGGCGTCGTCGTATACGACGAGGGGGGCCGAGCGATCGGGCCGGTGGACGAGATCGTCGTCGCGACGGGGTTCCGGCCCGACCTCTCGATCACCCGCGAGCTCCGCCTGCGGCTCGACGACGCGCTCGAGTGCCCCGTCGCGCTCGCGCCGCTGATCGATCCGAACCTCCACAGTTGCGGCACGGTCTCCCCGCACGGCTTCCGGGAGCTGTCGCACCCGGAGCGGGACTTCTACACGGTCGGGATGAAGAGCTACGGCCGCGCGCCGACGTTCCTGCTGCTGACCGGCTACGAGCAGGTCCGCTCCGTGGTGTGCGCGCTCACGGGCGACCTCGAGGGCGCCCGCAACGTCGAGCTGGTGCTGCCGGAGACGGGTGTTTGCGCCACGGACCTCGGTGGGTCGGCGTGCTGCGACGCGGGCGCGGCGCCGCGGCTGGTCGGGCTCGGTGCGGCGGCGTCGGGCGCGGTCCATGGCGATGCGGGCGGGGGCGCGTGCTGCGCATGACCACCGCCCCGCGCATCCGCCCCGCCACACCGGCCGACGCCCCGGCGATCGCCGAGATCTACAATGAAGGGATCCGGGACCGGGTCGCGACGTTCGAGACGCGCGAGCGCACTGCGGACGACGTCGCCGCCTGGCTCGGCGCGCCACGCCACCCCGTGCTCGTCGCGGAGGCGGACGGCGCGGTGGCGGGTTGGATTGCGGCGTCGACGTACCGGGACCGCGTGTGCTACGCGGGCATCGCCGAGTTCTCCGTGTACGTCCGCCGGACCGTGCGCGGGCGCGGCATCGGCGAGGCCCTCATGGCCGCGTTCCTCCCCGCCTGCGAGGCGGCCGGGCTCTGGAAGCTGCTCTCGCGCATCTTCCCGGAAAACACCGCGTCGCGCGCGCTCTGCCGCCGCCACGGCTTCCGCGAGGTCGGCATCTACGAGAAGCACGCGCGGCTCGACGGTGCGTGGCGGGACGTCGTGATCGTCGAGCGGCTGCTGGGGGAAGCGCGGGACGGGGGCGATGCGGGCGAGGCGAACCGTGCGGCAGCCGCGGGCGGCCGCGCTGCCGCCAGCCGTACATCCCGGAGTACCCCGGCCGCGGAGCCCCCGCGCCTCACGTCCCCGCCCGTCCCATGATCGCCTCGATCTCCGCGAGTTCGCGCGGCGCGCGCGAGATCCACTCGACGCCCGTGGCCGTGACGATGTAGTCGTCTTCGATGCGGATGCCGATGTCGTCGTAGCGTTCGACGACCGGTCGTACGGCGGCGATGAAGGCGCGGTTCTTCGGCGTATCCGGGAGCATGTCGAGGAGGTGCGGCCCGATGTAGATCCCGGGCTCGATGGTGAAGACCTCGCCCTCCTGGAATTTGCCGGTGACCGAGTAGGAATGGCCGCCGGCGTCGTGGACTTCCAGACCGATGCCGTGGCCCGGGCCGTGGGCCATGTAGAGGAAGGCCTGCGTGCAGCGCACGGGCCGTCGTGCGCAGTCCTCGGCCCAGGGCGGGTCGAACGTCGCGTCCGGCGACTGGATGAGGCCGAGCGCGGCGAGGCGTTGGGCGAGGACCTCGCGGATGGCGGCTTCGCCGGCGGCGACGGGAGCGCCGGGGCGGACCTCGCGTTCGGCGGCGGCCTGGGCGTCGCGGACGATCTGGTAGATCGTGCGCTGTTCGGGGGTGAAGGTGCCGCCGACCGGGAGTGTGCGGGTGACGTCGGCGGCGTAGCCGTCGTAGAGAGCGCCGACGTCCATGACGACGACGTCGCCGGCCTGCATGATGCGGTCGTTGGCGCGGTAGTGGTAGCTGGTCGAGTTGGGTCCGGAGCCGATGATCGAGTGGAAGGATGGTCCCTCGGCGCCGCGGCGGCGGAACTCGGCGCGGATGAGCGTCTGCATCTCGGCCTCGTTCATGCCGGGCCGGAGGCGGTGCATGGCCTCTTCGAGCGCGGCGGCGGTGATGTCGACGGCCTTGCGGAGCAGTGCGATCTCGGCCGGGCTCTTGACGACGCGCAGTGCGTCGATGATCGGGTGCGCGTTGCGGACGTCGACGTCGGGGTGCGCCTCGCGGAGCAGTTCGATGAAGCGGTGTCCGCGGGTGAGCGAGTCGGCGCGCGCGAAGTCGCGGGAGGCGAAGTCCCAGACGGAGTAGACGGGCAGTCCGTCTTCGACGAGTGCGTCGAGCGTGGGTCGCAGCGCATCCAAGGGCCGCACGCCGAGTCCGAGGCGGGCGACGGTCTCCGCGGAGTCGGGCGGGAACCCGGTGTAGAGCCGGTGGCGCGGATCGCCGGCCGGCACGTAGAGCATGGCCTGCGCCGGCCGTCCATCGCGAACGACCATGAGGAAGGCGGCATCGGGTGTCTCGAAGCCGGTCAGGTAGCGGAACGCCGGGAGCTGGCGGTAGTTCGCGGCATCATCCATCGGCTCCGTGGCGCCGAACGCCACGACGACGCCGTCGCCGATCCGTTCGGCCAGTGCGGCGCGGCGCGCGGCGTACTCGGACTTCGGGATCTGCGCGGCGGCCGGTGCGGCGATGCCGAGCAGCAGGAACGCGGTGAGGAAGCGGGTACGACACATGGGCTCGTCTCCATCGGGGGTGCGGCGCCGGGTCCGGGCCGGGCGGGCGCGCGGATCCTCGTGAGTCGCGCGTTCTCGTACGTGCGGATGCGGCGGTCCCCGGCGCGCGCTGCACTGACGCGGATCCCGCGCGTCCTCGTACGTGCGGATGCGGCCGTTTGATCCGATCCGATCGCGGGATATTGAGCCGCCGGGGCCGGGAGCGCAATCCCGGTGCGGGCCTCGTGCTGGACAACGGGCGCGTTCCGTTCCATCATGCGTTCGGACACGGCGTGGACGGCGCGCGCCGTCCTTCACGGACCCACGCGGAGGCGGATCATGGAACCGGATGCGGTCGATCGGCGGACCTTCGTGGCGGCGCTGGGCTCCTGCACGGCGCACCTCTTCTTCACACTCGGCGCGGCGACGGCGGGCGCGCGGCGGCTCTTCGCGGCGCCGCGCGGAAATCCCGTGATCGGCCGGGAGCCGTGGGGCCGGCTCGAGAAGCTGACCGAAGGCGCGTGGGCGCTCATCTCGACGCCGTTGGCGGGCGGGCCGGACGCGATGCGGACGATCTCGAACGGCGGGATCATCGCCGGCCGCGAGGGGGTGGCGGTGGTCGAGGGGCTGGGCTCCGAGCAGGGCGCGCGCTGGCTGGCGGACGCGGCGCTCGAGCTGACCGGCCGGTGGCCGACGCACGTGATCCTCACGCACTACCACTCCGACCACTCGAACGGCCTGGCTGCGTTCCGGACGGAAGGACGGACGCCGCTCTACTACTCGACGACGAAGACGCGCGAGGACCTCGTGGCGAGCGTGCGGGACCGGGATCGGCCGTCCTCGGCCGTCGCGACGCTCCGCGCCGAACGCGTCACGCTCGTGGACGCGGAGGCCGTGACGCTCGACCTGGGCGGCCGCCGGCTGCGCATCGTGCCGCGCGCCGGACACACGCGCAGCGACCTCGTCGTCATCCTCGAAGACCCGCACCTCGTCTGGTGCGGCGACCTGGTGTGGAACGGCCTGTTCCCGAATTACATCGACGCGCGGCCGTCGGAACTCTCCCGCCACGTGCGCGCGCTGCGCGGCGAGCCGGCCGAGCGCTGGGTCCCCGGCCACGGATCGCTCGCCGATGCGGGCGCCCTCGACGTCTACCTCGCCCTGCTCGACGACGTCGAGGCCGCCGCCCGCCGCGGCCTCGAGGCCGGCCGGCCGGTCGAAGTCATTGCTCGCGACTACCACCCGCCCGCCGGACTGGGCGAGTGGGTGCTCTTCTCGCCCCGGTACTACGAGACCGCGTTCCGCGCATGGGCGCGAGAGCTCGGCGGAGGCGCGACGGAGTAGCACCGCCACCCCCGGCTGCCACGGCCCGCTCGACGCCGGCGAGCGCCACGTCCACGGCGGGCGCCGGCACTGCGGCCGGGATCGCGCCGCACGGGATCATGGGCGGGCAGCTCCGTCGGCTCCGGCGCCACGGCGGGCGGCGGCCCGGCGCCGCTACGCCCCGCCCGCCGTCCAGCGGCAGATCATCCCCGCGTGGACGAGTCCGCCGCCGAACCCGTACAGCAGCACCGTGTCTCCGTAACGGATCCGGTTCTCCCGCACGGCATCGCTCAGGGCGAGCGGAATGCTCGCGGATGAGGTGTTCCCGTAGCCGCTCCCGCTCTCGAGCATGCGGTCGAACGGGATCCCGGTCCGGTCACAGATCGCGTCCGTGATGCGCAGGTTCGCGCTGTGCGGAACGAACCAGTCGATGTCCAACGGCGCGAGGCCTGCCTTTTCGAGGAGTTCCAGGACGCCCGCGGATATGGTCTGGACCGCCCATTTGTAGACCTCGCGGCCGTTCTGGCGCATGTAGCTCTTCTCTTCCTCGGGATCGAAACGCCGCGAGATGGCCTGGCGATAGAGGTGGCGGCCGCCGGAACCCTGCGAGCCGTGCAGGTACGCCAGGAAATCGTCGCCTTCGCGCGCCGGCTCGACGAGAGCGGCGCCCGCGCCATCGCCGAAGAGGACGCAGGTCGCGCGATCGGTGTAGTCGGTCACCTTGCTGAGCGTCTCGCCGGCCAGGACGAGGACCTTGCGGTTGACCCCCGAGGCCACCAGCCCGTGCGCGATGTGGAGGCCGTAGGCGAAGCCGGCGCACGTCGCGTTCAGGTCGATCGCGCCGGCCGCCGGGATCCCGAGCCGGTCCTGCACCTGCGAGGCGACCGAGGGGAAGGCGTAATCGGGCGTCGTCGTCGCGACGATGATGAAGTCGACGTCCTTGAGATCCGTGTCGAAGCGTCTGGCCAGATCACGTGCCGCGCCGGTGCACATGTCGCTCGTGAACTCGTCGGGCGCGGCGATGCGGCGCTCGTGGATGCCGGTACGCTGGACGATCCACTCGTCGCTGGTATCCACCATCTCTTCGAGGTCGCGATTGGTGAGTACGCGTTCGGGGACGTAGCCCCCGATCGCGGTGATCGTCGCTCCCCGGGGGGCCGCATCGCCGCGGCCGTTCTGTCCACCAGCGATCTGGGTCATTCGGGTTCCGTTTCGAGGGTGGCGGCTGCATGCGCGGGTGGCGGGGCGCCCCGTCCCGCGGCCGGAGCCGCCGTCCGGGGAGATGCCAGCCATCACGCGCCGGATCACTCTGCAAGATAGCCCTCACGCCGCGGAAGTCCACACCGACGCAGCGGAGGCCTCGCACCGGCTACGCCGGATCGCGTGGAAGGGCGGCGGAGGAACGACGGCGGATCCCGCGGCGCGGAGCGGCAGTGGAACGCCCGCCGGCGCTCGCGGTACCACGGTCCGACCGGACGACCCGCCGCACGCCGCGAGCGGAGGCGGGTCGTGACCGGACTCGTGAACCGTGATCGGCGGCGGCCTTCCGGCCGCGCCGTGATGCCGCAGGCGTGAGAGATCTCGACATCTACGCCGCCGTGGGCGAGGAGGGCTTTCAGCGCCTCGTCGCGGCGTTCTACCGCCAGATTCCGGACGACGACGTCCTCGGGCCCATGTACCCGGCCGACGACATGGCCGGCGCCGAGCAGCGCCTGCGCGATTTCCTGGTCGGACGGTTCGGCGGGCCGCAGCGCTATATCGCGGAGCGCGGTCACCCGCGGCTACGCATGCGCCACGCGCGCTTCCCGATCGATGAGCGCGCGCGGGACCGCTGGCTCCAGCTCATGGGCCGTGCGCTCGACGAGGCGGGCTTCCCGGCCGCGGCGGATGCGATGCTCCGCGAGTTCTTCGCCGCCGTGGCGACCATGCTGATCAACCGCCCGTCATCGCCGCTCGCGTCGCATTCGCCGGGCGGCTCGTGAACGCAGCCAGCCGGAACGCGTGATGCCGCTCTCCGTCCGGGGACTCGAGCCAACCCTGCCGGGCGACCCACGGCGTACAGGGGCCGTACGTGAACAGCCGGATCCGTCTCCGTCGTGACAGGCGGCGCAGCCGTTCCAGGACCTCGTCGAGCATGGCACCCACGAAGGGCGTGTACAGGAAGAAGACGGTCCCGTCCGAGTAATCCGCCGCGCGGGCATCGGCGTTGGTGAACGCCACGCGCGACAGCTTCAGATCCGCCGCACGCGCCCGCGCGTAATCGCAGTAGGCGGGCTCGAATTCGACCCCTCTGGCGGTCGCGCCGCTGAGCAGGTTCACCAGGATGGGCACGTGGCCGAGGCCCGACCCGAGGTCATAGAAGACGTCGTCTCCGGCGAGGCGCGCCCGATCGACCAGCTCGAAGATGACCCGGGCCGGCGTCTGCTGATACCGCACCATCTCCGGCTCCCGCGCCTTCGTCTCGACGGGGATCGGCCGCGTGAGCAACAGACCGTTGACGAACGCATCCAGGTGGTCGTAGCCGGGCTCGTCCCGCCTGCGGCCCCCGACCACGTCACACTCGACGGATTCGTCGATCACCGTCCGCAGCGCCCGCCCCGCGCATCGCCCCGCCCGGATCTCCGCGCGAAGCCGCCGAAACATCCGGCGGTCGATCGCTGCCAGTCGACGTCGTACCCGCTCCGCGCACCGCTCGAGTTCGATCAGCGTGTCCGGAGGCGTCGTCGTCGTTCCGAGCAGGCCCTGGATGCGGTCGATCACGTCGAATTCGATCGAATCCAGCGCCGCCGCCCGGCGCCCGAAGCTCACTGCGTCGTAGAGCGAAGGATCCCGCTCGATCGCGTCGATGTCGGCCCGGATCTCGGCGATGACCATGCACCCCTCACGCTTGGCGCGATTGCCGCATCACTTCGGATCCCTCCACCGCGGCCGCAAGTCCACGGCGAGCGGCCACGCGGCTCCGAACCCGCGGGCGAACCGCTCGAGAGCTACCCGCCCGGCACCGGGAATGGCCGGCGGACGCGCACGCGCACGCGCACGAATTCGAAACCGCAACACGCCGGGATGGCCACCGGAGTTCCCCGGACGCGGGCTCAGGCGCCCGCCAGCTCCGCGATCCTGAGCACGGTACTCCAGTTCCGGATGGTGACGGGCGAGCCGACCAGGCGGTCGAAGAGCGCGGGCGAGAGCTTCGACCGGGCCGCGCCGGCGGTGAAGTGGATCCACAGCGCATCACCGGCCCGAACGACTCGCTCGCCGTTGGCCGCGCGCGCGGCCAGTCCGTCCGCGGCGTCGGCTTTCGGCGCCGCCTTGGACAGCGCGAGCATCACGAGGTTGGGCGTCTCCGCGGACGCATCGGGGAACGGGTTGCTCCGGACGTAGGCGGTCCAGTCCGACGGCGTGCGAACGATGACCGGGATGGAGAGTCCGAAGCGGCGCTCGATCGCCCGCTCGAGCTCGGCCTCGAGTGCCGGCGGCGCGGCGCCGGCCGCGAACACCAGGTTCCCGCTCTGGATGTAGCTTCGAACGTCGCTCCACCCGAGCTCCGCGCACAGCGACCGGAGCTCGGACATCGGGACCTTGTTGTGGCCACCGACATTGATGCCGCGCAGCAGCGCGATGAATGTGCGTCGACGCTCGTTCATTCGGATTGGGGCGAGAGGCGATGAATCCGTGCCCGACGACGCGCCGGCTCACCGGGCGACGTCTCGGACGATAGATCGAGGTGGAGTTCCACGCAACGGCGGCGTTGCCGCGGCTCGTCCGGGTCGAGGGTCAGCCGGCGCGTGCCAGATCGTCCCGGGGTACGGGATCGATCCGGTCCAGCGCCTCTCCCGCAGCCCGCTCGGCGTGGAAGAGGTCCCAGCGCAGTTGGTGGTTCGTCCAGAATCCCGCGCTGGTTCCGAAGGCTCGCGAGAGCCGCAGCGCCGTGTCCGGCGTGATGCCCCGCTTCCCGTTCACCAGGCTGTTCACCCGCTGGAACGGCACTCCGATCCGCTCGGCCAGCTCCGTCTGCGTCATCCCCAGCGGCTTCAGGAACTCCTCCAGCAGCATCTCACCCGGATGCGTGGGCGGCCGATGCGTCGGTACCCTGACCATGGTCGTATCCTCACGAATGGTAATCCACGATTTCGACGTCTCGCGGTCCCGTATCGGTCCATCGGAAGCAGATCCGGTACCGATCGTTGATGCGGATGCTGTATTCTCCGTTCCGGTCCCCTTTCAGCGCCTCCAACCGGTTCCCCGATCGCGGGACGGAACGCCGCAGCGGTGCCGCGACGTCGCGGGTGGAGAGTTCTCGTCACCGGAGTCCGTTTTCGTATCAACGAGGCAGGTCAGGGTCGTTATTGGAAGTGTTCTTGCTAGCGGCCTGGCGCTAACCTGCGCGCCCGCGAAGCGGACGTGACGGGTTCAGCCGTTCGTTGTGTGCCGCTCCGCGTTCGATAGACTCGTGCGTTCACTTGTCCTACTCCTTGCACTCTGACGGTCGCACTGATGGGTGCCCATCGCACCCACGGTTACTCCGTGTTGGTGTACACCAAGGGCACATAATGCCCTGTAGACCACGCCCGACCCCCGGCCCTTGCGCCGCGCGCACCGTCGGACGCCACGGCCGTAGCCGTGCGAGCCCCGCAGTCGCGTGGAGAAGACACCGGAGGGACGACGCGCAAACCCTGCGACTTTCGCAAGGTAATCCGCCCGTCGTCGGCAACGCCGGCGCTCGAATCCGGCACGAGCTGGAGCCCGGCTGCCGGACGGCCTCCAGCGCCCGCGAGCGGCCGTCCGCGCTCCTCATCGGGCAACAACAAGCCGTCGGAGGCGGATATACCGCACATCCAGCTCATCCTGCCAGATCCCCGGGACGACGCCTCCGCCGCTGTCCACGATCCTCCGACGTTATCGAGCCGGAACATCGCATCCCGGCGAGGACCGCTCGGCACCCGGCCGAGCCATCGCCGGCTCCGACCGGTGCGCGCTGTCCGCCTCAGCCGGTCGTCAGACCAACCCCGTCGCGCGGACGTCGAGGTAGGCCTGGTAGACGAACTCGCCCCAGGCCGGGACCAGGTTGTCGTCCCACGCCCGCGAGGTGTACTCCGACCCGAGCGCCCGGATGTTGTCGGCCGGCCAGGTGCTGGAGTTACGCGCATAGGCGGCGAGGTCGATGTTCGGATAGGTGGCCGCGGTGTTGGGGAGCGCGGCGAGCGACATGGTCGAGCCCTTGTCGGCCACCTGCCGGATGTAGCGGGCCGCGGCGAAGATGTTGTACTCGTCCGACGCGAGCAGTCGGGCGGCCGCGTCGTGGCCCGGGCCCGACGTCGTATTCAGTCCCCTCGCGCGGCGGGTCGGGTCGCTGACCAGGTCGGCGAACAGGTCCCGGCTCCGCGCCGTCGACACCACGACCTGCCCGAGCCCGATCGACGTGTTGCCTTGCAGGATGCTCGTCGCCCCCTGAAAGTCCTTGGCGTCCTCGGCCTGCGTCTGGTCGCGCTGCTCCGCCAGGATGAAGCCCGCGACGAGGGCGCCGTGGAGGTTGTGCGCCCGCGCGGCCGCGCGGATCACCTGCGCGCGCGATGGCAGGTTGCCGCCGTAGGATCGCGTGTAGACGGATGCGATCGGCCGGCGGAGCAGCAGCTCCGCCTGCTGCCGCCTCTGCGTTGCGGACAGCCCCGCGAGATACGCGGGCAGGCTGCCGAGCGGGTTGCTGTACATCGCCACGGTCGCCGGATCGCCGGCCGCCAGCAGCGCCTTGTCGCCAATCGGGATCTGCGGCAGGCCCGGCGTGCTGTAGAACGTGCCGGAGTACCGCGTGACGGGGATGATGCCGGTGGCGCCGACACCCGTGAACGGACTCGTCAGGAAGCCCGATGTCCGCGCCGTGCCGACGACGGCCGCCTGGAGCGGCGCGGGATTGAATGCGGGCGCGGCCGATGTGACGCCGAACCTGCCCAGGTTGAACTGGAGCTCGGCGTCGGGGCCGAGCCGGCGCACGTGCGGCTCCACGATCGCGCGGGCGGCGGCGTTCAGCCCACCGCCGAGGATGTGGAGCAGGCGGAGCCGGTTGGCGAGGACGTCGACCCGGTCGAACAGGGCGCCGAGCATGCCGGCATCGCGAAGGTCGGTCACGGTCGCGGAGAGGTCCGGATCGCGGGCGAGGGCGTCGAGGATGCGGGTCTCCTCCTCTTCCGTGACCGCCCAGTCGTTGAGTGCGTACGACAGGTCGTACTCGACCCTCTCACTGGTCGGCGTGAGCGCGGCGGCCGCGGTCGCGACGCGCACCGGACCGAACGGCAACCCGTGGGTGTTGAGCCACGCGTTCCGGCCGGCCTCCCGTTCCGCCGCGCCGCCAGCGGGCGCGATCCGGTCCGTGATGCCGTGTTGTCCGGCGCGCCGGTGTTGCAGGACGTGGGTCAGTTCGTGCGCCAGCAGGCCGCTGCGCGGGTCGTCGACCTCGGCCGTCGAGACCTGCGCGCCGAGCACGATGTCGCTGCCGACCGTGTACGCCCGCGCGCCGAGCGAGCGGGCCGAGCGATGAGCGGCCGGCCCGGCGTGCAGCCGGACATCGCCCAGCGCCTCGCCGAAGCGGGCCTTCATTGCGGCGCGCACGCCGGATCGGAGCGGTACGCCGTCATGGGACACGCCGTCCGCCGCCGCGGGTTCGGCTCGGAGCAGCCGCTGTGTGGCCCGATTCCCCGCCGTGCGCTGGAGGTGAAGGACCTCGTTCACCCCGCCGCCGTGGCCCGGGCGCGCGGGACCGGGCGCCCGGGATCTGCCTGGGGCGGTCCGCTGCGTTGCCCGTGGTTTGCGTGCAAGCGTGCGCAGGGTCGGTCTCCTTTCGCTCGGTCGTGCTGGCGGCTAGTGCGGCTGCCGTATCACTCCGGAGTCGTGCACTGCGGCCTCAAGTGCATCGCGGGCGGCCACGCAGCTCCGAACCGGCGGAGGAAATGCTCTGGCGCGGCTGTCGCGTCATTCCGGAATCAAGCATCCCGGCGATACGAACGCAACCGATGCCAGCCGCGGCTCCGCTGCTCAACGCCTGCCGCGATCCGTCGACGGGTGCAACCGCGCGCGGACCACGTACTGCACGTCCATCTCGTCCGTCACCACCGCCCACAGGGCATCCCCGGGCACGACGGGCGGGATGTAGCGGTCGACGCGGAAGGGGAGCCGGACGGTCTCGGCGTAGCTGCCATCGCGGCGGAAGACGTCGTAGACGGTCGAGTCGGCGGTCGGCTCCGTGATGCGAACCCAGAGACGGCCGCGGTCATCCAGCGACAGCCCGTAGAGCGGCGGCTTGGTGGCGGGGACCCGGGACGCATCCAGACTGGGCGGACTCGAGACCCGCTCCGCGAGGTCCTCCCTGACCTCGGCCATCGCGGAATCGCGTTCGGCGCGGGACACCGGATCCGGCTGCCGCTCGCTGGTGAGCACGAGCGACGTATCCCCCGGCGGCGTCCAGCGGGCGACCTCGAGCCGCGCCGCGCCTTCCGTGCTGCTCCAGAACTCGCCCGTCGGCGCGAGCACGTCATGCGCCAGCGCGTAGAACGGGATCGGAGCCCATGTCCATGCGGTACCCCCGAGGCTGACCCGCCACGCTCCCGGCAGGTCACGCTCGAGTTCACCCGTCGAATCGTGGTACGGAATCGAGTCGAGCTGGTTCATCTGCGGGTCGTAGACGCGCAGCATGTCGTACCTGCCCTCGCCGTACCGGCCCGATGAGTTCACGAACGTACGACCGGTGGAGTCCACGACCGCGTCCCACGAGCCCCGGAACGCGAAGCGGTAGAGCCGTAGCGGATAGGACGTCACGAACCCGGTATCCGGGTCGAAGACCGAGAGCCGCGCGTTCCCCTGCTCGGCCACCCGCAGCATCCCCTCACGGTCCACGTGCACGCCCTGCATGCCTCGCAGCTCGCCGGGACCCGCGCCCTCGCCGCCGAACGTCCGCAGGTGCCGCCCGTCGGGACCGAAGAGGCGCACCTCCTGCGCCTGGCCATCGGCCACCGCGAAGCGGCCGTCCGGCAGCACCGCGACCGCGCGGATGAGCCCGAACGACGCCGGTCCGCGCCCCTCCACCGTCCCCACGCGCAACTCCTCCTCCGCCACCAGCGTCGGCAACGGCCCCGACGCCGGGGGCGTATTGACGACGCGCAACACGCCGTCGACCGTGTCCGCGGCGACGTGCCAGGCGGATTCCGCGGCCGCGCCCCCGGCACCGCAGGCGGCGACGAACAGCGCTGGCAGGAGGCTCATGAGCGGCAGAAGGACGTCGAGAGTCCCGGCAGTTCGCTTCATCCCCCACCTCGTGGAGGGTCAACGAGACGGTCGCGCGAATGGGACCAAGATGGCCGGCATGGGATCGTGGTGCGAGGCTTCGTTCGGCGGGGCGTTACCGCATTAGCACGACCCTGCCACGTTCTCGGGGGTGCGACGGACCTGTTTGGCCTCGTCGCGCCATTTGCACTCACGCGAGTCCCCAGGATCGGCCGCGAGAAATGGCGTGGTCGCAGGCTGTACACGGACCTGGCAGCGTAGTGTTAGTGCTGGCCGCTCTCCGCGGATCGACCGGCAGCTGCGAGCAACGTCAGATGGACGATCCGCTTGCTCCCGCCCCCGTAGGTCGCGGTACGTCAGGCATGAAGTCGGCAGGCTTTGCCCCGAGCTGCTGCGGGGTCAAGCCGATGTTGATCCGTATGGCCGCATCGGTGATCTCGCCCAGCTTCAGTCCTTCGTGATAGTTGATGCGCCTCGTCGGAAAGCGAATGCCGGCGACGGTAGTCCACGCCTCGTAGTGCAGCTCGGCCCGGACCGGATGGTCGGGATCGGCCAATGAAACACCGGCCGATTTGATCGGCAACCAGGTCGCGGGATCGAGCGTGAGATCAGTGGCGTCGTCGCCGTGCGCAATACGCAGCACGTTCGGGGCGGGCGACGAGACCGTGAAACCCGGAATCCGATCCGCGAGCCATTTGTTGAATTGAAAGCCGGACAGGTAGTGCTGGGCAAACTGCAACTCGCCCCCGGTCAGGTCGACCGCCTCGCCGGTCGTGCGGAGCGGATCGGAGCCGTTCATGTCCGGGAGGATCTCCCAACCGGCGCCCGCGCTCCCGTCGTAGAAGAGCACGTACGTGCCGCGCGGACCGATCTGGTCCAAACGAATCAGGTTGGGCTCTCTCATCCAGCGGGTGCGCTTGCGAAACTGACCGAGCGGGCTTCCGTCAGGATTCCAGGCTCGCGCCTGCACCGTCTCCTCGTAGTCACGAATCGCCGCGATGCGATCGGCGCCTCCGAGCGCATCCTGCATCCGGTGGAGGAGTTGCAGTCCCTCTGGCGTCGACCGCGATGCCGTCTGCGCGGGAGCACGGCATGACACACTGAAGCACGCAATGGCCGCGACAACGCATGCTGGCCCCACCCGCGTGTGGATCATGATCGCCCCTCCGCGCACCTGTCCACATTCGACCAAAGGTGGGCCGCGAGCGGCCTGCCCTTGCGGAACCCGACTTCGAGATGGCGCTCCTTCGCCGTCTACCGATCCATTTCGTGCGCGGTGACGACGACTGCCCAATCTACCCCGATGGGATTCGGCGTCCAAGCCTGTCGTCGACGAGTGATGTAGAGAGCGGCAGCAGGTCCGGTCCGGTCGACCCGGACAGGATCACGACCGCAGCCCCCGTACCGGCGGTTGGAAGTAGCCCTCGCCCGCAACCCCCACACCCCGTATCTTCCCGCCATGCCCACGATCCGCGCCGCGGTGATGCCGCGACCGCATGCGCCCGTCGAGGTGCGCGAGTTCCCGGAGCCGGCGCTCGAACCGGATTCCGCACTGCTCGCCGTCGAGTTGAGCGAGGTCTGCGGCACCGACGTGCACCTGCGCGCCGGCCGCCTCGCCGGGGTGCCCTATCCGCTGATCCCCGGCCACGTCACGGTCGGCCGGCTGGAGAAGATCCGCGGCACGATCCGCGACGTGCACGGCCGCCCGCTCGGCGAGGGCGACCGCGTCACGTTTCTGGACGTGCACCGCACGTGCAATGCGTGCTGGTACTGCCTGGTGGGCAAGGCGAGCACCCGGTGCCCCGCGCGCAAGGTGTACGGCATCACCTACGGCGCGGCGGATGGCCTCGCCGGCGGGTGGGCCGAGAAGCTGTACCTGAAGCCCGGCACGCGCGTCATCCCGCTCGATGGCGTCGACGCCCGCGGCTTCATGGCCGGCGGCTGCGCACTGCCCACCGCGATCCACGGCGTCGAGCGCGCCGGCATCGTGCTGGGCGATGTCGTCCTCGTGCTGGGTACCGGTCCCGTGGGGCTATCCGCGATTGCGCTCGCGCGCATGAGCGGCGCGCTGCGCGTCCTCGCGATCGGCGCGCCCGCGCTCCGGCTCGAGGCGGCACGCGCGATGGGCGCGGACGATGTCCTGGACTTCGAGCGGGCCACGCCCGACGAGCGACGCGAATGGGTGCTCGAGCGAACGGACGGCCGCGGCGCGGATGTGACGATCGAGGCCGCCGGCGCGCCCGAGGCCGCGGTCCAGGCCATGCGCTTCACACGCGACGCCGGGCGCGTCGTGATCGTCGGGCAGTACACGGACCACGGCGACGTCGCGTTCAACCCGCACGCGGACCTCAACCGCAAGCACCTGGATGTGCGCGGCTCCTGGGGCTCGGACTACTCCCACTTCCACCGTGCCGTCCGGATCATGGCGGATGCGGAGCGCGCGCGCCCGTGGTCCCGGCTCGCGCTCGACAGCTTCGGCCTCGCCGCCGCGGACCGCGCACTGGACGACGTCGCCGCCGGCCGCGTGATCAAGGCGCTGATCGATCCGCACGCGGACGGAGCGGAGCGACAGCGCGCCTGATGACGACGTAGCGGCGAGCGATTCTCTTCAGCCTCCGGCCGCGAGGACTTCGCCAGCTTGGCGGCAAAGCCGTCCGGATCGCCGGCCTGGCCGTACTCGCCACCGAGGAGTCCGGCGTGCGGTCCGGCGCCGGGGCCCCGCGCGCGGCAAGGCCCCGGCGGTGTCCGTCCCGCGGCTCGTGATCACGCCGGCTGGACGGTGTCCCCCGCGAGTATGGCGTCGATCTGGCCGACCGCCTGCTTCAGGCCCTCCTCCATCCCCATGGCCAGGATCTGCTCCATCGCCTCGACGCTGGGGAAGACGGTCTCGATCGACATGCGGGTGCGGCCCGCACCGAGTTCCCTGATGGTCACCCGGAGAGTGCTCACCGGCAGATCGTCGTTCGGCGTACCGTCGTCGTTGGCGAAGCCGCTGCGGAAGACGAGCGAGCGGGGCGGATCGGCCTCGAGGATCTCCCAGTAGCCGTGCGGCTGGTCGCCGGCGGGTCCCGTCATGTGATACTCGACGCGGCTGCCGGGCGACAGGTCGTGCTTCGTGAACGTCGCGGGTAGGTCGGCGGGCCCCACCAGCGCTCGAGCTGGCGAGGATCGGCCCACAACTGCCACACCCGCTCGGCCGACGCGTCGAACTCGGCATCCAGGGTCATGGTCAGGGCAGCGGGGTCCTTGCGGACTGCGGTGACGCTCATCGGTCTGCCTCCTTCGGTTCCGCGAGGAGCTCCGTCATGCGGTCGATCCGGCCGCGCCACAGCTCCTCGTACTGGTCGAGAAGGGCACGCGCCACGCGCAGCCCCTCGAGGTTCGTGCGGACGACCTTGCGCCGCCCGACGCGCTCCTTGGTGACCAGACCGGCCCGCTCGAGGATCGCGACATGCTTCTGCACCGCCGCGAAGCTCATCGGGTAGTGGCTGGCCAGCTCGGCAACGCCCTCCTCGGCGTCGATCGCGCGACGCACGATGTCACGGCGGGTGCGATCCGCCAGCGCGCCGAACACGCGGTCGAAATCGTGGGGAGCGATCTTCATAGATACAACCATACGGTTGTATGACGGGCGCTGTCAAGGGCGGCGGAGCGACGTTCGCCTCGCTTGCCGAATGGTGGGCTCAGTCCTGCCTCAGCTTCAGCTCCACCCGCCCATCACGGATGCGCGTGTCGAACACCGGCTGCGGCTGCGTCGCCGGGCCGTGCACGATGTGGCCGTCGCTGAGATCGAAGACGCTGTCGTGCCAGGGGCACTGCACGCAGGTGTCGTAGAACTGGCCTTCCTCGAGCGGGCCGCCGGCGTGCGCGCATACGGCGCCGACGGCGTAGATGTCGTTGCCCTCTCGCAGGACGAGTACGCCCTTGCCCTCGAGCTCGATGCGCCTCGGCTGGCGATCTCCGAGTTCGTCCGCATCCAGCACGGGCGTCCAGTCGGTCGGCCCGGTGAAGGTGTCGCTGTGGTCGACGCCGACCTTGAGCTTGTACACGAGGTGGCCGCCGAGCCACGAGGACACGCCGAGCGCTCCCAACGCAAGTGTGGAATAGAGCAGCCCGCGGCGACGGTGGCCGTTGCGGCGGTCGCGCAGCGAGAGCAGGTAGAGACCGAGGCTCGCGACGTTGAGCAGGCCGTGGAGCGTCGCGGCGGCGCCGGCCTCCTCCGGGATGGTCGAGTAGTCGGTCAGGCCGCTGGCCGCGGTGGGCAGCGCGGCGGCCGCGCCGATGCCGGTGAGTGCGTCCCCCGCTCGGCGCGCGAAGCGCGAACCGCTCAGCGCGCCGACGGCATCGAACGCGCCGGCGAGCACCCATGCGCCGATGGTCACGTCCGTGAGCGAGGGATGGAACGGGTGGCCAAGCCACGTGCCGTGCAGTGCGTCAGCGACGTCCCGCGCACGCTCGTCCCGTATCACGGCGCCGTGTACCGCGCGCGCGGCGCGCACCCCGACCTCCTGCACGGGTTCCATCCGCTCCAGCGCGGTTTCGACGGTGTCCTCGAGCGCTCGCGTGACCATCCTCGCCTCCCGGGTGGGGTCCGGGTGCGAGGGCGTGCAAGGATCGTGCGCCGCGCGGAGCCGCCGTCGCCTTCATGTCCGAGGGCCGAGCGCGTCGATGTGGAAACGAATCGGGCGATTCACGCCGGCGATGGGGCGGACGGCGCGCGTGTACCAACCCGTCCGGCGTTGCGCCATGTGCTCCGTCGTTCCGGCACGCCGGCGGCTAGCGCGGTCGTCGCGTCATTTCGGAGTCGAACGCGTCCGCGAACCGAGCGCGGCGAGCGGCCGCGCGGCTCCGAACCCGCGGGCGTGCCGCTCTACCGCGTCGCCTCCAGCCGGTACGCTCGAACGAACTCGACATCCAGGGAGTCGCGGTACACGCCGACCACGAGGTCTCCGCGGACGGCCGTGGGCCGGAACCTGGCCGGCAGCTCGATCCGACCGGCGTAGTAGCCCTCGGAATCGTAGACCTGCCAGGCGGAGTCGATCGAGTCCCCGATCGCGAAGGGCTGGAGCCAGACACCGCCCTCGTCGGTCACGATCATGGGCGACTGCCCGATGCGGGCCGCCAGCGGTCCGGTTCCGAATACGGGCAGGTTCTCCGGACCCCGAAGGCTTTTCATCAATTCTCCCTCGGGGCCGTTCATTCCCGCGTGGTCGCCCAACGCCGCGAAGAGGAGTTCGCGGTGGTGGTCGGTGATCCGCGGCGTGACGACGGGTCGCCTGGTGATGCGTCGCACACCGTCAGGCGTCAGGAGCGTGAGCGTGAACCGATCGGCCGTCGCGACGTAGGTGGAGTCGCCATGACCCGCCACGGCCGTCAGCCCGGAGAGCGGCACCGGCACGGGGATGGTCGCCGCTTCGGGGAACCCCGGCAACCTGTGTGGGCCCCAATGGACGAACAGGCCCGGGAACGTTGCGAGAGCGCGCTCGCCTTGCCCATCCGGCGCCAGGATCCATAGCGACACCGAATCTCTCGACAGTCCGGCGGTGGCCGGTACCCGCTGCTGGAACGCCGCGATCATCCGACCGTCCGTCAGCGCCGCGAGGTACGCGAGCCCCATGGCCCCGGCGGGGTGAGCGATCGAGACGGTCCGGACCAACTCGCCCGAGCCGCTGTACACCGTCGCACGTCGCTGGCGCGAGTCGTACGCCAGGACGGAGTCCCCCGGGCCGACCGACAGCCGGGTCAAGCCGCTGTACTCGCCGGGACCATCTCCCCGCCCTCCGACGCGCCGGCGCAGATTCCCGGCACTGTCGAAGAAGAGCACCGACTGAAGCCCGGCGCTGCCCAGGACGATCCCTCCACTCTCCTGAAGGTAGGGACCGATGACATCATACAGTGGGAGGGAGTCGCCACCTATGGAGAAGAGGGGGGCGCCCGCCACGCCTTGCACGCGTTCATCACTGGCCGAGTCCGGCTCGGCGTAGGCGAGGATCGTGATGCCGGCGGAGTCGCGGGCCGCGGGATGGGCAACGCCCGAGCGGTCCGAACTGCATGCCGACGTCAAGGTCAGAGCCAGCAGCGGGAGGACGACCACAAGTCGTGTCATTTGCTCGCAGCTCCTGTGGGGGCCCGTTCGCGGGCCAAGGGGTCGGTACGCTGGTTCCGGAGTGAAACCAACGGAATCGGATGCCGGCGCGAGAGGCACCGCTCCTACCCGCGCAGACGCCCGTACGAGTTCTCCACCCGCGCTATGCGCGGACCCTGGAAAGTCGCGCACGCGCACGCCCACCCGCACCCGCACGAGTCTCTCTTCAGCCGTCCGCCCGGCCCGCCCCGCGACCCGATTCGCCCCCGCTCACCCGCCCGCGGGCACCAGCAGCCGGATCGTGCCGTCGTGTTTGTTCATGAGGAACACCCGGCCGTCGCGCGCCTCGCCGAAGCGGAGGTCGGCGCGCTGGGCGGGCTGCCTGCCCTGGGCGGCGTTCTTCGCGCGGATCAGCTCGAGCAGCGTCGTCGGCTCGCCGCCGGCGGGCCGGAGCAGGACGCGGTGGAACCCCAGGTTCCCGCCCTCGGGCGGGTCGTCGGCGTCGAAGTAGAAGATCTCGCCGCTGGGGAAGTCGCCGAAGAGGACGTGCCCCGTGAGCTGCGGGATCTCGGCCGCACGGTAGACGACGATCCCCGTCACGGCCGCGCGGCGCCCGAGCAGCGGATCGCCGTGCGCGTACTCGACGACGGGGTACGTGACCTCGCTGCTCCCGCGCACGTTCGAGGCGATGACGCCGTCGCGGCCGGCGTACTGGAAGCTGCCCTCCCACACGTTCCAGCCGAGGTTGGCGCCGGGCGTGACGAGGCTGACCTCCTCGACCGTGTTCTGGCCGATGTCGGCGAGGAACATGTGGCCGGTGGCGGGATCCCAGCCGAAACGCTGCGGGTTGCGGACGCCGTAGGCGAAGATCTCGCCCAGCGTGCCGTCATCGCCATCGCCGGCGAACGGGTTGTCCGCGGGGATGCCGTACTTGCCGTTCGCGCTGTTCGAGCCGAGCGGGTCGATGCGCAGGATCTTGCCGAACCCGGAACCCAGGTTCTGGGCGTTCTTCAGCGGATCGCCGCCGCTGCCGCCATCGCCGACGCCGATGTAGAGCATGCCGTAGTCGGGGTCGCCCGGCTCGGCGAGCGGGTTGAAGGCGAGGTGCCCGCCGTTGTGGTTGGGGAAGGGCTGCTCGAAGCGCATCAGCTCGCGGGGCGGTCCGCCGTCGTACGTGGCGGCCGTCGCGTCGCGTGCCGTCCATTCGAGGAGCACCGTGTGGTGGCTCTCGCGGCCGCCGCCGGGCGTGAAGTCGGCCGCCGGGTCGGTGTTCCGCGTGTCCGTCCAGGTGTAGAACTTCCCGTACCCCGGCGCGCCCGGCCGGGCGAAGTCCGGATGGAACGCGAAGTTCTGGACGCCGCGCTCCCGGCCGCGGGACTGGACGGCGACGCCCCAGCGCGAGTCGTCGACGTCGACGTAGAGCGTGACCTCGTTCCCGTCGTAGCTGACGCTGTAGATCGGGCCGCGCATGTCGTTCACGAACAGCCGGCGCGTCACGGGTTCGTCGACCAGCCGCATCATGCGCGCCGCCTCGCCCCCCACGTCCGGGATCGAGGCGAATTCGACGACGTCGACCACGATCACGCCCGCTTCGCGGTCGATCGGCGCGGGGAACGGCTCGCGCGTCGCCTGCGCGGAGGCGGTGGAGACCGGCAGGAGGGCGGTGGCCAGCAATGCCAGGACCGGCGCCGCGCGGCGCCCTGCCGCAGTCGCCTGGCGGAGCGCCACCCGCCATCGTGCCGCGGTCGCAACCCTACGGCGCGGCGCCGCCACCGCCGCCATCGCCGGGGACTCGATGGCGGCCGCTCGGAGCGCCGAGGCGATGGCGGGTGCCTGAAGGACGGCGGCGGTCGCGCGATTCGTGAACCGGGTCATGGGGCATCCTCGCTGTCGATCGGGTCCGCAGCGGCGCGGGCGCACCGATGGGCCTGATGTGGAGCGCCCGCATGCATCCGAACCGGACGGTATCAGCGCGAAGCCGGCCAGGCAAGACGCACGTCGCGCGCGGCGCCTATGAGGGCGATGACGTCGTCGTCGAAGCGCGGCCGGGGGCGGCCGCCGCGTACCAATCGATCCGCCGGGTCGCGAACATGATGGCGGCGAGGATCACGAAGAGGCCGACCTCGTGACACGGAGGAGGTCACAGCCCGGTGACGTAGCCCACGCCTGCCGCAAGGAACAGGACCAGGCTGCAGCCGGCCAGCAGGAATCCCGCGTTCACCCACAGGTGCTTCCTCGCGACGTTCCGTGACAATGCGCGGATCTGGGAGGCCAATGTGTCGACCTCGAACGTCGCATCCACGCTCGGGAGCCGGGCCCGGAACGGCTCCGCTTCCAGCCGTCCGACGAACTGGAAGAACCACATGACTTCGGGCGCGTAGCTGCCCGCGTCGCGCACATCGACGCCCAACCGATCGAATAGGTTGCGGACTTCGTTCCGCGAGTAGATTCGCGACCACAGGCAGGCGAGCGCGCTGAAGATGCTCGCGACCAGGGCGAGCGTCATCAGCAGGAGCAGAAGCCAGGTCGCGGCGGAGAACTCGGCGACGATCGCGCGCAGCTCCCCGGGCTCCGTGAACATCGCGCCGGTGAGGAAGGCGAGGAACGCGCCGTCGATGGTGAGGATGACCTGCGCCTTCGCATCCGCGCCCCGGTACCAGCTCATCACGTTCTCGAACAGGCGCCGCGCGTACTCGACCGCAGCGTCGGATCGCGGTGGCTCCGAACGCTCCGCCGGGACCGGCCGCGGGGGGAGAACGACTTCGATGTCGACAGGCGGTGGCTGCTCCGGCATGGGAACCTCCCCGGGTCGTGTGGAACGCGCGGACGCCGCGCCGCCCACTCCGCGCCCAGCGCGTCGTCGCCCGCTGCCGCTGCCGGAAAGGTATGCCGGAGTCGCCTGCTGACGCCAGGTCGTCGCGCATGCGCTCGAGGACGCCGGCATCCACCGCCCGCACGGGGATCGCCCATCCGCCCCGCCGGCGCGGTCGGCGCATCATGACCACCGGATCGCGTGCGCCGGCGATGCGAACGCCGCGAGCGCCGAGTGGGTCCGGCCCCGAATACTTGACACGTCACCTATTCGCGGCTATCGTTTCCGCTGCCATGAACGAGCGCAACGAAACACTCCACGACGAGCTCAAGCGGACGCGTCCCTTCCGGTCCCCGACCGAGGAGGCGACGGTCGCGATCCTGCGCACGGCCGATGTGCTGCGGCGCCGCTTCGCCGCCGTGGTCGCGCCGTACGGGATCACGCCCCAGCAGTACAACGTGCTGCGGATCCTGCGCGGGGCGCGGGGCAAGCCGCTGTGCACGCTCGCGATCGGCTCGCGGCTGATCGAGCAGACGCCGGGGGTCACGCGGCTGCTCGACCGCCTGGAGCGGAAGGGGCTGGTCCGCAGGGAGCGTTGCGCGCAGGATCGCCGGGAAGTGCACTGCTTCATCACGCCGGCGGGCCTCGAACTCCTCGATCGCCTGGACCCGGCGTTCGAGGAGGCGGAAGACGCGGCACTGCGTGGGCTGGATGATGACGAGGTGGACGGCCTGCTCGACCGGCTGGCGCGCATCCGCGCGGCGGAGTGACGTGCGCTTTTTCTTGCCCAATTAGTTGTTACGACAACAATTGCCATGTCGACGAATGACATGGCGTTCACCGGCCCGGATGGGCCCGATACATGGAGGAGGGGATGAATCATTCTCGGACACTGAACGCGCCGGGCGGTATGACCGCGCCGATATCTCTCCCCGCGCCGCTCGCCGCGGTGCTGCGCACCGGAAACGATCCGGTGCAGACGCTGATCCGCCTCACGCTGGGCGTCGCGATGCTGCCGCACGGCGCGCAGAAGCTGCTCGGCTGGTTCGGCGGCTACGGCTTTTCCGCGACGATGGATGCCCTGACCGGGATGGTGGGGTTACCGTGGATCATAGCATTTCTCGTGATCGTGATCGAGTTCTTCGGCGGGCTCGGGCTGGTCGTGGGGCTGTTCGGGCGGGTGGCGGCGCTCGGGGTCGCGAGCGTGATGGTGGGAGCGATCTTCGTCGGGGGGCACCTGGGGAACGGCTTCTTCATGAACTGGACCGGGACGCAGGCGGGCGAGGGCTTCGAATACCATCTGTTGGCGATCGTATTGGCGCTGGCGGTGATGGTGCGCGGTAGCGGCGCGGCCTCGGTGGACCGGGTTTTGGCGTTGAGGTCGGTCGAGTGAAGCGGGTCCGGGGGCGCCGGTCACGCGCGGTCTTCCGCCGGCGGATCATCGCGACGGCGCGACCCGCGCCGGCGGTGGGCGTTCCCGAGCCGTGACGTGGGTCCTCGGCGTCAGTCGCCGAGGACCACGACGTCGAGGCGGCGGATGCGCTCGGGGTCGACGAGCACTTCGATTTCGACGATCCTGTCGCGCTCGATCGTGAAGCCGAACACGGCGCGCGGCCGTCCGTCCGGCGCCCACGCGGCG
>DASVCS010000138.1:0-4462 GCA_036381495.1 Longimicrobiales bacterium
AGCATCGCCTCCGAGTCATCGACGGCGACCACCCGCCGCACGAACGGCGCGAGCGACTCGGCCGCCTGGCCCGTGCCGCACCCCAGGTCGCCGACCGTCCACTCGCCATCCAGGAGGCCGAGCAGCCCCAGCAGCTCCGCCCGGCGACCGAACAGCTCCGCCCGCAGACGGTCCCACTGCCCGGCCACCGACGAGAAGAACTCCTGCGACTTCGTCCGCCGCCGCGCGAGCACCCCCGGAACCCGCCGCGCATCCTGCTCCGCTCGCGCCAGCCCCGCCGTCTGCTCCCGCACCACCCGCCAGAGCCGCCGCGCCGACGGATCCAGCCGATCCAGCAACACGCGATAACACCGGCTCGTCCCCTCCGGACGCGCCACCACCCAGCCCTGATCGCTCAACACCTTCAGGTGACGACTCACCGTCGATTGCGGGAGCTGCAACACGTCGCACAACTCGCCGACCGTCAGCTCGTGCCGCTCGAGCAGCAGCAGCACCCGCGTTCGGGTCGCATCGGCGAGTGTGGACAGCCGTCCGAAGACGGCGTCCGGCTGGCCGGCCGCAGTTGATCGCATCATCCGGATGAATGGATAATTGGCGACGGCGAGGGTGTCAAGCGCGGACCCGCGGCTGAACCGCTCCAGCGATTGCCATCGCGCCGATCGTCTCGGGCGCAGCCGACGACGCTGTCGCTGCACGCGGATCGCCCCGCAGGCGCGCGGCGCGCCGGAACCGCTCACCCGAGCCAGAGCAGCAGACCCCCGAGCGCGATCGCGGCGCCGCCGAAGCGCACCCACTGGAGTTGCCGCGCCCCGAGCGCCCGGCGCATCGAGACGAAGAGCAGTGCCCCCGTCGCGTGCAGGAATGTGGTGGCCGTGCAGAATCCCAGTCCGTAGGCGAGTCCCTGGACGCTGGCCGGCATCTCGGCGCCGTGCGCGTGCCCGTGGAACAGGGCGAAGAGCGCGGCGACGGCGGCGCATACGCCGACAGGGAGGCGGGCGGCCGCCGCGATGAGCGTGCCGAGGACGAGGACCGAGGCCAGGATCCCGGCCTCGACGCCCGGCAGCGGGATCCCGGCCGCGCCCAGCGCCCCGCCGGCCGCCATGGTCACGACGAAGGCGGCGGGGATCGCCCACACGGCGCGCCCTCCGCGCTGCGCCGCCCACAGGCCGACGGCCACCATGGCGAGGACGTGGTCCCAGCCGAGAATCGGATGGGCGAAGCCGTGGAAGAGCCCGGTCGCCGGGCCCACGCCCGGGTGCGCCCACGCCGCGGCGGGAGAGAGCGCGACGATTGCGAACGACAACCCCAGGGGGAGACAGCGATGAATTCGCGTGCGATACATGGCAATCTGCCTCGATGTCGATCCGAGTCCCTCGCCTCGCCCGTCCGGCGAAGCGGCACGCATACGGCATGCGCGGCGAATGCTAAGCGGACGCCATCGCGGGCGCAACGGCGGCGGTGGCCGCTTCGCACGGAGCCGTCGCGGCCCACGCAGGGCGCGCCGCCCGCGCCCCGCCCCGTCGATGTTGCAACCCTTTGCGCCCCGACGCCCTCTAACCGATGTCCCCGGCGTACGGCGGTCGGCAGCATGAGCGTGCCGGCGGTCCGTGCGGGCAACGTCTTGCGCCGGCGGCCGGCCCCATGCTAAAATTCTAGCACTTCGACTCGTCCAGATGATCCATCGGTTTCCAGGAGTCCGTTGCATGGCCTGTCACAGCGTCATCCCGTCTGCCGGGCGCGCGGCGTTCATCGGGTTCGTGGCCGTTCTCCCGTGGGTGCCGGCCACCGGGTCGGCGCAGTCGAGGAGCTCGGTGCATCCGACGCCGCCGCCGGCGGTCCGGGCGGTTCCGGCGTCCACGCCGGTGGTGCTGGATGGGCGGCTGGACGAGGCGGTGTGGCGGGAGGCGGCGCCGGCGACGGATTTCCGGCAGTCGCAGCCGGAGGAAGGCGCGCCGGCGACGCAGCGGACGGAGGTGCGGTTCGTGTACGACGAGGCCGCGCTCTACGTGGGTGCGCGGATGTACGATGATCTGGGGGCGGCCGGGGTGCGGACGCGGCTGACGCGGCGCGACGGGGCGGTGGACAGCGACGAATTGATCCTGGTCTTCGATACGTATCACGACCATCTGGGGCGCGCGGAGTTCCGGATCAATCCGTCGGGGGTGAAGGGGGATGCGCTGGGGCCCGGGGGGGCGTCTCCGGATCCGTCGTGGGATCCGGTGTGGGAGGCGGCGACGCGGATCGACTCGGCGGGGTGGGTGGCGGAGCTGCGGATCCCGTTTTCGCAGCTTCGGTTCTCGCGCGATTCGGTGCAGACGTGGGGCATGCAGGTGGTTCGGATGGTGAGTCGGCTGAACGAGCGCTCGCACTGGGCGTTCTGGCGGCTGAACGAGACGGGTGGTCCTTCGCGATACGGGCACCTGGCGGGGCTCCATGTCTCGCCGTCGTCGCGAGGGATGGAGATCCTGCCGTACGTGGTGGCGCGGTCGGCGTTCATCGAGCCGGTGGAGGCGGGTGATCCGTTGCACGACGCGGAGGAGACGGATTTCCGGATCGGTGCGGACATCAAGTACCTGTTGACGTCGAACCTGACGCTCTCGGCGACGGTGAACCCGGATTTCGGGCAGGTCGAGGTGGACCCGGCGGTGGTGAACCTGAGTGCGTTCGAGACGTTCTTTCCGGAGCGGCGTCCGTTCTTCGTCGAGGGGGCGGGGATGTTCGGATTCGGAGGGCTGTGGTGCTTCTTCTGTAGCAACGCCTCGTCGTTGAACGTGTTCTACTCGCGTCGGATCGGGCGCTCTCCGCAGGGTGGGCAGTTCGCGGAGGCCGCGGGTGCGTACGCGGATGTGCCGGCGAACACGACGATCCTGGGTGCGGCGAAGGTGACGGGGCGGACGAGCAACGGGTACACGGTGGCGGTGCTGGATGCGGTGACGCGGCGGGAGCGAGCGCTGGTGGTGGATGGGGATGGGGGGCGGTTCGAGCGGCCGGTCGAGCCGTTGACGAACTACTTCGTCGGGCGGGTCAAGCGGGACTTGCGGGGGGGTGACCTGGTGGTCGGCGGGGTTCTCACGTCGGTGTACCGGGATCTCGAGGACCCGGCGCTGGCGACGCGGCTGAGCGAGCACGCGGAGATCGGTGGCGTGGACGCCGAGCTGTGGTGGGGCGGCAAGACGTACCACCTGTTGACCAGCGCGGCGGTGTCGCAGGTGTCGGGCGCGCCGGAAGCGATCCAGCGGCTGCAGGAATCGAGTGCGCGCTACTTCCAGCGGCCGGATCGGGACGGCGGCGCGAACGGGCTCTTCTCGGATGCCTACGATCCGTCGGCGACGGTGCTGCGGGGGTACGGCGCGTACGCGCGGATCGCGAAGGAGTCGGGCGACTGGTTGTGGGAGGCGTCGACCAGTCTTCGCAGTCCGGGGTTCGAGACGAACGATGCCGCGTTCTTGACGTCCGCGGACTACATCTGGATGAGTGCGAACGTGCTCCGGCAGTTCACCGAGCCGACGCGCTACTACCGCACCCTGACGCTGATCGCCGGCGGGCAGCAGCAATTCAACTATGACGGCGATGTGACCGACCGCCAGCTCCAGGTGTACGCGGGCGGGCAGCTCTCGAACTACTGGACCGCCAGCGCCTTCTACATCCACTATCCATCCGTTCTGGACGACCGGCTGGCGCGGGGCGGACCGGTGCTCCGGCAGCCGAGGGGCGGGTTCACGCAGTTCCAGCTCTCGACGGACTCGCGCCGGTCGCTCGTCCTGGGCACGAATCCGTTCTACTCGTGGAGGGCGGACGGCGAGCGCGACTATGCCGTCAATCTGGGCATCACCTATCGGCCGGCCACGAACGTGTCGGTCACGCTCGCGCCCTCGTTCGGGCACGCAGAGTCGACGGCGCAATACATCGGCGCCTGGGAGGACCCGACCGCCACGGCGTTCTACGGGCGCCGCTACATCTTCGCGGACGTGCTCCAGCAGACCGTGTCGATGGACACCCGGCTGAGCGTGACGCTGACGCCCACGCTCTCGATCGACCTGTTCGCGCAGCCGCTCATCTCGAGCGCGCGCTTCTCGAATTTCAAGGAGTTCGACGCGCCACGACGGGCGGAGCGGAGCATCTTCGGTCGTGACCACGGGACGATCCGCGCGGAGGGCGCGGGCGCGGAGAGGCGCTACACCATCGATCCCGACGGCGTGGGGCCGGCGGAGTCGATCACGTTCGACGACCCCGACTTCAACTTCCGGTCGCTGCGTGGAAACGCCGTACTGCGCTGGGAATATCTCCCCGGCTCGACGCTCTACCTGGTCTGGACGCAGCAGAGGGACGACACGGCGCCGTTCGGAGACATGCGGCTGGGCCGCGATCGAGAGGCGCTCTTCGGCGCACACCCGGACAACATTTTCCTCGTCAAGGTGAGCTACTGGCTCGGGTTGTGACGGGGCGGGGGAACGCCGGCCGC
>DASVCS010000139.1:0-7768 GCA_036381495.1 Longimicrobiales bacterium
CGATCCCGAGACGGATCGTTGGTTCCTCGACGGCCGCCCGATCGGCGCCGCCGACATGCCGAACATCACCGAGATCTTCCGCCGGGCCGTTTCCGGCGGCCCGTAGCGCCTTCGGGCGCGCCGCCCCCTTCCTTCCCCTCCCCCCTTCGCTTCTCTCGCAGAAAGCACGCGATGGCCGCCTGCGCCGGCCCCGGAATCGGAACGGCGCCGGATACCCAGCGCCGCACCGTGCTCCCGTCTACCTTGAGGGCGTTGGCCAGCTTCGTTTGCCAGCCCCACCGGCCGTGCAGTTCCTCGCCGGCGGCTCGGAGTTCTTCAGGCGTCATCCACGGATGAAGTCCGCCATCATGGCGGGCGCGGCCGTATCGAAGCCGACGACGTACATCATGCCGCCGTCGTTCGGGTCCGCGATCGAAAAGCCGTTGGACACCATTCCCACCACGATCAACTTCGCCGGAATGCCCGAAGCGTCGCGGTAGCGCCGCGCGAGCAACCGTGCCTGTCGCTTCCTCACGATGCGCCTGTCAGCAGGTCCCGGCCGCCGGCCACGGCTCGTCGGCTTCGGCGAGGGCCCGGGCGATGTCCCGCGCCCGAATCAGGTCGTCGACCACCTCTTGGACGCGAGAGGGCGGCATGTGAGTCTCGGACAACAAGTTGCCATCTTCATCCGTCGCCAGCAGGACAACGTGACCGCCCTTGCAGATCGCGACTTGCAGGCCATCGGCCATCGGTTTTTCGCGCATCGGTCCTTTCCAACTCCGTCGTCTAACTCATTGGGATTCCTTGGGTGGAACAGGCCGCGAACGAGTCGGAAATTTGGCGGTAATCCGCCTTTTCGGATGGACTTCGCTTAACCATCTATTTCCCGTTGCCGCCCGCTGCGGCGCATGATCCCGCCGCATTTCAGACTCCCGCGCCCGCCATTTTCCGACTCGCCGCGTCATCGGGGACGACCACCGGCGCCCGCGACCGATAGTCTTCCAGCTTCCGGATCGCCGCCTGGGCCTGCGGATAGGTCCGCACCAGATACGTCCGCAGGATCGATTCGACGCCCTGGATCGAATGGCCGGTGATGGCCGCGATCTCGGGGATCGTGCAGCCCGCCTCGGCCAGGCGGATGACCGCCGTGCGGCGCAGATCGCGCCGCTGCAGATGGGCCAGCCCCAGCGGCCGGGCGATGGCGTTCCAGCGCTCCCGAAAGTTCGATTCGTTGAAGCCCTTGCCGCGCTCGGTCTGGATCAGATGGCCGCCGATCCGGCCGGCCGCCTTCCGCTTCTCGAAGTGGCGATCGAGCGTGTGCTTGAGGTCGCGATGGACGGGAATCCAGACCCGGGCGCCGGTCTTTTGCTGCACGACGCGGATCTTCTCGCCGTCGTAGTCCTTCACCGTCATCCCGCGAACGTCGATCGGCCTCTGGCCGGTGTAGACGAGCAGGTCGTAGGCAACGCGCATCTCCCAATCTTCGCGTTCGGCCTTCTCGATGAAGGCTTGCTCGTCTTCGTCGGCCCAGTATTGGTGCCGCGGCTTCACGCCGTCCTTCTCTCCGAAGCGACCGACGTTGCGGCACGGATTGTCGGCCAGGCCGAAGCGGCTCGGCCGGGTGCAGGCGACATCGAGCATGGCCGACAGCGTCGCCACGAATCCGTTGGCGGTGTGCGGCTTGTGCAACAGCGCATCGCGGGCTTCGATGACGACCTCGACGGTGGTATCGGCCACCGCGTCATCGCGCCACATGCGCAGGATCTTGCGGATATACTTGTTGTAGGTCCGTTGACTGCCCGCCGACAGGTTCCGCCACTCGCGCGAGGGCGGAATGCCCCGCTCGGCATTGCCTCGGTATACGTCCACGAGATCGGCATAGCTGCCGATGATCGGCGGCCAGCCCTCGCCCGGCCGGTCCGCCTCGGGCGCCGAAGCGCGGGCCCGACGCTCCTTCTCGGCTTTCACCCGCCGGTTCCACGCTTCGGCCTCGCGCGCGGCCTTGACCGGATCCTTTCCCAGCGGCTGCGGCCGGAAGCCAAGCGCGCGCAGCGCCTTGTTCGGCTGCCAATAGTACCCACTCGGCTTGGTGACCAGATACGGGATCATGAGTCTGCCCATTGCTTCGCCCTTTCGATCATCCCCTTGGTCCTGCGACGTTGGGCGAATCCCGAAAGGTCGTCAAACCTGGCGTCGATCTCGGCCCGATCCCAAATCAGCCGGCCGCCGCGCGTCTTCCCGTCGTCGTTGGCGGCCAGCCCGCCCTTGATGCGCTTCGGCTTCGGCCACACACCCTTCTCGACCTGATCGAGGAAGGTGTTGACGCTGACGCCGACGTAAGCCGCGGCGAGCTCGGCCGAGAGGCCGCGTGGCCATCCGGGCAGATCGCTGGGCTTGGGCCGGCGCGCGGTCATCCCTAGCCTACTCCGCGACCTCGTTCAGGCACCACAGGTAGATCGACCCGGCGAACTCATTGATCGCGAGACGACGCAGGGTCGGGTCGAACACGATCGGCTTGCTATACGCTTCCTTGACCATCGCGACGATCAGCGAGTCGCCGCCGGCCGCCTCGATGGCGTCCCGAAGCGCGATCCCCGATTGCCGCGCCTCCATGGCCGTGCGGGCGATAAACTCCAGCCGCTCGCATGGTCCGTCGTCGGCGGCAGCGTCGGCCGCCGTGAACAGGAATGCTGCGGCGATCAGGGCGCGCTTCATGGCATCCTCCTATGGGCTCTCGTGTCTCTCTCGCTTGTACGCGTCCCGCGCCGCGTTGATGGCCGCCATGCGCGCGGCGCCGTCCGGGGCGACGTCGGGATGATACCGCCGGGCCAGGTCCCGATAGGCCGCCTCGACCTGGGCCGGCGTGGCGTCCGGCGTGACTCCGAGGACGACATACCACCGATGATCGCTGATCCGCTCGCCGGGCGGCGGCAGCGCGGCGAAGCCGGCGAAGGCCGCGTCCACGGTATGCTTCGCGCCCCACCGTTCGATTCCGCGCAGCGCCTCGATCGTCCGCGCGATCGCCTGCAGGTTGTCTTCCACCTTCGTCCAGGCGTCGCATGGGATGCACAGCTGCCGGCCATCGCGCACGAAGTAGACCGCCACGCCTGGATCCGTCGGCTTTTCGTTGCCCAGGCAGACGTTGCTCGACAGCACGACGTTCTTCGCGCCGAGCCGGGTTAGCTCGGCCTGCACGTTCTTGAGCGCGGCCGAAAGCGTCGTCCGGAACTTCGATGGTTGCCGGAACTTGGTTCGCGGCCAGCCTTGCGGCCACGCGAGCGGATAGGCGTCGGTCATGGTCAGTGCTTCGTCCCTTTCGTTTGCATCGAGGCGCGGAGGCCTCGCACCACCATATTGAGGCTGGTCATCACCTGACAGAGCATGAGCGTCAGGGCGAATTCCGGTTGCCCGTGGGCCCGCCGCACGATCCGTTCGCCCAGGCATCGGGTGACGACGAAGTCCATCGCGCCATCGCTCATTCCGAGCGCGCTTTCGATTTCGGCGATCGCCTTGTGGAGCGCCGCAACGGCCGAATCCTGTCGCTTCAACTGATCCGCGGATTCCGGCGGCAACGTCGGCGGCGCCATGGTCAGGCTCGCTCCCGCGACTGGGACAACGGCAGCGGCGCTTTGCGCGCCCGGCTCAGTTCTTCGCGGTAAATCCGCATCTCCATCTCGACCGCGCCGACGAAATCGAGGTTGTCGTTGCTGATCGCCAAGAGCATTTCGACGACGATGCGGGCCATGCGTTGCGA
This sequence comes from Longimicrobiales bacterium, assembly GCA_036381495.1. GTDB lineage: Bacteria > Gemmatimonadota > Gemmatimonadetes > Longimicrobiales > RSA9 > DASVCS01. Next base: position 3,734 of record DASVCS010000139.1, read on the forward strand.
TTTCAGGTCCATCAGCTTTCTCCCGGGGTCAATTTCCGAATGGCATCGCCCGGCCGGGCGCAGTTGTGCTCCGGCCCCAAGGCCCAGGCGTTGGGATGGATCCAAGCCGTCTCGTCCGCTATCGCCGCCGCCCGGGCCCGGCAGTCCGCAAAGCCGCGGGCATACGCCTCGCGTGCCGCATGATCGACCTCGCCGTGGCTTTCGCTGTAGCGCCGCGACCTGATTGCCTCGCCGACGTAGTAGAACTCGACCTCGGCTGTGACGCCCGCCGCCTTCGCACGGCGGTCGATGCACTCGACGCACAGCACGTCTTCCGGCCGGGCGATCCGGTTCCAGATCTCGCTCGGGAGCGAGGTATCGAGCTGGTGCTTGCGCCCGCAATCCTGGCAGGTGAAGTTGTCGGGATAGCTCATAGTGCCGCGCCCCATTCGTCGATGTTGCGAAGGTGCGGGCGGAACGAAACGGCCACGACCTCCGGGTTCTCCTCCCACGCGCCGGGGCCGTGGATGGATCGCCACAAGCTGGCGAAGCTGTACACGGGATCGGTCGTGACAAAGCCCGGCCGTCCGTCCGTAGGGCAGACAGGGCTGTCGTAGACCAGCCAGCCGGCGTGCATGAATGCGCTCGAATCGCGCTCGATGCCTTCGGCGATCGCATCATCCGCCACGATCTCCTGAAGCCGTTGCAGACGGACGTCGGTCACTTCGAGCGTGATCCGGCTGGCCCAGCGGGGCATGTGGATGGAGGGGCGCCAGCGGTAGATGCCGGCTCCGTGGCAGGTCGCCCGGTACAGCGTTGTTTGCGGGCTGTCTCCGGGCTTGGCAGGGCCACCGACCGCATTCACATGCGCCCACGCCTCCCGCACCCACAGCCGCACGTCGCGCTCGCCGGCGGCCCAGCGGCGATACAGCTTGAGCCATTCCGTGGCGCCGACCGATCGGCTCGCTCGGGTTGAGCGGTTCGACATTGACGGCTCGCGCTTCGACCACGCCAGCCGCCGCGTCTGCGTCTTGCCGGTGCCGGGCGCCTCGATCTCGCGCAGGATCGCGCGGACCATCGGCCGCTGGAAGAGAATGGGCAGGTCGATCACAGCCCCAGCTCCGCCACCCGCCGCATCGCCTATCCCTCCTTCTTCGCCGCGCGGGCCGTCGCGAGAGCCGCGCGGGCCATCCGCTCCAGCCGCGCTGCCTGCTTGCTCCTGGCGTCGGCGTCGGCGGCCCAGGCGTCCCCGGCGGCGGCCCCGTCGGCGGCCCAGGCGTCCCCGGCGGCGGCCCCGGCGGTGGCCCAGGCGGCCCCGGCGGCGGCCCAGGCGGCCCAGGCGGCGGCCGTGGCGGCGCCCCCAGCGGCCCAGGCGGCGGCCCAGGCGGCGTCGGCGGCGGCCCTGGCGGCCCAGGCGGCGGCCGTGGCGGCGGCCCCGGCCCCGGCGGCCCAGGCGGCGGCCCAGGCGGCGGCCCGGATCGTCTCGTCGCCGGTCTCCAGATATCGCTTGACGATCTCCGGCGCGTCCCACAGGTCGATCACGTCGCGGGCGCAAGACCGAGCGAAGGCACGCAGCATCTCCGTCGCGTCGATCTCCGCGAGATAGGTGCGCCGGGTCGCGGAAGCCTTGTCATCGTCATGCACGATCGCGCCGCTCAGCCGGACCCGGTAGAGGATCGGACCGGGCGCGTAGTCGAGCGCGTCGATGACCCGCTGGCTCGCGTGCAGGCCGCGCTCGCACAGCTTCGGCTTGCCGTCGATCTCGTGCGTCTCGCCGACCGCGATCTTCCGGCCGTCGCCGTAACCCAGCCGCCGATCATTCGCCGCGAAGTACCACCCGAGCATGGTTGCCATCGCCGCCTCCTACTCCTTGCTTGCTGCACGGGCCTTCGCGAGGGCGGCGCGGGCCTCGCTCACGACATCGCCGAGCGTCTGATGGTTGGCCAGGGCGTAGTGCACGGCGTCATCGCCGCAGGTGTCGATCGCTTCAAGGATGTGCCGAAGCACGGCAACCAGTTCGTCATGCGCCAGCAGGCGCTGGGCCGCGTCCTCGTAAGAGAGGATCAGCACGTCCTGCCGGTCATAGGGCGCGCTGTAGTCCTTCAGGATGAGGCAAGGCCCGCCGTCTCCGTTCGAGAGCGCGAAGCGATAGTCCGGTATGTGCGCCATCTCTCGTCTCCTACTCTGCCTTCGCCGCGCGGGCCTTCATCGCCGCCGCCCCCCAGGCGAAAGCGACACCGTCGGCTTGGTCACCCAGGAGAGGTCGACCGCGCCGCCGCAGATGTTGCAGTGGTATGGTTCGCCGGGGGCGCTCGAGACCCCCGGCGTCATTCCTAGCTGCGGTCCCTCTGTCTGTGGTGCGGGCCGTTCCTCGGCCGCCTGCAGCGCCGTCGCGTGCGGGGGTGAAAGCCGCACGTCGAGGGCCTTGCGCCCGGCATCGAGCAGCTGCTTTATGAGAAGATCGTTGGTGCTACGCATTTGGGAACTCCCGCACCCGCAGACCTTCCGGCCACTCCGACCAGTCGCCGCCCTTGCGGTCGCGCAGGTCCATCCGGTCGCCGTGCAGATCGGGGTTCGAGCCCATCTGCTTGACGAAGCAGGGAACCGCCGCCGCCCTGCATTGCTCGATGATGCTGAGCGCCCACGCGGCGTTGAAGCGCCGCGCGTTCGGCCCCGATTCTCCGCCGGCCACCATCCAGCGGAGGAATCCGCGACCAAGCGCCCCGAGGCATGGGTCGCAGTCGTGACATGCCATTTCCGTGGTCACCTGTCCCCCCACGGCGCAGCGCCAGCCGATCGCGGGCTTGGCGTTGATCGGCCCGAGCAACGGCTCCGCGCTGCACCACGTCAACCAGCCGGCGCGCGCCAACGGCTCCATGTGCGGCCAGCGGTCGTCGAACCGTTGCTGATCCTCGGCGCTGAAGCCGAGCCAGACATTCGGCAGCGGCCAATCGTCGCCGCGCTCGATGCCTTCGGCGAGCCCGCCGGCATTCACGCGGTCGTTCGCGTGCCGGTAGGCCGCAGCGGCGACCTTGCGGCGGAACGTGTAGTCCGTCAGCAGCCGCCGCATCCGCTCCGCGCGCTTGGTCAACACCTGAAAGACATGAGGCCCGTGCTTGGCGTTCGGCAACTTCATCTGCACCGGCTCGCCGCCCCGATAGAGCGGCATCGGCTTCCCGATCGGCCTGTGGCCGTCGCTGGGTCCGTGGAACGGCCGGCCGGCCACCGCCATCACCCCGAAGACCTCGGCAATCTCGTCCTCGACGAGCGCCTCGTGGAACAGGTCGGACATGCTGTTGACGAAGATCCGGCGCGGGCGCTTCCACCGCAGCGGCCGATCGAGCATCGTCTTGTCCAGCCGAACCTCGCCGGTCCAGACCGGGCCACCGCGCGTTTCCGTCGTCAGGCCGCGGTATCGCACCGTGGGGCCGGGATCGCCGCCGTGCGCGGCCTCGTGCGCGACGCTGATCGCTTCGAGCCGCGCGGCCACCTTCATGGCGTAGCAATTGGTGCAGCCCGGGCTGACGACCGAGCAGCCGAGCACCGGATTCCACGTCGCGTCCGTCCACTCGATTCCGGTCCTGTCACCCATAGTGAGGCTCCGGATGCGCGGGGCGCCGGGCGGCCCAGGCGCGAATGTTGTCGGTCAGAAGATGGTGGGGCGGAAGGCCCGGCCACCGGCCGCCGTCCTCGGCGTGCGCGCCGTCACAGGCTTCGCAGATCGCCGCGCGCCAATGGAAGGGCCACGCGAGACTTCCCAGCCGTACGGGCTTCACGTCCAAGGCGCCGCAGATCCAGCAGCCTTGGCCGAGTTGCCCGAGTTCAAGCCGGTAGCGGAGCATTTCGCGAATCGCGGTATCGCGGACCCACCAAAACGGCTCGCCGCGCGGAACCGGATGCGTGCTCAGCACCCATGATTCCACGAGGTTGAACAAGCCGGCGAGCTCGTCGCCTTCGAGCCGTTGGCCGCGCAGGTTCGGCTGCCATTCGCCGGGATCTTCCCACGCCTTCGGTTCGGCGTCCGACGTTGCCCCGGGATGCGCCGCGCGCCAGACG